>JACGYV010000033.1 GCA_014116815.1 Holosporaceae bacterium 'Namur'
ATTATTTGAACATTGGAAACAAGGTAGAAAAGGCGTGTTCGCTTGATATGAGCCGTATGAGTCGAGAGGTTCACGTACGGTTCTGTGAGAGGCTAAGGGGGAAGTTCCTTTAGTCTACTCGACATAAGTAGCGTATAACCCAGATAGAATGCGGCTAACTAGAATTAATGTAGTTTAACAAATATAATAAATAAGCATAATATATTATAGCTACCGTTGGAATTGTTTCTTACTTGGCTTTATGTTTTTAGAAAAAACTTTAGGATTTTCTTTTGCGAATTTAAATAGGGGTATCAGCAACATTTCTGCGAAAAGGTACGGTCTTAAATTTTAATACTATCAACAAAATATGTTCCCATTGGTATAACATGTCTATAAGGCAATAGAGAAATATGTGTTAACCATTTGTCATCAATATATAATTCTTTGCATTGCTTTTGCATGGGTAGGAATAATTTTCGGGAAGCAAGTGTAGTTATTACATCATCTTTTTCTCTTGAAATTTAAGACCGTACCTTTTCGCAGAAATGTTGCTGATACCCCAAATAAGGCACAAGCAATGCTTGAGGGTAGCCTATGTCCTATCTCATAGTTTTGTAATGTTCTGATGCTAATATTTAACATCGAAGCAAAATCCCTTTGTGAAAGATTATAGCCCCTTCTAATGTCTTTAATTTCTAATGGCTTTAAAGGAGGCCAATGCTCATTTCTTTTAAAGTATCTCAAAAATTTAATTTCCCAAGTTCTCATATTTTTAAGTTCACAAAAGAAAACCCCAAAGTTTTTTCTAAGAATATAAAGCCAAGTAAGAAACAATTCCAACGGTAGCTGGAAACTATCACGCCTGTAGGCCTATACAAACCACGAGTATTTAGAATCCTTATTTATTTTATTGATTTAATGTCGCGTGTAGTATACAATGTAATTGTTAAGCAAAGAATGATAAATGAATAAAGCTGCTACTGAAAAAGTAATTGAGATTTATAATACAAATGGCAAGGAACCGATCAACCGGTGGTTAGATAGTTTAAAAGATATAACCGCTAGAGTAAAGGTTTTAAGAAGAATAGATAGATTGGTGCAGGGTAACTATGGTGATCATAGGTATTTAAGTGGGGGACTATTTGAACTTAAGGTTGATTATGGAAAAGGATATAGGATTTATTGTGGTGAGAAAGGTAATAAAGTAGTAGTGTTACTTTGGGGAGGAGATAAGAGTAATCAGAGACAAGATATTGAAATAGCGAAAGAATATTATGAAAATTATTTAAGAAGGAGCACAAATGAGTAACACATTTAGAAATTATGATGAATTATTAGTTGAAAGATTAAAGAACCCACAAGAAGCACAAGCGTACTTGGAGGTAGCTATTAACGAATTTATTGAAGATCACGATAAAACATCTTTTTTATATGCAATAAAAGTGATTGCAATAGCACAAGGAGGGTTAAGTAAGTTGTCTAAAAAGACGCATTTAAATAGGCAGAATTTATATAAAGCTCTTTCTAATAAAGGGAATCCTAAGCTTGATACCATAGGAAGTATCATAAATGGGTTAGGCTTTAAGATAAACATAGGCCTTAAATTGTCAAACGAGCATGGTTCATTAAGTGCACACTGATTACTAGTATCAGCTATAGCGATTCCGTAAAGGCTTGAATTATATGAGTTTTACCGCAACTATTTTTCATAAAAATATATTATCATGTTTTTACCTTAAATCATGAGGATTATATTATACAATGATGTTGCTTATGCTTATTACTTACATTGTTATACATGATGAACTTTCTTTAGCTACATCATTAATTCTTCTTTCCAGCAATATCTTTGTCGTATGAGACCCTACTATACCAAGATAACTACTCTGCTTAAATCCTTTATTGTTTTGAATATCAACTTTTGCACCTTGACGCAGCAATTCATTTGCCAGGTCATAGTATTGATTTTCTAAAGTAATATGCAAAGGAGTATTTCCTTCCTTATCTTGCAAATCATGACTTTTTGTTTTCCAAATAATCCCTCCTTCCGTAGGGTACTTGGCTAGAAAAAGAGCCACATCAATATGTTCGTTTTTAAGTGCGGAATGCAATGGTGTATTCTTATTCCTATAATTTTGCAAATATAAATTAGCACCGTTACTTACTAAATAACGGCAAGTCTTAATGTCTCCCTTGCTGGCGGCATAATGTAACGGTGTATTACCGTACCCGTCCTGAACATCAATATTTGCTCCATTTTCTATTAATGCTTGCATGCGTTTTAAATCTCCTTTCTCAACTACATAATGCAATACCGCTCGGCTCTCATCGGATAATTCATCTAAAAAAGCACCTTCTTTAAACAAGCTATTCACCTGCTGCCAGTTACCTTCTTTTGCCGCATTAGCAAGTTGCTTACCTAACTCATGTCTGCGCTTTTGCTCTTCAATGTAGCTTTCCATAACCTTAGTTATATCTCTAAGTAATTGCTCTGCACGTTCTCTATCCATATCCGGATCTTGCCATTGGTTTTCGCTCGGTGAGTAGTTACCTGCTTTCTCTGCGTTTGTTTGGTATGCCTTTTGTTTAGACCTGCTCCGTTCCTGTAACAAATAAGTATCATATTCTAAGCGCAATTCTCTGTTACTTAAGACTTCATATGCAGCAGCAATTTTTTTAAAATTTTCTTCCGCAGCTTCCCTGTCCTCTGGGTTTTTATCAGGATGTGACTTACGGGCTGCTTTATAATAAGATTTTCTTATCACTTCCTCCGTCGCATTATGTTCAACTTTTAAAATATCATAATAATTCATAATTGCTCCTAATTAACTTGCATACTCACGGTAAGTATACTTGACAACCATATTTTACAATTAAATTTGTATTAAATTACCCGAATTATTGTTAACTCCATTATGGATTTTTTTGTAATGATTGCGATATTGGTGACCAAGAAGGCTATACTTACAAAAAAATCGACTTTGCTAAAATCGGATCCAATAACGAATATATGAAGCTTTACGAACAGACACAGGACTACATTAAAACCTATACGCCCGCCTTAGTCAGATTTTTATATGCTAATCAGGATAAAATAAAATTGCAACCGGAAGATTTAGAATATATTGATAAACAATTTGCTAAGAAAGAGATCACAAATGGAGATTTATATTATAGTCATATTGTAAAACATAAGTTAGAAATCTATCAAAATATTCCTGACCAAAAACTTCTTAATAAAATTGCTTTTGTTGAACTTAAAGATGAAATATTAAAAATATTGCCTGGAAGTAATAAAGTTATTGAAGAAAAATGCCAATCAATTTTATTAAAATTTGAAGCTGCCGACGCCTTCAGTAAGACAAGTAATATTGAAAAACTTCTTGGTTTGGAATCGGATATTTGCCCGACGCAACCTGAGTACTTTCCTTATAAACAATGTCAGGTTAAGGACTTTTCACTCCCTAATTTAGCTTTACCTATGAATATCGAAGGATTTGAAGGTGATTCATAATCATAACTTTATGTATAAGTTAAAAATTTAATTTATTTAATGTACCGAAGTTTGTTTACCTGTGGTTAATTAATTATACGTCTTAAAGATTAATTAATAGCTTAAAGGAGGTACTTAGTTATGGCAGTTAATGAAAATAATAAGAATAAAACCTCAGAGAATTTAAGTGCAGACGAAAAGAAAAAAATGCATGATAATTATGCGGCAATGGGTCATGAAGGCGGTAAAATCGGCGGTAATGTTACTAAAGAAACTTACGGAAGCGAATTTTATCATGATATAGGTGAAAAAGGCGGTAATGCGCGTAAAGAGCAAATGGCTCATTCTTCTTCTTATACAAACAAAGAAGAAGATAAAGAGAATAAATAGTTTTATAGAAAGTTTTATATAATTAAAGTTCACAACAAGGAGGGTAAAGTTTTAGGCTTTACCCTTTTTGTTTAGTCTACTCATAGATATGACTTTCCTCCTTCAAATTCTTACTACTTCACAATTGACATAAAGCTTATATCCTTTATTTTCATCATAAAAAATGTTGCTAACTAAATGGATAGTATAACAAAACTCTTAAAAAGGGAAAATTCCTCTATATCTGAAAACTCTATGCTAAAATCTTCTTTCTCAGGTACTGCTGCCGGAATAGGAGCAATTCCGCTGTCCGGCGCAATAGATATAGCTGCTAAATTGGATGACGTTATAGAAGATGTTATCGACCGATCTAAAATATTAGTTACCGGGTGCTCCGGCTTTATCGGGTTTCATGTTGCCAAATATCTTCTCGAGCAAAACTTTTCCGTGGTCGGGATTGATAATATAAATAAATACTATTCCAAGCAGCTTAAGGAAAGCAGGACTAAATTATTAAAGCGGTATAAGAATTTTAAGTTTTATGAGGAAGATATATGCGATTACGGCTTTTTAACCAAATTAGCTAAAAAGCATGAATTTAGGGATATCATTCATTTAGCGGCTCAGCCCGGCGTAAGATACTCGATTGAGAACCCTTTTGAGTATGAGAGAAGCAACGTGCAAGGGCACTTAAACATCCTTGAATTATGCCGCAATATACCAAACTTTAATAAGCTAGTTTATGCAAGCTCAAGCTCAGTCTACGGAAATAATAAGAAACTTCCCTTCTCTACTCAGGATAGAACGGATGAGCCGATATCATTATATGCGGCAACTAAAAAAGCTAACGAGCTGATGAGCTATACTTATGCTCACCTTTACGGAATCAATTCTATCGGCTTAAGGTTCTTTACCGTGTACGGGCCTTATGGCAGGCCGGATATGGCTCCATTTAAGTTTACCAAGAACATTTTTGAAGAAAAGCCCATTGATGTTTACAACATGGGAAACATGAAAAGAGATTTTACATATATAAACGATATTGTTTACGGGGTTATGGGAGCACTTAAATCAAGCTTTATTGGGCATAAAGTATATAACTTAGGTAACAGCAAAGCTGAAGATTTAAAGGAATTTATCCGTGTTATCGAGGAATGCATAGGAAAGAAAGCAATAATTAATTATCAGCCCTTACAACCGGGGGATGTCGAAGAAACGTTTGCCGATATAAGTGAGGCTAAGCAGGATTTAGGCTTTATACCGGCAACTAATATATATACGGGAATACCTTTATTTGTAGATTGGTACAAAGAATATTATCTTGCCAAATAATATTTTTTTATAAGCTAATTGACAGAAATCGTGCATTCCTTATACTTCCAATTATTAATTTTAAATTAAGAAAATGACTGAGAACAAAGAAAACAATATAACTGAAAATACTTTGGAAGAAACTAATGAAGACGGAACTACAAGGAGAGACTTCATCGTGCTTACAGCCTCGGCAGTTGCATGTGCCGGTGCTGCAACCGCAGCTATTCCTTTTGTAAAATCATTAGCGCCTGATAAAGCCGTGCTTGCAGTAGGCAGCACAGAGGTTGATATATCAAAAATTAATGAAGGTGAAAGCGTTACCGTTATGTGGCGCGGGCAACCGGTGTTTGTAAGGCACAGAACCGATAAAGAAATCGAACAAGCAAGAGCCGTACAAATTTCCGAGTTGAAAGACCCTCAAGATGACTCGGACAGAGTAAAAAAAGGCCATGAAAAATGGTTGATAACAGTTGGAGTATGCACCCATTTAGGCTGCGTTCCGCTTGGATATAAAGGGGATTACCAAGGATGGTTCTGTCCTTGTCATGGTTCTGAATATGATACTTCAGGAAGAATAAGAAGAGGCCCTGCCCCAACTAATCTTGCTATTCCTCCTTATGAATTTGTTAGCGATACTACTATAAAAATAGGATAATTATAAAAATGAAAGTTAAAGATAAAAAATCTATAGCTCAAAATGTGTTTGACTGGGTTGAATACCGCTTGCCGGTTTTTTCATTTATAAAACATAATGCCGAATACCAAACGCCTAAGAACTTGAACTATGCATGGAACTTCGGTTCGCTTGCAGGGCTTGCTCTTGTTATACAAATTTTAACCGGCTTATTTTTAGCTATGCAATATACCCCGCATGTAAAAATGGCTTTTGATAGTGTCGAGCATATTATGCGTGATGTTAACTACGGGTGGTTAATTCGTTATATGCATGCGGTGGGCGCTTCTATGTTTTTCATCGTAGTTTATCTTCATATTGCCCGAAGCTTATTTTACGGTTCGTATAAAGCACCTCGGGAAATGGTTTGGTTTTTCGGAATTCTAATCTTCCTGCTTATGATGGCAACCGCGTTTATGGGATATGTATTACCATGGGGGCAGATGAGTTTTTGGGGAGCAAAGGTAATCACCAGCTTATTCTCGGCGATTCCTTTTATTGGTGAAAGCATAGTTGTATGGCTATGGGGCGGTTTCTCGGTTGATAACCCGACTTTAAACAGGTTTTTCGCCCTGCACTTTTTACTGCCCTTTGTAATTGTCGGAGTAATTATAATCCATATTGTTGCTCTCCACATTCACGGCTCTAATAACCCGACGGGAGTGGAAGTTAAATCTAAAAAAGATACGATTCCTTTTCATCCTTATTACACGGTAAAGGACTTCTTCGGTATCGGGATTTTCTTCTTGGTCTTCTTTGCATTTTTGTTTTTTGAACCTAACAAGTTGGGTCATCCGGATAATTATATAGAAGCTAACCCGTTGGTTACTCCGCCTCATATAGTGCCTGAGTGGTATTTCCTACCTTTTTATGCAATTCTTCGTTCGATTCCAGATAAGTTACTCGGAGTGCTTGCTATGTTTGGCGCTATACTTGTGCTCTTTATTTTACCGTGGCTGGATCGTTCTCCCGTTAAGAGTGCAAATTACAGGCCGATATTCAGAATATTTACCTTTATATTTTGCATTAACTTCATGATACTCGGCTATATCGGCGGTAACCCTCCTGAAGAACCTTATATCACAATCGGACAAATCTCTACGGCCTGGTACTTCTTTCACTTCTTTGTAATATTACCTTTACTTAGTAAGTTTGAAAGAACGCGAACATTGCCTGAATCAATTGATGCTGCTTATAAGGTTAAAATTTTATAATATACCTTTAAGTTGAACAAAAGCGCATTTTATAAATAATGCGCTTTTGTGTTTTAGCGCATTATCCCACTTGATTGTAAATCACTCACCCCTTCAGCTAAATTTTCCAAGCTTTTGGATACTCTATCGGCGAACTTAGTTACTTTTTTCATTGCATAGTTTTTTAATGATATACAAGTTTTATATGAAACATCGGCAAATATCTTTCTATCTTCTTCAGTTGAAGTTGCAATATTATTGATAACAGGTTTTCCATAATTATAAAAAAGTAGACCGCAAGTTAAACTTAAAGAACTTAAAATTATGCTGCTTCCAATGGACTGTAAGTGTTGATTTAAATTCATGCAATTAAACCCAAAACCTAATTTAGGATAATAATTTCCACACATACTAATGTTGATTAAATTAGGTATCATTGGAGGTATTAGGGCGGATACAGGATAATTAATCGGTTTAATACTTGTTACTTTTTCCACTGCTTGGGTTATTATATGGGGTAGTAATAGTATAGATCCGGTTATCCCATATAGTAAAATTTCTCCCAAGTGGGGTATATGATCTGCTTCAGAACTGATATCTGATACTTTGCTCTCTATTATAATAAATATCAGTGGAATTGTTAGTTGCATACCTACTTTTTCAAATTTGGTATTATAAGTAAAATACATCATTCCCGCTACTCCGCACAGCATAGTAGCTTCAAGAGGTAAAAATGATATTCCCATCCCTAAAGCTACAGCGGTTCCAAATAATAGAGGTATAGCTTTTTTGCAGGTTTTTACCCTCGCTTCATATATTTCCTGCCTAAGCGGCTCAATCAGCGCCTTATTTTCTTTAGATATAGGTTTTATATAAGAAGCAATTTCACGAAGCATTTCATTGGGCAAAGGTGCTTTTGAAAAATATTCCAAGCATACAGGTAAATTATTAATTGCTGTTAATGCGTTATACAAATTTAATTTATATAAATATGAATAGTGATCACCTTTTTTATAAAAAGGTTTTATTCCCTCTTCCAATAAAGATATTACCTTTTCTTTTTTATTATATTCAAGTGCTAAGTCAAGGAAGGCTCTTAGTCTAGTAAAAGGTTTCACTCCTTTTTCCATTATAAATAGTGCCGTTTCCTTACTATTAAATTTAAGAGCAAGGTCAAAAGAAACTCTTAGTATATGCTCATAATAGAGCTTAGTTTCAGTAGTAGTTAGATTTTCAAATATTTTATTTTGCATGAAAATTTAATACATCTTTACTGTTATTAATCGCGGCTAAATAAAATAGAATTCCGTACGACCAATATAACTTTATTTGTTTATCTTTTTTTATATAAAAAGTGTCCTTAGCATTTATATTATATTTTTTATCATCATATTCGGAATAAGATTCATATTCTCGTTTATACTTCTCAAAACGAGTGATAGTATTTTCGATATCATTATTTAAAATATTATGAATTATTTCCTTTTCAAAATTATAGAAAAAGAGATTTTTAATTTTTATTTTAAATCCTTTAACAAAAATTACATGCGATTTCATTATTATCGGTGCACTAATATTTATATATAACATTATAATATATAAATATTAAAATTATATTTCGATACAAAGTTATGTAACTAAACTTTAAGTTTAATAGAGTATTAATAACCTAACGAGCTATTCCTTCTCCTACTACGTTGAGCTGTGAATTATTTGAGCTTTTTGCTATTTTATCGGTAAATTTTTCTACACTTCTCATTACATAATCTTTCGCACGCAAGCAGGTTTTATATGAAGCATCGGCAAATATTTCCACTTCCGGGCGGATTAAACTTATCCCGTAGTTAAGCCATGGTTTTAATCCATGCCCTTCAGATGCATTCAATATATTACTCATACCTGTTCCTACCCCATAAATTAAAATTAATGAACCAATACAAGAGAGATAACTATATTCATAGTTAAAAGCATAATTAGTAACGGCAAACGTAACTATTCCGGCAAGCGCTGTTCCTGCAAGTTTTAAATTACTATTAAGTTCATCTCCTAATGATCTGAATCTTTCAACTGCAACCATTGATATTAAATTTGTTACTACTGAATCCATTCCTCCTAAGAAATAGGATAATAATGCAAAATTCACTGTTTCAGAAAATATTAGTGCATTTTTCTTGTATTCTGTATTATATACAAAATACATCAAGCCAACCCTGGTGCAAAGTATAGTTGTAATTAACGGGGAGGTTAAGCTTGTCCCTAACCATAAACCCAAAGAAGTTCCTAAAAAAATACTACCGCATACTATAGCACTATTTTTCCTTTCTTCAATTATTTCATCTCTGCAAGATACCATGAGTTCAATGTTTTCAAGCGCATATTTTTTATATGACCAAATATGTTCAATTATCTCAGCAGGTAACCCGCTATAATGCCCTATAAATAACTTAAAAATATTTTCTTTATTTAAAGCATTATATAATGTTATTTTATATAAATATGAATAGGGTTCTTCACTTCCAAACATATCTCTGTTCTTTGCCCATAGAGGATGTTTATATAAAGGTCTTACCCCTTTCTCCAATAAAAATGCTGCTGTTTCTTTGTTACCGAACTCAAGCGCAACATCAAGAGCATTCAAGATAATATAATTTTGATAAGATAATGAAAAATTTTGAAATTTTACAGTTTGAAATAGATAATGTAATATTTCTTTATTATTATTCATTGCAGCTAAGTGGCATAAGGAAATATATAACCATTGAAGAGTTATATTATTTTGTTGTTTGTTATAAGGGATAGTTATGGTTTTAAAAGTACTTACAATATAGTTATTAATATAATATGCATGAGTATGTAAAGTTTGCTGATTACGGTTTACCACCTCTATATCATTAATATCCTCTAAATAAGCCCTTATTTGATCCAAATCTCCGGATTTAATTATTTCTATGAGAGGAAGCCCTATATTCAAAGGAACATCTTGCACCTCAATTTGTCGGCCTTTTATAACGGTTTTATAATTAAATTTTCCATTTAACATTTAACTTTTCACAACAATATTTATCATGAAGGCTACTTTTAACATAAAAAAAGTATTTTAATATTTTTAATATATTAAATTTATATGAAGGTACTTAGTTTATTTTAATTGTAAAATAAACTCCCTTACCTTCTCAACAGCCTGATCAATACCGCTTACCTTAGTTCCCCCGGCCTGAGCCATATCGGCTTTTCCTCCGCCTTTGCCTTCTATCTCGGCTAAAGCCGCTTTAATTATATCTCCGGCTTTATATGTAGTTTGTAGATTGGGGCTCACCAACACCATAAGCGATACCCTCTCTTCAAAAGTGGTAGTTAGTAGTATGACCCCCTCTTTTGCTTGTTTTTGAATTTCAAGTGCAATGGTTTTTAACTCTTGAGGCGCAATATTTATAAGCTTTTTAACCGTGAAGTTAACGCTTCCGAGTTCTTCCGAAGTAATTTCCGATGATAAAGCGAGCGCTATCCTGAGTGAAGAAATTTCTTTTTCAGCTTTTCGTTTTTCTTCAATTAATGATTCCACCCTTGCGTGTATATCATTTTCCGAGCATTTTAGCATGCCGGCAGTGTCTTTAATTATTTCTTCCTTAAGTATAACATAATTTAAAGCATCCAGCGCCGTAACCGCTTCAATTCTTCTTACACCCGCAGCTATAGCCTCTTCTGAAATAATTTTGAACTGACCGATATCTCCGGTTCTTGCCACGTGGGTTCCGCCGCACAACTCCAAAGAATCACCCATACCGATGGTTCTTACTTCCTCACCGTACTTTTCACCGAAAAGTGCCATCGCACCTTTTTCTATAGCTTTATCCATGGAAGAAAGTTCCGTAAGCACCTCATGATTTTTAATAACCATTCGGTTCACTTCTTTTTCAATTTTCTGTATCTGCTCTTTACTTAAAGCCTGCGCATGGGAAAAATCAAAACGCAGTTTTTCTGCGGTAACAAGCGAGCCCTTTTGTGTAACATGTTCGCCTAATTGTTCTCTTAAAACCTTATGAAGTAGATGAGTTGCGGAGTGATTTGCTCTTATCCTTTCCCTTCTTTCAACATCAATTTTAGCATGTACCGTATCTCCGCATTTTATCTCTCCATTGAGAACAGTAATATGGCCGAAAATATGGGAAGCAAATTTTTTAGTATCTTTTACTTTATGTTGGTTAATGAACCCAGAATCTCCTACCTGGCCTCCTGATTCCGCATAAAACGGGGTTTGATTTAAAACTATGATTGCTTCTCCACCCGAAGCTTGTTCCACAGGTTTACCGTCAACAATAATTGCTTTCACAATAGCTTCAGCTTCATCTGACACATAGCCTAAAAACTCGGTAGCACCTGAAGTTTCATGGATATTAAACCAAACTTCATCGGTTGCTTTTTCCCCCGATCCCACCCATGCGGCTCTGGCTCTTTTCCTTTGAGCTTCCATCTCTTTTTCAAAACCGGTTTCGTCAACCGTGATTTGCTTGGATCTTAATATATCTTTAGTTAAATCAAGCGGGAACCCGTAAGTATCATAAAGTTTGAATGCTACCTCACCTTTCAGTTCTTCGCCTACGCTTAAATTTTCAATATTTGAATTTAATAATTTTAATCCTCTATCCAAAGTCTCTCTAAACTTTACTTCCTCAAGATTTAAAGTTGTAGTAATAACCGCTTCGGCTCTTTTCAGTTCAGGGTAAGCATCACCCATTTCATTTACGAGAGTGCGTACTAATTTATGCATCAAAGGCTCCTTAGCACCTAATATATGAATATGACGCATAGCTCTTCGCATAATTCTTCGCAAAACATATCCCCTACCCTCGTTAGACGGCAAAACTCCATCTGCAATAAGAAATGCACCGGATCTTAAATGATCTGCGATAACTCGATGTGAAGTAAGATTTTCATAATTGCCCGATATCTGCTCTGAAGCTTTGATAAGGCTTTTAAACAAATCAGTTTCATAATTATGATTAGTGCCTTGCAGTACGGCTGAAATTCTCTCGAGTCCCATACCGGTATCAATACACGGTTTCGGTAATGTAATTCTGGAGCCGTCGGCTAACTGCTCATATTGCATAAATACCAAGTTCCAGATTTCTACAAATCTATCACCATCCGCTTCTTTCGTTCCGGGTAACCCTCCCCAATATTTATCACCGTGATCGTAAAATATTTCCGAGCAAGGGCCGCAAGGACCGGTATCTCCCATTGACCAGAAGTTGTCGGTCGTGGCAATTCTAATTATCTTTTGATCAGAAAAACCGGTAACTTTTTTCCAAATTTTATAAGCTTCTTCATCATTATGATAAATTGTAATATAAATCTTATCCGTATTTAAGCCGACCTCTTTAGTTAAATAGTTCCAAGCAAGTAAAATAGCTTCATCTTTAAAATAATCTCCGAAAGAGAAATTTCCTAACATCTCAAAAAATGTATGATGCCGTGCCGTGTAACCCACATTTTCCAAATCATTATGTTTTCCGCCGGCACGTACGCATTTTTGTGCCGTGCTTACTCTCTTATTAACTGCAACTTCAGCACCGGTAAAATAATTTTTAAACGGCACCATGCCGGCACTGGTAAACATCAAGCTCGGGTCATTGCGAGGAACGAGAGAACCGGAAGGTATTATTTTATGATCATTCTTTTCAAAATATTCTAGGAAGGATTTTCTAACCTGATTTACCAGCATTTATATTTAACCGCAATTTTTGAGCAAATGTACCACTATAAGTTTTATTTTCAATTAAAGTTTATAGATTTATAAGATATTTTACTTTGAAAATACCAAGTGATAATAATCTTTCCAGGATTTGCGTCACCTCATCTTCGGTAGTGTTAAACTTTTCCAGTAATGCGATAATTATCATATCCAGGGTAACTTTTTGCATAAATAGTAATAAGAAGTGATACTCTATAGCAGAAAGTGTAAAAAGCTCTATTTTAAAGTTGTTTCTAACCACCAGGGTATATACCTTCTGACCGGTTTCTTTAATTTCTTTTAAGTCAATTTTTTGATTATAAATTTTATCAACAGGATAGTTGGAATGAAATATTCTAACTGAGGCTCGCAGTTCTAAATCGATATCATTTTCATTTATCCCGTCTAACATACATAATAATAACGGATAATCTTCTATAGCATTGCTTGATTCATGCACCAACCATTCAAACCTTGCAAGGTCTGATAAATAATCGATTTTATGAACATGATTATAACTTAAAAGAAAATCCGCCAGATTTCTGCCGTTTTCATTATCGGACCTCAAAATTGCTAAATCTTTTTTTATAAACTCTTTAGCTAACTGCTCAAAAAATTCACCTCCGAGAGCGTCATTACTTAAAGGGTATATATCTCTTAAAGAACTTATCAGCCTGCTAATAACATTATTTCTATAAACTTCAAGCATGGCTTCTTTAGGAAGATCACTACTTCTGATCAGCTTTAATATAAGCTTTGAGGCCTGCTTGGTAATAATATATCTTTCAAAGTGCTTTTGTAACTTAAGCAGCATTTCTGTAGCTATTCAATTTTAATATTTCATTGCATTTATTTACTTCTGCTAACAACTCGTCAAATTCAGGCAAATTATAGTCCCATTTTACTAATGTAGGAATGCACCCTTTTTCTAAAATAGTATAAGAATACAGCTCCCATACTTCTTTGCTGATTTTATTGTTGGATGTATCAATGATTTTTTCCTTACCGTTTACTTTGGCTTTAGTATGCCCTGATATATGAATTTCTTTAATTATATTGTCTGAAATAATATCCACGTAGTTTTTTGGATTAAAGTTATGATTAATTGAATTCGCATATATATTATTAAGGTCAAGTAATAAGCTACATCCAGTTCTTTCAACCAATCTCATGAAAAATTCAGGCTCGGTGATATTTCCTTTGAATTCAAAATAACTCATAGGGTTTTCTATTAATATTTGCCGCGATAAATAATCTTGAATCCTCATAACATTATCACTAATAATGTTGAGGTTTTTCTCATTATAAGGAAAAGGCAGAAAATCAACCGCAGGAATTCCTTTTAGAACTGACCATGCTGCGCGCATGGAGATATT
>JACGYV010000034.1 GCA_014116815.1 Holosporaceae bacterium 'Namur'
CATTGTTGGAGAGCTTCCATACAAATTGTTAACTCTTTGCACTACTCCTTAGGGCGCAGTTGATGGAACAACCGGTTCCAGTCATACATTGACTAAAACATTTAGTTAAGCGACTTGCATGTCGCACGAAAATGTATGCATCGTTTGCGGATAAACCATGCTCATTCATAAACCTAAAGAAATATTTCATATCCTTAAAAAGTTCGACATAAGCAGTGCTTGTAGTACTAGCTATATGATTAATATATCTGTCTCGCAATTGATTATCAGTAATACCGCTTAGAAATAAATAAATATTACATCTGTTTTTAAAATACATTTCTAAAAGAATGCGGTTTGATAAATCTATCTTTTTAGGTAAAACTTTGTAAGTACTTATTATATGTACAGCAAAGTTATAGTCTCTAGAAAGTTTACCATATTGATCCAAAGCTGTATTTAGGACTTCTGTCGGGCTTACTCCATACTCTCTAATTAACCAATCAGTTAGCTCTTTTTGCTCGCCTGCGGCAGCTCTTTCTATAACATAATAAAAATAAATATTTGCCCAGGGTCGTTCTAGTAATAAAGCCACAAGTTCTTTATGACCGCCTGCGGCAGCTCCTTCTAATGCTCTATGTACACTTGCTCCCTTTTTGATCCATTCCAATGTGAAATCTGCATTACCACTCATGGCAATTCCCTGAGCTATATTGTTGCGTTTAGCATAGGGAGCTAAAAAGTTTACTGTCTCTATTTCTCTGTTATGAGCTAATGTTTTTATAGCATGCATACCTTTTGAGCCATAGAAATAGATAGAAAGATTTTTTAATGTATTTTTATCCCGGTTTCTGGCCGCTTCTATAATTCGTAGAACTTTAGGGTCATTAGTTAAGTCATTATTAGTATTGTTTCTCATTTCTTGTAAAAATAAAAGTTTAATGGACGGTATATAATCTATTTATAAGTTTTATAATTATTATTTTGTTAATTATTTATTAAAACAGTTTGATTGTATTTAATATATACAAAAAATACATGGCTATACTTAACGATCAAGCGCATTAGTTTCCATAGCTCCAATCCTATCCGCAAAGCTTGGATTATATTCATATTTTAGCGAATTGGATATTACCGGAGAGAAGTTGTCGTCATCTTCATAAGTGAGCATTATTGCTGACTCGCTAACCTTTTTTATATATTCCTTAGGTCTTAAAGAAATAATCTCCCCGAGTCTTTCAAGCCATAAATCAATAACTTTATTTACTCCATTGTTCGATAGAGAAGGGTATTTATGATCCGAAGATTTATCATCATGTTTAAGTTTAGGGTGTTCTATACAAAAATAAGCTATCCTGTTCAGTATCTCATTAGGTATGTATATTTGATTGTTTACCCCTTCGGGGTAAAGTATATTTGTACTATATAAATTATAAAATGATGATATGTAATTGCCCAGTGGAGTTAATATCCCGCGCTCGATATATTTAGCTTCAACGTAATAAACATATGCATCATTGGCGGATAATTTAAGAGACTCCATTATATCAATAAAATCTTCCGTATTATTATTAAGTTGGGTAATATCAGTTCCTGTGATTTTAGCTATATGTTGAATATATTTCTCTCTTGATTTATCGTCAGTAATGCTGCTTAAAAAAGAATAAATATTAAATTTTTCGGTAAAGTGGAGTTTTAGGTGCTCTGCAAAATCAGGTGATATATTTTCAGGCATTACTTTATAAGTGGTCATTATCTCTATTGCAAAACCGAAATCTTTTTCATAAATTGCTCCGTTTAAAGCTTTTGTAGGATCCGCATTATATTCTTCGATTAACCAATCTATAGGTTCTCTATATTGATGTTTTGCAGCTGTCATTAAGGCAGTGTTTAATATATTTTTATAATTTATCGTTTCGTGTATTTGATCTAATAACCGCCCCAATAATTTTTTATCCCTTCGCAGTACCGCTCCTTCTACGGCAAAATTTATGTTGGCTCCTCGGGCTAATAACGAATTCATTAATTCTTCATGACCGCCTTCAGCAGCACCCTGCGCGGCATTATGTATACTTGCCCTATACTCTTCCAACAGTAAATTTACCAGTTCTTCATGGCCGCCTTCAGCAGCACCTTTTACAGCATTATGTACATTTGTTCCCTTGTTTATCCATTCTAAGGTGAGATCGATATCACCGCTCATCGCAAACCCTTCTACCACAAAGCTTGAAATATCATAAGAAGAAATAGAAATTAAAAGCTTTATTGCCTCCGGCTCTCTATGCCCCGCTAATATTTTTACGGCATTAAGAGCTGCTTTTTTATCTGAAAGACCAGCCCAAGTTCGTTTCAATGCTTCGTAATCCCGTACTTTTGCCGCCTCAATGATTTGTAGTATTCCCGGATTATTTATTAAAATGGAATTGAGGTTATTTTTCATTTATAATATAAATTTAATAATTTAACCTGCTGTTATAATATATTTTTATGAATAATATAATTAATATATTGTTAAAAAATTTTTTTAATTCAGAGCCTTTAGATTTGGTTCCCCCTTCCATCAGATTTTTCTTCCGTGAGCTTATCTCTAAAGCTGGTTACCGGATTATGTATACCATTCACAGAGTTAATTATTACTGCGGGGAAGCTATCATTATAAGCCGTTGTAATTAAAAGTGCCAGCTCGCTGGCTTGAGCTTTAATTTTTGCAAAGCAGACTTCATTTATTCTGCTGAGCCATAAATCAATAACCTTATTTATTCCGCTCTCCGATAATGGAGGGTATTTCTGCTTATTCGATTTATCATTATGGTTAAGTTTAGGGTGCTCTATATAAAAGTGCGCGATTTTATTTAAGATTTCAGAAGGTATTACTATTCCTTCCGTCGTAATAGGAGCATTTGCAGTATATACTTTATAGAAAGAGGCTACATAATCACCCAGCGGAGTTGATATTCCGCAGGCTATATATTTCTTTTCAACATAATAAACATATGCATCATTGAAAGATAGTTTCTGGTCTTCCATATCTTCCATAGTTTTTAGTATACTGCTAAAATTATTACTAAGCTTATCAGGACTAATGTCTAAGATAGCAGCTGTATGGTGGATATATGCTTTTCTTAGCTCATTATCAGTGATGCCGCTGAGAAAAGAATAGATATTGTATTTCTTTTTTTTGAAATATGATTTTAAATCATCATTATAAGAAGCAGATATTTTTTCAGGTAATATTTTATAATTGCTTATCAAGTATGTAGCAAAGTTAAAAGATTTATTCCAAATAGCTCCATTTAAGGCTTCAAGCGGATTTGCCTTATATTCTTCAATTAACCATTCCGCCAGCTCTTTATGCTCATAACCTGCGGCTTCCCTCACAGCTTTATTTAAAGCGTATTCATAATTATCTTCATTTTTTGCTTGCTCTAATAACCGGTGGGTTAGGTTTCTGTGTCCTCCTCTTGCAGCGCCGCTTATAGCGGTAGATATATCGACTCCGCGAGCCAGCAATGAATTTACCAGTTCCTCATGCTCGCATTCGGCAGCGCTAGCTACGGCAGCCCAAATACTTGCTTTATAGTTATCCAGCAATAAAGTTACCAACTTGTTATTTCCCTGTTTGGCAGCAATACTTACCGCAATATTTACATCTGCTCCTTTTTCGATCCATTCTAGTGCAAAATCGGTATGTCCACCCATGATGAATCCCTTAGCTACAGTGTTTTTATAGGGTCGATCTAAATCTATCCCTTCCGAATTTAAAATTCCTTTTATCCGGTCTCTTATTCTTCTATTGGAATCTGATATATCTTTATCGATACCTAGTATATATGGCTTTAAAAATTTTATTGCCCCCGTTTCTCTGTTATAAGCTAGTATCGTTGCAGCATGAAAGCCTGTTTTCTTATCTCTTAGATTAATAAAAATCCCTTCTAAAGCTGTATAATCCTGGTTTCTTGCCGCCTTAATAATTTTTAAGATCTCAGGATCATTGGTTAAGGGATTGATAGTATTATTTTTCATTTTTATAAATATGATAATTTTATTAACTATTATACTCTATTATACTATATATAAATAATTTTATAACTTTTAATTTAGCTAGAATAGTAAGTGTCCAGCTTACCATTTAGAACAGGCAACCTATTGTAAAGAGTTTATTTAACCTATTTTATGCAGTGTGATTTCTATCACGACTTTTTCATCACTTCGGCTATTTTTATCAATCTCTTTAAGTGCCAGCTTAGTTAATCGCTTTTCCCCAACTGTCATACCTATAAGAGCTTTTTCAATTGCTTGAGGAGCGGTTTTTTTGCCTAGTATAATTTGTTTGGAATAGGGGATGGCATTTTCAAGCTCACGGACTTTATAAGAAAAAGTTAGTTTATCACCCACTTTAGCGCCGAATATGAGAGGCGTATCATCATTTGAGCCGGCTATAACATGCTGCTGCGGGGGCGGGGGAGTGAATCTGCCGAGTTGATTATTCATTCCTCTGATGGTTCGGGTATCGTGATTTGTATTAAGTCTTAATGCAGCTTGTCCGCTTATCTGCTTAGCTTTTTCAATATCATTTTTAAATACTTTGTAGATAACTTTCTCGGTTAAAGAATAATCATCAGGATCTTTATGAGGATCAAAATTAATGCTGTGTTTTGCGTTAGCACCTTTAGATTCGGTTTGATTTACTCCTTTATAAAAAACTTCCTGCTTTTTATAATACTCGGGAGTATATTCTTTTTTATATTCCTTATAATTATCGTAAGCTAAAAAAACCATTAGCCCGATTGCACCTAAAGTTACTGTTCTATTGCTAAGTAAGAAATTCATAATTTAATTATTTACATTGTAGGTAATCAATAGATTAGCATATTTATAATGAATTTAAACATTAAATCTAAAGTGCAGTATATCACCATCATTAACTTTGTAATCTTTACCTTCCAGCCTTAGTCTTCCCGCTTCTCTTGCGCCGTTTTCACCGTTATATTTTATATAGTCTTCGTAAGAAGTGGTTTCGGATCTGATAAATCCTTTTTCGAAGTCTGTATGAATAACTCCGGCAGCTTGAGGAGCAAGAGTGCCGTTTATAATAGTCCAAGCATGAGCTTCTTTAGGGCCTATGGTAAAGAAGGTAATGAGCCCAAGCATATCATAGCCGGCTTTAATTACTTGGCTTAAACCCGTTTCTTTCATATTTAAGCTTTCTAAGAATTCCTTTTTCTCTTCCTCGCTTTCAAGATTTGCAATATCAGCTTCAATTTTAGCAGAAACCAAAACGCAAAATGCACCTTCAGCTTTCGCCTTATTTAAGACTTGTTCGGAATATTTATTGCCTGATAAAACATCGTCTTCTGCAACATTACAGACATACATTACGGGTTTTGAAGTAAGAAGCTGTAAATTTTTAAGGCGCTTTTCATTATCTTTAGTGAGGGCAAGCCTTGCAGGTTTACTGCTGCCCAGTACTTTAGTAACCTGATTAATCAGCTCAACATCAAGTGCCAGTTCTTTATCGGTTCTTGCTTTCTTTTCTAAATTAGGTAAGCGCTTCTCCAAGCTTTCAAGGTCGGCAAGAATAAGTTCGGTTTCTATGATCTCAATATCGCTGACCGGGTCAACTTTCCCTTCGACATGGGTGATATCATCATCATCAAAGCAACGTAGTACGTTTACTATCGCATCTACTTCCCTGATATGAGATAAAAATTGATTGCCTAACCCTTCACCTTTACTTGCACCTCTGACTAAGCCGGCAATATCAACGAATTCTATTTGATTGGGGATAATTTTAGCGGAACCTGCAATAGCCGCAAGTTTGTTAATCCTTTCATCGGGAACCGCAACTTTACCGACATTGGGTTCAATCGTACAGAAAGGATAGTTTGCCGCCTCAGCAGCCTGAGAAGAGGTGAGTGCATTGAAAAGAGTTGATTTACCGACGTTAGGAAGACCGACTATTCCGCATTTAAATCCCATTATTTTTGCTCCGTGTTTTTTTTAAGTTCATTTGCATAATTATTTAGAAAGTTATCATAGTTGGAATTGAGTAATAATCCAAGATTATTACTAATAAATTTTAATCCCTGAGTAACAATTTTGATTTCATTACTATTAAAATTATGGAGTACATAATCCGAAACTTGTGACTTATGTTCGGGCTTACCGATACCAAATCTAAGTCTATAATAATTATTGCCTATATTTTGATCAATTGATTTTAAGCCGTTATGACCGCCGCTGCCGCCGCCGTTCTTAATTTTGATTTTGCCCGTCTCCAAATCAAGCTCATCATGGATTACAAAAATATCTTGGGGTGGTATCTTATAAAAAGCAGCACATTCTCTGATGGCTATACCCGAATTATTCATAAAAGTTTGAGGTTTTAGCAGAAGAATCTTGTAATTTCCAACTTGGAGAGAAGTAAATTCAGCATGAAATTTATTAACAAAGTGCATAACATTGAGTTTCAGTGCAATTTCATCTACCGCCATAAACCCTAAGTTATGACGGGTGTTTTTATATCTCTCTCCCGGGTTGCCGAGCCCTGCAATAAGTTTATACATGTTGTTATTTCAATTGATACTGCGAACGCATATTAACCTTTTAGAATAAAAAATGACAGAAAATTTATTTATATTAGTTGATTTGTATTATATAAAGAGGAACGAATTACCAGTAATAAGGAGACTGCTATAAATACTAAATATCATATTAATGACCTTCCGAGTAATGTTTCACTTCAAGGTAATCTAGCAATTGATACCGAAGCTATGGGTCTTAATAACTTTAGGGATAGGCTTTGTGTCGTGCAACTAAGTGATGAAGCAAAAAATGTCCATGTGGTGCATTTCCCGAATAAGCAATATGATTGCCCTAATTTAAAAAAGTTTTTAAGTGATGAAAGCCGGATAAAAATTTTTCACTTTGCTCGTTTTGATATAGCAATTATGCATCATTACTTAAAAGTCGAACTTAAAAACATTTATTGTACTAAGGTAGCCTCCAGGCTTGCGCGTACATATACGGATCAGCATAGTTTAAAAGATCTGTGCCATGAACTCCTCGGGGTTAAAATTTCCAAACAGCAGCAAACTTCCGATTGGGGTGCGGCTAAGCTTACCCAGGATCAGATTAATTATGCGGCTTCGGATGTTTTATATTTACATGCATTAAAAGATAAGTTGGATCTTATGCTTAAGCGTGAAGGGAGACTGGAACTTGCAGGGAAGTGTTTCGAGTTTTTACCTACGAGAGCCGATCTGGACTTAAGCGGCTGGCCGGAAATAGATATTTTTGCTCATTCGATATAGTTTAATGCATCGCTTTATACAAAAATTAAGGAACTAAGGCTGTTACTTAAAATAGATTGACTAAATGCGGATTTACTTTTAAATACTTGCTTTAAATAGCTTATTTTATCAGTGCAGGCAATTGTATAATGCTTTGAAGCACAAAAGTTTTATCAAAATTAAACTATGTTTTTAGAATTTAAATCAGAGATAACGAGGAAAAGAGATGTCAAAACTGATGGTGATAGACGGCGCACATCCTGAAGAAACGCGCGCAGTAGTGATTAATAAAGGAATAATTGAAGAATTTGATTATCAAAACACTTATAAGAAATCTACGAAAGGAAATATATATTTAGCAAAAGTAATCAGAGTTGAGCCTTCATTACAGGCTGCATTCGTTGATTACGGAGGGGAAAGACATGCATTCTTACCTTTTCCTGAAATCCACCCTTCTTATTACCAATTGCCTAAGGTGGATAAAGAAGCTTTACTTTCATCTATGGTTGATGCGGAAGATAAAGAGTTGTTATTAGATGAGAATAGGAAAATCGAGCAGTTTGATATCGAAGAAGAAGGAGAAGAGGAAGTTAAAGAAACTAAAAATACTAAGGATACAATCGCTCAAGAACCTGCTGAAGGAGAAGCCGTTTCAGAAGCAGAGGAAGCTGAAGCCGAATTAATTTCTTCGGAAGCTGAAGGTGAAGAAAATTCGGTCGGAGAATTCCGCCCCGATTTCTATAAAAACTATAAAATTCAGGAAGTGATAAAGAAAGACCAAGTACTGCTTATTCAAATCGTAAAAGAAGAAAGAGGGAATAAAGGAGCTTCGGTTACAACTTATATTTCACTTGCAGGGAGATACTGCGTTTTAATGCCGAATTCGATAAGGGCGGGTGGTGTATCCAGAAAAATTATGGATAATCAGGAAAGACAAAGGCTAAAAAGCGTAGCAGACGAATTAAATGAAAAAGCAAGTACGGCGGCAAGCGTTATCGTGCGTACCGCAGGTGCTCATAAGACCAAAACCGAAGTTAAGCGGGATTTTAACTATTTAATCAGGCTTTGGAATAATATAAGAGAACATACTCTTGCTTCGAAAGCACCGGCTTTTATTCATGAAGAAGGGGATGTAATTAAAAAATCGATACGTGACCTTTACAGTAGCGATATGGAGCAAATTCTGGTTGCGGGCGACGAAGCGTATGAAAATGCCAGAAAATTTATGGAACTTATTTTGCCTAAACGCGTTGACAGCGTTAAAAAATATAAAGGCAAGTCACCGATATTTGTTAAATACAATATTGAAAACCAATTAAATACTTTTTATGATCCCGTTGCACCGCTTAAATCAGGCGGGTATTTGGTTATCAACCATACGGAAGCGTTGGTTGCAATCGATGTTAATTCCGGAAGAGCAACTTCGGAAAGAAATGTAGAAAACACCGCAGTAAAAACCAATATGGAAGCTGCACGGGAAATCGCCAGACAAATTAAGCTTAGAGACTTATCCGGGTTGATTGTAATCGACTTTATCGATATGGAGGATTCCAGAAATCGCAGAACAGTTGAAAGAGAATTTAAAGAAGCACTCGGTAACGACCGCGCAAGAATTCAAGTAAATAGAATCAGTATGTTCGGTTTACTTGAAATGACGCGTCAGAGACTGCGTAAAAGCTTCTTCGAATCAAGCACTCACGTTTGCGCACACTGCGACGGCAGAGGAAGAATCAGACCGGTGGAAGCAACCGCGATTGCTGTTTTAAGAGCGCTGGATAATGACCTCGCTGAAGGAAGCTGTGATGAGATTCAAGTATCAGGCAGTGAAAAACTAATGTTTTATATTTTAAATAATAAGCGGGAAGAAATTTCAAAGCTTGAAAAATCTCATAAAGTCAGAATAACTTTCTATACGGATGAAGAAGCGGGTGCAGACGGATTTTTTATTGAAAAAAGTAAGAAAACTAAGGAAGAAACGGTAACCCAATCGGCATTATCTGCAATAGATGTCGAGCCTTATGCGGTTGAAGAGCCTGCGGAAGCCGAAGATGCCTCAGCTAAAAGAAAATGGAAAAATAATGTTAAAAAACCGCCTTTTCATGAGCAGGAAAGAGAAGTTGAGCACGGCCATAAAAGAGTAGACAAAAGAAAAGGAAAGAGTATTAACAACAATAATAACAATAGATTTAAAAATAAGGAAAACAGGGCTCCGGCTAAAGAAATAATTTCATATGACTACGAGGAAGATAATGCTTTTGAAGAAAATATGGAAAAAAAGAGAAAGCAAAACCAATCTTTCTTAAAAGAAATCTGGAAAAAAATAGTAGAATAAGGGGAACCGGTGTTTCAGAAGAAAAATAAGAAAAGTAAATATGACAGCAGCCTATACCTAATAGGAAGACTGTTTAGCGAGCATGTAAAATTACAGGGCAAACAAATTCAGTTTGCCATTTTCTGTATGATTATAATTTCCGTTACTACTTCGATCGGAGCCTGGTTAATGCAACCTGTATTGGATGACATCTTTGTTAAAAAAGATTTAACCATGCTTTACATCGTCCCTTTTGCAGTGGTAGTGAATGCGATAATTAAAGGAATAGCCTCTTTTTTACAATCTTACACCATGAAGAAAATCGGGCAAAAAATTATTTCCGATATACAACTTAGGCTTTATGCACATTTAATTTATGCGGATACGAATTTTCTTACCGATTATGCTTCCGGCAATTTAATCTCACGTTTTACCAATGATATAAACGCTATGCGGAAAACGGTTTCCGATGTGGTAACCAGCGGAGTTATGGAACTTTTTACCTTAATCGGTTTAATAGGTGTGATGTTTTATCAAAGTTTTAGCTTAGCTATAATTGCACTGCTTATGATTCCGCTCGCGTTTTTGCCTATCATTAGACTCGGTAAAAGAATGCGCAAAATTGCTCGTAATATTCAGGAAGAGCTTGGGGGCTTTACCGTAAGGCTTGATGAAACATTCCAAAATACCAGGATTATTAAATCATATTGCAGGGAAGAATATGAAATTTCTCGAGCTAATAGAATTATCGATAGGTTTTTAGAGCTTTACAAGAAAGGAGCCTATGTTGAATCCGCGTCATCTCCTATTATGGAAACTTTAGGGGGAATAGCTATTGCAACCATTATTTGGTATGGAGGTTTAGAGGTAATCTCGGGGCACACTACTCCGGGTGCATTCTTTTCTTTTGTGGCGGCACTTTTAATGGCATACCGGCCTTTAAAGGCAATTTCACAGCTCAATACATCCTTACAAGAGGGGCTTGCCGCATGTAAAAGGTTATTCACCATGCTTGATGAAGAACCGACTATATATGATGATATCACCTTGCCGGAAGCTAAATTTAAAAGCTATAATATCGAATTTAAGAATGTCTTCTTTTCTTATAAAAATGATATAAAAATTCTTGACGGGGTGAATATGTTTATTCCGCAGGAAAAAACCATTGCTTTAGTCGGTACTTCAGGAAGCGGAAAAACTACTATTTTAAATCTACTGCAACGTTTATATGACCCGAATTACGGTGAGATCTTAATTGACGGGAAAGATATATCTAAGATCAGGATTAGATCACTAAGGGATTCTATGGCGCTGGTCAGCCAGGAAGTTGTACTGTTTGACGACACCATCAGAGAAAATATCAGGTACGGTAGGTTAAATGCAACTGAGGAAGAAATTACGGATGCGGCTCTTGCAGCTGCGGCTCATGATTTTATAATCAATTTGCCTGAGGGATATGATACGCAAATCGGACAAAACGGGGTGAAATTATCAGGCGGGCAGCGGCAGAGGATTGCAATTGCAAGAGCAATTTTAAAAAATGCTCCTATACTACTCATGGATGAAGCAACTTCAGCTCTGGATGCAATATCGGAAAAACAAGTACAAATGGCTTTGGAATATTTGAAAAAAGGTAGAACAACCATAGTAATTGCGCATAGGTTATCGACCATAGAATCAGCAGATATAATTTATGTTATTTCCGAAGGAAAAGTATCGGAATTCGGAAGTCATGAGGAGCTTTTGAGTTTAGGCAAAGAATATGCCCATCTCTATGAAGAGTATAAAAGTGACGGTAAGTAATGCTTACCTGCAATAACTTATCCTTAAACAGAGGCAATAAAAATATTTTTTCTAACCTCGGCTTTTCTTTACGGAACGGAGCTTGCCTTATTGTTAAAGGAAGCAACGGCAGCGGTAAAACTTCTTTACTTAAAACCATAGCAACTATACTTAAACCTCAAAAAGGTGAAATATTTTTTAATGAAACTAATATTAATTCAGCGCTTGACGAATATTGCTACCTCACCGAATATATAGGTCATGAAGAAGCTTTGGATGAAGACTTAACCGTTTCGGAAAATCTAAAATTTTGGGCGGAAATTTATAATACCGGGTTAATTATTACGGCCGCAGTTAGAGCTTTTGCTTTAGAGGAAGCCGTTGACTTACCGGTAAAGAAGATTTCTAAAGGGATGAAAAGAAAAGTTATATTGAGTAAATTATTACTTAGCCATGCTAAAATTTGGCTTTTAGATGAGCCGTTGGTAAATCTAGACAGCTTAGGTATAGAAACATTACATAACACAATTTCCGCTAAATGTTCACAAGGCGGAATTGTTATAATTTCCACCAACCAGGAAACTAAATTAAAAACACCGTTAACTTTGGAAATTGAGGATTATAAACATGAGTCGAATAGCTCATCAGATGAGGCCCAGTGATTTTAAGGTTTTTAAACTAATATTTAAAAGGCAGTGGTTGTTAAGTGTTAGGAATTTTAATAAGCTTATCTATCCGCTATTTTATTTCTTAATCGCAGTAATTACTTTTAAAATTGCAATCGGGGCGGCTAAAGCGGCACTTGAAGTAAACATTGGAATTATATTCGTAATTAACATTTTTGTGTTAATTTTAACCCATGAGGCTTTAATTTCGAAAGATTATAAGCTTGGGTTCTTGGAGCAGTTTTACTTAATCGGAGCAGAATTTGCCTTAATTATACTCGCAAAATATTTGGCTCAACTTGCACTTTATGTTTTGATATCCTCCTGCCTGATCCCACTGGTTTTATTTTTAACCGGTGTGTGGGTTGAATATTGGCATATAGTGCTGATATCACAAGTGCTGTTAAGCGCGGTTGTATTACTGTTTTTATTGTTATCAAGCGCTATGCTGCTCGGAAGTAAAGCTAATGTGTTGCTTTCCGTTATTGTGCTGGTTTTCACCTTCCCGGGCTTAATATTTGCAACCCTCGGGGTAAATAACCACGATTACTTATGGCTACTGGTTGCGCTAATTTTATTTTTTATGCCGATAATTATTGTTGTTTCAAAGTACTTGGTGTTAATAGCGCTTGAGGATAAGGGGTAAAGGTAAGCTGTTGAATGTTATGATGTATTAATCAAATGTTAACTATTTTTAGTTAACATAAATAAAGTTAATTCTATTTAGAGATATAAAATGAAAGAATCAGAAACGAAGGGTTACCAAAGACAGGTTAAATCATTGATGGAAACTCCTATTGAAGAAAAAATTAAAGCATACGATACAGGATATATAGAAGATATTGCAAGAATGCGTAGGGCAGCTAAGTAAGCAGGAATTGATTTTATGTTAGTTGCAGCGGGCATCAATCACATGGTCGGTAAATCAACTCCTCTCTACGGTGAGCATGCAGCCGGTACTGATATGTCATTTGGCGAAAACACCGGAAAAGAGCGGAGCATAAAAGCTAAAGGTTATAAGTATATTCAAGGAAACTCCGGTAGTAGGGATCAAATAGATCATAAACCTGATCGAAAGGAATTGGCTATAGATATTCTTAATGCCGCATTAAAACCTATTATTCATAAGTATGCTTTGCCCAAAGACTGTGAATATTTAATATTTCAACAATGGGATGTTGAGCTTAGAGATAAAAACGGAAGACGCATTCACTTCCCTGATAACCTTAAGAATGGCGGGTTAAAAGCAGAATTAGTACAAAAAATAAATGAGTTAGAAGAAATTAACTCTTTATTAGATAAAGTTGAAAAACATGAAGCAGCAATCGGTAATTGTATTAAAGATATAAAAAATGTCATAGGCGATAACCGTAAAAAATCACCGCAGGCGCTTGTAAGCGGCATAAAGGAAATTGCCGAGAAATATGCTAATGAACAGAAAATAACTCCGTAAGAAATGGAAGAGATATATAACAAAGCCGCAGAAATTTCAAAGAATGCAATAAAGATGGATGCGAGCGTAAATAATATTGTAATAAGATTAATGGATAGTATTAAGGATCTGGTTTGCTCTATTTTCGGTAAGAGTGCCGAGCAAAAAGTTGATAAAGTGTTTGCCGAATTAAAACAGGAACTGAAGGGTAAGCAACCGGAAGAGCAATCCAAGGGCAGCGGGCGAGGTTAATTGTAGGGAAGAATAATTTTAAGGGGGGATTTCATTTAATCCGTTATAGTATATTAAGTTGAATATAGTATCGGTTAGTCAATGTCCTACTATATATAGTAAAATAAGTTTAGCTATGGTACGGAGGTAAGGTAGAATAAAACAAAAAGAGATGAAGATGAGCCCGTATAGTTTAGATTTAAGAGAGAAAGTAATAAAATACCTGGAAGCCGGGAATAGC
>JACGYV010000035.1 GCA_014116815.1 Holosporaceae bacterium 'Namur'
GGTATAACATAACTACATATCTTATTATTTCACCAGGGTACCTATGCCTCTTATACATTACTAGACCTATATAATTTTATTTTAATATTATATACTAACTTAACTAAAAGGTTAAGTTGACGGTACCCTTTGAAACCCTAACATAACCAATTAGCATTTTTGTATTTTTATCCTGTGTTGAAAAATCTAAATGATATAGTATATTCTTACCTTGTTTTTTCAATAGGTTTTTAAACGTTATTTTCGTAATTTTATTACCAATTTTAAGTTGTCTAAAAAACCTTCGTTTTTTAAACAGCATAATTTGAACTTAATATTATATTTTATATTAATTATAAATATCTTTCCTATGAGAGACCTTAATAATCAATATTACTAGGTTTTTATCTTGTATGCTACAAATGGCTCTATAATCACCAATACGATATCGCCATAATCCAATTTTATCTCCACTTAAAGGTTTACCAAGTTCTTTTGGATTATTACAAAGATCCAACTTTTCTTCAAAAAAGTTATAAATTCTCTTCTTAGCATCATAGGATAGATGCTTTAAGTCCTTAATAGCTCTAGGATCCCATTTAACTGTCCAAACCGAGTGCACGCTTTGCTTCCTGCATTGATAAAGATTTCTTAGGATGTTCTAATCTTTGTACAGCCAGGTATCTATCTTCCATGTCCTCAATATGGCTAAGTATTGCTTCTTTTATATAATAAGTTTTTGTTCTACCAGTTTCGATAGCTAAAACTTCTAATCTCTTTTCTATTTCATCAGGTAATCTAACTGTTATCATAATTTGTAATATATGTAAGGGTTGTATTACATATATCATATAATAAATCTCATTTCATGTAAATTAATTATAATGATTCAGTGATAAAATTCCAGTATAGGCAAGCTCATCTTGCCTATATCAAAATCCCATGCTGTTTGGTAAGCTTTTCTCGCCTGGATAAGATGCTAAACTCATAATTTTTTTATTCCTATAGTATACTTGTAAAAGTATACTATTAAACAATATTAATACAAAAGCTCTATGTGAATTTTATCCTAATAGATGATTGCAATGCTCTTTTTGTTCATACCGGAGCCTTTCTGTATAATTAATCTGCTCTGGTGTTTGAAGTAAGCTTTTTATTTCCACCCTACTTACTAATCTATATGAAAATATTTCTTCTATTGTTGATAAATGTATAACCTTAGCTTCCGGTAGAAAGGATATTATATACGTTATTAGTTCCATAGGTAGATATGAGAAATAATCATCATCTTTATTAATTTCAAAAGAAATTTGGTCTTGTCTAATAGCTTTACTTCTTAATGACTGGGATAAAGGTGCTATGATCCAAGAAAGGTGGGTAATGCATTGGAAAACATCATTAATATTTAGCCTTTTATAAAAGTTTTGATAACCTTTATTATTTAAGATTTCTTCTTTTAATTCTTCTAAAGCACAGTTATACAAAACATGGGTTATATTATTACTATCAGTGGGTGTAGATAAATTGATTGTATTAAACTCTTTTAGCACTTCCTTTGCTTTTTCTATATTACTATGTACTAAATGTATTTTTATTAGTAAGTAATATGCTAAAATATAAGGAGTTATACTTATTATCTTGTATTCTTCTTCCAGCAATTTTTGAATTAGCTCTACTGCTGTTTGCTTATCTAATTGGTTATATGATAATCCAGAATTATCTGCTTGTAATTCAATTGCATTCTTTAATAATTCAACTATCTTTATATATTCTTCTTGGTTATCTACTTTATGATGCTTAACTAAAAACATTGCATATTCAGTGTAAAAATTAGAATTTATAGGTTCATTTGGTTTAGAGTATAATACTTCTTCGAATAATAAGGAGGCTTTATTAATATAAATTAAGTATTGTTCAACTTCACCTTTATATTTTAAGCTTAACGCTTTTACATGATACCAACAAGCTAGATTATGATTTATATTCTTTGCTTGTGGAAAAAGTTTAGAGCTTAATTCATATAAATTAATTGTCATCTCCAACTCCTCTCTGTTATAGAATAAGTTACCAACTTCTAATAACCAATTGCTAATAAGTGGGATATCACTCAAATATTTACTATTTGTGCTATTATTTAAAATCTCATTGGCAGACATAATACAATATTGATAAGCTTCTTGGTAACGGCCTAAATAAATTAATATCTGACCAATATTATATAAAATTTTATAATTAGGGTTTACTTCATTAGGTACCTTTCTACCGACTTCATAAGCTTCAAAAAAATAACCTAACGCCTCTTCAAATCTTCTTTGGCTATTTAATATATAGCCAATATTATATAAAGTATTAGTATAATATGGGTGTTCTTTATCAAATATAACCAATGCTTTCTTTAAAATATCAAATGCTTCTTTAAGCTTACCATTTTCTATTAAATAAGCTCCGGACTTATACAAAGCATTAGCATATTCAAAACCTTTATTTTCAATATCAATTATATCTTTAATTTGGTTAATTATATCATCAACATTTGCACCTGTTTTATATACTATTTTGTTGCTCTCTACTTGTTTATTTCTTATAATTTGAGCTTGCTGTAGGTATTTTTCACCTTGATTTAGCTCACCTTTGTCTTTTAGTATTTTAGCAATTACTTTTAATGATTTTATATAATCTGGGTGCATTTTTCCTAATAAATCTTTTATAATAACTAATGAATTGTTTAAGTTATTAATATCATTGAGAGGTATAGAATCTTTTACTTTTAAAATAGTTATAATCTTAAAATGCTGAATCGATCTTTCTATATTGCCTGCCTTATAAGATAGCAGTGCCTCATTAATATGAGCTTTAATGTCAGTATATTCAAATCTGATTACATCATAATTTGCTTTCGCTTGTTCTATATTTTCTTCTAAGAAATAATTGTTTGCTAATTCAATATAGCATTCTTTAATCCTTTTAAGGAATGTAGTTGTTACAGCAATATATTGTCTGGATTGCTTATTAGGCTCTATATCTAACATCTTTAAAGCACAAGTATAGTCCAAGATAGCTTGGCTATATTCTTTTAAAGTATAATGAAAAAGCCCTATATTATGAAATAAAAAAGAAAGCTTATACATTTCTGTTATAAGATCTGATTTTGACCTTGGTGCATTATTTTTTAAATTATTTAATTGGCTATTAATATAACTCCTAAAGGCCGGGCAAACCTGCAGAGAAAAGGCCTTAACTTCAAACAGCAATTCTGTTAAACTACCTTCTTGATATGCAATACTATTTGCAATAAGTAAGTTAGGAAACTGTGTATTATAGAATTTTATAAACAGCTTTAGTTCGTCTTTGGATGCAAAATTAATATAAAATGTTAAATTATTTTTATCTTCACTAAATTCATATTTAGAATTTAATTGTGCAGTTTGTATGCCGGCAAGCTTAATAAGCATTTGCTCAGTTTCTTTATTATTTTCAAAGTCTATAATATAATTTATTTGATTTAACAAGTTAGTGCATTCCGTGTAAACTATATTGAGTGTAGCGACTTTTTTATCTAATATAGATAAAGCTTTGTTTAAAGGTTCTAAAGCTTTTTGATATTTATTTTGTTTATAATAAATCATTGCAAGAGCAAATAAATATAAGCCTGTTATTTGATATGTTTCTCCAAATAATTTGTCTAGAATAGAGATTGAGTATTGGTAATATTTGACAGCTTGCGAAAAATCATTTTGAGCATTAAATAACTCACCATATTTAGCATATAATTCAGCAACTTTAATGTTTTCCTGTCGGAATGATTTTCCTAATACATTCAATGCTTTTGCATAACTCTCTTTTGCATCTAAATATTTATTTTGTTTTGTAAATACGTCACCTAGATTTGTAAAATATTTTACAATACTAGGATTCTCACCGAACGTATTATTAATTGCACTATTATTTAGAATTGCTATTGCTTGTAAATATAAGGCTTCAGCTTCATTAAAATTATCTTGGTTATAACTTATCTTTCCAAGATGGTTTAAAACTTCAGCAATTTTAGGATGTTTCTCTCCATAAATCTTTCTATTTAAATCCAACGCTTTGATAAACCACTTTTTTGCTTCTAACAATGCAATAGATTCATTTAGCTCTTTACTATACATTATCCTAAAAAGCCGATTATTAACTTGTATAGGTATAGTTTGAGCATGTAGTAAAAGAAAAAGCGCGAATTGTATATAGATTTCGGCAAGGGCACCTTCGGAATTAGCGTTTAAAAAAGCTAAATTTGAATTAAAACGTTTTAAGTTAGTATTATATTTAGTTTTACTTTCAAAATATTCTTGTTTGAGATAATATATTTTAGCAACTATAATATTTAGCCGTATAACTTTTGAGTGAGTTTTTCCATATATTTTTTCAAAAATATCTAATGATTTTAAATAATACTCTTTTGCTTTATCCAAATTAAATTGTATTTCATATATTTCTCCAAGGAAAAGCATGGAACCAGCAATTTTAGGGTGGCTCTTAGAATATGTTTTTTGGTAAATACTGAAAGCTTTAAGGTAATACTCTTCAGCCTCTTTATATTTATCTTGATCTTTAAGAATATGCCCAAGTACATTATAAGATCGAGCGATTAAAGGATAATTACTGCTATAATCTTGCATAACTTTATTTAAAGCAGCAATAGTAGTTGTATAAGCTGATTCATATTCTCCTAATGATGAAAGCACTAATGCTCTATTTATAATTAGCTGTATATATAGTGGGTGGTTATCACCATATAATTTCTCTATCATATTTAAAGCTAAGCTATAATGTGCATAAGCATTATTATAATCTCCATGATTATAATAAGCGGTTGCAAGGTTACCTATAGAGTCAGCAACTTTTGGATGTTCACCACCATATATACTCGTATTAACCTCTAATGCTAAAGTATACCGTTCTAGAATTTGTGTTGTATTATCAAAACCAAATTCCTCTAATATACTTCCTATTTGTAGTAATAAAATACTAACTTTTGGATGTTCATACCCATATAATTTTTCATTAATATCTAAAGCTTGTCTATAATAATCATGTGCTTTTAATAAATTGCCTTGTTGCTCGTAAATATTTCCAAGGTGATGCAATGAATTAGCAATCTCAGGATGATCTTTAATATATATTTCCTTACAAATTTTTATTGATTTTAAAAAAAACATCTCAGCTTTCTTATATTGTGCCTGTTTAGTTAAGACTTCCCCAATACAATTTAAGAGTACTGCAGATTGTAGGCTTTTCTTACTACTCAGTTTATCTATAATCTCTGATGATTTGTAATATGATTTAATTGCATCATCATAATTTGCTTGTACAAAATATATATCCCCAATATTTTTTAATATGTTAGCAACCTCAGAATGCTTTTCTCCATATGCTTCTTTACTAATTTTTAAAGCTTGCTGGTATTGTTCATTTGCTTTCAAATATTTACCCTGCTCAAAGTATACTTCTCCCATAATATTTAAAAATACTATAGCTTTAGGATGATTAAGCCCAAATTTTGCCTGTACTAACCTTAATGATTTTTTAGCTAATTTATCGCTTGCATTAATTAGGCCTAATTGTTTTTGTAGCCTTATTAAGTTTTGTAACGAATCAATATCTTCAGGATTAATATCAAGAGCTTTTTTATATAATTCTTCTGCTCGCTTATAATCTAATTTCTTTTCTGCAACATATGCTTGTACATATAAACTATCTTCATATAAATCATTATTTCTAAAATCTTTTTTTCCTTTACTTGTAACAAACTGCTCTAAGGCCTTATTAATTGGTATAAGGACTTTATAACATTCTTCTAATTGCTTTAATTCTTCATCATTAATTTCATAAATATTGTTTATTTCTAACTTTTCTAAACTTTCTTTTATCAAAAGTTTATGGTAGATATTCTCTTCTTCCTGGCCATAAAATAAGTGTGTCTTTACTCTCATTCTAGTTGCAAAGTTTATCAATTTATTTAAGTTAGTATATGCCTTAGCATTAATTATGCCTAACTTTAATAATTGGTCTAACCTATCCCAGCTATTTTTGCCTTCAATTCCATAGTATAACGCTAAATATGCAATAAGGTTGATTGCTAACCTATATAATTCCATCTTAATATTAAAATATTTCTCGGTCTTTTCTGTACCTAATCTAGGTCCGAATTGCCTTATATCCCCTTCCATCAATGATAGTGCTTGCCCCTCTCTAACATAATGTTTTTTACTTCCTAACCATCCTTCTTTTTCTATCGAAGACAAAATTCTTTGTGTTTCCTTTTCATATTGATTTAATAATATCTCACTACCGTGTATTAAAATTACAGTTTTAAGCATGTTAGAAGGAAGCAAGTCTTCCTCAAATTTTTTAGTATTGTGCCATAAAGATAATTCCCTCACTGTGCCAAATAATTCACTTCTACCTTTAGGCGTCCCTCCGCCATCAAGACCGAACCCTCGCTTGGTAATTGAGATAGGAGTTTTTTTAAATGGAAATGAAAATGCTGTTTCCCCTAAAGCTATAACTTTTAATTCAAGTAAATCTATTAGTTGATAAAAATATTTATGTGTTTCTTGAGTATTTATCTCGACTGCAATTGCATATTCTATATCAGAAAAAGGCCCCATTTCTTCTCTACCCATAGAGCCTAATCCTAGTATAGCATAATCACATGGCGGGGTACCCAATAGATTAATACAATCACTTATCATACTTGCAAGTATAGTTATTGTACTACTTGTATTATGTTTTAAAATATGCTTTTCTGAAATATCATTCTGTTGCAAATATTCTTCTATTTCTCTCCTTAAATTAGATAATTTTTCTGTATAGCTTTCATAATTTATTTTAGGTATAGCTATTGGATTTTTACAGATTTGCCTTATAAATCCTGTTTCTAAACTAAGCTGCTTGTATCTAAAAGTTAAGTTTGGAAATATAGGCCTTAACTCATTATGCCTTTCAACAAACACTCGAGCTGAGCTATAGTTCATAGCAGCTATATCATATTTATTATTATACAAATTATAATCACCTAGTTTAATTATACAGTATAATATCCCAATTAAGTCCCCCTTTTCTTCAGCAAGGATAAGCCCTGCATTGTAATGTTTTATAGCTTCAGCATTACCCTCACATAGTGCAGTATTACCTAAATTTATGAGCGCAAGCACTTCAGCATTTATTCTATTAGTATAAAAAGCTAACTCTTTTTCAATTATAATTTTTGCTACTTCAGTATGTTTTAATTTAATAGCTAATGCTAATGCAGAGTCTCCATTTTTATCAATTTGGTATAAGCTTACTCCGTTATTAACTAGCGTTCTAACCTTTTCAAGATCATTTTCAAATACTGCTTTATGTAGAGGAGTTGTATCTAATATTAATTTACTATCACTATCTTCTTCCTGGTAATTATTAATATTAATAAGTTTTATTTTTCCACTTGCCTTGCTTTTTAACTTTATCTCATTGAGTTGATTCGTAATTGCTTTATTAGTACTATATTTTATTTCTAATTCTTCTCTTCCGATCATATACTATACCTTAATCAAAATAATCTTTGGAATTCTTTGGTCACATATTTTTAAATGTCTCATTTGTCTTCCTACTCTAGCCAAACCCAACTTCCTTACCTTTAAGCTTATTATCTACTATTTCTCTTTGACTCCACCACAGTAATGAGTTACTTTTTCCAATTACTTCCCTTATATTAATAGCTACAATGGTTGTATCATCTCCAATCTCTATAGCTTTGTCTTCCTCTTCGCTATTTCCTTTATTCTTTATTGCCTCTTTTACCATATCCAGTAGCCAATTTTTTACTTCTTCCACACTACTTAAATTTGACCTACATAACTTATTCATCTCTTCAATATTTATGCTTTCTACATATATAGTTGGTTTTGGCTTACCAAATGATTCAAAGCTCCCTAGTTCTTCTTGTATCAAGCAATTTTCTGGCAGCATATCGAACACACCGTCAGTTAAAGAAATTATTATAGTATCTAAAGGCAGCACCTGATCAAAGGTTAAAAACGGTACTTCATCAATTTCAATTTCACTTCGTTCATGGTTCCAAAAATCAGGTCCACCCATTAACCTTATTGAAGGAGCAATATTTATAAAGCCTACGCTTGGAGAATACCCGACTACCATTTGATCGCCGATGGAAAAGCCGGTAATCCTTATGCTTTCCTCTTCATTAATACATGCGGCATATGTAGTAAGTCCTGCATGTTCAAAATTATTCTTTGGCTGATTATTTGACATCCTAATTAGGATGTTTTTAACTATATTATGTAAATGCGTTTCTTTATATTTAATCGGATCTTCTTCCCCACTTGCTGCAAGCTTATATAACTTAGGAGAAAAGTTATAATTTCTTTTTACTACTTTTTCTTTCTCTTTTCCCTTATCTTCGTTATTAATCCCTACTTCTCTCCAATATTTATTTATAACACTTGTCAGTTCTCTATTTCCTAATTTGCATCCTAAACTTGCTATCTCTTTTATTTGTCTGTCCTGCAGCTCATCCATTGCATGCATATGCCCGTCAGATATTGAACCTATTATGATCTTCCTACTACCTATAGTTGCTAAGTCTACTCTTGCAGCATCATATATCTCCTGCCTTCCTTCCGGCTTTCTATATTGATTACTACTAGTTAGTTTCTGGTAATTATTCCCTGTAGCAAAGGATATCATGTTCTTCCCTAAACCTTGGTATAATCCTTCTAGGTCTATGAACTCAACACCTTCAGGTATTTGTGGATCTTTTATGGCTACCAAAGTAATATCTTCGTTTCTTATTCGCTTAACAAAATTATCCATTGTTCTGCTAAGTTCTTCTCTGATTGCTTTCTGCTCCTTATTTTCTTTTGTAAAAAATGATTTAGTTATCTCAATTAATGTAGGGCCGCCTTCTCCTAAAAACTTAGCTTTTACTTCTTCCCTTACTAGATCTTGTATATTTTTAGGCAGTAATCTTTCATCTATTCCAATTGTGCTTTCCCAAGCTAAGTCTAAGAACTTTGATACTTCTTCTTTCTTTAGTTCATGGTTATATATAGCTACTCTATACAAATACTTTAATTGTCTAACTTGCCTTCCAAGTAATACTATATCTTCTATACTTCTTTGCCACATAAGCCCATTGTTACTAAGCATATCTATAATGATATTTTTCTGTAATATTGCATCTGAAATACCTAAGATTTCCTTTATCTCTAGTAATTGGGGTTGTCTAATTTCTTCTCTCATATTAAGATCTCCTTATATTTGATTAGACTACCCCTATTTGTTCCCTTATGTAGTTTTATTCTCTATTATGCAAAAGGATGATGATATTAATAAGGGATAAAAGTTGCTTTATCCCTACTTTCATATTCTAGCTGTTTCTTCCTATTGCTTTTTGTTTATTACTCTCTACCAGCTCAGCTTTTTGGTAGAGCTTTTCTGTATATGATAAGTTTTGATTAGATTTTTCTGATAAGCTTAAAACCTGTATAGCAGAGTGATTAATACCTAATCTTTCTATAAAGCCCTTATTAATATTTTGTTCCTTACCTAACTCTTGTTTTATATATAATCTGACAGCTACATCATCACTTACTATTGTTCTTAAGCTTTGAAATTTTTTGTAACTATTTATATCACTTCCTATCTCTATTAGCTTATCTACTCCTTCAGCCCCATAGTTTAAGTTTGCTGCTTCAAGTAATTTATCTACATGCTTATCATTTAATATAGGATTATCATAACTTGCCGAGTAAACAGCACTTACTATACAGTCTTTATCTTTTTTATTACCTACGCTACTACTGCCGGAAGAAAGACTGATTATATTTCTTGTACTTTCTCTTCTTTGGTTTCCTTGCTCATTAATATTGGTAGTGCTGTTACTGTTTGTATTGGTGTTCGAATTACCATGCACAGCTTCATTAATATATAAGTTTTCTATCCATTCTTTGTACATTATAACATGGTTGTAAGCCTTACTTAGCTCTTCTGTAGAATATGCTTCTCCAGCTCTCTCTCCCTTCCATGTTCTGTTATTTTCTACAATATCAAATATCATACTTATATATAAGGTGGGCAAGCTATTTATGCGCTCTAACTGTTTATCACTTAATAACTCTAATTTAATTGCACCTATCTTATCTTGTAATAGCTGTATATTTCTATCTTCGATTTCTACTCTTCTATCTTCGATACTTTCAACATTCATTCCTGACATCTCTGCATACCTTCTCACATCAACTCTTCTTAAGAATCTCATATTCTGGTTATGTAGCTTCTCACTATACTCCCCGATTGTATACATATGCTGACTTATTTTGGTAAACTCGCTATTTGACTTTCCACTATCGGCATAATCACTTATGTTACTAAACACTATAGGTCCACAATCATACCCGTTTAACCCTTTTCCTTGTTGGTCTATTGTCTTCTCTACTTCTTTTACTTCTAATTCAGCTTCACATAACTCACTGAGAGTATTTATAATTGATTGTTTAATTAAATTCTTTAGTCCTTCTGTAAAACCATTTTTTCCATATGGGTCATCCCATAGTATACTTACCCTGTTATCTTCAAATAAACTTACCCTAATTGACCTCCAATGCAAGCCATCAAGAAGGGGAATGATAATTGTTTTAATTGTATTATTCCACCCCATTATTCCTGTATACTGTCCCGAAAGCCTTTTTATATCATCCTTGAAGGACTCTTTAAAGTTAAGTACATGATAAGGATCAGCTATAAATATACCTTCTCTGTTTTCTCTATATGCATTGTATTCTTCTCCCTCATTAATCGGTATGCTATTATCGTAGCTTAATTTAGTTTTTCTTATATGCATTAGTAGCCTAAATCCATCACTCACACTGTACCAATACCTATTATGGCCATCTACTAATAAGTTCCGATCATCTCCTCTCATATTTGCTTCTAGTAACTTTTCTTTTTTATCTGTTTGTTTTGTATTATTTTCCTTATCTCCTTTTAAGCTTTTTTTTGCTATTTCCTCATATACTTTCTCCTTACCTTTTTCAGAAGGTTTAACAACATTTATAAAACCTTCCCTCTCTTCAATTGGAATTACATTTTCTTCTTCTAATGCTATCTCATTATTTTCTTCTAATATCCTAAGAATATGACCTTTTTCTTTGGCTATCTGAGCAGCTGTCTTACCCTCACTGTTCTTTATATTCTTAAATCCTTCCAGTACTATCCTCGCTAAATCCTCATTACCTTCTTCTGCTATATAGTGTAAAACAGTATTACCCCTACTATCTTTATGGCTTAAATCAGCTCCACTTTCGATTAATCTTTTAACTACTTTACAAATATCTACTTTATTCCTATTAATCATCCTCATTGCATAAAGTAATGCATCTTCCTTTAACCAACCATAAACAATACTTGCATCTGCCCCGTTACTTAATAATATATTAAGTATTCTCTCATCGTTTTTATTTATAGCTTTGAAAAGTAATGGTTCTTTTGTATCATTGTTCAGCTCTAGCCCTTTACTTTCTTTGTACTTCATTAACAGTTCAACTGTTTCTACATTCCCTAGTTCGCAGGCTATTTCTATTGCCCTTACTCCTTCCACCTCCTCATTAATACTAACCTCATATTTCTCTATTAAGTCTTTGGTAACTTCTACCCAGTTATATTTACAACATAAGTGTAATAACTGAGCTTTAATTTCATTAGGTACATTGCTCCCTTCTAATACTCGTAAAATTAGATATTTATCTTGAAGTGCGACCATACTCTCTAGGTCAGGCTTCGCTCCTGCCTTCTTTAACATACTCGCTATTTGCAGGTTACCGCTTTTTATTGCTATTTGTATCGGCGTGCTTTTCCCTACCATAACATTTACATCCAACCCTTCTCTAATCAAATAACCAACTATATCAACTTTTCCTACTTCGCAGGCTATATGTAAAGCATTACTTCCATATACATCAACTTGTCTTAAATTTACCCCTTTTTTTCTTAATATCTCCAATACATCTACTCTCCCCTCTCTTGCAGCAGCATGTACTGCACCTCCCCTCATATCATCATTTATTACTTCGAGCTCATCTTTGCTAAAACTTTCTATCTTCTTTATATCGCCTAACTTTATTGCATTATGCACACTAAGCTCAGCTCCTTTACTCATTAAATACTCTACTATCTGCTTTATGTTTTCAGGTTGCTCTCCATGTAATAAACCCTCTATTATCTTCCACCCAGCATCTGTCCTTGCATTAATATCCGCTCCCTTCTCTACTAATATCTTAACTATCTCTAACCAGCCATGATACCCAGCTACCATTAATGCCGTTCTTCCCATTGCATTCGCTATATTTACTTCCGCTCCATTTTCAATCAGTTTTTCTATAGCCGGCAACTGGCCACTAACACATGCATGCATTAATGCCGTCATCCCCTCTCTATCTCTTAAATTAATATCAGCCCCCTGCTCTATCAAGTAATTAATTACCTTAACTCTTTCCTCTTTCTTATTAACCTCGTTACTTACTGTAGCAGAGCATACATGCATTAATAAGCTTCTTTCGCCTTGGCTTAATACTTTAACATCTGCTCCCCTCTCAACAAGCCATCTAACAACACCATACCTCCCAGCTTCACATGCATAAACTAATGCGGTCTTTTTATATTCTCCACCAGTGTTTATATTTAATCCTCTACTTAATGCCTCTTCAACTCCTTCTACATCTCCATTACTTGCTCTTTCAAATAATACACTATACCTCTGCTGTCTTTGCTCCATACTTAAGTATTTATTTTCTTGCTCAACAGTTAATAAAAGCTTTATTCCTAACTCGCTAAAATCTATTCTTTTAAAATCTATATTAGCTAAATCAATATCTCTTAAATCAACTTCCTGCTTACTTTCTTTAGCTATATCTAATATTACTTCTAACCTATCAGTAGCTCCAGCTCCTATTGCGATATCTTCTGAATCGTTTAAATGCTTTTTATGATTTTCTATACTCTTTAGATCATGATAACTTTTAACATCATTTTCATCCCTTAAATTCTCTTTCCTTAAATTCTTTAAAATATCTATATTTCTTCTTATTTTTTCTCCCCGCTCCTCATCCAACTCTTCTACAATACCCTCCACATCTCCTATGGTTTGGCTAGAATCTGCAATCGCATTATATAATTGATAGAGCTTATTAAATATCACAAAGCTTATTACATCTTCCGGTAAACTATATCCTCTTTCTTTGAGCATCTCTTCAACCATGCGTATTATCCGCTGATTAGTACTATTGTATATCTCTTCAGTATTATAACTTATCTTTGCAAAACTATTTGCATGCTCCTCAGGCAATAAATTGATTTGATTACTCGTCATCACAAAATATGCTAAATTCTTTATCCTTTGGTCTACAAGCCCTGATAACCTTTTGTTAATCACATCAATAGCATCTCGCCCCTCCATTTCCTGCTCTTGAAAACTTAGCAAGTATAGATCGTCTATATAATCTATCTTAACCCTCGCATCTTCAATTTGTTCCCTTATATTATTTAATACGTCTAAACATAATTTATATCTTTGCGCTAAGACTTCTCCTAAAACCACCTCTTCTACAACTATATCTTTTAAACTTTTTGCTTTTAATAACTGCTCTGATCTTGTCCCGAATTTGTGGAGAAGTAGTTAAGCAACTTTGTAGTAGTAATATTGCTCAAAATTAGTTGGAGAGCAATAATATAAATTAGAATGCCTACGTTTTCTATTGTAAAATATCTCTAT
>JACGYV010000064.1 GCA_014116815.1 Holosporaceae bacterium 'Namur'
ATCGAAAAAATGCTATACCGAAACTTAATAAAGGAGAAATTGAAATGTAAACAATCTTGTTATATCTTGCACTTAGGGGGTCAAATAGACTGAAACTCTAAGGGGTCAATATCAATGACATTCAACATAAAAGCACTGGTCGCCACGGCGACCACCTTCTAAAACAAATAATTTAAGTAAATTCAGCTACCAAATATATGTTAAGATAAAATATAATTTTATTAAATTTTTAAAATGCGAAAAATAAGAAATGATATTTTAGGGCTAACTTTCTTGGGGTTGATAGGATACTTATTCCAAGGTAGCTTATGCGGAGAGGCTAAAATAACTGACGGTGACACAATAATAATAGGTAGCCAAAGAATACGTTTATATGGAATTGACGCAGTGGAAAAGAACCAGAAATGTAAAACCAAACAGGGCAGGGGGTGGTAATGTGGTATAGAGGTAAAGGATTACCTAGTTAAGTTAGTTAATCAAAACAAAGTATTCTGTTTTAGTAAGAATAAAGACAGATATAGAAGAGAGGTCAGTATCTGTTATAATCATAAGTTCCAAAGTATAAATGCTGAGATGGTAAGGAACAGATATGCGGTAGCATATACTAAGTATATCAATTTATATTAATGAAGAAGAGCAGGCTAAACAAGAAAAGCTAGGAATTTGGTCTAGTACATTTGTGAGGTCTGAAGCATATAGAATGAGTAAAAAGCATTAAATATTTAGAGTGCAGTTGTATTTAGGATTAGGGCAGGAGGTGTCTTCAACCTTTAACACCATAAAGCCAAGCTTAGTATAAAAATTAACAGTCTCATTATCTGCTTCAGCGTGTAAAGAGCTAAAACCATATTTTATAGGTAATGTTTTTATTATCTTTGTCCCTATGCCTTGGTATTGATATTGAGGTAATATCATAAAGTGTTTAATAATACCTGTATTATGCAACACTTCCAAGCCTATGACACCTACAAACTCATTATCTGATTTTATACCAAGCAATTCAGAAGAGCTACTAATCTTATAGTCAAATATTATATCTTTATAAGTCTGAGGCGGAATCGGGCAATTTGCTAATAAGAGCAAGATATTAGGTATAGGGTAGGGCAGGGAATCTATCTGAGGCTTTAAATCAATAAGAGATATATTATTCATATTTATGAAATATAATCTTTATGTATTAATATAACAAAAAAGAACCATACTTATCAAGAAAACAATTAATATTAAATATAATTTATTAGAAAGAAATTCAAAGCATAGTATACTCATTAATAAATTATTAACTTTATTACTTTAGATTAGTTATGAGATTAACAAAACTCTGAAAATGACCTACATCAAATTAAAAAAGCTATTAGACTTTAATAGTCCTAAATTTGCTTTTAGATATTTCCTAAATTAAGATAAGCATATTGATGAAAATACATTCCTGATAAACAAGAAGAACCCTTGCCTTATATATTTGATAAATTCTATAGCAAGAGTAAAAGCGGGACGGGTATCGGTCTTGCGTTCTGCAAAATGATAATGCAGGATATGGGGGGATATATTGAGTGTAAATCAAGAGTAGGCAAGTATACTGAGTTTATTTTAACTTTCCCTAAAGCCAAGAAGATAAGAAAGCTAACCAAAAAGCAATAAATTTCGATTATATAATTAGTATGATCTTGTCCCGAATTTGTGGAGAAGTAGTTAAGCAACTTTGTAGTAGTAATATTGCTCAAAATTAGTTGGAGAGCAATAATATAAATTAGAATGCCTACGTTTTCTATTGTAAAATATCTCTAT
>JACGYV010000065.1 GCA_014116815.1 Holosporaceae bacterium 'Namur'
AACCAATAAGAAATATATATAAATTCTTAATCTCCAGCATTAGGTTGCTTGCAGTAAATCCCGGGCAGCATAAAATAGAGATTAGAAAATTTTGTACTTTCACTCTTTCTTATTACTTCTTATATAGTCTGGATGTCACCTCAAGCCCGGGGCATGTTACATTTGCTTACCTTATAACCATAGGATACTTTTTCTGCATGGTTTTATTGTTTAGAGAATTTATCGCAAGCAAAAGGTTTATAGAAAAGTATCTACATTATTATTGGTATTTCTTAATCACCTTCTGTTTGCCGTTCGTTTCAAGTTATATGCTGTTTATCGGGTTTAATGATCCGTTCTGGGTAGTAAACGGTATATTATCCGCCTTCTCACTTTACCTATTCGTTGATGCGAGAAGATTTTTATTACTCTATTCGATCGGAACCTTAGGTGGGTTTATTTTATTCAAGCTAAGCGGGTTTAGTTTAGAGGCATTTCAGGAGATCACTACCACAGGCCGCATAGCATACATATACCTATTCTTCTTATTCGCCACCCTATTTTTTCTACGTAAACGCGAGAAAGAACAAGAAGAAAGAGTAGAAACCATGCATATGTTCGGCGGAGCTATGGCACATGAGGTAAAAAGCCCGTTGGCTACTATGGATATGTATGCAGGGCACTTGGGCTCATTACTGGAAGAAGCAACTAATAATAAACAAAAGCAAGGGGACTTTTATCTTTTAAAAATTAAAGAAACTGAATTAGAAATGATTTTAGATGCCGGAAAGACATTGAAAAAAATAAGTTCTCATGGAATTACCACCGTTGATACTTTACTGGCTTCAATGAAGAGTTCCGTAATTTCCGATGATAAAAAAGAATTGTTCATGAATGAGTTTATAGATCTGGCAATATCCGAATATGAGCTCTTAAAGCAAAAACAAGACGGTATAAAGATTATAATCATAGATAACTTCCAATTTTACGGATCTATGTATTTCATGAAGCAAATGTTATTCAACCTTCTTAACAATTCATATAAGTATGGCGGCAAGAACGTAAAAATAAATATAAGAGCAGAAAATAATAAGCTTTACTTCAGGGATGACGGCAAAGGTATAGCAGAAGAAGATATACCTTATATATTTGATAAGTTTTATACCAAGAGTAAAAGCGGAACGGGTATCGGGCTTGCTTTCTGCAAAATGGTAATGCAGGATTTGGGCGGATATATAGAATGCAAATCACGCTTAGGAAAGTATACTGAATTTATCTTAACTTTCCCGGCACTTAAGAAGAAAAAGAAGAAGCCCGTTAAGAAACAATAAGGGCTTCGTAAAGGATAGGCGTAAAAAAAGCTCTTTCAGATTTTATCAAAAGAGCTTTAGTCTACATAAGTATATGGCAATAATGCCGTAGGTGTTAATATGGCAAACACTTTAGTTATTCTGGGTGAGGTGAATGAGAAACAATATAGATATACTGAAGTCAATGAATATTACGTAATGGCGGAGCTAACTTTTAAACAACTTTTCGAAGATTCGAGAACGGATGATATTAGCTACTTATACTATAGGTTAGGTATTGTCGGAGCAAAATCAAAAGACTCATTCCAATTCAACTAATATAGTAAAATAAGTTTAGCTATGGTACGGAGGTAAGGTAGAATAAAACAAAAAGAGATGAAGATGAGCCCGTATAGTTTAGATTTAAGAGAGAAAGTAATAAAATACCTGGAAGCCGGGAATAGC
>JACGYV010000066.1 GCA_014116815.1 Holosporaceae bacterium 'Namur'
GATAAGACTGATGCATTACTTAAAGCTTATATTCCCGAAGAGCATCTCAAGATATTTAATCAAGATACTTTTGCTTCTCGAGTATTGAATAAATTATCTTCTACACTCATGCTTCAATAAAGTATAAATAACAAGAAGTGATGTTATCCCGAAAAAGTAGAGAAGGAGGAAAGGAACTCTGATAAAAAAGAAATAACTAATCAGAGAAAAGAAAGAAGAAGGAATTATACAAAAGAATTTAAAGTAGAAGCAATAAAGCTAGTAACTGAAGAAGGATATAGCCTCAGTCAAGCAGCGGAGGGTCTAGGGATCAGTAAAAGTACCATAGCTAAATGGAAGCAGGTACTAAGCAATAAAGGAGATAAAGATATAGCATTTCCCAGCAAAGGGCAGCTTAATCCTGAAGAAGCAAAATTAAAAGGATTACAGAAGGAGCTGGAGAGAGTAAAGAGGGAGAGAGACATATTAAAAAAGACGCTAGCATATTTTGCCGATCCGCTAAAGTAAAATATGCATTTATAGAGAGGGAGGCGCACAAATATAGTATAAGAGAAATGTGCAAAGTGTTTGGGTGATCTTATCCCGTTATAGTGGAGAGGTAGTTAAGCAACTTTGTAGTAATATTGCTCAAAAACGTTAGGAGAGCAATAATTTAAAGTAGAATGTCTACGTTTTCCATTATAGAAAGCTTCTATGTATTCAAATATAGCACTTTTCACCTCACTTTTAGTTTTAAAAATACGCTTAAAAGGGTAGTGATACCGTGTATGGAGTCAAGTATATAACATTTGTGAGTTGTATTTAGTTTTATGCTTAATAACACCGAATGCTATATGAAGTAACTTTCTCATAATCGCTCCAATAATGACCATGGTATTTTTACCTCTGTTTTTTAATTTATTGGCAAATTCTTTGACTATTGAGTTGTGTGATTTAGCTGAGATAGCAGGAAAATATAAAGCTTTTCTTAAGTTCGAAGAGCCTATTTTTGACAATCTTGATTTACCTCTTACTGAAGTGCCAGAAGTATTTTGTTTAGGAGTAAGTCCTGCATATGCAGCTAGTTGTCTTGCACTGTTAAAAGAAGAGAAGTCAGGAACTTCAGATAGTATAGCAATAGCAGTAATCTTTCCAACTCCCGGTATACTTTGCAAATTCTCGCAGTGCTCTTTTAGTGTAGAATTGTTAGTTAGTAATTCATCAATAAGTAAGTCTATACTTTTAATTTGCAGATCTATTTCATTTAACAATCTCCTATATATTATACTTATAGAGTCAGGTAAGGTATGCTCATTTTCAAGGTAATTTGAAACTTGGGTACGTTGGATTTTAAGGTTTTGCTGACAACGATAAAAGCTCCTTAATTTCTTAAGCATACTATCCCTAGGTTTATAGGGGTGTAATTCATTCTTATTAGCATACTCAGCAATAAGTACAGCATCAACTTCATCAGTTTTATGCCTCTTTAGTTTACTTGACGCATAAGCTTTAATGCAAGCCGGGTTAATTATACTTACACTATATCCTTGATTATATAAAAACTCCGCTACTTCATCACCATAGCTACCTGTTGCTTCCATTGATGTTATCCCGAGAAATTGGAGAGTAAGATAAGAAACTCTGATAAAAATAAGAGAAACAATCGGAGGAATGAAATGACAAAACAAACCAGGAAAAATTATACAAAAGAATTCAAGGTAGAAGC
>JACGYV010000036.1 GCA_014116815.1 Holosporaceae bacterium 'Namur'
TCATGTTAGGCAGCCAAAATCATTTTATCTTTATTCTATTATCATTCCATATAATTAAAGCAAATTTACTAAACTTTCCCTTCAAATTCAATCTTTGCGTACTCACCCCCAGCTTTTGAATGCTCTCCTATTAAAACTGTATATATATCCAAAGCATAGCTTTAAATATATAATTTAAAGTAAAGGATAATCTTTTAGTATTAGTAAAAGAATGGTTGCTTGTTTAAAAGCTATAAAACAGTGTTTTAAATTATATGTTTAACTACTCTTTACAAATGAGAGCTGATGATTTATTAAGTTCACAAAACAGATATTCAATTATAGCGAGTGAGCAGGGAAGGAGGAGAGAAGGAGAAGTTGACCACATGGTTCCTGGCGATCAAGGCAGCTCACTACAAACAGCTGAGCAATTAATAATGAACTCAATTAAAAATTACTACCAGGCTAATGATAAGTTAAAACGCTTTTGGGAAGAGAGAGAATATGACATTTCAAATAGTTTTATAAACCTGGCTATAATAGAACAAGAAGAAGCTAAACAGAAGGAACAGGGGCTGAGAGGGAAAGAAAAAAGAGGGGATAAGAATGATAGCCAAGAGTATAGGGAACAAAGGATATCGAGTTATGAAGAGATACATAGAGCTAAGAAGCCAATAGAAATTAAAGAGCTATTAAAAGAAGCAAAAAGCAAGAAGCTAGTAATATACGGCAGAGCCGGAATAGGGAAAACAACAATATGTCAATATTTAACAGTTGCCTGGCAAAAGGAAGAAATATGGCAGAATAAGTTTAAGCAGTGTGGAAGAAGTAAAAATTGGCTACTGGATATAGTAAAGGAAACCATAATAAATAAAGAGGCCAATGGAGCAGAAGACAAAGCTATAGAGATCGGAGATGATACAACCATTATAGCTATTAATGTAAGGGAAGTAATTGAAAAAAGTAATTCATTACTGAGGTGGAGTCAAAGAGAAATAGTAGATAATAAGCTTAAAGGTAAGGAATTTGGGTTTGTTTAAAGTAGGAAAACAAATGTGGGATTTAAAAATATGTAACTAAAGAAACCCAATGATTATTTAATTTAGGTATAATATATGATTAGCAGAGAAGAATTAGAAACAAAATATAGTACTAATAAAGCAATTATAAACCAACTTAATGAGATAAAGTTAAAAAGCAAGGCAAGTGGAAAAATAAAACTTAGTAATATTAATAATTACCAGGAAGAAGATAGCGATAGTAAATTGATATTAGATACAACTCCTCTCCATAAAGCAGTATTTGAAAATGATCTCGAGAAGGTTAGAACGCTAGTTAATAACGGAGTAAGCTTAAACCAAATTGAAATGAACGGAGACTCTGCATTAGCATTAGCTATTAAATTAAAACATACTGAAGTAGCAAAAATTATAATTGAAAAAGAGTTAGCTTTTTATACTAATAAAATAAATGCTGAAGTGCTTGCACTCATAAATTTAGGTAATACCGCACTATGTGAGGGTAATGCAGAAGCAATAAAACATTATAATGCAGCGCTTATTCTTGCTGAAGAAAAGGAGGACTTAATTGGGATATCATACTGTATAATTAAATTAGGTGATTATAATTTATATAATAATAAATATGATATAGCTGCTATGAATTATAGCTCAGCTCGAGTGTTTGTTGAAAGATATAATGAGTTAAGGCCCTTATTTCCAAACTTAATTTTTAGATACAAGCAGCTTAGTTTAGAAACAGGGTTTATAAGGTATATTTGTAAGAATTCAGTAGCTATACCTAAAATAAATTATGAAAGTTATGCAGAAAAATTAGTAATATTAAGAAATGAACTAGCAAAATACTCGCAAAATAATGATAGCTTACCAAAGTTTATTCTTAATTATAATACAAAAAGAATGATTAATATACTCTCCGGATTAATAAAGGATATTATTAATCTACTTGGTGCTCCACCATGTAATTACAGTATACTCGGGCTAGGTTCAATGAGTAGAGGGGAAATGGGTCCTTTTTCTGATATTGAGTTTGCTATTGTCGTAGAGATAAATACTCAAGAAACACAAAGATATTTTAATCAACTAATAGGGTTGCTTGAATTAAAAATAATAGCTTTAGGGGAAACAGCATATTCATTCCCTTTTAAAAAGGATACTGTATCAATCACCCGAAGGGGATTTAGCCTTGATAGTGGAGGCACACCTAAAGGCAGGAGTGAATTATTTGGTACAGTGAGGGAATTATCTTTATGGCAGACTATTAAAAAATTTGAAGAGGACTTACTTCCTTCTAATATGCTTAAGACTATAGCTTTAATACATGGTAGCAATATCTTATTTAATCAATATGAAAAGGAAACGCGAAGAATTTTGTTTTCGGTAGGTGAAGAAGGAAGGTGGGAAAATAAAAGACTTTTTCTTAGGCAGAAGCAAGCACTATCATTAATGGAAGGGGATATAAGACAATTTGGACCTAGGTTAGGTTCAGAGAAAGTTGAGAAATATTTTAATGTAAAAATGGAACTATACAGGTTACCAAATAATTTAATTGCATATTTAGCATTATACTATGGTATTGAAGCTAAAAGCAGCTGGGACAGATTAGATCAATTATTAGAATTAGGAATAATTAATGTTAAGGCTCATGCTAATTTAAATAAGTTAATAAACTTTGCAACTAAAATGAGAGTAAAGACACACTTATTTTATGGTCAAGAAGAAGAGGATATCTACCATAAATTCTTGATAAAACAAAGTTTAGAAAAGCTGGAAACAAACAATGTTTATATAATTAATGATGAAGAATTAGAACAATTGGAAGAATGTTATAAGATATTAATACCTATAGATAGAGCTTTAAAAAAATTTGTTCAAAGTAATGGTAAGTATCATTTTAAAAATGATGATTTATATGAAGATAGTTTTTTTGTACAGGCAAGATTAGCAGAAAGAAAATTAGATTATAAGATAGCTGTAGATTTATATGAAAAAGCAATTGATATTAACTCAGAAGATATCGTAATTTTACAACATTTTATGTCTTTATTAGTAAAACTAGGTTTAACAAAATATGGTAAAGAAATAGCAGAGCGTGTAGCTAATATAGCTAAAGCTGAGCATGGCGATAATCATCCTACTATTGCAATTGTTAATAATGATATTGGAGAAATATTAAGAGTACAAGGTAAATATGATGAGGCTTTGGAATGTTATAAAAAAGCTTTAGATATTCAAGAAAAAGTTTATGGGAAAAAAAATCATCCTGATACTGCACTTATTTATAATAATATTGGCGGTATATTTCAAAAGCAAAGTAAATATAATGAAGCACTAGAATATCATAAAAAAGCTTTGAAGATTAGAAAAGAGTTATATGGTCTTATGATGCATTCTGAAGTTGCACATTCCTATAATAATATAGGAATAATATTGAGTTATAAAAATGAGTATAATAAAGCACTAAAGTATTTTAGAGAAGCACTGAGAATTTTTAAGTTAGTTTTTCCTAAAGGGCATCCTGATACCGCTCTTTCTTATAACAACATTGGCCACGTGCTAGGAGATTTAGGCCAGGACAAGAAAGCATTAAAATATTCTTTAAAAGCCTTAGGTATATTTGAAAAGGTATATGGTAAAGAGCATTATATAGTTGCATCAATTTATAATAATATGGGGAGGCAATTATTCATACTAAACGAAAAGGAAGAGGCATTAAAATGCCACTATGAATCTTTAATGATCCGGCAAAGGTTGTTTACAGAGGGGCATCCTGATATTGCACTTTCTTATCAACATATAGGAAATATATTATTTGAGCTAGATAGAAATGAAGAAGCATTAGACTGTTGTAAAAAAGCAGAATTGATTTTTAAAAAAGTGTTTGGAGATAATCATCTATATATTGGTCATTCTAGTCAAAGTATTGGTAAAATCTTATTAAAACAAGGTAAGTATGAAGAATCACTTCATTATCTCTTACAAGCTCTTAAGATATACGAAAAAGAACATGGCAAGAAACATAGTGATGTTGCATTTGCAAATAATTATATTGGTGAAGTATTGAAAGCATTGGGTAATATTCCAGAGGCATTAGTACATTATAAAATCTCTTTAGATATATTTGAAGAAGTATATGGTAAGGAACACCCTAATTACGAAGCTTCTTTTTTTAATTATGTTGTTATATTAAATTCCCAAGTCAAGCAGATAGAAGATTTTAAAATTTTTCGAGAGAGACTAGGCGCAAAAAAAGTAGTTTATGAAGAACAAAGCCCAATTACTACAAAAATTGATATACCTTTCCCTACTTGGCGTTTATCTCATAAGCTAATAGAGGAAAAATTGGAAAATATTTTTAAGACTGATTATTGGTGTTTAGTGAGGGAAAAAAATATTGAGCAAACATTAGCAGATATTGTGGGCATAAAAACTAATCAATTGGATTATTTTCATGGAGAGACACTTGAACTCAGAGTGGGAAAAATGATATTACATATGAGATTTTCATCCATAAAAGAGGTAAAACATTTTATAAGTTATTTTGATCAGCATTATACTGGATTGATAGAAAATTACGAGAGTACTATGCATAACTCTAAACAATTAATAAAACTTACGATTAATACATTAATATTTTTTGAGCAAGTAGCCCCAGTTCTAGAAAAACATATAAAATCTTTACAGATTGAAAACGGTAAGAATGCAAAACATGGATGTATATTGGGATAAGAACTTTATAAATCTGCTAAATGGTTTGTGTGTAGAATTTAGAAAAAATTGTACTTTCACTTCTTTTAAGAAGTGTCCTGCCCCCGTATAATAGCTCCAGAAATAGGTTATTAAATAGATAGATATAGCTAATTTATAAGTAAGTTTAGAAGGAGTAATTATATAATTAAGAAGAAATATAATAGTGAGCAAATAGTAAGGTAATTAAGGCAAGCGGAGGTAATACAAAGAATCATTTTGTAGGCTAAATGAAGAGCAAATTATTATAGAATACTGGGGCAAGCACTACAACAAAATAGGCTGCATAGTTCTCTAAATTACAAGCTGCCATCTCCTAATACAATCGTTAACTACCTGACTTATCACTAACTAAAAAGTGGAACATATTTCGGGGGCTTGACACATGGAGGTGAAGTAAAAAGAAGAGTATGGCGCAAGCTACACATAGGAGTTAGCAAAGAGGGATTAATAGTTTCACGTGTTATGACCAATCATATAACAGATGATCGTAAATGCTTAGAACCATTAATAGAGCAAGCGAACCAAGAGACGATAGCTGAGGTTTTAGCTGATGGAGGTTATGATGGTAACAACACTTACGGATTCTTAGAAACTCAAAATATTAAACCGACAATTCCACCCCCTAAAAATGCTAAAAAGGCTACAGAAAAACATAGGTCTGATACAATAAACTATATAAGAGAAAAAGGATACCATGCTTGGTATAATAAAAATGAATACGGAAGGAGGGAGATTGTAGAGAATACCATTTACCGATATAAAAGCATTATAGGTGCGAGACTAAGATCTAGAAAATGGGATAATCAAGATGCAGAAACATTACTTGGTTGCCATATGTTTAACAAAATGACTAACCTGGGTATGCCTCAATCGGTAAAACTCACTTAAATAACAGGGATAATGGGTAAAAATCCCTGAATAGCGATTTGAGCAACATGACCTTTGTAATTGACAGCTGTGATGAGAAGTTATTATGGTATGCTCAAAGTAAACTACTAAGTAATTATTAAGTGTTTTTTAAAAACAATTTAATAACTACCTTTTAAATGCTGATTTTAAGGATAAAACGTTGAAAATAATATACATACTATATCTCAATTTTAATAAAAGAGTGATTGCCAGTTTGAAAGCAATAAAACAATGTTTTACTTGTTTTTAACTACTTGTTTTATAAAGGATGCTTTTTAATAGTTTAATAAATTGCATAACCCCCTCTTACTTAATATGGTAAGCAGCTTTAAAGGGTTTTCGGATATTGAGATAACTATATTTAAAAAAATTCTAATATTTTAAGTAAGTTTATGAGCTTAACCATAATTATTTTTAGTAAATTAGAAAGTATTAAATAGAAAGGAGCATAGATATGCAATTATCAAAAGAAGACGTAAGGCAGCAAAGTAAATATCAATATGAGAACTTAGTATTTGAAGGAGGAGGAATAAAGGGATTTGCATATATAGGAGCTATTGATACCTTAGGCAAAGAAAATATATTACCTGGTGTAAAGAGAGTAGCCGGTACGTCAGCAGGAGCTATTACAGCATTACTTTTAGGGCTTGGTTATGATATAGGCACTTCTAGAAGAGAGCTGGAAAAAGTATTTTTTGAATCATATAAGCTTAGTGATACAATACTTAAATGGCCTTTGGTAATAAGAAGAATAAGAACTCAATTCGGAGCTGAATCAGCAGACTTTTTTCTAGAATGGGCGGAAGGGATAATAGAACAAAAATTAGGTAGCAAAAATGCGACTTTTAAAGATTCTTATAAGGCAATACTAAGCCAAAAAAGTGAAGAATATAAATATATGTATTTTGCTGGGACAAATATAAGTACCGGATACTACGAAATATTCTCTCACGAACATACACCTGATATGAAAATAGCAGATGCAGTAAGGATATCAATGTCAATTCCGCTTGTATTTACTGCTAAGCGATATGCTAAGCCCGGAAGTAGGGTAGAAGATTTATATGTAGACGGAGGAGTTGTTAACAACTACCCGCTTCATTTATTTGATAAAAGAAATCAACCTAATATGAAAACATTAGGGTTTAGAGTTGACCCATTTGAAGAGATAGCAGTATTAAGGGATGGCACTGACCCTGTAAGAAAGGAAATAACAGGATTTATTTCTTATATAAAAGCATTATATGGAACTACTCAAAACGCGGTTAACAACATAACCAGGAGGAGTGATGATAAGCAAAGAACAGTGTTTATAGATATAACTGGAGTAGATACTTTAAGCTTTAAACTTAGTGAAGAAACTAAAGAGAAGTTAATTAAGTCAGGAAGAGAGGCAACTAGTAGATATTTAGTAAGTAGACCTGAAAAGTTAAAAACAAGTAATAGCAGGCTTGAAAAATTTGATCGTAAGAAGATATATGAGAGGGCATCAGAGGTATATTACTGTGAGATCGGAGAAAACACAGCAAAGATACAATATTGGTTTAAAGATGGTAATTTAAAAAAAATAAATAGATATATTGATAGATTAAAAGAGCAAGAAAGAACAAGTTTAATAGAATTATGCAGCGGGACGAGGGACGATAAGCTGAAGATAGTAGAAGTGATAGTTGGAAGGGAGGCATTAGAAGAAATAGAAAAATGGGATAAGGAAACAACTAAGGCTAGCAAAGATCTAAAAGATTTAAGCAGATTGCCTGTAATGAAGATGGAGAAATGGAAGAAGCAAGATTATGTAGAGTTGAAAAAGAAAGTTAAGCCAATATCCTTAGAGTTAATAGAAGCAGCACATGCAGGAAATATAGGAAATGTGGTTGATTTATTAAGTTCGGGGGTTTCACCTAATTCGGAAGACAAGCATGGGCGAACGGCATTACACCATGCATCAGAGCTTGGATATGACAAAATAGTCGAGTTATTATTAAAGAATGATGTGGCAGCAGATATTAATAAGCAAGATAGTTTAGGAGAGACTGCACTGCATTTAGGAGTATTAAGTGGGAAAACAAGATTAGTAAGCTTATTATTATCACATAATGCAAAAATTGATCTCCCTAACTCTTATGGAGCAACACCCTTACATAGAGTGGTTCGCATGGGGGATATAGGAATAGTTGGGCTACTAATTAATGCAAGGAGTAATATAAATGCTGTAGATGGAAATCAGCAAACCCCATTGCATGTTGCAGCAAAATATGGTCATAAGGAAGTAGTTAAGTTGCTAATAGAGAAAGGAGCAGATGTGAATGCTTTAGATAAAGATAATAAAACTGCTGGTGATTATGTAGGAACAGGAAGTTTTGAGCTAAAAGAAATACTTAGAAGAGCTGCTGAGCAGCAGAAAATAGTGGAAATAAGTTGAAAATATAAAACCTCATGAATTAGGATTTAAAATGTTAAACAGGTGTGAACGGATAATACTTCAAGAGTATTTTAATAAATATAGTATGGAAGAAAATCTTGATAATTTTACAGTATTAGGCGCATAAAATCAAATGTTGGATCTAGGATTACTTCTGATTGCACAATATGAAGATTAGTTATCGGATAGGAGAATAGTTTTTATAATAGAAGATCAACAAGATTATATTACTAAAGATTATAGTACTTCAAAGTATTAAAGTTATCTAGTTGTGAGAAAGATAAAGAAACCCGTATATAACTTAAAATAGGAAGGTATAATATGCATAATACTAATGATGAAACAACTATTATTTCACTATTAAAAGAATCAATTGTTGAAGATGATATCAATAAATTTAAATCTAATCTTTATAAATTAAAAGATATAAATTGTGGGGATAGCAATGGAATAACATTATTGCATCATGCTGCTAAGTTAAACAACTTAAGCATTCTAAAAATTCTTATTGAGGAATTTAAAAGCGTAATTGATGTAGAGAATTTTGATAAGCAAACACCATTACATATAGCCGCAATAGCTGGAAATATAGAAGTTGTAGAATATCTGATAAGTAAAGCTGCAGATGTAATGTTAGCATCAAGTAGTGGACAAAATGTTTTACACTATGCTGCACACTATGGAAAATATGAAATTATAGTAAAAATTTTAGATAGTGTTAGTGACTATTTAAGGAAAGAACTTATAACAAGTAAAGATAAGGATGGAAAAAGAGCATTACACTATGCTGCTTTCCATCCGAATAAAATAATAGTCGAGACTTTAATACAAAGAGGAGCAGAACCTAATATTAAAAATTCTTATGGCTATACACCTTTACATTTTGCAGCGAACAGGAATAGTAATCCTGAAGTAACAAAAGCATTAATTGAAGCAGGGGCAAAAACAAATAAAGTTAATATTAATGGGGATACTGCTTTAATATTAGCAATAAAATTTAAAAACTATGAACATGCACAAATTATAAGTGATCAAGAGTTTAAAGGATACGAAGGAGAGATTAACTCAGAAGTAAACAAGTACTTGAAATTAGGAAATAGTAAATTTTGTCATGGTGAAGAAAAATGCCTTAATGATTATGAGGTAGCATTATCATTAGCGCAGGAAAAAAAAGATTTAACAGGAGTAGCTTATGTCTTAATTAAGTTAGGGGATTATTTCTTATATAAGGAAGATTATCCGAAAGCAGCTAAGATATACAGCTCCGCTAGGGTATTTATAAATCAGCATAAAGAGATAAAAACAATTTTTCCTAAGGGGTTATTTGAAGAAAAACAACTTAGCGTAGAATCCGGCTTTATAAGAAGAGAATGTGGAGACCAACAAGCAGTACCTGAAATCAACTTTAAAGTATATATAAATAGATTAGTTAGTATTAGGCGAAAAACAAGTACTTCATTAGAACGGAATGATGAGACAGCTAAAAACCTTCTTAAAGAGATAACAAAAGATTTAAGTTCTATACTTTCTGATATACTGAGAGATTCTTTAAGAATTATAGGTAATCCGCCATGCCAATATTCTGTAGTTGGGTTAGGTTCCATGAGCCGTGAGGAAATGAGTCCTTATTCTGATATTGAGTTTGCTATTTTAGTTGAAAAGAAGGATAAAAAAATAGAAGAATATTTTATCAAGTTATCTAAGCTAATAGAATTAAAGGTAATAAGTTTAGGAGAAACTAGATTCCCGATTCTTTTAAAAGGTATAAAGTCTATTACTAATGACGGATTTTGCCTTGATACAGGTGGTAATACTCCATTAGGTAAACAGGAGCTCATAGGGACGGTCGAAGAATTAACCGCATATCAAAACCCTATAAGATTTAAAGAAGACTTAATTTTATCTAATATATTGAGAAATGTTTGTTTAATACAGGGTAATAAAAAGTTATTTACAAGATATGTAGAGACAACCCAAAAAGTTTTACTATCAACTACTACAGAAACATGGTTGGAATGGCTAATGAAGAAAGATAAAGTGTGTATGGAGCAAGCTTTATATTTGATGTCAGGAGATATGATTGAATTCACAGTAAACTTAGGTAAGAAAAGAGTAACAGATTCCTTTAATGTAAAAAAAGAGCTATATAGATTACCTAATAATTTTATTGGATACTTATCGCTTTATTTCGGAATTGAGAAGCAAAATAGCTGGGATAGATTAGATGTGTTATTACAGCAAAAGATAATTACTAAAGAAGCTTATAAAAACATCAGTAGATTACTTGAATTTGCAACTAAGATGAGGATAAGAACTCATTTGTTTTATAAACAAGAAAGGGAAGATTTACATCATAAAAAAATGATTCAAGAAGATGTAATAAATGGTATTTATGAAATGGATAATAAAGAAATTAAAGAATTAGAAAAAAGTTATAATATATTAATACCAATTGAAAAAGTCTTAGGAGAATTTGTAGCTAACAGTGGTAAATTAGATTTCAGAAATAAAAGTTTTATTGAAGAGGGTCTATATGTGCAGGGGAGGATAGCAGAGAAGAATCTGAACTATACACTTGCTAAAGAGCTATATATCAAAGCTTTAAACCTTAATCCTAGTGATATTACTCTTTTAAAGAGTATTGCTAACATGTTGTATAATCTGGGTGAATGTGAAGAGGCACGAATTTATTATGAACAGGCTTTAGTTATTGTTGAAAAGAAACATGGTCAACAACACCCTTATTATGCCGATTTTTTAAGTAATTTTGCCACAATATTATCCACCCTAGGATTAGGGGGAGGAATTGTCAATACATTCTCAAATGTTGAAACTCAGCAAAAAACCTTAGGTTATTATAGTCAAACTTTAACTATAATAGAAGATACATATGGGGAAAAACATCCGGAGTATGCAATCGTTCTTAATAACATGGGTTCAATATTTCAAGCTCAGAATCAATATGACAAAGCTTTAGATTGTTTTAAACAAGCTTTAATCATAATAAAAAAGGCATATGGAAAAGAACATCCGGAATATATTAATTCCTTGAATCAAATTGGTTCAATATTTCAAGCTCAAAATCAATATAACAAAGCTTTGGATTATTATAAGGAAGCTTTAACCATAATACAGAAGGTATACGGAGAAGAACACTTAGATTATACTACTTCTTTAAATAATATTGCTTCAATATTGCAAATTGAAGGACAGCATGAAGATGCATTAAATTTTTACAAACAGGTTTTATTTATAAATAATAAATTATATGGAGAAGAACATAATTCGAACGTTATTATTTTAAATAATATTATTTCAGTATTACAAATAGAGGGGCGTTCTAATGAGGCTTCAGTTTATTATAAGCAAAGCTTAGCCATTAAAAAGGAAACATTTGGAAAAAAAGAATTAAATTATACTAATACGGCTTCAAGATTGTACGCTGAAGGACATTATGAAGAAGCTTTGAATTGTTATAAACAAGCTCTAATCATAATACAAAAGGAATATGGAAAAAACCATCCGGATTACTTGGATGCTTTAAATAATATCGCTTCTATATTATATACTCAAGGGTGGTATGATGAAGCTTTAAATTATTATAGAAACGCTCTATATATCATAAAGAATATAAATGATATAAACAAAGAACAAAGAATCAGCTCATCTTTTGTAAAGAAAGATAAGAGCATTTCTCCATTCTACGTCAAAAATATTGTGAAATGCCTTTATAGTATTGCGGGTGAATTTAGTGAAAAAGGTTTATATAATCAAGCTGTAAATTATTATAAACAAGCTTTAATAACTATAAAAACAACATATGGAGAGGTACATCCAGCATATGTTAAGTGTTTAAATAATATTGCCTCAATGTTTTATGCTCAAAGATGTTATGAAGAAGCTATAAATTATTATAAACAAGCTTTAATAATTATAGAAAAAACATATGGAGAGGAACACCCGGTATATGTTAAGTGTTTAAATAATATCGCTGCAATATTACATACCCAAGGAAGGTATGATGAAGTTCTAGCTTATAACGCGAATGAGAGTTGTTATAGGACAAAAGGAAATGGTATGACACAAAAACAAAAGAATTTAGTAAGAGAAATGATAGAAGAAAAAGAAGCTGCTATATCAAATTTAAAAGATAATAGACCTACTCTCAGTGACAAAGTTTTAGAGTTACGTTTATCTTCCGCGCAGGAAAGCAAAGGAGATAAAGCACTAATAAGATTTGAGACTAACCCCGATAGAAGAGAAATATTTAGGTGTTTGGCTAACATAAGCTGTATAGCTATGCCATTATCACAAGCTCTGAGAATAGGAAAAAGCTTAAGCAGACAAGCTCCGTTTAATATACATGAAGGGGAAGATTACTTCTCTTATTTACCTATAGAATTGATGGCGCGGATATTATTGTGCTTGCCTGAAAGCAAACCATTACATGCTGATACTATAATAGGATTATTAAATATATTAGAGAATAATAGGAAGCCAAGTAGAACGGAAGTAGATGAACTGTTACAATCCCCTCGACAGCTTGGTCATTTAGATATGTTATCACAGCAGAGGGAATATAGAGAAAATACCATTGAGGGGAGAGGAAAAAGATTATAGTTTTCCCCCCTGAGTTGTGTGTGATTCATGTACCCTAGTTGGGGGGCTGTGGAAGAACCCCCATAAATGACGAATCTGAACTAATCGGCTTTAGTAAAGTGTTTTTTTAATTGTTTTTCTAATATCTCCACTAATGATTCAATGTTCATATTTAGATCATTTTTCTTAAAGTTATATCGTCCGGTAAAAGCAATATGAGTCCAAGCAATAGGTGATATTCTGCTGAATATTTCCATAATCTCGGGAGATGCTTTTTCTGCAACCATTTTTTCATAAATGGTATTTAATATGATAGCATTATAAGCAATTATCGAATTTGCAACAAGTCTTGTTGCATGGGCACTGATACGATTATCCACAATCTTTTTTCCTTTGAA
>JACGYV010000009.1 GCA_014116815.1 Holosporaceae bacterium 'Namur'
AACCCGATAGAAAAATTTTGGGCTAATATGAAGCGATGGATAAAACAGCAAATTAAAGATCATCAGCATTTATACGATGCTATCTCTACCTTCTTCCTCGTACCACAACTTAACTAATTTTACTATAACAAGTCGAATCGGATATTTTGTTTGTATGTAGGGTAATCAATTAGCTATTCTAGCTTAGCACTGATAAAGCTTGGCAAAACTCTAAGTCTTTGTTTAATACATAACAATCTAAGCAGGAAGGACTAATAAAGTATAAAACTAGGTGATGATACTTACTTAAAATTATCGCTAAAAAGATATTCATATACCCTTAGAATAAACCATATCCAGGAAAAATAGTGCCCATACTGATAGTATTAGTTTATAACAACCACTTATTTCTTTATACATAGCGTAGAAAATATGTAGAAAATACTAAATTTGTAAACTTTGAGAAAACCCTGTACCCCAGATTTTTCCTGGTGCCGCCGGCAGAAATCGAACCTGCGACCTCTTCATTACCAATGAAGTGCACTACCACTGTGCTACGGCGGCAAAACCGTATGGGGTTATTTTTATACAATAATAAGCCAAGTTTCAAGTGGAATTTGATAGTTCTATAATATTTATCATAAATATATAAACAGAATAATATATAGTTTAGCTTATAAACATAAAACTAAACAAGTAAAATAATTAGCAATTGTAATTTAAGCGGTTTTATCAGAGGAAAATATAAATATTAGAAGATATTGATTGTAAATAGAGAGATGTAAAGATGTAAATATTAATATTTACATCTTTACCATATTAGAAACTAAATTAACATGATTTATATAAGTATACAACTTTCATTTAAACTTTTTTGATTATTTTGATCTTGTATAATGTGATTTACTTTATTGTTAATTAAGTTATAAACACCACTCACAGTCTCAGAAAGGTTCTGTATTTCTCTAAATAAATTTTTGCCAATTCCTCCTAGGTAGGTAATTATCAAATCTTGACTTGCAGAAGATAAGAGAGGAACATTATACCCCATAATCGGAAGAATGCCCCCCGCCAGTATAGCACCTGTTCCTACCCCGATAGCAGTATTAGTGCCTACCTCAATATTTTCTGCAGTAAAAAATTTGTAAATATTACTTATAAAATTACCGTTAAAAGATGCTAAATTGAATGCATGTATTACCCTGTTAATTTCATCCGGCAAATGAAAAGATAATAAAGATTTCGTAGTACCAATCATGCAAGCTGCAACAAGCAGTGATTGACTGGAGAATAACATAGGTACAACAAGTAAGGGTGCAAATGCAGATAATTGATTTAAAACTTCATGATTTTTGTTAGCACAAAATTCGTCTATTAAAGCTGAAGAAGCTAAAAGCACGCAATATCCCATTGTAATATTAGGCATTGAAATTGTGATTGCTGCAACGGTAGTGGTAAACATTGTAGCTTTAAATAATTTAGAAAATAAATTAGAAGCTTCATAAGTTTGTTTAGCTACATTAGCAGCTTTTATACCTATGTCTACGCCTTTGTCTGCAGTTCTGATCGCAGCTCCGAGTACAGGAGCTTCAGTTGCAACTTCAACGGCCATATTACGAACTTCAGCTAATTTACTAGCAATCTTCATAGCTGTAGGAGCTTCTTTATCATCCAACTCAGATACATACTCATCTTGCATTTCTACAAAAGATGATATTGATAAATCTTCCGGAGCTTTAAGCTCTTTTACTTCTTCATGCCTATAACTTTCGAAAATGTTAATATGTGCCCCGGGATTAAAATGTATCCCTTTAACCAAAGGATCGCCAAACATTCTACTAATTGAGGATATATCTGATTTTTGTGCAATGGAAATATTATTAATATTAACAGGTTCTTGAGTATCGGCAGCAAATGTATTATTAAATTCAGAGTGTGTTTTTGCTTCAGCTTTTTCTTGTAAGGTATGCATATCACTGGGGTCTTGCGGAGCAATGCTTTTTATAACTGCTTCAAACTCTTCTATACTGCCTATTCCTCCTAGAGCAGTAGAAAAATCAGTTTTATTTTCAGAAACTTGTTCTTTCTGAAGCATAACAAAATCTGAAAAATCCGTACTTTGCGATAAAGTATTAGCCATATTTTTAACTGGTTTTATTAATTATTGGTATTATTTTACTATTTTAGATAATCGGGGTCAACTAAATATGTGCAATTTAACAAAAATTTAATGTTTTATAGAAGATGCTATTTTTATTTAAGTTATTATTTTTTATGTATTTATGTATTTTTTGTCAAGATTTAATTTGTTTGTAAGCAGCGAGTGCTATGGTGCGTGAAGTATCAAGTTTAACAATAGGTTGCGGGTAATTGATACTACTATTAAATTTGTCGGATAAAAAATTTTTCCAAGGCTGATGAATTACATCATTTTGCAAGCTTTTTAGCTCAGGAACCCATCTTCTCACATATTCTCCCTTAGGATCAAATTTTTCTCCCTGAAGTACGGGGTTGAATATTCGGAAATAAGGTGCGGCATCTGCGCCGGAGCCTGCTACCCACTGCCAGCTTGCGGAATTATTGGCCAGATCCGCATCAACTAAATTATCCCAAAACCATTTAGCTCCTTCCTGCCAGGAAATTAGTAAATTTTTAGTTAAAAAAGATGCAACTATCATTCTGACTCTATTATGCATCCAACCTATACTCCTTAATTGGCGCATACCTGCATCAACTATCGGGTATCCGGTCATCCCCCTCTGCCAGGCTCTCAGTAGTTCCGTATCGCTATTCCATTGAAATTTATCAAAATTTTCCCGAAAATTTTTTTCAGGTAAGTTAGGATAAAAAAATAGCAAATGGTGAGCGAATTCTCTCCAGCCTATTTCAGAAAGGTATTTTTCAACTTGAGTAGAAAGGGCGGGTTTTCGATAACTTAAAAATCTCAAATTATTATATAAATATTTAACACTAATTTGCCCGAAGTGTAAATAAGGTGAAAGAGAAGAGGTGCCAACCATATCAGGACGGCTTCTAAGTTCACTATAACCACTCAATCGGTTATCTATAAATTCGCCGAGCAGTTCCAAAGCTTTTTTCTCTGAAGGTTCCCAGGTTGCTTTTAATCCGTCTGCCCAATTAATGGCAGGAAGTAAATTAAGGTCATCTAAATTACAGTGGGCAACCTCAGGATAATAAGGTTTAAATTTCGGTTCGGGTAAAGGATCTTTAGTATTTATCAGTTTTTTACAAGCATTCCAGTAAGGAGTGAAAACACTGAAGTTTTTGCCCGTAGTAGTTTTTGCTTCCCACGGCTCAAGTAGTAAGTTTCCTTGAAATCTGGTCGCCGTTACTACTAATGAATCACAAAGTATTTTCATCTCTTGTTCAAGCTTAATATTATAAGGTTCATACATGCCGTTAAATAATATTTCCTGAGCTTTAGTAGAAGAAAGAATTTGTTTTAACTGTTCTAAACTATCGCCTTTTCTTAAAATCAAACGGCAGTTTTTATGTTCCAAAGTTTTATTTAAATGAAATAAAGCATGATGTAACCACCACTTTGAAGCTCCGCCCATTTTCCAACTTCCCCCAAGTTGGTCATCATATATATATAGTAAAATAACTTTATCATAATTGTTATAGGCATGGAAGAGAGCAGGGTTATCTAAAATCCTAAGATCATTTCTAAACCAAACTATTGCTACTTTTTCAGACATGGCATAATATATGGAAAAATTCACATCTACTAAAGCTGTTATAATCTCAGGAATAAAATAATGGAACATTTAATTGAAATTATTCTTACTATGTTTTGGTTTATAGTTACTATTTCGGTAGTAGTTTTTCTACATGAAGGGGGGCATTTCTTTTTTGCAAGAAAGTTCGGGGTAGGTGTGGAAACTTTTTCTATAGGATTTGGTAAAGAATTATTCGGTTGGAATGACCGGTATGGTACCAGATGGAAAGTCTCGCTGATTCCTATGGGCGGATATGTAAAAATGTTTGGGGATGCTAACCTGGCAAGTGCTCCGGATTTTGGGAAGATCAACGGATTATCGGAGGAAGAAAAAAGTAAATCTTTTTACTTTAAGTCGTTATGGCAAAAAGCAATAATCGTAGGTGCGGGGCCTTTAGCAAATTATCTGACTGCAATTATTATTTTTACCGGAATGTTTTTTAGCTTCGGTAAGGCGGTTATGTCACCTGAAATCGGTAGTGTCGTTACCGGTAGTGCTGCTGAAAAAGCAGGTATTGAAGTAGGAGATATAGTTATATCGGTAGATGGTAAGAATATTAAAAGTTTTAATGAGCTTAAGGAGAATATTGTCCTTAATACCGGTAACTTTATAAATTTAGAGATCATGAGAGATTCTCGAACTTTTAATATTAGGGTTACTCCTGAGATTAAAGAGATTGCTGATAAAAAAGGTAATAAAATTAAAATGGCAATGTTGGGGATCGCTTCTAGGGATATTGAACATGTGAGTTTGGATTTGTTTGAGTCGGTTTATGAATCATTAAAGCAAACTTATAGTATATCAGCTTCTATGCTTAAGGGTATTTGGCAGATTCTAAGTGGGCAAAGGGGAAGCGAAGAAATAGGGGGGCCTGTAAAAATAGCCTCTTATTCAAAAGAATCTGCGGAAGCCGGTTTAGGCGGTGTACTATGGTTCATTGCATTAATTTCAATCAACTTAGGGCTGATAAATTTATTTCCTGTGCCGCTACTGGACGGTGGACACTTGTTATATTATGCGATCGAAGCTTTGAAAGGTAAGCCTTTATCTGCAACGCTTCAGGCTCATGGGTTTAGGATTGGAATCGTTGTGCTTGCCTCTCTTATGATTTTTGCGATTTTTAATGATATAAAGTTTCTGCTTGGCAAATAGCAAAGTTATTTATTGAAAAAAAGATTGCAATCTAGCAAATATTTATATAATCCAGTTAAGAATTCCAATTTAGTTTTTTTTATATGAAAAGATTTTTACAGTTAGCTAACTTTTTTGCTTTTGCTTTATTTCCCTCTCTCACTCTCGCTGAAAGCATTAAACAAATTAAGGTTACTGGTAATCAAAGGATATCGCCTGAAACTGTTGAGGCCTATTTAGAAAATAGAGTAGGGGATCAATATAATCAGAAAAAAGTTGATAGCTCCATTAAAAGTTTATTCTCTACTGGGTTCTTTTCTAATATTAAAATTTATCAGCAACAATCGACTTTGGTTGTAGAGGTTGAAGAAAACCCTTTAATAAATAAAGTGGCATTTGAAGGCAATAAAAGACTTAAAGATAAAGATCTTTTAAAAGAATTAAGTATGGTGGAAAGAAGTTCTTTCTCCAACGCCAAACTACAACAAGATGTTAAAAAGATTTTAAGCCTTTACCAAAAACGCGGTAGATATACGGCAAGTGTAGAGCCGAAATTAATTAAGCTTGATCAGAATAGAGCAAATATAATTTATGAAATTAATGAAGGCAGCGTTGCCAAGATAAAAAAAATTAACTTTGTCGGTAACCATGTCTTTACAGATCAAAAACTTAGCAGCGCCATTCTCTCAAAAGAATCAAGGTGGTACCAATTTTTCTCATCAAGTGATGTATATGATGGTGATAAATTAAATATCGACCAGGAATTTTTAAAAAGATTTTATCTATCGGAAGGTTTTGCAGATTTTGAAGTGCGCTCGGCAACCGCAGAGCTTACACCTAACAAAGACTCGTTTATATTAAGTTTTGTAGTACATGAAGGCCCTGCTTACAATGTAAGGAATATTAAAATAGAAAGTAAAATTCCTAATATTGATATAGATAAACTTTATAGTTTACTCGAATTTAAGTCAGGGGATTTATATAGCATTAATCAGGTTGAAAACAGTATTGAGAAAATTACCGACCACCTGGGCGACATGGGTTATGCGTTTGTAGACGTTGAAGATTCCATAGAGAAAGATCCTGAAAACAAAGCCCTGGATATAACATTTATAATTAATGAAACTTATAAAATATATGTTAATCGGATAAATATTAAAAATAATACCAGAACATTGGATCATGTTATCAGAAGAGAGTTCAAGCTTGCAGAAGGTGACCCTTATAACACTACGAAAGTGTTTAGATCCAAGCAAAGAATTAAAAATTTAGGGTTTTTTAATTCCGTTGAATTTAAGAATTCCAAAACTGACGAACCTGATAAAGTGGATATCGACGTTGAAGTGCAGGAAACTTCAACCGGGTCATTAAACTTTGCAGCGGGGTATAACACTTCAAGCGGTCCTTTAGGCTCGATCGCTTTAACCGAATCCAACTTTTTAGGAAAAGGTCAAGAGGTCGGGATTGAGTTGACCAGAGCTAAAAAAGCAGCTGATGTAAGTTTCAGCTTTACCGAGCCGCAGTTTTTAGATTACCCGCTTTCAGTCGGCTTTGATATTTTTTCAAACAGTAAAAATAGAGCGCATGAAAGTTCCTATGATAGTAAAAGCGTAGGTTTTGTGCTCCGTGCCGGTTATGAACTTACCGAACATTTATATCACGGAGTCAGATATTCCGCTAAAAGAGAAAGAATCAGTAATATTCCTTCTGATGCTTCTATTTATATTAAAGAGCAGGAAGGCAAAAATACTGTTTCTTCTATAGGCCATAGTTTAACTTATGATAAATTAGATGATAGGATAGACCCAACCAAAGGATATTTGTTAAAATTCAACCAGGACTTAGCTGGTTTGGGTGGGCAAACTTATTATATTGACCATAAGCTGGTCGGTGCTGCTTATTATCCTGTTTATAAAAGAGATGTAATCCTTAGCTTTGTAGCTAAGGCCGGAAATATTACCGGACTTAAAGGTAAGCCGGTGAGAATTAATGATAGGACTTTTTTAGGCAGTGATGACATTCGCGGTTTCGATAGTGCAGGTATAGGACCGAGAACCAAAGAAAAGAAAGAGGCACTCGGGGGTAAAACTTTTTATACCGGTTCTTTAGAGCTCACTTTTCCGGTAGGTTTAAGTTCGGAGCTTGGGGTTAGAGGGGTAGCATTTACTGATTTCGGAGCACTTTTTGACCCGGGGCAAAAACAAAAAGATAAAGAAGGTTTTTATAATGATCATTCGTTAAGAGCCTCAGCCGGTGTCGGAATTAAGTGGAATTCCGCATTAGGAAATATTAGAATAGATTATGGTATACCGTTTAAAAAGAAATCTTACGATGAGAAAAAATCGTTTAGGATTTCCTTCGGTACGCGTTTTTAATTAATTTTTTGGAGAAATATATGAGACTGAATATCAAACAATTTATTATCACCCTTCCGCTGATCACTACTTTAAACTTTTTACCTAATTTAGCTTCTGCTAAATCAGATAACTTTGAAGGTAACAGAATTGCCGTAGTTGATTTCCAAAAAATCGATAATGAATCCAAAGCTGTAAAAAGTATCAGAGAACAGGCTGATAAAAAATGGGACGCTGCAAAAAAAGAAGCAGCTGATAAAGAAAAAGAATTAAAGAAAAAGTTCAGTGAGTTAGAGAATAATAAAAGAAAACTTTCTAAAGATGCTTATGACCAGGAAGAGGAAAAGCTCGGTAGGGAAGCCGAAGGTTTTCAAAAGAAAAGCTATGAGAAAAGGATGAAAATTGAGCGAGCTACCGCTGAGGCTATGGCGCAGGTTGAGAAAACTATTCGCGAAATTATCCAAAAAAAAGCCAAAGAGGAGAGCTATACCTTGATTTTATATAAGATGAGCACCATATACAGCAATGAAAGATTAGATATTACATCAGGCATTCTAGCTGAATTAGATAAGGCGCTTCCAAAAGTTGAAGTAAAGTTTTCTAAGTAAACAAAATTACTTGATCGAAGTTATAACAGCGTGTATTAACAGATATGCGCTGTTAATTTTTTTATATATAGTATGCTTAGTTTTTTAAGAAATAGTTTACAAAGTGCGGCAATTAAGGCACTAATGATTCTTCTTGCTCTTACATTTATTTTATGGGGTGTAGGAGATATGTTAGGAGGAGGAAGTAATGAACCCTATGTATTTAAAGTAGGTAGCCGGGAATTCACAAAATCCATGTGGAAAGAAACAGTTGCCAAGCAAATACAGCATTTAAGTCAAACCTACGGGCAGCAACTTACGGAAGAGGATTTAAAGGGTTCCGAGTTTTTTAAAAATTTATTAGAACAGCTTATCAACAAAGCAGTGCTTTCCCAAGAAGCAAAAAGATTAGGGATTTTAGTCAGTGATGAGATGGTGAAGTATGATATTGCTTCTCACCCGAGTTTCCAAGACGGAACCGGTAAATTTAATAAAGAAATTTTTGATAATACTTTACGCAGTATGGGTATTACTGAAGATAAATTCATTAACACATTAAAAGAAGATGTTGCAGTTAATAACCTTGTGCAGCCTTTTATGTCTTTTAACTTACCTTCTCCGCAATTCATTGAACAAGTTAACTTAATAGCTAATTCTGAAAGAGAAATAGAGCTTTATGAGATTGACGGTAATAAAATCACCTTATCTAAGCAACCTTCCGAAGAGGAATTACAAGAAATATTCGATAAGAATCAAAATGAGTTTTCTACTCCTGAAGCCAGAGAAGTTAGTTATTTTACTTTCAATATCAAAGATATCGAGCAAAAAGTTGAGTTGTCTGATCAAGAATTGGAAGCTCAATATAAATCAAAAATATTTTTATTTACTCAACCTGAAAAACGCACCATATCACAATTGATTTTTAAAGATATGGATACAGCTTTAGAAGCTAAGAAACGGATTGAAGGCGGTGAAAAATTGGCTGCCGTCGGTAAAAGTTTAAAAGCTATTAACCGGGAAACTTCACTCGGAACATTAACCAGAGAAGGATTTGATAAAGAAATAGGAGATGCAATTTTCACTACCTCAGAAGGTAAGATTTCCATACCTATTCAATCACCGATGGGGATCCATTTATTCGAAATAAATAAAATTATTCCTCAAAAAGTATTAACATTTGAAGAAGCAAAACCTACCCTTAGAACTCAGCTTATAGAAGAAAAGTTATTTGAAAGACTTTCGACACTTGCTCAACGTATAGATAATGAAATAGTTAATAACAAAACGATTGAAGAGATTGCTAAGGAGCGTAATTATAAATTAATTCGCACCAAAATAGCCGAGCAACCTAGTACTAAATTTTCTAAAAGCTTGGAAGATTCCCCGGCATTTAGAACTACTGCTTTTTCTACCGATTTAAATACTACTTCAATGGTTACTCCTTATGATGACGGTACATTTTTTGTACTTAAGACAGAGAAAATAAACCATAAACGATTTAAAGCTAAGGAAGAAGTAAAAGATAAGCTAATGAAGTTTTGGGCTAATGAACAAAAGGATATATTACTTAAACACAGTTCGAAAAATTTAGCTGAATTTTTAAAGAATAATAAACCTATACCAAACGAAATACAAAAACTTGTTGCTTTGAAAAAATTAAAATTAAATAGGGATAATACCGAATCATTACCTAACGAACTGGTTGATCAGATTTACCGTACGCAATTAAAGCAAACTACCGCTGCATATAGGCTTGATAATAAATATCTGATAGCAAAACTTATTAAGATAAACAAACCTAATAAGCAATTATTAGATAAACATAAATTTGAAACTCAAGCATTATTTGCGCAGACACAACAAGATATTTTCATTAAGGAGTATATTGCTGACGCTAAAAAGCATTATGATATAAAAATTAATTATGAGCTTTTGAAATAAATTAGGCTGCATATTTTTTTACTAAAAAACTTATAAAATTAATTCATTAAAAATAGTTTTTAAATAAAATTAATTAATATAGCTTGAAATTAAAGTTGACCATTAAGCTATATTAATATTATTTTAAAGTAAGTTAATTACTCTGTAGACAACATTATGCACTTAAAAAGTAGAAAGCTAATAAGCAAGGCTATTATTTTTATACTTTATTCTTCTTTAGCTCTAAGATGCTATGCATTAGACGATACTCAAGCATTTTGTATAAATGAAGATCTTTCTCAAATTGAAAAAGACTCGCTTATATATAATACAGTAATTAATACCTATAACTCAATTACTAAAGATATCGGAACTGCGGATAATATTTGGGATGCAAACTTTATTAAGCAAGATCCTGAGCTTATGAAAGCAATTGAAGAATATAAAGTTAATAAACGCGGGCATGCAGCCAAGAAGTTAAGATTATCAGGTTTAAATGCTGCTGAGCTACATGAATTATTATTAAAACAAGGATTCGAATATCAAAGAAAGCCATTGCATATTCTTAAAAACGATAAAATATTTTGGCTCAAAGACGGCGCAACTACTGCTGATGCCGATCACAAGAATATTGTACCCATCGATATTTATATACACAAGGACGGCAGCATTGTAAAAGTAAAGCCCTTCGGAGTTCCGGATAAGCAGGCAAAGGCTCCCCGTAGGGAAGCTCATTTCAGTAAAGCAGTGTTAAAAAATTTACCTTGTGATTGTGTGGATAGGGATTGTAAATACGATATAAGCTATAAAAATGAAGCTTTCAAAGTAACGGAATTAGGATATGCGGTACCTAAAAGTCCTTCGGCTAAGGCAGGTCTTAAACTACCTTATAATAATAGCGCATATCTAGGCAAAAAACTGAATTATGCTATAATTACTACCCTCGCTAACTTAAGCCATATAAAATTAGTAACTAATTGCCCTTCATTAGAAAATAGATTTTTACAAAGAAACAAAATTAAAATTAATGAGCAGCATACTGTTAATTAATCTAAAGGCTCAAAGCCTGATACAAAAATGACTGATAAAAACTCATTCTGCTGATCATCATAAGCGTTACCTATGTTAAGAACAATTCCTTCAGCTTCAGCTGATTTATAATTTTCTAAGTTGTTTTTTATAATCTCATGCTTATTTAATAATATTTTATGCTCTGAAATGAGTAGATTAAGTGCGTCAATTTTCTGCTTATAGCAATCATACAAATATATATTCTCACTGAATTTACACTTTACTAAAGGTTCATGAACTTCTTTAAAACTTATTAAAATCTTTTCCAGCCCGGTTATAATATCTTTAAAGGATTTAATATTGTTATAAAGCAAATGGTTGTAAGGCGCATACAGCAGAGACAAATGAACGTTAAATAGAAAGATTTTACTGCCGTTTACCCATTTTTCCATTTGAGCTAACACATTATCATATGCGGTGAAGAAGTCGTTATCATTAATCATAATATTTTAATGTATATATTTAAAAAAGTAATGAAGAGTTATATGTGAATTCTCCCCTAATACTATAGTATTTTTTAATAACAGTTTGGTGAAGTTATTTTTTATAAATAGAAGACCATTAGTTAAAACAGAAATTATATATTTTGTAATAGCTCTGGAAAAAACCCGAGTTTTGGCTTATTATAAGCTTTGAAGATATAAAAATATAAGAAGTTGCTATAGTGAATGAACGTGAAATAAAAGTTGTTTTGGCCAGACCTAGAGGTTTTTGCGCTGGAGTGGAAAGGGCAATAGATATCGTTGAAAAAGCCTTACAAAAATATGGCGCCCCGGTGTATGTTCGCCATGAAATCGTTCATAATAAATATGTGGTTGAGGACTTAAAAGCCAAGGGAGCGGTTTTTGTTGATGAAGTGGATTTAATACCTCCCGGTGCGCTAACCATATTTTCCGCCCACGGTGTTTCGGAAAAAGTTGAAGAAGAGGCCGCAAAGCGTAATTTGCCTACAATTGATGCAACATGCCCGCTGGTTAAAAAGGTTCATAAAGAAGCTCAACGACATGAAATGGAAGGCCATCAGATTATTTTAATCGGACATAAAGGCCACCCTGAAGTTGAGGGTACCAGCGGAAGAGTAAAAGACGAAGTTATACTAATCCAAAAGCTTGAGGATGTAGAAAATATAAAGGTTAACAACCCTGATAAACTTGCTTATGTAACTCAGACTACCTTAAGTGTGGATGATACGAGAGCAATAATCGCGGCTTTAAAGAAAAGGTTTCCTAATATTGAAGGACCTGAGTTAAAAGATATATGCTATGCTACGCAGAACCGCCAGGATGCGGTAAAAAATTTGGCTAAGAGTGTAGATATAATATTGGTAATCGGCGCTAAAAACAGCTCAAATTCTAATAGATTAAGGGACTTGGGTGAAGAGATGGGAATAACATCTTATCTTATTGACGGGGCAGATGATATTAATGTTGAGTGGTTTTCAGAAGCAAATAAGATAGGTATTACGGCAGGTGCTTCTGCGCCTGAAATATTGCTTGAAAAAGTATTGGATAAATTGAACAAATTATTTAAGCTAAAGATAGAGATTATGGAAGGAGTAGAAGAAAACGTGAAATTTAAATTACCGAAAGAGCTATACTCAGTATAAAAAAATATATGTTAGAAATTTATCACCATCCTATTTGTCCGTTTTCAAGAAAATTAAGAATTGTGCTTAATGAGAAAAAGGTGGAATTTGAATTGATTGCGGAAAAATATTGGGAAAGAAGAGCTGAATTTGCAGCGCTGAATCCTGCGTGTGCTACGCCTGTAGTAGTAAAACAGGATAATGTTATTTTATGTAGCAATTCCGCTATCTTTGAATATTTTGAAGAAGTGATGAGTGAAAAAAACTTAATCGGAGATTCCCCGCTTGAACGAGCTAAAGTTAGGAGTGTTTGTGATTGGTTCGATAATAAATTTTATACTGAAATCACAAAATATTTAGTAACGGAAAAATTTATTAAAGTGGTAACGAAAGTCGGTGAGCCTAATTCTAATGCTATAAGGGCAGCTAAAAAAAACTTAAGCTATCATATTGATTATATAGATCACCTTTTGCAAAAAAATGATTATTTATGCGGTGAGAAAATAACTTTAGCGGATTTTGCGGCTGCTGCGCAAATTTCAGTTTTAGATTTTATAGGAGATATTTCATGGGAAAGAAGTCATCGGGTCAAGCATTGGTATGCTTTAATTAAATCCAGACCCAGCTTCAGACCCTTATTATTTGATAAAGTGCAGGGAATATTCCCTCCGAAAAATTATGCAGATCCGGATTTTTAAAACCGAAGTAAAGAGAGTGAAATGAACTTGCAGGAACGGAAGGATACTTTAGTTGCAATAGGGCTTATGAGCGGCACTTCATTTGATGGGGTGGATGCCGCACTGATAATCAGTGACGGTGAAGATAAAATAGAGTGCGGGCAGGGGATCACTTTGGATTATCCTATAAGCGTTAAACATAAACTAAGAAACATTACATCTGCCGGTCTTGGTGAGCTTATAGAGATTGAAGATGAAATCACTCATTTACATATAGAAGCAGTAAAAGAGGTATTAAAGTTAAACAACTTAAAGACCGAAGAAGTACAACTAATCGGTTTTCACGGTCAAACTGTAATACATATACCTGAAAAGCATTTAACTTGGCAGATCGGTAACCCGAGTTTACTTGCTTATGAAACAAGAATAGATGTGATTAGTGATTTTAGAAGGAAGGATCTTGCTGCTAAAGGATTAGGCGCTCCTCTTGTACCTATATTTCATAAGGCGATAGCTGCAAACTTAGCTAAACCCTGTGCTATTTTGAACATTGGCGGCGTAGCAAATATCACGTATATAGATCAAGATGAGCTAATTGCTTTTGATACTGGCTTCGGTAATGCTCCCATTGATGATCTTCTTAATAAAAGGTTGGATATAGAGTATGACAAGGAGGGGAAAATTGCCTTCAGCGGAAAAGTCGATGACTATATAGTAAGCAAGTTTTTAGCCCATGATTATTTCTCCGAATCCCCGCCGAAAGCATTGGATAGAAATGCATTTGATTTTAGTTTTTTAGAAAGTATGACAACAGAAGATGGGGCTGCATGTTTAGGTGTAATTATTGCTGAAGCAGTAAAGCGCGGAATATCATTACTACCTAAAAAGCCACTACACTTATATGTTTGCGGCGGCGGAAGAAAAAATAAATTTATAATGAAATGTTTAAGTGATCTGCTTGGTATCAAAGTAACATCTATAGAAGAAATTATAATTGAAGGGAAGCCTCTAAACGGAGATCTTATAGAAGCGTATGCTTTCGGATATCTTGCCGTGCGCAGTCATAAAAATCTCTATATCAGCTTCCCGACCACAACTTCTAGCCGGCATCCGGTAGTTGGCGGCGTCTTCTGTCGCGCTTAACTTTTCTTGGTCTTTGCATTACTGCTATACGTGGCTTAATATAATTTTCTATGGCTTCATTCAGCTTATCCAATTCTCCGGCAAAGAAGTGATCGGCATTATTAACCGGGACGTACTCAACATTAGAATCTCTCTGCTTTTCAAGCTTTTCATATAGATTGTAAACTGCTTCTTCGGAGACGACCGTATCTTTAGTACCCTGAATAATTAACCCTTGTGCCGGGCAAGGTGAAAGAAAGTTGAAATCATAAGAATTAGCCGGAGGCGAAACAGCAATAAACCCATTTACTTCAGGCCTTCTCATCAGAAGCTGTAAAGCTATCCATGCACCGAAAGAAAATCCGCTGATCCAATAACTGGAGGCCTCAGGATTTTGGGTTTGTAACCAATCCATTGCAGCAGCGGCATCCATCAATTCTCCAACTCCGTTATCAAAAATACCGGTTGACTTCCCTACCCCTCTAAAATTAAATCTAAGCACGGAAAAGTTATTCTTAACAAAAGTATAAAACATATTGTAAACAACCTTATTATTCATAGTGCCGCCATGCAGCGGATGGGGGTGCAGTATGAGTGCAATCGGAGCTTGCGGATCCGGGTTTTGGTGATATTTGCCTTCAATCTTCCCTGCTTGCCCGTTAAAAATAATTTCTTTTACCATCAAGGTGCTCCTTAAAAATTTCTTAGTATTTTATTAGGTTATTGTTGAAAACATAAGGAAAATACATTATATATTTCATTAACAATAGCCAAGTAAAATATTAGGTTTTTATACTAACCATATTTACATTATAATAAACTGATTGAATTTTAGAAGTAAAGAATTGATGAGGGAAGATGTTTTTAACAACAAAGGGTAGATATGCAGTTATGGCTATGGTTGATTTAGCTATAAATGACGGCGGTTTTCCGCAAAAGCTATCTTTGATTTCCGAAAGACAGGGTATTGATATTGCATATTTAGAGCAAATATTTGCTAAATTAAAAAGCGAGGGATTGGTTAAATCTTTTAAAGGGCCGGGAGGCGGCTATAAATTGGCGGCTGTGCCGACGGAAGTTAAAGTATTTGATATTATGGCTGCGGTTGAGGAGCAAATTAGGATGACCAGGTGCAATAATAAAAGTTTAAACGGCTGTGCCAGAAATAGTAAAAGATGTGAAACACATGAGCTATGGGCGGAATTGGAAGCACAAATTTCTAACTTTTTAAGTTCCGTCACACTTGCGGATGTTTGTAACGGAAGAATTAATAAAAAGAGTGCATAGAAAGAATTATGATATTAGGAGAAAAAGTTTATTTTGATCATAATGCGACTACCCCGCTTCTTAAAGAAGTGAGGGAAGCAATGGAGGGTATTGCTCATCTTCCGCTTAACCCCTCCTCCGTGCATTCTTACGGCAGATATGCAAAAAAACTTTTAGAGGATGCAAGGAATGAGGTTGCCGGCGCTCTATGCGCAACAGAGCAGTATAAAACAGTTTTTACCGCCTCAGGAACGGAAGCAAATAATTTAGCTATCAGTGGAATGAAAGAATACAAGTGTATTACCTCACAAATTGAGCACCCGGCGGTTTTGAAAGTAGCGGGTGAAGGATTAATACCTGTAGACGGTAACGGGGTGGTTAAATTAGATGTTTTAGAACGGATTTTGTCTACTTCCGATAAGCCGATACTAATTTCAGTAATTACGGCAAGTAATGAAATCGGAGTAATTCAGCCGATACATGAAGTAGTAAAGCTTGCACGAAAATATAAAGCATTCGTACATACGGATGCTTCGCAATATATCGGCAAAGCCGGAATAAATATAGCTGAGCTTGATGCCGATATGGTGACCGTTTGCGGCCATAAATTCGGTGCACCTGTCGGAGTCGGTGCTTTGATATTTAAAAAGCAGTTGCCGCTTACTTCGATAATGAAAGGAGGAGGCCAGGAATTCAGGTTTCGTCCGGGAACGCAAAATATTTTAGCTATTCATGGTTTCGGTGTGGCATGCAGCAAAATTAAACGGATCATAACTTCATTTACTAAGCTTGAAAAATATAGAGATTTTTTAGAAGAGGAAGTGATGCGGATAGCCGGAGATTCGATAATATTCGGTAAGAATGCGGCAAGAATGCCGAATGTTTCCTCTTTCACCATGCCGGGTGTAAATAATGAAACACAAGTTATTCATTTTGATTTAAATGGATTCGCGGTAAGTACGGGTGCCGCCTGTTCTTCGGGAAGAGTGGATTTGCCTTATGTGCATATGGCGATGGGGTATGAACAAAAGCAAGCGAGTTGTGCAATACGAGTGAGTATGGGTGCGGGAAATACTTTAGAACAAGTAAAGAAATTTATAAAAGTTTGGCGAGATTTATATTTAAAAACCAGATTAACAGATGCAGCATAGGAGAAGATTATGACTCAGTTGAAACTTCCGATTTATATGGATTACCAGGCAACTACTCCGACTGATCCGAGAGTGGTGGAAGAAATGCTTCCATATTTTACCCATAAATTCGGTAACCCTCACTCGAGAAGTCACTCATACGGTTGGGAGGCGGAGGAAGCTATTGAACAAGCCAGAGAAGATGTTGCAAAATTAATAAATGCGAGTGCAAAGGAAATTATTTTCACTTCAGGTGCAACCGAATCTAATAACTTGGCGATTAAGGGCGTAGCTAAATTTTATCGCGATCAGCGAGATCACATTATTACCGTTCAAACTGAGCACAAATGTGTTTTGGATACCTGTAGGCACTTGGAGCAGGAAGGATTTAAGGTGACTTATCTACCCGTTCAACCGAACGGTTTAATTGATCTAAATAAATTAAAAGAAGTTATTACCGATAGAACCGTTATAGTTTCTATAATGGCGGTAAATAATGAAATAGGAGTGATTCAGCCGATAGAGGAAATCGGGAAGATATGTAGAGAAAAGGGAGTTTTTCTGCATACTGATGCAGCACAGGCTTTCGGTAAAATACCGCTTGATGTAATTGCCATGAACATAGATTTAATGAGTATCTCAGGCCATAAAATTTACGGACCTAAAGGGGTAGGCGCATTATTTGTCGGCCGTAAACCGAGAGTAAGGATAGAGGCAATGATAAACGGCGGCGGGCAAGAGAGAGGAATGCGCTCAGGTACTCTTCCTACTCCGCTTATCGTCGGTTTAGGGGTTGCGGCAAAAATTGCACATGAAGAGATGACGGAAGAAACCAAAAGAGTTGAAAGACTTGCGGATAAATTCTTGAAGGAGATAATGAAAATCCCGGAAGTTTATATTAACGGTGATCCGAAAGCTAGGATACCCGGGAATATAAATATCAGTTTTTCCTGTATTGAAGGTGAATCAATGATCGGAGCAATTAAAGACTTAGCGGTTTCTTCAGGCTCTGCATGTACTTCCGCTTCACTTGAGTCATCTTATGTACTAAGAGCGTTAGGGGTAGATGAGGAGCTTGCGCATACTTCAATAAGATTCGGTATCGGCAGATTTACTACCGAGGAAGAGGTGGATTATGCAATACAATGTGTAAAAAACAGTGTGCAAAAATTGAGAGATTTAAGCCCATTATGGGAAATGCTGCAAGAAGGTGTTGATCTTAAATCGGTTAATTGGACGGGACATTAGAATCAATTTAAGAATATAAAAAGTTAGTTAGGGAAGAAGCTTATGGCATATAGTAAAAAAGTTATAGATCACTATGAAAACCCTAGAAACGTGGGTTCATTTGATAAGGAAGAGGAAAACGTCGGCACGGGATTAGTCGGCGCGCCAAGCTGCGGCGATGTAATGAAGCTTCAGATTAAGGTTAATCCTGTAACTAAAGTAATTGAAGATGCTAAATTTAAAACTTTTGGCTGTTTATCAGCTATTGCATCAAGTTCGTTAGTTACCGAGAAAGTCAAAGGTAAAACCTTGGATGAAGCTTTAACCATAAAGAATATTGATATTGCGGAAGAATTATCATTGCCGCCGGTAAAGATTCACTGCTCGGTACTTGCGGAGGATGCTATTAAGGCTGCAATTACTAATTTAAAACAATCTTTAGAAAAACAAAATTTAGAAGAAGAGGGGAAATATGTCACTAAGTAGTGAAAATAATTCCATCAAACAGAGGCCGGCAGTAATTACCTTAACTGATAAAGCGGTCGAGAGAGTAAAGTACCTTATCGGGAAAAGGGATAAGCCATGTGCAGGTATTAAAGTAGGGGTTAAGTCAGGAGGATGCTCCGGGCTTGCCTACACTTTTGAATATGCTAATGAGAAAAGTGCTTTTGATGAAGAAATAAATGAAAAAGGAGTAACTATTTTTATAGATCCTAAAGCGGTCTTATATTTAATAGGAACTACTTTAGATTATGTAGATGAAAAAATTAAATCGGGTTTTGTCTTTGTAAATCCGAATGAAAAAGGTTCCTGCGGCTGCGGCAAATCATTTAATGTTTAAATAAAAATGGCACGTAACTTCAAAGCTTCGGCAATGATTAAATACATAAGAGCCCTATATGCTCAAGAAGATGAAGAGCTGATAAAAATTAGGCAATCCGCCCCTGCTGATAAGCAGGGTATCCAAATCGGAGCTGAAGAAGGAAAGTTAATCTATATCATGCTAAAGCTTATTAAAGCTAAGAATATTTTAGAAATCGGAACCTGCGTCGGTTATTCAACGCTATGGTTAGCAAGAAGCTTGGAAGCTGGAGGCAAGATAATCAGTATAGAAAAATCAACTGAGCATTATAATATTGCTAAAAGCAATCTTAAAGCAACCTCGGAAAAAGATAAGATTGAACTGATTAACGATGATGCAAGCAATATAGAGAAATATGTAAACGGTATAGAATTTGATGCGGTATTCATAGATGCTGATAAGCAAGGGTATCCGGTATATTTGGATATTGCTTACAAATTACTGAAATCCGGCGGTCTTATCATTGCAGATAATGTATTTTTATTTGGAGCTATATATGATAACAATATTAATGCTCCGCAAAACCTTAAAACAGCTATACAGGAATTTAACCGAAAAATCAGTGATCCTGAAAAATTTGAAAGTATTATTATACCCACTCATGAAGGATTAAGTATTACGATTAAGAAGTAATTAATTGAGAATAAATATATAATCCTCTAAGCACCAAATCAGGGATAATATAATCAAAAATTTCTTCTTCTTTATATATTTCGGAAAAGCCACCAGTTGCAATTATGCTTGATTGATCATCAGCAAAAAATTTATTTTTAAAGCGGGTGATTAGCTCCTTAATTGCACCTAAATGGCCGTAAAATAGACCTATTTGTATGCTGTCAACGGTAGTTTCAACAATTCCTATATCTATCTTTTCTATTTTCACGAAAGGAAGTTTCGCCGTTGAGCTGCTTAAAGCCTTAGCCGATGTTTTAAGTCCGGGCATAATTGAGCCGCTTAAAAGTTTGTAGTTTTTGCTGATTACACAAACCGTAGTTGCGGTGCCTAAGTCAATTACAATTAAATTTTTATTCGGAAATAAGGTAGTTGCACTGATAAAGTTAGCTACTCTATCGGCACCTAAACTTTCCTGGAGCTTACAATTCTTTATTTTTTTATAATTTTCTATATTTAAAAATGTAGGAACGAGAGCTAAATAATCTATACATGCCTTATTAATTTGATAATCCACTTCAGGCACAACGGAAGAAATTACAATTTGTTTTATATCTTTTGCATTGATATTTTGTTCATATAAAATAGCTTTTAAAAAGATACCATAGGCATCGGAAGTAATACTATCGTTTGTAGTATATCTCGCTTCAGCTATAAGCTGTCCTTCACCGTATACTCCGCAATGTATCTGACTATTACCAACATCAATACATAAAATCATAATTTTCCATTTATTAAAAATTTAAGGTTAGCTTTAGATGGTTGGTTAAGAAAAATCAATATAGAATATTTAACGGGTAGATTTTATTACACATATGTTTTATATAGAATTCATAGTAAATAACTTGATCATGGTATTAATATTATGGCTACTTCTTCCGAATTTCTTGCTACCAGGCTTAAACTTATTAAACCTTCTCCAACTCTTGCAGTAACTGCAAAAGCTCAGGAGTTAAAAGCTATGGGTAAGGATATAATCGGTTTAGGAGCGGGCGAGCCTGATTTTGATACTCCGCAAAATATTAAAGATGCAGCAATCAAAGCGATAAATGACGGGAAAACTAAGTATACCGCAGTAGACGGAATTATAGAACTTAAGCAGGCTATATGCAGAAAATTTAATAATGAGAACGAGTTGGAATACACTACTAAGCAAATAACGGTAGGTTGTGGCGCAAAGCAGGTAATCTTTAATGTACTGCTTGCTACCCTTAGCCCGCTCGATGAAGTAATTATACCTGCGCCTTATTGGGTGTCCTATCCTGATATGGTTGCACTAGCCGAAGGCATCCCCGTAATAGTTGATTCATCGGTAGAGAATAATTTTAAGGTTACTCCGCAAGCTTTGGAACAAGCGATTACCGATAAAACCAAGTGGCTGATTCTTAATTCACCAAGCAACCCCACTGGAGCAGCTTATACCTTAAATGAACTAAAAGCCTTAGCGCAAGTTTTACTTAAATATCCGCATGTTAACATCATTTCCGATGATATATATGAACACATTATGTTTGATAATGAGAAATTTTATACTATTGCCCAAGTTGAGCCTGAACTTAAAGAAAGAGTACTAACCGTAAACGGCGTTTCCAAATCATATTCGATGACCGGTTGGCGAATAGGTTATGCAGCGGGCTCCGAATCCTTGATAAAGGCAATTTCTATTATTCAATCGCAAAGCACTTCAAACCCGTGTTCTATTAGCCAATATGCGACCCTTGAAGCGTTAAACGGCTCTCAGGATTTTATAAAGCCGAATGCTGAGCTGTTTAGAAAAAGAAGAGATTTGGTTGTGGGATTATTGAATGAAATTCCGGGCATAAAATGTCAAAATCCGAACGGCGCGTTTTATGTATTCCCAAGCTGTGAAGGGTTCGTCGGAAAGCGCACTCCGAGCGGCGAGGTTATTAATAACTGCTGTGACTTCACCGAATATTTACTTGAGCATGCTTTAGTAGCGGTTGTGCAGGGAGCAGCATTCGGCATGGAGAACTTCTTTAGAATTTCTTATGCAACCTCTGAAAACATTTTAATCGAAGCATGTAAACGGATTAAAACTGCTTGTGAAGTGCTTAAGTAATAATAAAGTTAAGGACGAGGGGCTCTAAAGAATAAGTTAATTAATATTAAAAATAAAACAATTACTTAGCCTTTAAATTATCCTTTTAATTCAAAGCTAATTAATTTACTTTTATTAAGTTAACTTAATAAGAGGGAAAAAAGATATGGAGAATATAAAGCATTACTTAAATGATTTATTTAATAAAAAGCCATCTATAGCAAAGGATAAAATAATTGAACTTATAAAGTTTAAGGCAATCATAGCAGATATTGAGTACGGAGAGGGTTTATTAGAAAGCGCTTTGCAAACAGTAGGGCATGTACGTGATATAGTTAAAACTCAATATAAAGAAGTAAATGACAATACTATAGAAGCGGATAACTTTATTTTGCAATATTATAAAAGTCAGGAATTAAAGCAATGTAGCCGTGAAATTGATAGAGTAGCATTAAGTACGTACGATAATAAAGTTTTATTTGACGGAAATTTTCAGCTAAGTGTAATGATCGGTAAAAATGTTGAGGACAAACTCAATATAACTCTTCCATGCCTTACAAAGGATCATCTGTTCGGTATTAGTATAGATATGTTTACAGGTGCCGAAATCCCACGTGCTATAGAAAAAATAAAGCGTGGTGTGGAAAGTTTAATACTTGCTCACAAGGATATTAAAAATTTGCAACATGATTTAGAAGTCGCTAAAGAGAAGCTGGCTATTGAATTTTTAGATTTAGAATATTTAAATTATAAAGACATAACCATAGAAAATATATTAGAAGGAGCAAAACAGGGAAATTTAGCTAAATTTAGTCCTTCACATAATATAGACATTGATGAATTTAGCAAATTTATCAGCACTTATACCTATAATGACATTTACCCGAATAAAGTTAATCTTGCTTATGATGAGAATATATTTAATAACGTTGAAGTAAAAGAAGCAACAAAACATTTTATTACTAAGGATGAGGCGGAGAAACTATATTCTAATGAAGACGTATATAATTATATATGGAAGCTTAAAGATAAAGAATTTATTACCTCTGAAATATCGTTATTAATTTCCGAACAAATAATATTATCTATTATATCGCAAATGGGTTCTATAAGTTATAATGAAAGGGAAGTTTATAATATTAAGTTTCAAGCTAATATGGATGCTACCCGCAAATTAGCGGGCAAATTGAAGCAGGGTGAAGAAAATGATGAAACTTTCGAATTTTCTGATAATAATGTAAACTATTTGAACTCAAACAATACGCAAGCAAATATCAATATTTTAGAAAATGATGAATCCCGGAAAGCCGGTGAAATAATGGATCTAGCTTATCAAATAGTTGAACAAAACTTGCTCTTTATTAATTATCTGGAAGATAAAGAGGGATATAAGAAATCTAATAATGAATGCAAGGCTGATATGCTTAAAGAGCAGGTGCCGTATAGATTTTTCTATAAATGCAATGAAAGCGGTGAAGTTGATAAAAGTAAACTTTACATAACGGGTGAAAATATTATCAGCTTAAGTAATGTCTATTGTGATGTTGCTAAAATGCAAAATTTGGTTTTATATCAGTATGTAACAGCGTTAAAAACTATGCAAAATGATTACAAGGCATATAGTGCGACTTATAAAACCATATTCCAGGATCTGGGCGGTGTTATTAGTGATATAGCTAGTAAGCTTTATGGGGATAAAAGCGTGAAAAATAATCTTTCGGATTATAGCGGATTTTTTGAGCTAATGAGTGGGAATGAAGCTGATAACCCTTTATTTGTTGAATTTAGGGAGCAATCTCTATATGATCAAATGCTGCAAATTTCCTCTACCACAGAAAATATTAAGAAGGATATACTTATACTGCAAGCCCGGTTAATGGAAGATGCGGAAAGCTATTTTGAGTTGGACACGGCGCTTTTTGCTGCTTAGTTTATGCTAAAACAAGATAAAAGGCGTTACTATAGTACTGAAAAAATACCATATAGCGTCTTCTAATCTTTTTAGCCGGTTTACTACTCTGTTTCATTCAGTTTAGCTTATTCTTAAGCAAAGCACGGCGTATGTACTTAAAATTAATTATATATTAGTTGACATAAAGTATGCAAATTTGTATAAAAAACAACTTAAGAACGAGAAAACTTATAAATGGAATCACGTGTCAAAAAGATTAAATAGAAAGTTTGGGGTTAGCCGTAGGTTGGGAGTTAACCTATGGGGCAGAGCGAAAGATCCGGTTAATACCAGAAATTTCCCTCCGGGCGCACATGGAGTTTTAGGCTATCGTAAGCTTACTGATTATGGTGTGCAGCTTCACGCGAAGCAAAAACTTAGAAAGTATTATGGTAACATTACCGAGAAGCAATTTAAAAAGATTTACCAGGAAGCTGCAAGAAGAAAAGGTGATACCAGTGAAAACCTGATCGGTTTACTTGAATCAAGGCTGGATGCGGTAGTTTATCGTGCTAAGTTCGCACCTACTCCTTTCGCAGCAAGGCAATTTGTAAACCATAAACATATTACCGTTAACGGTAAAGTAGTTAACATCCCGAGCTACAAGTTAAAGCCCGGTGATGTAGTCGAAGTTAAAGAATCTTCAAAACAACTGTTAATTTTACAAACATCAATGCAATCCGGTGAGAGATCGGTGCCGGAGTATATTCAGGTAGATGAGCATAAATTCCAAGCTACTTATTCTAAAGTACCGGAATTTTCCGAAGTACCGTATCCGGTTATAATGGAACCGCATTTAGTGGTGGAATTCTATTCAAGATAATAAATTGATTAAATTAAATAAAACAACAATGCAGCACAGAAGCGGAAATAAAAAGCTTAACTGTGCTGTTATTGTTTTCGGTTATGCTGTATTAGTTAAAGTGGGAGTAGGGGAGGAGGAGAGGTCAGCTCCGCAGAAATTATTAGTTGATATTAAACTTCATTACCCTGAGCTTCCGCTTGGGTGTGAGAGTGATGATATAACTGATGTTATCTGTTATGATCAATTGTGTAGTAAAGTGCATGCCTTACTTTTAGGTAAAGAATTTAAGTTAATTGAGCATATAGCATTTTATATTTACAATAACCTTAAATCTTGTTATTTAAATTATTCCTTTAATATAAAGGTTACTAAATTTCCAAGTATAAAAAATCTTGAAGGTTATACCGCATTTGAAATTACTGAATAAAATATTTAAAAAAAATATTTCTGTTTACCATTTGTTAACATTTTAAGTATAAAAAATAGTATAGGGGAGATGGTTTTGTATACAGCTATCGAAAGTTAGAGTTAAAGTTTTAGTTAATTTATCGAATTGTAAGAGAGAATTTTTATGAGCAGAAATATTATTGATTATGGGAAACTTGTAGATGAGGCAATGCATATTATTGTATGCAAAGTTTTAAAAATTGTAGAAAAAAATGGGCTTCCGGGAGAACATCATTTTTTTATTTCATTTATTACTAAGCATCCTGCGGTAAAAATCTCAAAAGCTTTACTTGAAAAATATCCGCGGGAAATGACAATAGTACTGCAATATCAATATCAGGACTTAAAAGTTGATAGTAAAGGGTTCGGGGTAACTTTAAGTTTTAACGGCCATAAAGAGTGCGTCTATATTCCTTATTCGGCAGTAACTACTTTTGCAGACCCAAGCGTGCAATTCGGTTTACAGTTTAGAGAAATAGAATACGACTATGATGAGGTGGATATTGAGTTTCTTGACGATGAAGAATTTGAGGATGAACAAGCTAATATTAACCATAGCTTGAAATCTAAATCCAAGGGAGAAAAAAGAGAGAAAAGGGATAAAAAAGCTGAAGGAAATAATGTAATTTCTTTAGACCAATTTAGAAAAAAGTAAGTACAACCAATTAAGTTTGGAAGTAATACAAGCTACTCAAATCCCTATCCCCCTTTTATTCGTTCTAATATTACAAATAAGCTGAAATATTATTGAAAAAATTATATGCTTAGTGCCTACCAAGGTGAGCTAAATAATAATTGTTGAAAATTAATGGCTTCTGTTCAATAACTCAATAATTAAATCTTTAAACAATAATTTAGTCTCAGAATCAGGGCATATTTCTAAAGCTTCTAATCCTTGTTCGACAAATTGCCTTGCTATATTTAAAGCCTTATCAAAAGCATCATATGCTTTCAAAATTTTAACACATTCCAAAAACATAGAATCTTTATTTTTAGAGGTAATAACGGTTTCAAGCAGCTTCTTATCTCTTTCATCAGCATTACTTAATGCAATGATGAACGGTAGGGTGACTTTGCCTTCTCTAAAATCCCCACCGGCTTTTTTACCGAATTGCTCGTCATTCGTCGTGTAATCTAATATATCATCAACAATTTGGAATGCCATACCTAAATTCATGCCGTATTGTGCCAGTGCTTCCGTATACTCCGGTTTACCGTCTGCAATGACAGCCCCAACCTCGCATGCCGCAGAAAATAATTGTGCAGTTTTGGAGCGTATTAACTTAAAATAGTCTTCTTTAGTTATATTTATATTAGAAATATTTGAGAGCTGCCAGACCTCACCTTCCGAAATAACAGCGGAAGCATCAGAGAGGATTCTTAGTGCCTGAATAGATGAAGTTTCAACCATTAACCTAAAAGCTTGGCTGAACAGATAGTCGCCGACTAAGATACTTGCCTTATTCCCCCATAATCGGTTTGCCGTTGCTACTCCTCTTCGTGTGCTGCTTTCATCGATGACATCATCATGAAGAAGGGTCGCGGTATGAATAAATTCTACTGAGGTAGCAAGCAAAACATGCCTTGAAGTTTTTATATCAAACATATGCGCACAAGCAAGAGTTAGTATAGGCCTAATTCTTTTCCCGCCTGAATTGGTAATATAATTAGTAATAGTAGGTATTAGCTCCGTAACTTCGCTTTTAGCATAATTTAAAATTATCTGATTAACTTTTTCTAAATCAGCTTGAACAAGGTGCTTAAGCTTTATTACGCAGGAATTTGAATTATTATTAATTTCTTTTGTGCCGGGCATTATATATTTTTAACCTAAATAACTTTAAGGCGTAAACAGGCTCCTTTTTCTTCAGGACAATTGTACAGGCCTTAAAGTTTAAACGAATATTAAATATATATAAATACATTCTATACTTTTTAGAACTTCATACCTCAAACTTCCTTATTATAACAATTCTAAAAGAGCCTGGCATATGTCTGCAAAATAAACATATCCCTTAATAAACGCAAATGTTATTTATGCGGAATTTATAGTTGCTTAAATAGAATAGTTAAATTATTTCATATGAAAAAGATTAATTATATGCCCGATTTAAGTATTGAGAAACAGGTAGGCGGAGTTGTAGCCGGAGTTGATGAGGCGGGTAGAGGCCCGTTAGCAGGCCCGGTGGTTGCAGCGGCTGTTATAATTCGCAACCCTTCATTATTAGCGCAAGTAAATGATTCTAAAAAACTTTCAAAGCTTAAGCGGGAAAAACTTTTTAGCTTAATAAAGGAAAACGCGGAATATGGAATAGCACTGGCAAGCGTTGAAGAAATTGATGAGCTGAATATTTTACAAGCAACACTGCTTGCAATGCGCCGAGCTATAGGATTGATAAAAATAAAATTTGATAATATTCTTATCGACGGTAATACCTCTCCTTATAAAAAACACGAAAATATATTTCCGATAGTCGGAGGGGATGCTAAGTCGTTATCTATCGCTGCCGCCTCAATTTTAGCTAAAGTGACTAGAGATGGTATTATGAATGATCTTCATATGTCTTACCCTCATTATGGTTGGGATAAAAACTCAGGTTACGGGACTAAATCACATATTGAAGCAATTAAAACATCAGGTATAACAACCCATCATAGAAAAACATTCCTGCGAAACATTCCTGCGAAACATCTCCCGTTAACCATTTGTTAACTATTTATAGAATAGTATAATTATAAATTAGCGAGCAGGAATGCTATGCAAAGCATAGAATCAAATAAATATAATAGTTTAGCGACTAAAATTAATGCTTATAAGCCGGGTGCTCTGGACTTCTTCGGGTATGATATAAGCGGTAAAAGAAAAAAACTTATTAAGGATTTGATTGAATCTTTAAAAGAGATAAGAGAAGAGGACTTAACACATTATTTGGAAAACCTAAAGAAAAGCTTGCACCAAAGGAGAATAGATCAGGATATATCCTTAGGTGTTTTTTTAAATGTGCTTAAAGAAAAAAATTATGGTTTTAACGATGTGGATAAGTCTATAAAAAGCCTACTTAAAGCAGGAGAGCGCCCATACCATGATGTAAAATTAAATTTTGAATTAAGCAGAGAAGAGCAGCAGATAATAAAAAATATACTCGATAAAATGAAATCCTCTTCTTCAGTAAAGATTGCAATTGAAGAAATAATGAATGATTGGCTTAAACGTAATATACTTAATTTAAATAAATTACAGCCTAAAAACCAACTTGGGTATGAGCAAAAAGTTTTGAGAATATTAAAAGATATTTCTCAAGTCATTAACCCTGAAGCAAAACAGGACTATACAACAATTCCTGAAAAATTCTTTTTAAATAGAGAAAATACTCCTAATGTAGAGGGCGAACTAATTGAAGTGATTTGCTTATATGTTGCTGAAAATATTACTTTGAATCAACAGGGAGATTTGATTAAAGAAAGGGCAAAGCTGATAGAATCATTGCCTACGGATTTAAAAAAACTTCATACGGAATATTCTAAGCAAAGTATTCTGCAAGTAAACAGCTTGAGGTTATTAAAGCTATTTCAGAAGACCAAAACCATTGAGAAATTATCCTCCTCACTACTTGAGATATTCCAAGACGAAAGTCTTTACAGCACTTTTAAAAAGCACATAGCTGAGATTACAACTATAGAGCATGGCAAGTTAAAATGGAAAAAGGAATTTTCCAAAGAACTATTTGAAAGTCATGAATTTCAAAATTTAATTCAGGCTTCTATAGCCGGAGCTCACCTTGAAGCAAAGGAATACCCGAAGCTGTTTAAAAAAATAGAAACTTTTAGTTATAAACCAAAATCCTTAGACATTCCTGAAAGCTTAGCTACCAAAAATGCTACCGGAAGAGGAATCTAAATTTTAAAAACGTATATTCCGCATAAGTAGCCATTTCTTAAGCTAATGCTGCATGCTCAAAGAGCAAAATGGTTGCAAATTTAAACTAATTCAATTTAAATTGAAAAAGAATTACCACAACCGCATTTTGCAGTCGCATTAGGATTTTTTATTACGAAGCTTGCACTTCCTAAATCCTCTTCAAAATCCAGCATAGAACCTTTTAAAAGTTCTAAAGACATATCATCAACCAATACTTCTGCACCGTTTAAAGAGTAAATGGTATCTTGTGGTGAAGGTGTAGCATCAAGCACGAATTGGTATTGAAAACCCGAGCAACCGCCCCCTAAGACTCCTATCCTTAATTTTAAGTTAGGATCACCTTCTAACTCTTTAAGCCTAAGAATTCTTCCAGCGGCAGCTTCACTTAATGTAAAATCTTGAACCATATAAAAAGCACAATCCCTAAATGGTGCGGCTGAAAAGACTTGAACTTTCAATCCCTTTCAGGAACAACGACCTCAACGTTGCGTGTCTACCAATTCCACCACAGCCGCATATTTGTGAAATAATATATACCATAAGTGAATGAATCTTTGCAAGGCTTATAGCTTAAAAATTTAATTAGCAGCGGTTTTTTTATAATTTTAACTTTAGTTTAGTCGATATGATTATCACCACCTTCAAGAATTTCTTTTTTAAGATTAACTGAAGACTTTTTACCTATTTTATCAAAATTCTTTTCCAGCCAATTTTCCGCCTCTATGCGCCCTAAGTCACGAAGGTTGGTTAATGATATCCAGCTCGCATCAAATTTCGTTGAGATGTCAAAATCATGCAAAGCCTCATCAGCACGTATTGAGTGCATAAGAATATGGTGTAGTTTATGCTGATACTCATCTTTTATCCATCCTTCTTCAATCATTTTATTAACAAAAGCGACCGCTCTAAACTCATGCAATAAAGAAGCATTAAAAGTAATTTCATTAATCCGGTTCATAATTTCGCTTGCTTCGGTCGGAAGTTTACTACGAACTATAGGGTTAATATGTACAACAATTACGTCCCTGGTAGTGCCTTCGTAAAATAAGGGGAAAATTGCGGGATTTCCAATATACCCGCCGTCCCAATAATATTCGTTTTTTATTTTTACCGAATGGAATAAATAAGGTAAACATGCTGAAGCGAGTATTACGTCCAGGGATAATTCTTTATTGTCAAATACTTTAACTTTACCGGTGCGGACATTAGTTGCACTAATAAACAGTTTTGTACAATTACATGATTTCATCTCTTCGAAATTAACCGTTCTTTCAAGCACGTCTCGAATAATATTTATATTGTTAGGATTAAATTGATATGGAGAAACTACATGGCTCATTGCATCAAATAGATTAAAAGTCCATTTTTTCAATATATCATTGAAAAAAGGCGGGAATTTAGGAGCAAGCGATCCGACTGATTGGCTAATATTATACCAAAAATTATGTAGTGCTTCTCTCGCCCCCTCTCTTCCCCCTTTCATTTTACCGTATGCATAAACCACGGCATTCATAGAACCTGCACTTGTTGCACACATGCCGTCAACCGATAAGCGCCCATCTTCAAGTATTTTATCCAATACCCCCCAGGCAAAGGCTCCGTGTGCACCGCCGCCTTGTAGAGCCATATGAACTACTTTTTCTTTCTTTCCCATATCTTTTTCCTTTATTTTATCTTGTTTCAGCGTGCTGTCCAGCCGCCATCAACCGGGAGCGCCGTTCCGGTGATCGATCTTCCTGTTTCACTACATAAAAATAGAACTGTATTTCCTATATCTTCAATTGTGGTGAACCTTAGCGAAGGTTGTTTCTCACTAAGCAAGTTTCGAGTTGCTTCATCAATTGTAATACCTTCATTTTTAGCTCTATCTTCTATTTGTTTTTGAACGAGCGGGGTATGTACCCATCCCGGACAAATTGCATTGCAAGTAACATTCAGAGTAGCATTTTCAAGAGCAACTACTTTAGTTAGCCCTACTATGCCGTGCTTGGCTGCAACATATGCTCCCTTATTCGCTGAAGCAACCAGGCCATGGGTGGAAGCTATATTTATAATTCTTCCGAAATTTCTTTTTTTCATACCGGGTAAAGCAGCCTTAATCGCATGAAAAGCACTTGATAAATTTATGGCTAAAATAGCATCCCATTTATCATCAGGAAATTCTTCCACAGGGGAAACAAATTGAATGCCGGCATTATTTACCAGTATATCCAAGCCGCCTAATTCTGCTTCGGTTTGTTTGATCATCTCTTTAATTTGTTCCGGTGTACTCATATCAGCGGGGGAATAAGAAACCCTAATATTAAATTCTTTTGATAAGCCGGTTCTTAGCTTTTCAACATCTTCTGCCTTACCTAAGCCGTTTAGCATAATATTAGAGCCCATTTCAGCAAGTTTGCGTGCAATGCCTAACCCTATCCCGCTTGTTGCCCCTGTTATAAGCGCAACTTTTCCTTCTACCATACATCCCCCTTTTTTTAGTTTTATTTAATTATTTATTTAAAATAATTAAAATATATCTCCTTAATATTATTGTAATATAACTAATATTTATAATAAACAATTAATATCTTTAAATTATTTAAATTTTAAAAAAACTTCTATATTGTGTTAGACTACGGCTTACTGTAAAATTGTTTAAAATTAATAATTAGTTTTTTCGGATATGAAAAAAATATTTTGTATTATAGTACTCTTAGCTCTTTCAGCATGTGGACCTATGTATGAGACAAGGAAAAATTATATACCTCCGCAAACCGAGGCCGGAAGGTTTTGCGTAAATCAATGTTTAACCGAGCTTAATAATTGTTATTTCAGATGCGAGCAGGATAAAGCAAACTGCCAGACGGTAGAAGATATTAAGCGCTATACTGAAACTATTATTAAACAAAATAGTAAAAACTCGGATAACTTTAACGATTTTCCAATATCTCCTAGATCGTGTTCGGATTACGACTGTAAAATGAGATGCGAACAAAATAGAGATTACTGTCATACTAATTGTGGCGGACAAATTCAATCTTTTAGAGTATGTACGGCGTTTTGTAATTAGGGGTTGATTTATAAAAAAACTCCTAAGAAACAATGCCTTAGGAGTTTTAAATATTTAGTAATAACCTTTAAAGATTATAAACTTATTTTCCGGCCTTTTGCGGTTGGCAAACTAAACACATTTCGTTTACTGCATCAGATGCTCTTTTATTTAAAATATCAAAAACTTCAAGAGAGGCTTTTGAAGACATCTCCATCATTTCACGTACATTGCTTGTAAAGTTATGTATAACATCATTCATGCAATTTGAATGAGCTTGTTGCATTTCCTGCATATTCGGGTTTACAGAGCAGTCTTTTAAGCATTCAAAGCTTTTTTGTGCAGAATTTTGAGCTATTTCCGCATTTCTTCTGGATGCAGCTTGTATTCCTTCCATCCATACTTGATTAGCGGCGGTTAAAGCTTCCACATTTTTGCTTACTGTTCCTTTGAATATATTTAAATCCATCGGTTGGAAATTACCCATAAAATTTGTAAAAGAGTTTTTAAAGTTGTTAGCTACCATGATATACCCATTATTAGTATTTATTTTATAAATTTATCATAGCATATTTTTTGTGCAATGCAACATGCAAGCTCTAAATATTTTAAATAAATACGTAAGTAGCTAATTATTATACAATTAAGCCATAGAGGCTATTTTGAGTAGCTTTTTCTATTTTAACATTTACGGTCGTTCCGATGATACTATCATCATTATACTCAACCAGAACCGTTTGCAAGTAAGGTGTTTTCCCGTGATACCTATTTTGCTGCCTACTCTTACCGTCAATCAACACAGGTATTATTGAATTTACTTTACTTTTGTTATATTCAAGATGTTGTTGGTTTAATAATTGTTGCAGTATATTAAGTCGTTCAGTTTTAACTTCTTCCGGAATTTGATTATCAAGCATTGCGGCGGCTGTTCCCGGGCGAGGACTATATTTGAACGAGTAAGAGAGCGCAAAATTTACTTGTCTTATTAAATCTAAAGTATCTTCAAAATCCCGGTCGGTTTCGCCGGGGTAGCCGACGATAAAATCGGAAGAAAAAGCTATATCCGGACATATTTCTCTATATTTATTAATAACTTCAAAATAATATTTTCTATCATGTTTTCTATTCATAACTTTTAAGATTCTATCCGAGCCTGATTGCACGGGAAGATGTAAAAACGGCATTACTTTAGGATGATTGGCATGCACCTCCATTAAGTCTTCATCCAACATGTCATTAGGATGGGAGGTAGTGTATCTGATTCTTTCCAATTTATCTATTTCAGCTAACCTTTTTATAAGTTTACCTAACCCCCAAGTTTCTCCGTCTCCCATTTCAGCATGATATGCACTTACGTTTTGGCCGAGGAGGGTGATTTCTTTAACACCTAAAGAAACAAGTCTTAATGCTTCCCTATAAATTTCCGGTATCGGTCTGGAGTACTCGGCACCTCTGGTAAACGGCACGCAGCAGAAACTACAAAATTTATCACAGCCTTCCTGTACGGTTAAAAATGCGGTTACTCCTCGCTCTCCTGATTCTTCCGGTAAAGAATCGAATTTAGAGTTAAGCGGAAACTCCAAGTCTATTGCCCAACCGGTTTTTCTTTTAGCTTTTTCAATTAGTTCAGGCAGGTTTTGATATGATTGAGGGCCTACTACTATATCAACATACGGCGCACGTCTGAAAATTTCCTCACCTTCGGCCTGAGCTACGCAGCCGGCAACCGCAATCATCATATTTTCACCTTTTGCAGCCTTTTCTTCCTTGCCTTTTCTTATCCTTCCAAGCTCTGAATAAACTTTATCAGTTGCTTTTTCTCTAATATGGCAAGTGTTAAGAATAACTAAGTCGGCATTTTCCGGTTCTTCACTCAGCTCGAAGCCATGGGGTTTCAATAAATCCCCCATTTTTACCGAGTCATAAACATTCATCTGGCAACCGTAGGTTTTAATATAGAGCTTAGCCATCGGGATATTTTGATAATTAGTTCATATAATGTTTTCACATTTTAATTGAAACTAAGCTTTAAGACAATAGATTCCTTATTCAACTTGTCTATTGCTCTTTATGGTGGTAAAGTTCAACTAATATTTAATGATTTTCTATTTAGGAATTTATGGAGTTCGAGCTTGCAATTGTAAAAAGCAATATTGAGAAGTCTATCTCGCTTCTTAGGAGGTATCTTTGACTGGGACAATGCTGAAGCTCGCCTCATTAATTTAACTAAAGAATGTGAAGATCCCGAGTTATGGAATAATACTGCTAAAGCGCAAAAGTTACTTCGAGAAAAAAGCTACTTGGAAAACTCAATAGCTACAGTTAAACATATCGAAAAAGAAACGGCTAACCTTATAGAGCTTTTTACACTTAGTGAATTAGATGATGACCAAAGTACTATTAATGAAGTAAAAAAAGAGCTTCTAGTATTAGAAAAGTCAGCAAAGCAAAAAGAAATTGAATGCTTATTTTCAGGAGAAGCGGATCATAATGATGCATTTTTAGAAATTCATTCGGGTGCCGGAGGAACGGAAAGCCATGATTGGGCTTCGATACTTTATAGAATGTATACGAGATGGGCTGAGAAGCATAAGTTTAAAATTGAAATTGTAGATTATCTTGCCGGGGAAGAAGCCGGAATAAAAACCGTTACCATGAAAATTACGGGAGAAAATGTTTACGGTTGGCTAAAGACAGAGAGCGGAGTACATAGACTCGTTAGAATCTCTCCGTTTAATGCAGCCGGCAAAAGGCACACCAGTTTTGCAAGTGCATGGGTCTTCCCGGTGATTGATGATTCTATTGAAATCAGCATAAATGAATCGGATTTAAGGATAGATACTTTTCGTTCTTCAGGCGCCGGCGGGCAACACGTAAATACCACGGATAGTGCGGTAAGAATTACTCATATACCGAGTGGAATCGTTGTTTCATCACAAACGAACAGATCGCAGCATAGAAACCGTGATGAATGTATGTCAATGTTGAAATCCAGGCTTTATGAGCGTGAACTTAAGAAGAAAGAAGAGAAGATCAACCAGATGAATGCAGCAAAAACCGATATCGGTTGGGGGCACCAAATTCGTTCATATGTACTGCAACCATATCAAATGGTTAAAGACCTAAGAACCGGCTATTCTTCCCCTGAACCTTCCGCGGTACTGGACGGTGAGCTTGATGAATTTATACTAAGGAGCCTTGAAGCTAAAATGTCCGGTCAAGGTTTGGAACCGCAATTTGATACCGAATAAAACAAATGACCATTATCTCAGAATTACCAATTGTTAAAGGAAAATATAGAGAGCAGGCGGAATTAGCTAAAATGTGCTGGTTCGGGGTAGGAGGCAAAGCTGAAGTTTTATTTATTCCGGAGGATCTACAAGATTTAGAGCTGTTTTTAAAAAACAAACCTCTTGGTTTAGCAATCAATATAATAGGAGTCGGCTCTAATCTATTGGTGAGGGACGGAGGAATCGGAGGAGTAGTAATTAGGCTCGGCAGAGGCTTTAACTATATAGAACATAATACTGACTATATAATTACGGCGGGTGCAGCGGTTCTGGATTTAAATCTCGCTTTATACACCAGAGAAGCGGCAATCACCGGATTGGAATTCTTTTCCGGTATTCCGGGGACAGTCGGAGGAGCGCTTGCTATGAATGCGGGTGCTTACGGTAATGATACTGCCTCGGTATTGATTGAGGCGACCGCAGTTAACCTAAAATCCGGCGAGGTAAAAATCTTTAAAGCTGAAGAAATAGGTTATTATTATCGTGGCAAAAATTTAAGCAATGATTGGATTTTTACAGAAGCTAAATTTCAGGGAAAGCCGGGTGAAATAGAAAAGATCGCTGAAAAGATTGAGAAGATTCAAAGCCAAAGATCATCAACCCAACCTATAAAAACTAAAACCAGCGGTTCAACATTTAAAAACCCTATGCTAGGTGATAAAGCCTGGCAATTGGTAGATAAAGCAGGTTGTAGAGGGCTGCGTATTGGTGGCGCTCAAGTATCCGAAATGCATTGTAACTTTTTTATAAATATGGGCGATGCTACTGCACATGATTTGGAAAGCTTAATTAAAGAAGTACAGTCAAGAGTACTAACTATTTGCGGTATTAAATTAGAAGAGGAAATAAAGATTATCGGTGAGGCTTAAACCTTGTTTCAGACTTGATTTTTCGCATATTTAATATAACCTACAAAAATATATTTTAAATTTTTATAACGCATTTTGCATGGAAGCTGTTAAGTTTTTCTTTAAATCATTTTTTCTAACCGAGATATTTAAAGGCCTTTACATAACTCTTACTTATATGTTTAAAAAAAAGGTAACCTTAAGTTATCCTTATGAGAAAGGATACTTAAGTTCCAGATTTAGGGGAGAGCATGCTTTAAGAAGATATCCGAACGGGGAAGAGCGTTGCATTGCCTGTAAGCTTTGTGAGGCGATTTGCCCGGCACTTGCAATTACCATAGAAGCTGAAGAAAGAGAAGATCATAGCAGACGTACTACCCGTTATGATATTGATATGACTAAATGTATTTATTGCGGCTTATGCCAAGAGGCTTGCCCGGTCGATGCAATTGTTGAAGGGCCGAACTTTGAGTTTTCTACCGAGACTCATGAAGAGCTTTTATATAATAAAGATAAGCTTATAAATAACGGTGAAAAATGGGAACAGGCTATCGCTCATAATATTGAGAAGGAAGCCCGATTTAAGTGAAATTCATATTAGCTGACAAACATATAATATAATTATTTATTATAATTTAAGTAAGTAGCTTATATATTATGCTTAAAAGTTAAAACGTTAAAAACTAGGGAAATTTATTTAGAATGCAAAGATTATTCGGAACCGACGGTATAAGAGGAACAGCAAATCAATACCCCATGACTGCTGAAATTGCGATGAAATTCGGTATGGCAGCGGGCACATATTATAAAAAACCGGGACATCGCAATCGTGTAGTAATTGCGAAAGATACCAGGCTTTCGGGGTATTTAATTGAGCCGGCACTCACTTCAGGGTTCATAAGCGTCGGTGTGGATGTAATTCTGGTCGGTCCTATGCCGACGCCTGCGGTTTCAATGCTAATTAGATCACTAAGGGCTGATTTAGGTGTAATGATTTCGGCTTCGCATAACCCTTATTTTGATAACGGTTTAAAGCTATTTGACAGTAAAGGATTTAAACTTTCCGATGAATGCGAAGATAAAATTCAGGAAATGATTTTAAGTGCGAATATTAACCGATATCTTGTCCCTCCTATAGATTTGGGAAGAGCAAAGCGCCTTGATGATGCACCGGGAAGATATATTGAACATGTTAAAAATTCTTTTAATAAAGAAAATAATCTTACCGGCTTAAGAATAGTGGTTGATGGCGCTAACGGCAGTGCATATCACTTAGCTCCTACCATATTATGGGAACTGGGTGCTGAGGTGATATCAATCGGGACTGAGCCTAACGGGTTTAATATTAATGAGGCTTGCGGTTCTACGCACCCTGAAACTTTATCAAAGAAAGTAGTTGAAACAAGAGCGGATATAGGAATTGCGCTTGACGGGGATGCCGATAGGGTAGTTATTGTTGATGATAAAGGCAATATAATTTCCGGAGACCATGTTATCGGCTTAATAGCTCTTCATTTACAAAATCGAAAAAGACTTAATAACGATATGGTGGTAGTCACCCAGATGTCCAACGGGGCGTTGGATGAATATTTGAAGAGCTATAATATCAACACTATCCGCACTAAGGTAGGAGATCGTTATGTATTTGATGCTATGCGTAAAAATAATTGCAACTTGGGGGGAGAACAATCAGGGCATGTTATATTAAGCAACTACTCAACTACGGGGGATGGGATAGTAGCAGCTTTACAGGTACTTTCTTTATTAGTTGAAAGCGGTAAAAAAATAAGTGAGCTAAGCCATTGTTTTGAGCTTTACCCGCAAGTAGTTCGCAATATAAAATTTACTAAAAATAATCCTTTAGAAAATCCGAAATTGCAGGAAGAACTTGAGAAGATAAATAAATCTTATAATGCCGAAAGGATCTTTATCAGAAAATCAGGAACTGAGAAATTAGTAAGAGTTATGGTTGAGGGTAAACAGAAAAACATTATTACTGAAGTCGCTCAAACTATAGAAACGCTGATTTCCGAATATTGCAGCTAGCCAGTTTTGTTAGTTACCTTAGAAATCAGACTATAAAATTCATTTGGAAATATATATTTAATTTCTACCACTTCAATATAAGGATGATGGGGAAGCGGAATTTTAACTATATCTTTAGAAGTAGTAATTATCTTTAAATTGAGCTTTTTAGCTAAGCCGACTATGACCTCAATTTCTTCTCTACTATAATTATGATGATCGCCGAAAATAAACTTTTCAGCGATAGTAATATTTAGAGATTTAAGAGTAGTAAGAAACTTTTCAGGTGAAGCAATCCCGCATAAAGCTATGAAAACTTTATCTTGTAATCGTTCCGCATTTTTAATTATGGTTTTAGCAATGAAAGTCGGGAGCTTGGAATTTATTATATTTGTTTTGCCGTCCCCTGTATAAACTATGCAATCGGCTTTTTTAAAAGCTAAGCCTGAACTTTCTCTTAAAGGCCCGGCAGGTAATAATTGATGATTACCTAAGCCGTAATTGCTATCAATTACTACAATAGAAAAATTTTTTTCCAAAGTATAATTTTGTAGCCCATCATCCATAATAATTACTTCCGCTCCATCTCTTTGCGCTCTCAATGCAGCAAGGAATCGGTCTCTATTAATATAAACGGAGGCAGTTTTTGATAAAACCAAAGCTTCATCTCCGGCTTCATATGCGGAATGATCCTGAACTAATGTTGCTTCCTTATTTGTGCTTAAAGAGCCTTTGTATCCTCTTGAAATGATAGCAACCTTTTTGCCTGTACTTTGTAAAAATTCAGCTACGGCAATGACGGTCGGAGTTTTACCTGCACCTCCTACTACAATATTACCTACACAGATAACCGGTATGTTTATTTTGTTTGGCTTAGAAATTATATATTTCACATAAACAATAAAGCGGTAAATAAAAGATAACGGCAGTAAACACAAGGTAAGCCAATTAAATTGCTGCCAAAATATCGGTCTATTTAAGTTTTTCATCTTTCAAGCAGATATGTAAGGTTATTATATATTCTATCTATTAGCCCTCGCTCCTTATTTACTAACTTATAAGCATTATCCGCATAACGTTCTATTTCGCTTTCATTTTTAAATAGGGATATTATTCTTAAAGCCAGCTCTTGGTTATCTTGAACTTCAATAACTGCCTTGGCGTTTTTAAATTCCTGCATAACATCCGAAAAATTAGGGTAATGGTTACCCGTGAGAATACAACAATTTAAGTGCGCCGGTTCGATAATATTATGTCCGCCCAATTTAACCAGCGATGCTCCGACAAATACTAGTTTTGCTAAGCGATAGAAAACTCCGAGTTCTCCTAGAGTATCTATAATGTAGATATCGGGAGATTGAGTTATGTTCGGCTTAAGAGTTTTTAAAGTGACATCTTTTGATATTTTGCATGCAAGCTTATAAACTTCCTCACCGCGGTTAGGATGCCTGGGAATAATAATTAAACAAATATCAGGTATCTCCTTCTTTATTTTATCATAAACATTTAATATTAATTCTTCCTCATTTTCATGGGTGCTTGTGCATAACAAAATCTTTTTAGCAAAGTAAATATTTTGTAAATGCTTTAATAAGGCTTCATCATATGCAAGTGGTGATGCATAATATTTTAAATTAGTTATCTCACTTGCTACATTATTAGAAAATAATTTTAGTTTATTATGTGAGCTTAGGGAACAAGCAGCAATATAGGAAAACTTACTGAATATAAGCTTGGAGGTATTTGGGATTTTGCTCCATATTTGAAATGATTTATCAGACATATTTGCATTTATAAGGGCAAGTTTAAAGCGCTTGGAAGACTCTATAATTAAATTCGGCCATATTTCTGATTCAACGAAAATGCCAAGCTGCGGTTGCCAATAGTTTAAGAATCTTTTTATGAATAAAGGGGAATCGAGAGGTGCAAATTGATGAATAATATTCTTAATTTTTATCGTTTCGAATATTTTTGCCGAAGTTAAAGTGCCTGAAGTAATCAGCAACTGATAATCTAATTCGGAAAACTTTTCCAATATAGGGGTTAATGCTTTCATCTCGCCTACACTTGCAGCATGAAACCATATAACTTTGTTATCTTTTTTTAAACTTGCTTTCCCGAATTTTTCTTTATAACGTTTTGGATCTTCCTTCTTTTTAAAAATGCGATATTGTATAATACACCATAATAATGGAGCAAGTATTACGGATAGAGCTTTGTAAATATACAGCAGCATATTAGTAATCAACCTTAAGAGAAGTTTTTTTATCTAAAGTAATCATCTGGTGAAACATTTTTTCAGCTAATATTTCATCATTGTTATCTGCTTCGGTTTCAAAGTAAATAGGCTTTCCGAATTCAACATAAATTTTAGAGAAAGGTAATGGAATTATAAATCTATCCCAAGTATTAAGTACTATTGCCGAAGAAGCGGAAAAACATAGGGGAATCACAGGTAATTTTAGTTTCGCAGCAAGTGCGGTAATGCTACCGTTAATTTTATGACGAGGGCCTTTTGGACCGTCCGGAGTGATACAAATACCCCGCTTCTCTCCTTTTAAAGTTTTTAGTAACCCTCTCATCGCGCTAACTCCCTCTCTTCTGGAAGAACCTCGCGTAGTTTTGTGTCCGTAAGACTTAAGTAAATTAGCTATAAATTCCCCGTCCCCATGTGCGGAAACCACTGCCGTCACTTTAGGTAAATTGAGCTTAGGGAAAATAAGGATCCTACTATGCCAAATTGAAAAGATAAACTGATGGTTTTTTAGTATGTTTTTAGTTTCAGGATCTTCTTTTCTGATAAATCTACAAGTAGAGAAAATTATACTGATATATAGCCTGATTATATAATTAGCCAATATTGCTATAATTTTACTTTTCTTAAGTTTTTTTAAAAACACGATTTATGAATACTTTTTAGAGAGAAAACTTCATTAGGTCGGGAGAGATTCCTAAACTTTTCATTTCGTCGCTTGCTTTAGTATCCGCATTTTGTTTAGCATTATTAAAAGCGGCAATAATTAAATCTTCCAATACTTCCCCTTCCTCAGGAACCAATAAGCTTTTATCAATATTAATTTTTTTAACTTCGCCTTTACAGGTAGTGGTCACTTGCACCATGCCGCCGCCGGCAGCACCTGTAACTTCCTGGGTATCAAGCTTTGCCTGCATGTCCTGCATTTTTTTCTGAAGGGTTTTAGCTTGTGTCATCATCTGCTGAATATTCATAGTACTTATCCTTAAAAGCTTTTTGTTGTTTTGATATCAAGAATTTCCGTTTCTGTAAAGGTGTTTAATATGTCTTGTACTAAATCACTATTTACAATTTTTTCTTTTAAATTCCTTTCCTTTTCTTGCCCGATTTCATTAATAGTAGGATTAGAGCATTCTCCATCAGTAATATTGACTGACCATTTTTGCCCGGTGTGTTCATTTAAAAAATTTTGTAAAGTAAGCGGGAAGCTTTTCGGGGCATGTTCCAATAATTTAACTTTAATGTTGGGCGGAGAAAATTCCGCTATTCTTAAATCACTAATAAGGTGATGATAGATTAACATCTCCTTTCGTTCTAAACATAACCTGGTCATATCCTCAAAGCTTGTAACGGCGGTTTTTTGCGCTACTTCATTAGGATTATCAGTATCTTCCATAGTTGTTATAGTAGTCCCGCTTCTTATTAATTCTTCCGGGGTAGGCAGCTGTCTCATATATGCAATTCTAATCAATATCATTTCCAAATTAGAAAAGGGAAAAAGCGAGCTTTTCATTTCTTCCAAACCTTTTAGAAGTGTTTGCCAACACCTTGATAGAAAAGGTATTGAGAGCTTATCTGCATAGTAAGAATATTTGTTCCATTCAAATTCCGGGAAATTAAATATATTTTTAAGGTCAGCAACTTTTGCCTTTGTAACACCATGGGTTATTTCCAGTAAATCTTGAATAACTAAGCTTGGGTCAGCACCAATATCATATAATTCTTTTAAATTATTAATTATCTCTAAAGTATTGCCGCTGATCAGATTATCAAATAACTTAAAAACTAGATTTAAGTCCGCAAGCCCCAGCATTCTTCGCACACTTTGCTCATCAACCGCTCCGCCGCTTAAAGAAAGCGCTTGATCAAGCATTGATAGCCCGTCTCTTACTGAACCTTGGGCAGCATTAGCAATTAAAGAAAGAGCAGCTTTATCACCCTTAAAACCCTCTTTAGCTAAGATATTTTCGTAATGTTGGGTGAGTTCTGCAATATCAATTCTTTTTAAATCGAAACGTTGGCATCTTGATAAAATAGTAATGGGGATTTTACGGATTTCCGTAGTTGCGAAAACAAATTTTACATGAGCAGGAGGTTCTTCTAAAGTTTTGAGCAAGGCATTAAATGCACTGTTTGAAAGCATGTGCACTTCATCAATAATATAAATTTTATATCTGGCCGAAAGAGGTCTATACTTTGCATTTTCAATGATCTCACGAATATCATTTACTCCCGTATTACTGGCTGCATCAATTTCAATTACGTCTTGATGCCTATCGCCTGAAATCGCTACACAACTGTCACATACCCCGCAAGGTTGAGAAGTTTCGCTTCCTCTACCGTCTTTCCCGATGCAATTAAGCGCACGTGCGATTATTCTGGCCGAAGTAGTTTTACCTACCCCTCTGATCCCAGTTAAGATGATTGCATGCGGTATTCTTTTAGAACTGATGGCATTAGTCAGTGTTTGCACTAACACCGGTTGTCCGATCATATCATCAAAAGTCTTCGGGCGATATTTCCTAGCCAATGCCAGGTATTCTTTAGGAATTAATTCTTCGTCGCTGAAAAAAATGTCTTGCATTAAATAACCGATTTATAGTTATTATGCGATAATAACAGGTTTGGCTGTAACTTCAATTGCTAAAGAAACTTATGATAACACAAGCACAACTCTCGGATTTGCAATTCAGGTTAGACTGGATTCGCCTGATTAGAAGTACCAATGTCGGTTCCAGAACTTTTTGGGACTTAATAAAGATTTACGGTAACCCAAGCATTGCATTGGAAGAAATCCCTAAGTTGGCCAAGAAAGGGGGCGGAAAAAAAGAAATCATTATCCCGTCAAAATCCGTAATAAAAGAAGAAATTGCGCTTGCGGAAAACTTCGGAGCTAAAATTATTACCGCATATGATGAGATATATCCTAGCTTGTTAAAACAGATTTATGATGCACCCCCGGTGATTACAGTAAAAGGAAATATTGCTCTGTTGAAAAGAGAGAAACAGGTTGCAATCGTAGGTTCAAGGAATGCTTCTTCAAACGGCTGCAGTTTTGCAAAGAATATAGCAAGAGAGTTAGGTGATAACGGATACATAATTGTATCCGGTTTAGCTAAAGGCATAGATTATTATGCTCATCAGGGGAGTTTAGGTTCCGGTACCATCGGGGTAATAGCGGGCGGTATAAATAATATTTATCCCGGGGAAAATGCTAAGTTATTTAATCTTTTGTATGAAAGAGGGCTTGTAATCACCGAATTTGCTTTCGGTACTTCTCCGATTGCAAAACATTTTCCTCAACGCAACAGAATAATTTCAGGGCTTTCTTTAGCTGTGATCGTAGTCGAAGCTGCTTTAAAATCCGGTACGCTCATAACCTCAAGGTTTGCAATAGAGCAGGGCAGGGAGGTGTTCGCCGTACCCGGCTCTCCGCTTGATATGAGATGCCGGGGAACTAATAACTTGATTAAGCAAGGTGCATATTTGCTTGAGAACTATAATGATGTAATAGAAGTGCTCGAAATGAGGAAACCTATGCTTCAAACCTCATTATTTGATAGTTCAAGTAACTTTATTACTCCCTCTCATACTTCTAAAGAAGTAAGTGAAAAGGAATTGGAAATGTGGCGTAAAGCAGTACAAGGAAAGTTATCATATACCCCGTGTTTAATCGAAGAATTAGTCAAACAGATAAAAATCCCGCTGCCTCTGTTAAACAGAATTATAGTTGAAATGGAACTTGCAGGCAAAGCTGAAAGACTATACGGAAATAAAGTGGTATTGCTTCATGACTAGAAAGTTCAAGGTTTACCTAAGCCTGGATGAGCACTGCTATAAAATATCATAACAAAAGATAAGCTTATTCCTTAGGAGAGGAGCACTGCCTTCCGGTTTGCGAACCTATACTCGGTTTATTTCCTCTTTCAAGTTCATTAAGAACTTTGGTCATAAGCTCAGGAGTAAGATCTTCATAGTAATCATCGTTAATCTGCACCATAGGTGCGTTCACGCATGCTCCTAAGCATTCGACTTCTACAAGAGTAAATTTGCCGTCTTTAGTAGTTTCTCCGATATCGATCCCAAGCTTTGTTTTACAAGCCTCGGTAATTTCATCCGAGCCTCTAAGCCAGCAAGGAGTGGTTTTACATATCTGCACCAAATGTTTACCGACCGGCTGTTTATTATACATAGTGTAGAAACTTGCAACCTCATATACCTGCATAGCCGGAATATCAAGAAGGCTTGCAATATAATCCATTGCAACTTTAGGAATCCAATTATTGTGCTGTTTTTGCACTAAATAAAGAAGAGGCATAATAGCACTTCTTTGTTGGTTTTTAGGATATTTATCGGCTATCTTATTAGCAAGCTTTAAATTCTCTTTGGTAAATTCAAAAAAGTTTGGCTGCTCAAATTCTATTTCTTTAAACATCGAAGACATTTAGTTACCTATCAATTTCACCGAATACAATATCCATACTACCTAAAATTGCAACCATATCTGCAAGCATATGACCCTGACTAACATAATCTAAAGCTTGGAGGTGAGCAAAGCCGGGTGCTTTAATATGGCATCTGTAGGGTTTATTAGTCCCGTCAGCTACCAGATAAACACCGAATTCTCCTTTAGGTGCTTCAACCGCAGTATAGGTTTCACCTTCAGGAACATGATAGCCTTCAGTATAAAGTTTAAAATGGTGAATTAAAGCTTCCATCGAATCCTTCATTTCAGCCCGCGAAGGCGGAGCTATTTTGCGGTCAAGAGTTTGCACGGCTCCCTTCGGCAGGTTAGTTAAACACTGTTTTATAATCCTGATCGATTGCCTGATTTCTTCCATTCTGACCAGGTATCTATCATAACAATCACCATGTTTGCCGACCGGTATATCGAACTCAAGTTCTCCATAAATTTCATATGGCTGTGCTTTTCTTAAATCCCACGGAACCCCGGATGCTCTAAGCATAGGACCGGAGAAGCCTAAGTCCAGGGCTTCTTTCACACTTACTACCCCGATATCAACCAACCTTTGTTTAAATATACGGTTTTCGGTAAGCAGCCCTTCCATATCATCTAAAGCTTTAGGAAAGGTTTCAAGGAATGCTAAAATATCTTCAACCAGTTTATCATCTATATCTTTCGCCACACCGCCCGGTCTAATATATGCCGCATGAAACCTTGCACCGCTGGCACGTTCATAAAATTCCATCATTTTTTCACGTTCTTCAAACATCCAAAGAAGCGGAGTCATAGCTCCTACATCAAGGGCAAGAGCCGGGATATTAAGTAAATGATTTAAAATTCTGGTGATTTCGCAAAATGCAACCCTTATGTATTTAGCTCGAATCGGTATTTCACATCCCAGTAATTTTTCGACCGCTAATGCAAAGCAATGTTCCTGCGCCATCGGCGAAACATAATCCAACCTGTCGAAATAAGGTAAAGCCTGTAAATAATTTTTATACTCGATTAATTTTTCCGTTCCTCTATGAAGTAGCCCGATATGAGGATCTGCACGTTCAACTACTTCACCGTCCATTTCAAGTATTAATCTTAATACTCCATGGGCAGCAGGGTGCTGAGGGCCGAAATTTATTGAAATATTTCGTTTTTCAATTTTAGTTTGCTTTGCTTCCATTAGAATCTGATATGCAATTACCGGTTTTACCAAGTTGTAGCATATGATTTAAAAGCAATAAAGTTTATTTTTACTTAGTTAACCTTATTAACCACTAATTAATTTAACCAACCGAGTAAGTCCCTGAATACTGCAATCAATACCTCAATTAGAATTAAGTATATAATTATTAGTTCAAGGCGCGATGTGTGTATATATTTAAGCTCGTTGGATAAAATTTCATATAGCTCATGGACTACATTAAGCCTTTTATTAAGTATTTCAATTCGAGTATGAATATCCATAAATTCAACCGCCATATCATAATAAGGTTGATATTTCGGTCTTCTCCAAAAAAACTCGGGGGTATCAAGAATTGTGCTGTGTAAATTTATAGAATTACGCTCGGCAAAAAGCTGGCCTATTTTTATTGATAAGGTTTTTCTGGATAAAGATATTTTACCGGTTTTTATGATTTCATTCGGTATATGTTTGGTAGAATCAATGGTTCTATCCAAGGAGTTTTCAAACTGTACAAGCTTTGAAGCCTGGGATAAACCATAGGAAAGGGAAAGTTTTATATAAGGGTCATCAGTTTCTAAGCTAATTAAGTCGGATTCTTCGTCAATAAAGGTTTCTTCATCGGAAACTTGGTATTTGCAGGAATCAACGATAAGAGAGCTTGAGGGCTCTGTTAAAAACGGAGAAATACTGGTTATAACTTGACGTTCACGGGAAAAATCCAAGCCCCATAAAGTTATACAGCCATAACTGAAGATAAAAATATCATGAGTCATATTATCCGGAAAAACTAATTTTACATACAGCACTTCAGGTTCATGTAATTTTGTTATATATCCTTGGTTGGTAAAGAACTCGGAAATTTTATGTAAATCGTATGATTCTCCGCAGCAGTAATAAGCGCATCGCATAATAATATTAAATTTAAGTTTAAATAAAATGTTTGTTTATATATACCACTATATAAGCGCCAAAACAACTTCCGTAAAATTTTTATTAACTAAGCTCCATGGTTAAGTTGATAATTTTTGTTTGAAGTTATAGTATAAGTTCAAATTTATTGAGATACGGTATTAATATGATTAACTTACTAAATCAAGAACTGGATAAAATGCATCTTTTAAAACATCCCTTTTATCAGGCATGGAGTGAAGGTAAGCTTTCTGTAGAAGTCTTGGGGGAATATGCAAAGCAGTATTATAACCAAGTTAAAAACTTCCCGCGCTATATAAGTAAAATTCATTCCGAGTGTGATGATATAACTTCCAGGCAAGTGTTGCTCGGTAATTTAATTGAAGAGGAAAAGGGGGATGAAAATCATCCGGAGTTGTGGCTTAGGTTTGCGGAAGGTTTAGGCGTTAAGCGTAGCGATGTGGAAAATGCCGAGTTAAAACAAGAGACGAGGAATTTAGTTGACGGATTCTTTAAATTAGCCGGAGAATCTTATGCTAAAGGGCTCGGGGCTTTATATTCTTATGAAAGACAAGTACCGGAAGTTGCTAAATCAAAAATTGAAGGTTTAGAGAAATTTTATGGTATAACAAGTGAACAAGCCTTGAAATTTTTTAATGTTCATATCACAGCTGATGAATGGCATTCGGAAGAATGTGCAAGTTTGATTGAAAAATTATCCCCTGAAGAACAGGAAGAAGCTAAAAAAGGAGCATTAGAAGGAGCTAAGTTATTATGGCAATTCCTTGATGGTATGGTCAAACACTGTTAATTAAATTTTACTTTAACTCTTGAAAGAGCTAAGTTTTTGCTCCCTGATTTATCTATACTGCTATTAATATACTATGTTTTATTTATCAATAACTAGCTTTAGAATATGGTAAATTGAGGCTCTAAACAATAATTAAGCGGGTTTTTTTATGGTATTAAGTTTTTTTAGAAGTTCCTTGCTGGGTCTAAATTGTAATGAGCCTTTATTCCCAACCTCTAATTGCTGATTAGTTCTAGGGTTCCTTCCGACTTTAGCTGCTCTTTTCTTTACCAACATAGAACCGAATCCTCTTAATTCAATTCTATCACCGCATATTAATGCTACAGATATTTCTTGAAAAAATATATTAGCTATTTCTTCTAATTTGCAAAGAGGTAAATCTCTATTAAACCTTTTCAACCACGTAACTACATCTTTTTTATATAAGACTTTATCCATAACCGGAATTTAACCTATTTGTTATTTATCATATAGTTTGACAATACATAATATTGCTGAGGTATTAAAGTTATATGTTAGGATGTATTATTAAATAAATTAGATATTTTATAAATATAAAATAAATATCGTGCTATAGTGCAGCAATATTAACAATATTAAAACAATGGATTTATTAAACCAAATTAGTTAGAGAGCACTATATATAAAATAAGCATAAAAGCTGAAGTGAAAATTGATTTAGTTTAATGTAACTCAGGAAGGCAACTTGTGGTTTACTAAGGGCATACCATAAATTAACAACATAACAAATAACGGAGGTTATCATGGCCACTACTAATGAAAATAACAAAAATAAAAACACAGAAAATTTAAGTGCGGAAGAAAAGCAAAAAATGCACGATAATTATTCTGCAATGGGTCAAAAAGGCGGAAATACTACTAAAGAAACTCATGGTAAAGAATTCTATCATGAAATCGGCCAACAAGGTGGTAATGCTCGTAAAGAACAAATGGCTCATTCTTCTTCTTATACTAAGGAAGGCGAAGAAAATAAATAACACATTTAATTTAGTAGGGTTGTCTCATATATAACTCTCTTAAATTATAAAATTTAAGTGTTAGGAAAAAGGGGTTATATATAAATGTAATTCCTTTTTTTAATTAAATGGTTGTAAGTCGTAAAACTAAATTAATAATATGCTTTAATGAAGGCTGTAGAGCTTTCTGCTTTTGTTTCCAGCATGAAATAGTTATTCTCCGCCGCCAAGTTGGTGCACATAAATTGCAACCTGCCTAATTGAAGAGTCGGATAGCTTTCCTTCCCAGTAAGGCATTACACCTCCCCTCCCGTTAAAAATTACATCATATATAGTTTGTTTATCGCTACCGTATAACCAGACGGCATCGTTAAGTGCGGGAGCTCCGAATTCTCTTCCGCCTTGACCTTGTGCTCCGTGGCAAGCTGCACAATTATCCTGAAATAATTTATGAGCTTCTGAAGTTGTGTCCGTACCGGTCCTTAGAGAAATCACATAATCAGCTAGTTTCCCTATTTGCTCAGGTGCCAGTATTTTATCGCGGCCGAATGCCGCCATGACGGATTCTCTGGTTTCAGGATCTTCCGATCTTATTCCATGTTTAAGGGTGGTATATATATCGTCTATTTTTCCGCCCCACAGCCATGCACCGGCGGTTAGATTAGGATATCCGATGTTACCACTTCCGCCGCTTCCGTGGCAAACTGCACAGTTGTTATTGAAAGTTGATTTACCCCCGGCTAAAGCGAATTTCTTCAGGGTAGGGTTTTTTAAAATTTCCTCAAATGAAGCTTTATCAAAATCAGTTTGATAGGTAGCTCTGATTTTTTCTACTTCTTTAAGTTTTTCATCAAGCTCACTAATTGAAGACCAATTAAGTATATCAATATTATTAGGTGTCGGAGAAGAGGGGTATAGCATGCAATAAATTAAAGCAAATATTAATGCAGCATAAAATGTGTATCTTAACCATAGCGGGTCAGGATTATTATATTCCTTTATACCGTCCCACTCATGACCGGTATCTTGAATTTCAATTTTTCGGATTTTGTTATTTTTCACCTTGTTTAGTCCCCTTCTCGTCTTTTAATGGTATTTGGCTATATTCTTCATATTTTTTCTTTGAGTGAGGGCGAAAAACCCATGCTACTATTCCAATAAAGCTTAATAACATTAATATTAAAATAAGTATTTCCGAATTTATATATTTTACCATCACCAGTTTCTTCCTTGATTGGTTTTTAGGTCAACTTTGTTACCGATCGCTTGAAGGTAAGCAACTAATGCATCCAGTTCCGTAATATTTTCAGCTTCTTTATCAAATTTACGAATCGGTGCTTTATTATAACGGCTTTGGAAGTCGGTAATTTGCTTATCTTCAGTAACTATACCCGTTTGAATTTTAATATCATTCTCATAATTTTTAATATCTTGATCCGTATAAGGAACCCCAATCATTTTCATAGTTTTCATTTCATCAGCTATCTTTGAATAATCAAGTTTTGTCGTGTGTAAAAAAGGATAGCCAGGCATAATTGATTCCGGAACTAAGCTCCTTGGATCAATAAGGTGGGTAACATGCCAATCATCGGAATATCTTCCGCCCACCCGTGCAAGATCAGGGCCTGTACGCTTAGACCCCCAAATAAAAGGATAATCATACATACTTTCAGCTGCTAAAGAATAATGTCCGTATCTTTCCACCTCGTCGCGTAAATAACGAATTTGTTGGCTATGGCAATTATAACATCCTTCACGCTTATAAATATTAAATCCTGCCAGCTCTAATGGAGTATGCGGGCGCATACCTTCTACTCTTTCGATAGCAATTTCTTTTTTAAAAAGAGGTAAAATCTCAACCATACCCCCGATCATAGTAGTAATTAAAGCCAGAGATAAAAGTATAAAAACATTTTTTTCTATTTTGCCGTGTAAATTTGCCATATTATCAACTTATTATATTGTTGCCGGTGTAAGCTTTTCTTGTCTCTGCTTAGAAGTAATAGTCATCCAGGCATTATAAACCATTATCACGGTTCCTAATAAGTAGAATATTCCTCCCAGTGCTCTAATTACATAATAAGGATGCAAAACGGAAACAACTTCAATAAATGAATATTTCAAAAAGCCCATTTCATCATAGCTCCTCCACATCAAACCTTGAGTGATACCCGCGACCCACATAGAAGTTATGTATAAAATTATTCCGATACATGCGAGCCACAGATGGAGGCTCATTAATTTAACCGAATACATTTCCTCTCTATTCCAAAGCACGGGAATAAGACAATATAAAGCACCGAAACTAATTAGACCAACCCATCCTAAAGTTCCTGAATGTACGTGTCCGATCGTCCATTCGGTATAATGGCTAAGAGCGTTTACTGTTTTTATTGCCATTAGAGGGCCTTCAAAAGTACTCATACCGTAGAATGCTAATGCTATTACAAAAAACCTAAGTACCGGATCCTCTTTTAATTTATACCAAACTCCCGATAGAGTCATCATACTGTTCACCATGCCTCCCCAAGACGGAAGCCATAAGATAATCGACATAGCCATTCCTAAAGTCTGCGCCCAATCAGGGAGCGCCGTAAAGTGTAAATGATGAGCACCCGCCCAAATATATAAAAATATTAATGCCCAAAAGTGCATAATGGAAAGACGATAGGAATAAATCGGGCGTCCTGCTCTTTTAGGAATAAAATAATAAACCATTCCGATAATACCGGTAGTAAGTAAAAACCCTACCATACTATGGCCATACCACCACTGTATCATAGCGGATTGCACCCCTGAAAACAGATACACACTTTCCGAACCGAATAATGATAACGGAATAGATAAATTGTTCCCTATATGAAGCATTGCAACTACGATAATATAGGCCATGAAAAACCAGTTTGCTACATAGATATGAGGTTCTTTGCGTTTAACTACTGTTCCTATATATACATAAAGGTATATTATCCATACAAATAGAAGTAAAAGATCCGCATACCACTCAGGCTCCGCGTATTCACGACTTTGCGTAATCCCTACGCAATAGCCGTATAAAGCTATAATTATAAAGAATTGGTACCCGATAAACATTACATAGGCAAGCTTCTTGCCGACAAGCCTAGCTTGACAAGTTCTTTGTACAATGAATAAAGATGTTGCGAAAAGAACATTGCCCACAAATGCAAATAAAACACCTGTAGTATGAACTTGCCGTAATCTACCGAAATTCAACCAGGGAATCCCGAAATTAAGACTTGGATATGCAAGCTCTAAAGCAACATAAACCCCTGCTGCCAAGCCTATTATTAGCCAAAAAAGCGTAGCTAAAGTGAACAGCTTTACAATTTGATTATCATAGTTAATATCTAAAGTTTTAATACTATTACTCATAATGAAATTTTACAATTATACTAAATTAAGCTAACATGAAAATGTAATTTCTTCAACTTAAGAGAATAACAAAGCTTCAATTTATTTATTTGGATTTTGACTTAAGATTATCAACTAAATCTTTTATATTATTATTAGATAGGAAGGTTGAAAAATCTGCTCTTTGGGTTGCAAGTAAGCTAACTCCTTCAGCCACGATATCCCTGATTTTAAAAGTGTTCCCGTAATCTTTAAGCCTATATTCTATTTTTACAGCTTCCTTGGAGGAAGGAGAGGAAATATTCATTGAAACTTGATACTGCTCATTGCCCAGTGAAGTTGAAGCATAAATATTATAAGTTTGTTTATTGTATTCTTCATATTTTGGAACATATATGGAAACTAAGTAGTTCTTATAGGCATCCGTGTATTCTTTTTGTTCAGCTGCCGATAATGTAGACCAATATCTGCCGAGGACGAATCTTGCCATCCACTCGTAATCGGTTACTTCCAAAAAGAGTGCAATTAATTCAAGTTTTTTTGTATTTTTGTCAGTGTTACTAAGCACTCCGATAACTCTTTTAGCATTAGTATCCACAAATTCGGAAGCTTTTTTATTATTATTATCGTTTGATGCATTTGCGATAAGGTTATGAGTCGAAATAATACTTACAATTATTACGAATATAAAATGTTTAATAATACGCATGGTCTACCTTTTATTGATTTTTTTGAAAATATAAACTTCTATAAGTGACATATTCATCCATAGAAGACTGTTCTAAGTAGTCGGTAGCATCCAGTAAATAGCTCCTCTTATCAATTGCAGCTATACCGGTTCTGGCATAGGCTGTTTTTCTGTTGAGTGTATAATTAAAAGGATCGGTTAACGTATCGGCTGCAAAACCGAAAGCATCTTTAATACTGGAGCTTCCGACTAGGGGTAACACCAAGTATGCTCCCGTTTTAGCCCCATAGGTACTTAAAGTTTCACCAAAGCCTGTTTTTAAATATTTCAGACCTGCTTCTCCTGCCACATCATGAATCCCGCCCAGCCCTAAAAAAGTATTGGTTATAAACCTGGCAACAGCAGTTGTAAATTTTTTAGGGTTTAACTGTAATAAGCCGTTAATAAAATTTACCGGCTCAGTTAAATTTTGAAGAAAATTATGGACTCTATCCCTTCCGAACTCAGGAACAAGTATTTTATAAGTATGGGAAACAGGCTTTAAAACTACGTTATCTAAACCTTTATTCAACTTAAATATAGCCCGATTAAATTTTTCAAAAGGGTCTCGTGCAGCTATATTATTTGAGTTATTGATATATATATCTTCTTCGCTGCTGTCCTCTTCAAAATCATCGGAAGCATATGCATTAAAAGATAAAAAATTAAATACTAATAACAAAGCAAGACCAAAATGTGTTCTCATGATACTTATATATCCTAATTTATATTTAATAAATTTATATTAGAATACAAAGGTAAATAAATAGTTAATTTTTAGTTATTTACTAAAGATAATAACCTTACCCTGCTCGTTATTGGAAAAGGTTGTATTCTCTTCCTTAACTAGCTTCCAACTATACTTATCAGCAATAGTTTTAACATACTCCGAAGAAAAATAAAACTGCTCAAATAATGGTTTAAATTCAACATCTTTATTGCTTGTTGTTTTAAAGGTGATACCAAGCAAGCCGGCTTCTTTAACAATAGGGTAAATATTTTGAAAGAAAAAGTCTAAGTTAGAATTATAAGTTATAAGATCGGAAGCAAATATAACATCGAAGTTAAAATTTAATGTATTAGGATCTTTTAAGTATAATTCATAATCAATAACCTTAACATTATTATAAACTTTCATATCATCCAACATAAGATAAGATGCGCGCCTCGCCATAAATGAGGAGATATCTACCCCCATTATAATATTGGCAATTTTTTGAACTCGGCAAAATTTACCCATTATACCGGTGCCAGAGCCAATATCTAAAATATCATTCCCAAATGGTTTATTCTTCGCCATTAATAATTGTATAGTACCGGCGAATAAACTTTGCTGAGGAATGATATCCTGCTGTTGGATAATAATTTTGTTATTATCCAGTGCTTGAGCAATTATATCAAAGGTTGCTTTAATTATACCTTTGGGTATGGAGCTTATCTCAGCCGCTTTGTTATTAAGCAGGTTTATGCAATATTGAGCTTCTTCAATAAAATCCTGATGTCTGGAATTTAGATATTTTTCAAAGTATATTCTGGCTTTCTGGTGTTTAAAGCTTTCCAGGTAACAACGACCTATGTAGTAATCTGAAGCAACATAGTTAGGGTTAATAAATTTTGCTATATTAAAACGCAGGATTGCATCTGATCTATTGCCCAGCAGATAATGATACATCCCTAAATCAAAATTAGTTTGGGCTATATTTTTGCTTTTGCTGATAATATCTTGAAAATTATTTTTTAAGATCGTTACAGCTTGGTTAGATAGCTCTTTAAAGTTAATTTGATTAAAAGTGCTTTTAATCAGCTCAAATTTTGTGTTAAGCAAAGTTAAAATTTTCATTCCGTATCCCCCGTCAGGATTTGTTTTCCGTAATCTTGTTACTAATATTATTAAATATTGTTAAAGCTTGTGCGATCATACCGCTTGCATCATTGGTATTAGCGGGAATAATTACCGCATTTGATTCTTTAGCAAGTGAGCCGAAAGCATTTATATATTGCTCGGCAACCCGCAAAGCTACCGCTTCTTTACCGCCGCTTGCCTGAATCGCCTGAGCGACTTTTTCAATACCCTGAGCAGTTGCATTTGCGATTGTTTGAATTGCCTCTCCTTCACCGTTTGCACGGTTGATTTGATCAATAGTTGCTGCTTCCGAAGCAAGTACTACTTCTTGTTTATTAGCCTCCGCTATATTTATCTGAGCCTGTTTTTTACCTTCGGATTCTAAAATATCCGCTCGCTTCTGTCTTTCGGCCGCCACTTGCATTTCCATGGCTTTTACAACATTAGTGGGCGGCTTTATATCTTTAATTTCATAACGCATACACTGTATGCCCCAGGTAGATGCTGCTTCATTAATTGCATGCACAATATGAGTGTTTAATGTTTCACGCTCTTCAAAGGTTTTATCCATATGTATTTTCCCGATTGCAGAACGCATGGAAGTCTGGGCTAGTTGTACCACCGCATAATAAGGGTTTTCAACTCCGTAGGAAGCATCTACCGGGTTAATAATTTTTAAGTAAACTACCCCGTCGAGCAAAAGAGTCACGTTATCCTGTGTTATTGCCGCCTGCTCATGGACGTCAACGGCTCGCTCTTTTAAAGAGTGCTTATAAGCTACTTTATCAATAAAGGGTATTATTAACGTAAGTCCCGGTTCTAAAGTTTTATTATATTTACCCAAACGTTCAATTATCCATGCCTGTTGCTGCGGGACAATCTTTACTCCCATCCAGGCAATAAGAAACAGAGCAAATAAGAAGATTAAAAACCCATATTCCATATTAATAACTCATTGAAATTTATAATTCTTTTATTTAACAATAAAGATATTTTCTTTTACTGCAACAATTGTAACGTTTTTGCCGACTGAAATTTCTTTTTCCTCTGCATCTATTGCAAGCATGGCTTTAAAAATAGTACCTGACCATTTAACCGCTCCTATCTTGCCGGCAATTAAATTTTTTTCGGTTACTTCTGCAATACCGCCTATAATATTGTTATAAGAGTCTTTAGGTGCTTTTTTAACTAAGTTAACTAAAGGCTTGTAAGCGAGTATCGTCCATAAAAATGTGAAACCGAAAAAGTAAGCTAATTGTTGAATAGTATTCGGGGCTAAACTAAAAGTAACCATTATTCCTACTGTAAAACATGATAGTGCTGCAAATAAGCAAACTATAGTAAAGCCTAAAACTACTTCTAATACTACAAATATTCCTGTTAATAAAAACCAAAACTCTTTAGTAAAATATTCCATATTCTTTTGAGAACCTATATATCATTTAAGAAGTTGAAATAGGAAGCGGACTATCAGACATGGTTCTTAAATAAGCTATTAAATTGGCTCTGTCCGTATCATTTTTAATACCTGCAAAAGCCATTTTCGTGCCGGGAATATATTGTTTAGGAGTATATAGGTAACGGTATAGTTCCTCAAAACCCCATTTTCCGCCTTCCTTAGAATGGTTCTGCATCGCTGAAGAATAGCTGAATTCCGTATGCCTTGCAGTAGGAGCTCCGACAATACCCCATAAATTAGGCCCTACTTTATTAGGCTCATTTTTTGCAATAGTGTGACATACCGCACATTTTGTAAACACTTTCTTGCCTGCTTCAGGGTCGGCAGTAGACATAATAAAAGCCATATCTATAACCATTGGCAAACCTTGCGGTGCAGAAGTATTCGATGCAGTAGATTCCGCCACATCTACTTTAAACCCTTTTTTTAAAGGGAAAGGGTGAGGGACATAAAACATACTTCCTATATTAGCGCTCATTATTATAGTGAACATCGCAATTGCAATCGCTATAATAATCTTATCAAACTCAAAATTTTCCCTCACAAAACCACTCGTCCATTAAAAAAATTATATTAAATATTATATTTATAAGACTAATATTTCAATAAAAAAAGGGCAACTACTAAGTTGCCCTCTCTTCTAATTATAAAATTAGCACTATTCTCTTCTATCACCCATGAAACGGAGTAAATGAATAAATATATTAATAAAGTCCATATATAAATTTAATGCTCCGTAAACCGCAACTTTAGAAGCAATCTCTCCGCTACCGCCTACAGCGTAATATGTATGCTTAATTTTTTGTACGTCATAAGCAGTAAGACCGATAAATATGAAAAGACCGATTAAAGATAGCATAAATTCCATCATAGAGCTTTTTAAAAATATATTTACAATTGATGCTATGATAACTCCAATTAAGCCCATAATTAAAAATGAACCGAAATTGGTAAGATCTTTTTTAGTTGTATAACCATAAATACTCATAGCTCCGAACACTGAAGCAGTAATGAAAAATACTCTTGCTATGCTGGTTCCGGTATACATCATAAATATTGAAGACAATGATAAGCCTATAGTTGCAGCATAAACCCAAAAAGTTGTTTGCACAGCCTGTAAGCTTAATCTTTGAAAAGATGCGCTTAAAAAAAATGCAATCCCGACAGGCGCAAGCATTACCACCCATACGAGCGGGCTACCGAATATCGCTTGCATCATTGCTTCTGAAGTAGAGACCGTAAATGCAACTACCCCGGTTAAGATTAAAGCAAAAGCCATATATTTATATATAGCTACCATATAATCCCTTAACCCCATATCATATGTAGCTTGGGAGGAGGCGTAGCCTGCCTGATTTAATTTTGTATAATCCATTTCTACCTCTTCATTATCCAGTAAATCATTAAACATTATTTCTAAATATAATACATTTTAATGAGTTTTCAAGATCTATGGTATAATTAAACATTCTTTAATAATTTAAAATCAATTCAAATAAATTTAAAATATTAACCCGATGCTTATACCTACGATAAATACAGCTATAATTTTTAATGAGCTAAAAGACATAGTTTCAGGTTCCGCTCGGTTATTTATCTTAAGACCTCGGGTATCAACATTCTTTTCCATTTTATCGAAAAAACTTAGCATCTTATCTACTGCTTTAGGCAAGTCATGAGAAAATTTAATTATATTAGCTTTAGTATCTTTAATTCTAGCTTTAATCCCGAAATTTTGTCGAGCCCAATCTTTGATCCATGGTTCAGCTAATTGCCACATATTTACTTCCGGATATAAAGACTGACCTGTCCCTTCAACAGTTACCAATGTTTTTTGCAGAAGTAAAAACTTCGGCTGTATATTCATATCAAATTTTTTACTGATTTCAAATAATTGCTTTAATAATTTCCCTATAGATATTTTATTTACTGGCATGCCTATTATCGGCTCGCCAACACTTCTACAGGCTAATGCAAAAATTTCACGGGATTGCGTATGAGGAACATATCCCATTTCAAAATGTATATCGGAAACTGCTTTATAATCTCCGGTGATAAAGCCGTATAATATTTTTGCGACAAATACTCTATCTTCTTTTTCCAGGCTTCCCATAATCCCGAAGTCAATCAGAACAATTTTTCCCGCACTATTAATCATTACATTTCCAGGGTGGATATCTGCATGAAAAAATCCGTCTCTGTAAGCTTGATTGAAGAAAGTAATTGCTAAGTTTTTAGCAATTTGTTGTAAATTATGGCCTGCCTTAATTAATTTTTGGCGTTCATTAATCGGTATTCCATCTATCCATTCTTGGGTTAATACTCTCTTAGAAGTTAAATCCCATCGCATCTGAGGAATATACACGGAATCATCGTTAGAAAAATTTTCCCTAAGTTGGTCGGCTGCTGCTCCTTCTATCCTTAAATCCGTTTCAATGTTCACTGAATGCTCAAGGGTCTTTACTACCTGATCCAGTTTAAAACTTTTAAGATGAGGGAAAAAAAATAATAGAAACTCGGTAATAAAATAAAAAAGTTTTAAATCATTATTGAACTTCTTTTCTATATTAGGTCGCAAAATTTTTACGGCAACGGGCTCATTATCAAATGTTATCGCTTTATGAACTTGTGCAATTGAGGCTGCTGCCACGGGAGTTTTATCAAACTTTTTAAATAAGTTATCGAGAGAGGTTTTAAATTCTTTTTCTAAAGTTCTTTCTACGCCTGCAAAATTAAAAGGCGGAACTTTATCTTGCAGTCTTGACAAAGAGTTTGACAAACTTTCACCGATAATATCAGGCCTTGTCGATAGGGTCTGACCTAGTTTTACAAAGGAAGGACCGCTTCTAAGGAGAAAATTATTAATTTGGTTACCCATCTTCCGGATAGTTCTTTCTCTACTTAAATTGTTTAACAAAACTAATCTTAGCAGAGAATAAGGAACCCCGCTAAAAAGGAATATTAGAAGAATTCTAAGTAATCTAAAAGTATTCGCGATAAAATTGATCATTTTCTGTGGGTTTATTTAACTCTGCGCCATATGCGTTTTTTGGCATAATAAAACAATATAGTAAACACTAAAGTGAAGATGATAACTTTAATCCCCAGGCCTTTTCTCTCTTCCATTTCCGGCTCGGATGCCCATTGTAGAAAATTAACCACGTCTTTGGTCATCTGCGCAGTAGTCGCAATCGTGCCGTCAGTATATTCCACCTGGTTATCGGTAGTGATGGGAGGCGGCATGGCAATCTGCCCGCTACCGTTTATAAAATAAGGATTATAATACATGTTTTCACCAAGCTTAACTCCTTTAGGAGGAGTGGATTGATAGCCGGTCAATAATGAATAGATGTAATCAGCACCGCCTTCTCTAGCCTTAACCATAAGAGACAGATCGGGAGGAAATGCGCCATTGTTTACCGCCCTTGCAGCTTGCTCATTCGGGTAGACGAGCGGAAAATAATCCGATGGCCTGCCCGGTCTTTCAAACATTTCGCCTTCCTGGTTAGGTCCGTCTTGAATATTATAAACTCCAGCAATCGCTTTAACTTCTTCTTCCGTAAAACCCAAGTCAGTGAGGTTTCTAAAAGCAATCCTTTTAAGAGAATGGCAAGCTGAGCACACTTCTTTATATACTTTTAATCCTCTCTGAATAGATTGCCGATCAAAAGTACCTTGTACTCCGTCAAAAGACCAGGCAACATTTTTTAATTCAGGTGCGTGTTCAGAGCTGGAAAACGCAGTATTGCCATAAAAAATAAACAAAATTAATAATAATTTTCTAAGCTGCATAGATAAAAATATAAATCCCCGAATATTAAATTCAAATAAACTTAACATATAATTAGCCCTTTGTAGAGCAAATTTTTTAATATCAATAGGTTATGAATTTTTATAAATTTTAAAATAAAAATATGTTAAATTAGCAAAGTAAATATGCATTTTATATTTTTTGGTATTTAAGTTTTGTTCTTTATCACTTATAAACGCATGTTACCGCTTGCTTGTAGCATAATAAATGTTATAAATTTTGAAAAATATAATATTAAAGTTTATGTATACATCTACACCTAAAAGAGTTTTTTCAGGATTGCAACCGACCGGTAATCTTACTCTCGGTAACTATTTAGGTGCGATTATGAATTGGGTGAAAATGCAAAATGAATATGAATGTATTTTTTGCTTAGTAGACCAGCATGCTATAACACTACCTCATGATCCCAAACAGTTAAGACAAAATTTACTTACAAATCTTGCTGCATATCTTGCCTGTGGTCTTGACCCAGAGAAATCAATAATTTTTAATCAGGCCAGTGTTAGCGCTCATGCTGAGCTCGCATGGATTTTTAGCTGTATTACACCGCTCGGTTGGTTGAATCGTATGACTCAGTTTAAAGAAAAGGCCGGTAAAGACAGAGAAAATGCTTCCTTAGGTTTATATTCATATCCGGTGTTAATGGCCGCTGATATATTATTATATCATGCAACCCACATACCTGTCGGCGATGATCAAATTCAGCATATTGAGCTTACTCGGGATATTGCCGGAGCTTTTAATCGCAGGTTCGGGAATGAATATTTTAAGCTTCCTAATGCGATTACTCACAAAATTGCAACTCGGATTATGAGTTTGCAGGACGGGACTAAGAAAATGAGTAAATCCGACCCGTCGGATTCGGCGCGAATTAATTTAATTGATGATAATGATACTATTGCCAAAAAAATTAAGAAGGCGAAAACCGATGCAATAGGAGAGATTTATTATGATAAAGAAAACCGTCCTGAAATTTCTAATCTCTTAACTATATATGCCACTTTAGAAAATAAATCTATTGAGGAAGTCAACGCTAAACTTTACGGGTTTAACAATGCGAAATTTAAAGATGCACTAAGCGAACTTTTGATTGAGAAGCTTTCTCCGATTAGAACGAATATTATAGATTTAGTTAAAAATGAAGATTATCTCTTAGGTGTATTTGAAAGTGGTAAAGAGAGGGCAAATGAAATAGCAGCTAAGACTATTAATCAAGTGAAAGAGATAGTCGGATTTATTTTATAAAGAGTATAATCCTGCTTATTATATTGCTTGATTCTGAAGAATTGCAAAGCCGTTTGAACAAACATTTATTTTAATCACAAATTATAAAAAGTAGGCTATTCAATACAGGCTACATATAGCTATTTTCACATAAGTTGAGAATAAATATTTCTATACCGGGGGAATTAGAATAATTATGAAAATAGCATGGCTTCATACCCCAAGAGAGCACTCTATCCCTACTGATACGCATTTATTATAATCTCAATTATCTATAATTTAATGAACAAATTTCTTTAGAGATTTTATACTATCATCAATTAAATCTAATTTAATGTTTTTATCTAAATCTTCAATCAGCATTTGTTGTACAATCGCAAGGGCAGAATCGACTGCTTCGGTTTTAATATCTCTAATAATTTGCTGCTCTTGTTGGGAGATTCGTTGCATAGTAAGCTCTAAGCGTTTCCGAGTGATTTTCTCAGCTTGTTTTTTTGATTCTTCTAATATGGATTTAGCTTCAAGGTGAGCTTTATCAAGAATATCTTTGGCATTTTGTTTGATATTATCATGCTCAATTTTGATCGCTTGAAGCATGGTTAATGCATCTTCTTTAATTTTAGCTGCTTCGTTCAAATCATGTATAATTTTATTAGTTCTTTCATCTAAAGTTTTTAAGACAATCGCCTTTACCGGCTTAAATATAACGCTGATAAATATTATAAAAGATGCTAAAACCCAAAAACCTTCATTGAACATACTATCTACCTTAATTTACTTTTTGTGAGCTATTATGAAACTCATCTAAAACAGTTTTAAAAATTTCTTCACTTAGATCTTTTACTACAGACGGCAACTCACTTCTTAACTGAAGTTTTATAACTTCCAGTTTATTAAGGCTTTCAGCTGTTTTTTCGGCAAGGGTAGTTTCAAATTCTTTGATTTCCTTATCGCTCGCTTTTTTAGCTTCTAAAACTACGTCGGCTTTTAAGTTTAAAGCCTTAGTTCTAGCTTCACTTAACGTAACGGCAATTTCAGATTTTAAAGCCTTATGGTTTGTAATCATTTTTTCAGCCTCAACTAAATCTATCTTCACTCTTAATGCTCTATTTTTCACTACTTCACTTATTGTCGGTAAAAAAAACTTAGCTATAAATAGGTAAAGCAATGGAAAGATTACAGCCAGCCAAAATAATTGTAATGAAAATGAACTTATATCAAGCTGAGGCATAAAATTATCCAAAAACCAAATTATACAAAATAATTACTGCTTTAGCAATAAATAAACTATTTTTTATCAAAGTATATATCTATACTACAAAAAGTAGCATTAATGCGATCAAGAACGCAAATAATCCCATAGCTTCAGATAAAGCAGCTCCGATAAACGCACTTCTGGTAAGTTTTGACTCTACGGAAGGATTTCTGGATATTCCGTTTAACAAGCCCACGAAGATATTACCGACACCAAGCGCAGCACCTAACATTCCTAAAGCTGATAAGCCAACTCCTATATATTTTAATCCGATATTGATTCCTTCAGTCTCCATGGTCTACTCCTAAAATTTATTAATGTAAGTTAATAGCATCGTTTAAGTACACGCAGCTTAAAATTGTAAAAATATATGCCTGTAGTACAGCGACGAATATTTCAAATCCTTGCATTATTGTCAAGAACGCAAATGGAAAAATTCCTAAAGTAAGGCCACCCATAATAGTAAAGGAGGCAAGGAGCTTCATTACAATGTGTCCGGCTGTCATATTTGCTGCAAGCCTTACAGCTAAGCTAACCGGCCTTGAAAGGTAGGAGAAAAGTTCAATTAATATCATAAGCGGGGCAAGTAAAGAAGGAGTGCCCTCAGGTAAGAATAAAGAAAAATAATGGAATCCGTGTCTTATAAAGCCTAAGATAGTTATAGCTATGAATATGCCGGCAGCTATTGCAAAGGTTATGATAATGTGGCTGGTAACCGTAAAGCTATAAGGAACCATCCCTAGTAAATTACAGAATAGTACGAATATAAAAGTAGTAAAAATAATCGGCATATATTTTTTGCCTTCCGAGCCGGTAGTGCCTTCTATAATGCCGTCAACAAGCTCATATAGCATTTCTGCCGAAGTTTGCAGGCGACCGGGAATCAACGCTTTCTTTCTTATGCTTAAGCTTAAAAAGAGCACGCAAGTTATTAGGGTGATTAACATTAAAAGTGCTGAATTATTAAATGATATGTCTATTCCGAAAAGTTCTAAGTGAAATAGTTCCTGAATTTTAAACTGTTCTAAGGGGCTATGCATTATTTTCTCAATTATTTTTTATTAATTTCAAATTTTTTTAAATGCTTATAAAAATTATAGAACCCGCCGGCAGTACCTAATATAGTAAATAAAAATAATGTTAGTGGCAAAGTTCCTAAGGATTTATCAATAAAATACCCTAGCGATGCTCCAACAATTAAGCCCGAAAAAAGGTCAACCAATAATCGTGAATAATCAAATCTTTCAGGATTATTCGGGCTATCCTCTTTTTGTTTTATTTGCTTGATTTTATCCTCTAATTCTTTCAATACCGGTACCGAGAGTATCTATAGCCGTATAACAATATTAAGTTATATTGAAAAGTCAACAATGATCATATTTTTAGTTATATATACATACCTATTATATTTTAAGTTAGTTAGGATGAAAATACTTCTTTTGCTGCTTAGATGCTAGGTTTATCGGGTTTCAGGCAGTCTCTGTATTCTTTCGATCTTAGTTTTTATTTAATAAAACTTTAACTTATAAATAATTGATTTATCAGCGTTTTGTTCGTAAAATTACTTCAATATAACATTAATTATTGAAAGTGAATAAGATGATCTCATGTTTAAATAAAAGCACTATAACCAGAGAATTTTTAGCCAGGGCTATAAAAAGGGAAAGCGGAATCAATATAACTAAATCTTCTGAGATGGTTGATCAGCTGATTAATT
>JACGYV010000037.1 GCA_014116815.1 Holosporaceae bacterium 'Namur'
GTCATGTAATCAGGTATAAAAACAGAAATACAGGTAGAAAACTTCTTTATCTGTATTCCTTAAAAACAAACCCTAACTCTCCTCAATTCAGAGGTAATATCGTTCCATATTATTGGGTGCACTTCTTTTAGATCTTATCGCATTTGTTTCCAAAGTACTCCAGATTCGTGCGTAAGTAAGTAAAACATTTCGAGTATCATTCTCAAGATCCGTGGCAAGTCTATTTAAATCATGAAGCATAGCTTTCATAAAATCATGATACGGCACATGCGCCAATTGCTGCTCAGGTTCTAATCCCCATAAGGTTCGGCTCTTTAATAAAACTTGAGTAATAATTAGCGCAAGATCAGGCATTTCATAAGTCAGCCATGGTTCAATGATCCCCTCTTCAAAAGATTTACGTAACCAATCGCCATATTGAAAATCAAAATGAGGTGGATACTGCCAAGGATTAATCGCCGCCTTCTCAACAAGGGTTATTTCAATAGGTAACTTTGAACTTTTCATGTAAATACCGGAGATTTGAAGAAGATTAGCAATTAATCTAGTTTTTTCCTCTAAGGTTGTCACACGATTAGTAACAACAAATAAGTCAATATCACTGTATTTTTGCAGCCCGCCTACAAGAGATGAGCCATAAAGATAAACCCCTAAAAGATCGGATCCTAAAATCATTTTTAATAATTCTAGGCTATCCTTAAGTTGTTGCTGCATTTCATGGTTATAAATATATGTCATAGATTTTCGTTAATTAGCTACTGACAAGGCTATATTCCCAGAAAACAGCTTTAATAACATTTAGATATTAAAGCTTTGCTTGAAGTACTGAGATAATTAGTCCGTATTCTTTTATATAGCTATATGATCATAGCTACATCATTTTGCAAATGTTTTTTAAAATTAATTAATACTTATTCCTAGGGGGTTTCTCGCTTCGCTCGAGACGATGTAGGGAGTTACCAATGTTTATATGAAAGGTTTTAAATTTTTCTAGTTTAGTTTAAGAGTACCGGCTGCCTTTATGGAAACCCTATCTATTCTAAATTTATCCATTTTAGTAACTTTATAAATATAGCCGCCGGCTTCGAATGAATCGCCGATTTCAGGCATACGGTTTAATTGCTTTAAAATGAAACTGGAAATCGTTCTGTAATCTTCTTCCTTATCTCCGGGAAGAGAAGAAAGCTGTAGTAATTCCATAATTTCTTCTATCGGTACATTTCCATTTACATTCAGCGATCCGTCTTTCTTCTTGATAATTGACGGAGTTTGGCCTCTATCTTGGGTTACCAAATCCCCGACAAAAGTTTTCAAGATATCATTCAAGGTAACAATCCCTTCAATTTCTCCATATTCATCCAAAACCATCGCTACTCTTGATTGATGTTTTTTAAACAATTCAAGTAGCTTTGTCAGTGTGGCGACTTCAGGGATATAGAGAACATCAATAGATCTGGATTTTAAATCAAGCATACTGCCGGTAATTTTGGTATTAAATAAATCTTTTACTGAAACTAAGCCGATAAAATTTTCAAGACAACCGTTGATAACGGGGAAATAGTTAAACGGATGTTTAGATAGTTTTTCTAAATTAATCTCTTCCGGATCATTTAAATCCAAGCAAATCATTTTTTTCCTTGGAGTCATAATAGTACCGACTTTTATATCGCTTAAGTGAATCAGGCGCTTTATCATATCCATCTCGGTTTTATCCACCGTGCCTTCGTTCTCAGCCTGAGTTACGAACATTTTTATTTCTTCATGAGTTATCTCGGAAGTTTTATCTTTTATTTTAAATAATTTTAAAGCAAACTTTGTAGAACCGCTCAGTAAAAATATAAATGGGTAAAACACTTTCATGAACAGTAACATTAGATAAGAGACATAAGTTGCCAGCTTTTCAGGATAAAGCATTGCTATTCTTTTGGGGATAATCTCTCCGAGCACCGTAAGATAAGTTATAACGACAACGACTAATAGGTTGGCTATTACACCTGCATAAGTACTGATAATAGGATATTGTTTAAGCTTATCCGCCAGATCCCCGCTCAGTTCACTCCCGCTGTAAAAACCGATTATAATACTAAGTAAAGTAATTCCTATCTGTACGGTTGAAAGAAAAGCTTCCGGCTGATCTTTTAAACGCAGTGCTTTATTAGCTCCTAAACTTCCGTCGTCGGCATATTTTTTAAGTTTTGTTCTACGTGAGGTAATTATTGCAATTTCAGCAAGTACAAACAGCGAATTTATACCGATAATAAAAATTATAATAAACCACTCTTTAAAATGACTAAGCATTTCTTAGACTATCTAATGCAGTTAAATCATGAGAAAGTGCTGATCTGTCATCAAAAATAAAACAACTGCCTATCCAGTTGTTATTTGCATTTTTTGTACTTTCCAAATATTTCAATATCCCGCCCTCTAAATGATACACTTTCTTAAATCCGTTTTGCTTCATATATGCAGTGGATTTTTCACATCTTACTCCACCTGTACAAAACATTAGTATTGTTTTCTCTTTATCTTCTTCAGTCAAGTTTTCTTTCACCCATTTCGGCAATTCAGTGAAAGCTTTGGTTTTGGGATTGGTTGCATTTTTAAAAGTGCCGAGTGCAACTTCATAATCATTGCGGGTATCAATAACTATTACATCATCCTTCTCTAAAAACTTATCCCATTCCTCGGGGCTTAAATATTCCCCTCTTTTATTTATATCGATATCCGCTTTAAAGGTGACAATCTCAGGTTTGATTTTTACCTTCATTTTTTTAAACGGTATGAAGTTACTGATGCTTTCTTTAAAGTTTAAGTCGGAAAAACAGTTATAGCTTTTTATAAATGAATAAAAGGCAATTATAGAGTCTTTGTTTCCGGTCAAGGTAGCATTTATACCTTCTTCTGCAATAAGGACGGTTCCCTTAATTTTTACTTCATTGCAAAACTTTAGGAGTTGTAACTTAAGTTCAGTTAGATCCTTAAGCTCAACGAATTTGTAAAACGTTGTTACAATAAAATTCTCTGAATTACTCATCGGTTCTATATTATAATAATTTGGTAATAATTTGGTAATAATTTATTCTTCGGTTTCATGGAAGCGCTTGATTGCTTCATTTATTATTTTTTTTGCAATATCCGCATCTTCCCAACCGGTTACTTTAACCCATTTACCCTTTTCTAAGCTTTTATAATTCTCAAAAAAATGAGAAATCTTTTGAATGATGATTTCAGGTAAATCTTTAAATGAGTTGATATGAGCATAAGCAAGATCGACTTTCGGAGAGGGAACGGCTAAAATTTTTTCATCTTTGCCTTTTTCATCTTCCGTTATTAATACACCGATCGGTTTTGCATTAATAACGGATCCCGGAATTACGGGATAGCTGGAAATCACCAACACATCGGCAGGATCACCGTCACCGGAAAGAGTATTAGGAATAAACCCGTAATTACATGGATAAAACATACTGGTCGGCATGAATCTATCTACAAATATAGCACCGACTTCTTTATCATATTCATATTTAATGGGATCAGAGTTCATCGGAACTTCGATAACAACATGAATATCATCGGGTGGGTGATTACCTACTTTTATTTTTTCTAAATTCATATCTTTTCTATTGAATAGTTTTCCGTATAAAAAGCTTTTTATCATAATAATTAAAAATAGTAAATTACATAAAAAACTATTAAAGATGTATTTATTAAGGTGTACAGTTTTTAAACTTGTTAGTTCCTCTTCTTAAAGAATCAAAAAAATTCAATCTGTTGTAATATAATTAGCTGAAATACAATTTTTAAACGCAGATCCCGCTTTTAACTCCATACAAAGTTGACTTTTATTAATTTGTTATGTTATTATGCCGCATTAACCTTTTTAGCTTTAAGGTATGCAACACGCTGTAAAGTCAGTTAAGAATTTTATTTGGCATTTTGTTAAAAAGCAAAAAGGGGGCTTTATTTTTACGCAGGTATTTGCGCTTGCTTTGGCTTTAGATGCTACCCTTTGGCCTTATGTCATTAAAGTAATAATAGAAACGATTGAAGGGTTTCAAGGTCCCAGAGAAGAAATATGGCCTGTAATCTCGCATGTTATTATTTTAGGCTTAATATTATGGTTTTCACTCGATATAGCTTTTTGGATAAACGGTATATTTAAAACCAAAGTTTATCCTCGTTTTGAGGCCGCAATAAGAATGTTCATGTATGATTACGTCAATAGTCATTCTTATTCTTTCTTTATAAATAATTTTACCGGAACCATAGCAAACAAAGTAGCTGATATGCCGAGAAGCTGCGGGGCTATCGTGGATATGGCCATCACTACATTTATCCCTACCTTCGTCGCTCTTATAATATCTATTATATTTTTTAGTTTTATTTCTCCGGTATTTGCACTAATCCTGGGAGGATGGGTTATTATACATATAATAAGCTGCTACTTTTTCCTAAGGAAATGTACCAGTTACTCAACGATTCATTCGGAAAGTAGAAGCAGGTTACTCGGCAGAATTGTGGATACCATTACAAATAACCTTAACGTGCGCCTTTTCTCACGAAATACATATGAATATCAATATACTTTAGAATTTCAGGAAGATGAGCGCAAAAAATATGCCGAAACATTATGGCATATCGAGAAAATGCGCTTGATACTTGCGCTGATATGCTTTTTGATTACGGGTGTGCTCATGATTTGGTATGAAGTTTACTCTTATAGGAAAGGAATTATAGATATTGCGGAGTTTATATTCATTTTAAATACTACCTTTCAGATCACTTCCATTACATGGATGGCAGGAATAATGCTGCCTGATTTTTTTAGAGAAGTAGGAATAGCAAGGCAAGCGCTTAGCATTATTAACTCGCCGGTGGAAATAAAAGACCTGCCAAATGCACAGGAGCTTAAAGTAGACAGAGGAGAAATTAAATTTAATAACGTAACTTTCAAATATCATCATAATGAAAACTTATTTGAAAATAAATCAGTTACGATTCTGCCCGGGCAACGAGTAGGGTTGGTCGGTGTTTCAGGTTCAGGGAAAACAACTTTTGCTCACTTGATTTTAAGGCATTATGAGTTAGAAGGCGGTGAGATATTAATTGACGGGCAGGATATTAGAAATGTGACCCAGGAAAGCTTGCGCAGGCAAATCGCTATGATCCCGCAGGAACCGATGCTTTTCCACCGTTCGTTAAAGGAAAACATCAGGTACGGCGATATAACCGCAAGTGACGAACAAGTATATAGAGCGGCAAAGATTGCCAATTGTCACGAATTTATTATGAGTTTACCGCAAGGGTATGATACGATTGCAGGAGAAAGGGGATCAAAGCTTTCAGGTGGGCAAAGACAGAGAATTTCAATTGCCAGAGCTATGTTAAAAAATGCTCCGATTATTATATTAGATGAAGCTACCTCCGCACTTGATTCCATAACGGAGAAACAGATTCAAAGCAGCTTGATGCAAGTTACGCATAATAGGACTACTATTATTATCGCGCATAGGTTTTCAACGCTTACCGACGTAGATAGAATCATAGTATTTAAAAAGGGTGATATAGTTGAAGACGGAAGCCATGAGGAATTATTTAAAAAACGCGGTGAATACTATAAGCTTTGGGAAATGCAAAATGACGGGTTTTTACCTAAGGAGTTGATTGATGAATAACTATAAATTAATAATTTTTGATTGCGACGGCACGTTAGTTGATACTGAAACACTTTTAAACAGAGCTTGTGCGGGTGTTTTAAACTATATGGGTTATAAGCAATACACCCCGGAATATTGCTTGGAGAAATTTGTCGGAGTAAGCCTTAAGGATATTTTGGATATATTGCGGGAAGAAGTAGGAGATGAGTTTGATCAGAGCGAGTTTGTAGCTAGGGCAGGGGAAATATCGAAAAAACTAATTGAAACTGAAATTAAACCTATGTCGAATGCAGGCGACCTACTTATAAAATTAAAAGATTTTTCCAAATGCGTGGCTTCAAACGGTAATCGCTCTACGGTGGTACAATCTTTAAAAAGCACGGGACTTTATAATCATTTTACCGAAGAATCAATATTTACCTACGAATTAGTTAAACACCCTAAACCGGCGGCGGATCTATTTTTATACTCAGCAGAAAGAATGGGGGTTTCTCCAAAAGAATGCTTAGTAATCGAGGATAGCATTGTCGGAGTGAGAGCTGCAAAAGCAGCTAAAATGGATGTATTAGCTTATAAACACTTGAACGAGAAATTACTTCCCGGGCTAAATGAATTAAAGCCTACGGCTATAATTCATAATCTGACACAAATTTTAGATTATTTATAAGTTTTAAATTTATTCATTAAGTATTAAGTAATGAGAGTTTGTATAAAAATCAGGTTGATTTTTTTTGTTGTGGGTGAGGAGAGAATCGCTTAAATTCCTTATAGTTTCCACTAAACTAAAAAGTATACTAGCTTTTACTTTGTTTTTTAGCCTCATGCCACAGTTCAAGCATAAACTCTAATGGTTGTCCTTTTAAATCCTCTAGTCCTCTTTCTCTGGCTATCTTTTTTAATGCGCTCATTCTAGCTCCGAATTTCTCATTAACATTCGCTAAAGTATCTTTAACATCATACCCGGAAAAAATGCATAGAGAAATAGCGGTATGTAATAAATCTCCTATTTCTTCCCGTATTCTATGTGGGGGCTCTTTATGTAATATAGCTTCTCTTATCTCTTCACATTCACTGACTGCCTGATCTATGATCATTTCCTGATTCGGCCAGTCAAAGCCGAATTCCCTGGTATCCTGCTCAAGGGTGATAAGTGCATCTAAAGCGGTATCTGACGTTTTTGGCATATATATTTATCCTATTTTTATTAAATATATACTAAGGCATTTTATAAATTTGCGGGTTTATCTTAGATAGGATTAGCAGCACCGGCTTTTTACGAGTCTTAATAACTTATTTTTTACCGGTGCCTTTAATCCGGAGAATATTATTTCTTTTTTAAATTCTTGTGGTTTACTGCTTCTTTAAGCTGCTTACCCACTGAGAATTTAACTCTTTTACTAGCCGGAATTTTTATCTTCTCTCTTGTTTGCGGGTTAATGCCTTCTTTTGCTTTCACATCAGATACTGCAAATGTACCGAAACCTACAAGCTGCAAGCTATCTCCTTTAACTAATACTTCCTGCACTACTTCAAGCAATGCCTCTAAATGCTTTTTACTATCAACCTTAGTTGCATCGGTTTTTGCTGATAATGCACTTATTAATTCTTCTTTGTTCATATTGTTTCCCTAATTATTAATCGTTATAGTTTAATGGTTGTTAACATAATAGATACTGAAATAATTAGATTTTATATGCAATCTTTTTTATTAAATGCGTCTATAGCTTCTTATCATCTTTGACGGAAATGCTACAATTATGTTTAAAATAATAAAAACTGTATTGCAAAATGATTAACTATGTCGAGTAGCATAAGTAATTAAGCTATATAATATGAGCTAACAACTATCTTTTTTTAAATAAAAAAATGCTTAAAATACGTTTTATTGCATTTTAAGCATTCTACTAAATGTTTAACGTTTTATCTTTTATATTTGATGCATTTCTTTTCAAAGCTATCTATAAACTGATTAAGCTCAATAGAGTTGAGGGTGAGTTTGTTTCTTTTAACATAGCTTTTAAAAAGGTTATCAAAACAATATTGCATATGTCCTGTTTTATTATCCGAGAACAATTGATTTAAAGAGGGATTAAGTTTAACGGATATTATTTCATTATCGGAAAATTCTCCGGTCATATAACAACAGGTCGCGCAATCGCTTAAGCTGCTGCTTGTATTATAATCGAATACATTTTTCGAAGAATTTTGGATGAAAGTTAACGGGGTAAGTTGTTTGGTATATTTCACCTTGCCGGCTTCAACTTTAGCATCGATAACACCGCCCATACACCGGTCACCACCATAACCGTTAATAAAGTTTAGGGTATCACCCTTTCTTTCAATTAAATAAACATAAGAATGTTTACCGGATCTTCCGTCACTCCACATTTTATGAACTGCATGTAATTCACCTACTTTACCTAAATATTTATAAAAAATATAAGGAGGAGACATTATCGGAGTATCACTTTTATATTCATAAGAATAACCCATAAATCCTTGTTTTTGGAGGTCGGGAGTAACCGGACTGGTTATATTAATTTCCGAAAAAGGATTACTGCATCGGGCAAGATTAACTGAAGGTGAGGAAGAATGGATTATTGAATTAATGCACCATGGTTCAATCGGCCTTCCTTGAAAAGAAAACTCTGAATTCAATTTGTCTTTCGGGTTGGAAGAACATGAGGTTAAAGTTAAAACTAATATAAAACTTAAAGAGATTTTTTTCATATGTGCTACCTTATAAATATTAAAAAATTATTGTAGGCTGCCCCTTGCTTGAACCTTAGTTCAGCCTATATTGTAATTCAAGCATTATGTTGTTAAGTCCCGGATTAGTTTTGGAAATGCCGGCATTTGATCTGTGTGATATGCTTGCACCTAAAGAAACGGATTGAGTTAAATCATAATAAATTTCAAATTGACTTTTAAATTCCAGGGGATGACCCAACCTTTTTCCTTTACCGCGGTGATAAATTCCGGGACTGAACGAAACACCAAAATGGAGCGGCGAGAAATCAATCACGTAATTTAAGCCGGCATAGACATAAGCGCTTTCTTTACTGCTTCCTATCATGCCTATATGAGGTTGTAAATTATAATAAAATGAAGAAAAGCGATATTCGAGCTTGGCTTCATTGCCCTCTAAGGGTTTTTTCTTAGAGGAAATGCCTTGCTTACCTAATCCTACGATCACGGAAGGAGAGGTTGCATGAGCAGGATTAATATTTAATGAAAGAAAAATGAAAGTTATACTAAGGCTTAGGATTTTTAAATACATACGCAATCACCTTGGTTGGGTTGTTGAAAGTTAAGTTATTATGGTTTATTTTTTTTGTAAAGAAGTAAAAATTATAAATTTTTTACCTTCAGTATTAAGTTTAGTTATGTAAAATATTGCTTTACTAAGGATATCATCGTGCTATATCTTTTTTAAGGTTTGTATAGGATAAAATTATGGAATTATTAGATCCGGTTTTGTTATCGCGAATACAGTTCGCTTTTGTAATTTCATTTCATATCATCTTTCCTAGCTTAACTATAGGTTTAGCTAGTTTTTTAGCTGTGCTTGAAGGGTTATGGCTTAAAACTAAACACCCGGTATACAAAGAAATATATAAGTTTTGGGTAAAAATATTTGCGGTTTGCTTCGGACTCGGTGTGGTTTCGGGAGTGGTAATGTCATATCAATTCGGTATGAACTGGTCGGGGTTTTCGGCAAAAGTCGGTAATGTGCTCGGGCCTCTCTTAAGTTTTGAAGTTTTGACCGCATTCTTTTTAGAAGCATCGTTTTTAGGCATTATGCTTTTTGCTTGGGATAGAGTGAGCCCCAGAGTGCATTTTATTTCTACCCTTGTGGTTGCAATAGGTACAATAATCTCTGCTTTTTGGATTCTCTCCGCTAACAGCTGGATGCAGACTCCCCAAGGCTTTACCATGAAGGAAGACGGGATTTTTCATCCGACTGATTGGATGGAAATAATTTTTAATCCGTCTTTCCCCTATAGATTTTTTCATATGCTTACTGCTGCATATCTTACTACCTCTTTTATTGTTGCCGGAGTTGCCGCATGGTATTTACTTAAAGACAGATATACCTCACATGCTCGCATAATGCTCACGATGGCAATGCTTATGGCAATCCTTGTTGCTCCTATGCAAATTATGATAGGAGATATGCACGGTCTTAATACATTGAAACACCAACCGGCTAAAATTGCGGCTATTGAAGGTTTATGGGAAACTGAAAAAGGCGCCGGGTTAAAATTATTTGGATGGCCTGATCAGGAAAAAGAAGAAACGCTTTACAGTATTGAAATCCCTAAACTCGGCAGTATAATCCTTGCCCATGATATTGATGCAGAAATTAAAGGATTAAAACATTGGCCTAAAGAGCAACGTACCGATGGGGTAGCTTTAGTTTTCTGGTGTTTTAGAATAATGGTAGGGGTCGGATTAATCATGAGCCTAACCGGAGTACTTGCAATTATACAGTATGCACGTAAAAAAATCTTCACTTCAAAACCTTTTCTTAAATGGTGCATAATGGTTTCTCCGCTCGGGATACTTGCAATTTTATGCGGGTGGATTACTACCGAGGTCGGAAGGCAGCCTTATGTTGTATATGGAGTAATGAAAACAATTGAAGCGCATTCTCCGGTAACCGTAGAGCAGGTTTTGATAGCCTTAATTGCATTCTTTGTAGTATATGCGTTTGTTTTCGGGGCTGGAGTTTACTATATTTTCAAATTAATCTCCAAGGGTGTAAAGATTGGAGATTGGATCGAGATGTACGGCAAGCACGGGCAAAAGCATCCGATATCAATTGCGGATATTTTTCCGAAAACTTTTTAAAAAGGTAAATTATGTTTGATCTCTCTTCATCAATTGACTTACCGTTACTATGGGGCGGATTAATTGCTCTTTCAGTACTTTTATACGTTTGCTTAGACGGGTTTGATTTAGGAATAGGAATATTATTCCCATTTGCCCCTTCAGATAAGTGTCGTGATAAAATGATGAACTCGATTTCTCCCTTTTGGGACGGCAATGAGACTTGGTTGGTATTAGGCGGCGGAGGTTTACTTGCAGCCTTTCCGTTAGCTTATTCAGTTCTTATGCCTGCAATTTATATACCGCTTACCATAATGCTGATAGCCCTGATTTTTAGAGGGATATCATTTGAATTTAGGTTTAAAGCTAGTACTAAGACAAGGAAAGTATGGGATTATTGTTTTCATTACGGATCATTGGTTGCAACTCTCATGCAAGGTATAATGCTTGGAGTATTCGTGCAAGGTATTAATGTAGTAGACAGAAAATACGCGGGAGGAGCCTGGGGATGGTTAAACGGTTTTTCTATTACTGTAGGGGTCGCTATGGTTTTCGGATATGCGCTGCTCGGCAGCACCTGGGTTATTATGAAAACTGAGGAAGAAACTCAAAGTTGGGCAAGAAAATGTTCCCTGTATGTTTTAATATATGTGCTAGGATTTATGGGAATAGTTAGCTTATGGGTGCCATTTTTAAATAATCAGATTTTTGATCGTTGGTTTTCATGGCCGAATATGTTTTACTTTTCTCCATTACCTATTATTTCGGTTGTCGTTTCTTTTTATCTTGTAAAAACAATTACCAACGATAAAGAAGTAGTGCCGTTTTTGTTATCTATATCGCTGTTTATATTGGCGTACACAGGGTTAGCAGTAAGCTTATGGCCCTGGGTAGTGCCTTATAGCATTTCCGTTTGGGAAGCTGCCGCAGCTTCGGAATCACTTTCTTTAATTTCGGTCGGGGCTGCTATTTTGCTTCCGGTGGTATTGATATATACCGCATACAGCTATTATATATTTCGCGGTAAAACTTCTCATGAAAGTTTGTATTAATATTCCGTCCTCATCTGATAATTTATAAAGCTAAAGAAATTAGCTTACAAATCATCATGCCCGGCATTATTGTGCTTAGCAAAATAATTATCAAAAATATCTTGCGTCGGGGGGTAAGCATCAAAAATGTACTCTATATCATTAATCAGATTGATTGTTTCTTTACTATCGGCAAATTTAACGGCGGAAATCGTGTTAGGGTTTTCTTCTCGCATAATGGTAATATATTCATTAGTAGGTTTATGCAGGATAACTAACACATTATCTTGATTGCCGTTATTCGTTGAATAATAAATTAAGTCTTGTTTAGCGGAAAGTGGAATCTCTATATGGCTTTTTATACATTTATTTGAAATACACTGGTCATAATAAGTATCGTTTCCGTCGCCCGGTGACCAAATAAATTTATTATTACCTTGGCCTCCGTATACTGTATCATTACCTTTATTACCGATATAGGTGTTAGGTTTTATAGCGGTAGGATGTTTTGTTCGAGGCCAATTATCATAAATAACATCATTAAATTTACCGCCTATAAATGTACTTAAAAAAGAAGTGCCTTTTTAGATATCGCCTTCAATGCTCCCTTCTTCAATTTCTCTTGCCCTATACTCAATTCCTTTTTCATGAAAAAATATTTTTTCATTCGATTTTAAGAAATGTATGCCGTACATGGCTTCAGGGTTTTCTTCCCGCGGGATAGTTAAAAATTCACCGCCGTCCTTAATTTTTATATATAAATTTCTTTTTCCTTCGGCATCATTTTGCATATATTAATCAATATCTTTAGAAGTTATATCCCCTACCGTCTGCACCATGTCTTTATGGTCGCCTTTTGTTTTCTTTTCAACAATAATATCATTCCCGTGGCCTTTACCCCAAATATAAATATCATTACCTTGGTTTAAGGATTCTATGGTATCACATCACCCGCGCCGGCAAAAATAAGTTTTTTTCCCGCGTCCTTACTATCTTTAGCAATAATATGGTCATCATTCGGAGTGCTGGTAATCTTTTCTATTTTCCCGTCTCCGGTTCTTTTCCTAGTAACTTGGTCGGCAATCCTAAGCGGCTGCTTATTACCGAACTGATCAATTGCTGTTACTTCGCTGACTTGGTTAACCATAATTGCCTTTTTAACGGCATTGTTGCTTAAATAAGGCATGAGGTTGGAATTTTACTGATATACCTAAAGAATAAAAATAAGAGGGATAGCTTAAAGAGGCCAAGGCAGTCATAGTGATAAGCTAAGGACATAAGGAATTAACTACCATGAAAAAAAGAAGTAAA
>JACGYV010000038.1 GCA_014116815.1 Holosporaceae bacterium 'Namur'
TGACGGCAATCTTCCAACTATAGTTATAACCTTACACTATCAACTTACCGTGTGATCCATTGTAACAACTCATCTTCATTTAAACTTGCACTTCTATCTGAACCACTTAACAAACTTAATGCCAACTTCTTTTTATTTTCATGCATTTTAATTATTTTTTCTTCTATCTTATCTTTCATCACCAACCTATATACTGTCACAGGATTCTTTTGTCCCATTCTATGTAGTAGCGTTGCAAAGAATGAAATTGAAGGAAGAAGTTATCTAATTTTATGAGGTTTCTTAGAATTCATAAGCAGAAGTTGGTAAGTTAAATTGCCTTTCAATAAAGTATTTAATATTTACAGCAGAGCTCTTAAGTAAGTGATAAAGCTGCCCCTTGAATAACATATTGATTGTCTTAATACCTCGGATGGTATTATAAGCATAGTTTAGCTGCTTTGTGATTACGGGTCTTGCTTAAGTAGAAATCAATAGTGTTTTTGTTACTATCAATTGCTCTATATAAGTATAACCATTTACCTTTAACCTTGATATAAGTTTCATCTAGATACCAAGAAGAATTGGTAGATTTGACGAAATAGCTAACTTTCTTTCGTATTTCAGGCCCATAATGCTGAACCCACCTGTATATTGTACTTGGAGAAATGTTTAATCCTCTCTTCCAGCATTTCACTTAAATTACGATAACTAAGTCTGCACCTCAAATACCAGCGTACACACAATAATATAATCTCTCCCTCATAATGGCGCCACTTAAATTCTATAGGCTGATACTTCCTCATATGAATAAATCATTAGTTGCTTGCCTTACCTTATACCTACCTTCATATTTCATTTCTCGCAACACAACCCTTTATTAAACCTAAAAGTGGAAAGAGTGATATCTTTTCTTTTGCAGGTATTTGGGATACGTGGCAGGATCAGGAAGGTAAGACTTTAATAACCTGTGCTATTATTACACAAGATACCAGTCCTGCACTTAAGTTTATCCATAGCAGAATGCCTGTAATTATACCTGATCAAAAAGTTAGCCTAATGCTACTCCGGATAGTTTAAGTAATCAGTTACACACCGCTCAAGATGCCCAAGTATAATATTGGGAAGTAGATCGTAAGATTAATAATCCTATAAATAACGAGCCCGGGCTAATACAGAAAAAAGCTTATTAATACTTACTTAGAAGCTTTAGTATTAGAAACACTTGAGTTACTGCTAATAAGGTTAACTATCATGCTTTAAACTACTATCCGAATTGGAGTTAATAATATAATTAAACAAGCTTTCTATAAAGTCATCATGACTGTTTAACTTAACCGAGGAATTATCAATTAGCTTGGTATTATTGTTATCATTAGCCGGAATAAAAACCTTTGTATCTTCTATAAACATGATTAATACTCTAGATTATTTTTAATGAATTATATCATAAAAACAGGTAAATTGCTTTTATTATTTATTAAATATTATAAAAGCAATTTTATAATGTATACTTAGTTATAAAAATGCCCTTTATTCTATACCCCAAGCTTTATACCCTTTCTCTATCGGATTTTCTTCGCAAAACTTAACTGTTCTCTGCGTGATGCTCTTTATACCATATGCATTACATGCAACATGATTCCTCGCTGCCGAAGAAATAGTCTTCTATAACCATGCTACTAAATAAATGTGCACTAGTTGCTATATCCATAGCCGCCTTATAAGTTGTTAATATAATTGGGTTAGGGATAAGCGAATGAGCTTCGGAATGGCTGGCAGGAGAAGAGCTCGGTGAAACAGTACCGGAAGGTGTAGCAACCGGGAAATGAGTGTTGATCGGTATTACACTTTTGTCCGGAAGTGAACTCGGGCTTGATGTAACGCTGGGACTTGGGCTTATTGAAGAAGTCGGGCTCGGACTTGCCGAAACACTAGGACTTGGGGTTGCCGAAATTTGTAAATTCATTCCGAACACTACATAACCTGCACTTGGAACAATAAGGCTGGAATCACGAGCACCTATCATAAAATCATCAATCCCGTCACCGTTTACATCTCCTGCCTTACTAACTGTATTGCCCGTATAAGCACCTGATCCGCTTCCGATACACTGAAAACCAAGAGTCCCGTTAAGAGTAGTTAAATCAATATTGGAAGAAAAGGGAGCTTTGCTTCCATATAGTATATAACTAACCCCGGTACAAGAATTAAGTTGAGGAGAGCCGATAATTACATCCTCGATTCCATCACCATTAATATCACCTGCTCCACAGGCTGCATTTGCTGCCAGCATGTTTGGAGATAATCCTTTTAATTTAAACCCGGCAGACTCATTCAGAGTTGATAAACTAATTTCAGAAGGTAAGAAAGCTTTACCAAATATAATATTACTTATAGTTACATCAGAGTTGGGTATATTTGTACTAATAGTGAGATCATTAAATCCGTCGCTGTTTATATCACCAAGCCCACCAACCGATTTGCCCGCGAAAGACTCTGAGAAGCCGGCTATCTTAAAGCCGTTTTCTCCGTTAAGCTCAGATAGATATACGGGTCCCGGAAAGGTATGGTTATTTCCAAACACTACATATTGCTTAGTAGCGTGAAAAACACCGTTAGTCCCAATAATAAAATCATTTAACCCGTCACCGTTTGTATCTCCTATACCGCTCTGACTGTATCACCTGAAAAGTATTGGTTCTTTTCCCCAATTAATTTAAAACCGTTAGTCCCGTTAAGGCTCGATAGATTTATAAGCGGAGGGAAAGAGGTTTTGCTTCCATATAATACATAAGTTATTCCTACGTCATCATTGTATTTACCAGCTCCAAAAATCATATCATCAATTCCATCTCCGTTTACGTCTCCTATCCCGTCAACTGCATAAAAAGAATTTTCGGGCACCGGATAATCTATGGTTAGTTTGAACCCGTTGCTCCCGTTAAGTTCCGATAAAAGTAAAGGATTTTGGAATGAAGGCATATTAATTCTCTTATATGGTTATTTGAACACATATACAGATAATCTAATTTATAATAATAAAATATACCATTCGTATTATATTACATAAGTTTATATTAAATATTGGTATGGATTAGTTTAAAGGGGTTATAAGGCTATGATTATAATTTATAAGAATAAGTAGAGCAAAAGATATATAATAAACCCACTATAGATTTTACTCTGCTCTTATACTCTATATATAACAGCTTTAAAGCTATTATTACCGAGCGAAGTAAGAAAGGAAATTATATTATTAGTTAAATATTAGTAATTATTCTTCATTGGAGAATTTCATATATTTTGCTTATTCAATGTAGTCTCATTATTCAAATTACAGTAACCATAAATTTAATAATTCTTATATATAAAAATAATCATAAATGAAGAATCATACTTATTATTAATAATGGGTATTATTAGATGAAAGAAAAGGGAACAATTAGACCTGTGTACGGAAATATAACAAAAGATACTTTTCAAAGTGTAACTACTTTAATGAAAATGTCAGCTTATGGAGAATTAGAGAAAGTAGATGAATTGCTAAAAGAGGGAGTGAATATAAATGAAAGAGACGATTAGGGATATACTGCACTAATGGATGCAGTAGAGAATGAAAATATGGAAATAGTAGATAAACTTATAAAGTATAATGCAGATGTTAACATACGAAACAATGAGAACAAAGCAGCAATAACTTTTGCTTTAAACACAGGTAATTATGAAATTTGCTCATTGCTTATTAATGTAGGTGCTATTGTAAAGCGGAATGAGATAGAGAAAATTGATGAAGCTTTTTTAAATATACCTTTGCTTGCACTTCTTTTTGAAAATTACGGTAAGTATAAAGAATTGGAGGATTTATTTTTAGATTTAGCTGTTTCAATAGGGCATTTTGAAATAGCTCATAATATAATTAGTAAGAGAGAAAAAAATATTAAATTTTATACTAGTTTATTAGGGATTTCAGCTAGCAAAGGTTATGTTGATATAGTTAAATTACTTTTAGAACATGGAGCCAATATCAATAGCAGTAATATTATAACATCCAGAGGGGTTATGCCGGCGTTGATTCGTGCTATAAATGCAAATAAAGAAGAAGTGGTAAAAGTATTATTATCACAGGGAGCAGATGTTAATATTTTTGATCCTTTAATGTATGCAGCCGAGATAGGAAATATTGAAATAGTAAAATTCCTGATTAAGTATGGGGCAAATATTCGTTGTAGAGATTATCAGTATACGCCTCTATTAAAAGCTTCTGAAAAGGGGTATGAGGATGTAGTAAAGCTATTATTGGATATAGGCTGTAATTATAACGACAGTAATTCATACGGGCATACTGCCGTATTATTAGCAGCGTATAACGGTCACACTAACATTGTTAAGCTTTTCTTAGAAAGAGGAATTAGTGTTGATTGGGAAAATAAAAACGGTTGTACATTATTAATGGCCGCAACCATAAAGTCACGAATGGATGTAATAAAATTACTTATTAATAAAGGTGTTAATATCAATAAGCTAAGTAAGAGCGGACATACAGCATTATCTGTAGCTATAGAAAGCAAAAACGAGGAAGCAGTCGAGTTACTTCTAGAAAATGGAGCAGATGCAAACAAAAAATCCAATAATAATTTCGGTTTTTATGAAGATGATCCGGATCTTATTAATGTTAACAGTAGTATTAATGACCTTGTAATATACACTCCTCTAATTATAGCGATAGATACAGGGTTGAAGGAAGTAGTCAAATTACTTATTAAATATAAAGCAGATATTAATTTAAAGAATGCTAGTAACAATACTCCATTAATGCATGCTTTAATATGTAGAAAATTTGAAATGGCATCTTTAATTATTAGTTGCAAAGAAAAATTAAATTGCTGGGATTATACATATGATGTTGCTGCTTTAGTAGAAGCTGCCGGTGTAGGAAGCCTGGAATTAACCAAGAAATTATTAAGTGCTCCGATAAATGGAATAAATATTGATAGTCGGAATATATATAATTGTACAGCTTTAAGTAAGGCAATTATGAGTAAGCAATTAGATATGGTAAAATACTTAATAGAAAACGGGGCAGATATAGAAAAGCCAATAATTCATAAATATATAGATAATACACCCTACGGCACAAGGTTTATAAGTAAAGTGGTCTCATTTTCTCCTTTAATGGAAGCTGCAAAAGTTGGTAGCTTAAGTATAATGCAGGTATTAATAGAAAATGGAGCTAATCTATCCTTTAAAAACAATGAAAATAACACAGTATATAATTTTAATCGTAATCCCCAAGTTAATTTATTTTTAAACAAACTTAAAACTTTTTATAATGAAAATGTAGGGGACATAACGCTAAGAAGAATATTAGGCCAAACTATTTGTAATGGAATAAACGGAAATATTAGGTTTATTGATATTGTCCCGCGATATACTAAGGTAAAAGAAGAAAGTTCGGTGTTACTAGGAATATCAGCTTACTTAAATGATTTTATTCCGGATAAGTATTCTAAAAAATTGGTAATTCATCCTTTCAAAAGTGAAATAAAATCTTGGGTAGAGGAAATAGAATTAAATGCTTTAAGTGAGCTAAAAGTAACCCCTAAATTAGGGGGGTGGCATCTACCTTAACATGGGCTCCATACGACGATCACCACCACTGCCTATATCTCATTTTTATATATATGCTCTCATGGTTATATTCTTTAACAAAATTATCTTTTATGGATGCGGGGTTATTGCAATAATTGTTATAACCCCTTTATCTATACCATAATGCCAAAAAATTCTGTATGCAGCAGGCGTTTTATTTTCCGCATAAGCTTCTAATATCTCTTCCCCGTTAAGTCCTTGTAGTGCGCTATATTTATGTGTTTGTAAACTCGGATGCTTGGGGTTAGCTTCCAAATATCCTAGAGTTTTACATACTGCTTTATATCTTTTTTGAAGGCTCTTATTTTCTTTTAATCTTTTTAAATCTTCAGCAGCTTGTTTAGTAAACAATAAACGAAAAGGCATTATTCATTCTCAGAAACATACTTGGAAAAACTTCCAATATCTTGTACTTCACCCTTAGCAGATTCTTCAATACCTTTTCTAACTTGATTCAATGCGCCTTTATTATTAAAAAGCCAAGCTTCTTTTATAGGAATCTCTATATATGGTTCTAATATAACTTTATGAGTATTCTCATCAACATAAGCTTTATAGCTGCTCACCCCTTTTTCTATTAATTTACCTAAACATACTCTCCCTTTAGAGTCTAGTTTGAGCATTTTGAAGTTCTCGGTTCTCATAATTTAATCCCAAAATACTTTATTATATAATAGTACCGCTTAGTGGGATACATGTCAAGTGGGACAACAGGAAATATTGTTTACAATCTAAATGCTTCTGGTAGGGGTAAACGCAGAATTCGGAAAAATTGTACGCTAAGGTTCTGATCGAGTACTATGGCTGTCACTCGGTACCATCAAATATTCTGACGCATATACACTTCTGCTAATCTTTGGTTTTATATCTGCAGGTTTATAACCCACTTCCCCTGCATCACATAAAGCTATTTTGAAAGCACCTGCATATTCTATAATTATTTGCATTTAAGTAATGTAGTTCGATAATGCTATTTCCCAATATCCTTAAAATCTTTCCTTTGAAGAATTAATATGAACCAATTTAAGTCAAGCTTTTACTTTTATTACCATATTATTTTATCACTCTTTTAAACTCCTGTTTATTAATTTTTTGCATAGCTAGCACTTGTTGCAAATATGGCCGCACCGGTTAATCCTGCTCTGCCTTCGTTTTACTCGGCATGCGTGGTAAACACAGGCTCAACCCCCTGCCCGCCCCCAACCCTTCGTTCGATCCTCTCTCTCAGGGCCGGGTGGGGGTTGCCATTTTTGCTCATAACAAGTGCTCAGTCGCTTATGCAATTAATAAAAAGGAATTTAAACCATGAAAAATTTACATCATTATAACAAAGTTGAAAAAGTGCTTTTTGATATGGATTCAAATAATTATAGAATGGAAAGGAAAATTTTAAATATTTTGGAAAACAATATTACTCATAACCATACTATTAAAGTAATTGATAACCCTTATATGTGTGTAGGTGACTCAAGCGGCTTCTGCGAGTATACCAGAGAGGTTTATACACTCTTCAATCAACAACTGCTAATCATCGCTGATTATACTAAGTGGGAATATACTCGTATTAACGACTATACAGGTGATTGGTATGATGACGTGGGAACAGAATACGTATTAATAGAAGCTGTTTTATATCCGAATTACTTAAGGATACACACGGAAGTTGAAGCAATTTATAACTTAAAATTAAAACTACACTTCAGATAAGGCTTAAAGCCTTATCTTCTCCTATCCTATCTTATCTTTTCTTATTCGTTCAATCGCCACTAGGGCTTAACTTTACTTATCTTGGTAACTACTAACAATTACTCTAGTTAATAACCTACTTTAAAGGACGACGGCATAGCCGAAAAAGAAATCAGGACTAAAAATCCTGATCACACCAATCGCACCCATGGATGCATCGGCTGTAAGCCAGGTAATTACAGTGTTATAGCGCTTCTTACGTTACATTAAATTAATTAAGAATATGTACGTACAATGTACGGTATTTCTATTGGTTACCGCGTAAAATCTGATCTACGTTCAACCGTACATGTACGTACAAGAAATTATATAGAGCAATTTCTATCATAAAAGTTTTGTGGCTGACTACGGCTGTTTTTAAATTTATTTTGCCATACTACTTTAATCGGTTCATCTTTATTATTACTTATAAATCCTGTATAGCATGGTGCTGTAGATTTATCTATAGAAGTACCTCCTGTATTTTCTTCAACCCATTCTTCTCTAATACCTAAAATAGCACTACCAGCAAGCCTTTTAGAATCAATAAATAAATTTTTATCAGGTTGCAATTTTGCATTTGATGCGTGTATTTTTATTCTTTTATATCCATCACCAAATTCTTTGTGGGAGGACACGCTAATAAGCATTCTTGGAAAATCTTCATTTTTCCTTGGAAAGCTTACTGTTTCTCCTAATGCCTCTTTTAACCTATTTAAAAAGGAATCAGGGTTAATAGAAGTCATTAAACTAGATAGTTTAGGTTCACACCACTCACAAACATTATTTTGTGAGCTGATAAAAAGGTTAACTGAATATAACTTAAACTGTTGTTCACTAATGTAAGGTTTGATTTTATCCTTTAAAATTAGTGCTATGTTACTAGCATTTGATTTCAGGTAGGAAATTAATGCATCTTCTGAATGTGGCTCGGTCACTGTATCTTCGTGTAGATAATATCCTCTTTTGTCATCCTCCTCGGAAGGCTTCTGATTTAATAAGGTACTCATTGGAATAACAAATGGAAAATCAATAAATATTCTCCCACCATTGTATTTTTGGTTCTCTTCTTTTATATATAAATTATTCGATACTATGAATAATAAATGAGCAACCATTTGATTCTTATTAGAATAGAAAACCTCCATTATTCTATTAGCCTCGATTAGCTGCTTATGAATTTCATAAAAAGGTATACTTACAGTTTTTTCTTCTGTACTCCCAGAATAAATAAAATATTTAGGTTTGGGTTTTCCCCAAATAATACTTGGAGAAGAAGATTCTAGTAAATACTTACTTGCCTCAATATATTTTTTACAGAGATTTTTTATTTTTACCCTTAGCCTGTCCTTAAACCATATTTCTTGTTCCTCTACCGGACATTCACTTCTTAGTCGTTCTATAATATCCACAATAATAAGCTTTACTTTTTTATCATCATTATTTTCATAAAGCCTATGACTCTTTCCTATTACCACAGGAATTTTTTTAAGCGTACCAATTACATATCTTTGAATTAATTGCTTATGTTCATTTATCCACTCGACTGCATTTCTATATTCATTCTTTTCTCGGAATAAATCTTCAAAGTTATTTAGTCTGGCTTTCTCTAATAAGTAAGCACTATGACCACTATAGCACATCATCTTTTTGATTAGGCTATTATTTTCAGCAAGATCAAAGGGTGTTCTTCTATCCTCGTCTTTTTCTCTTCTATTAAGCAGTAAACAATCAGCTCCTGCTTTTAATAAAGCATACACCATTGTAGAATTGTTTTTTTGTACTGTTAAATGTAAAAGAGTATTTCCTTCCCTATCATACGAGTTAACAATGTCAGCCAAAGTTTCTGGGGGCAAAGTATTATTATTCAGTATAGCTCTTAGCTCCTCTTCATTATTATCATGAACAATTTTAAATAACTTATCTGCAAAATCATTATTATCTATACTACCTTTTACTTCGTCTATTCTCAGCTTCTTACAATCCCTGCTTTCTAATTCCACGCATTCTTCATTATCTTTTTCTTTACTCTCTAGGTCTATTTTTCTCTTTCTATCTTCAGTTGATAACATATATTTAGCCTCTAAAACTGATTAGTAAGGAGATTATAAACCATTACTGATTTATATAATAGTTAAGTTTGTTGAGATATTGCTTTAAAAGCAGGAATTATAGGCATTGCATTCAATTTTTGTGATAATTACCATTGCTTATTATAATGATTTGTATCATGCTGCTGCGTATACGTAGGATTATAAATATTGCATGAAAAGCTTTGGTATATAGGGTGAGTAATTAGATCTTGTATATAGTTAGAACTTGAATAAGTAGAATTTATTGCTTTAAAACCTGCTATCTCTCGAGATATTTTAGTTTGATTCATATTAAAGTCTGTAACATACACATTATTGTTTAAATTCATAACAAACCACTTAAGTAATTTTTTGCTTATCTTCCCTAAATATCTTGAGTTATCTATTTTCTTGCATAACTTTTCTCTGGTATTCATGCTTTATGCTTCTATCTGTATTCCTTTATTACCTATTTTAGTATTATTATGCTTCATCTGCAAGTCCTTTTGTGGCTGCTCTGTAGCACTGCCTGAAACTAATTCCAGAGCGGACAACCTGTCTCCTTTATTACTTAATAAGCATTTATATAACTTATCCTTATCCTGCACTAAAGCAGTAAAGTTTTCTTTATGACGTGAGATAGCTACACACCATGCTTTTTGGTTATTAAGCCATTCATTATGATTAATGGCCTTGTTGCTTAAATAAGCAAATAAGTATTTGAGGGTAAATTTTATAGATGATTTTAAAGTATTAAAATAAAAATGGTATTTTAAAGAGCATAGAAGGTATATAGCTTAAGTTTATGACAGAAAGGTATAAGCTATGATGAAGAAAAGAAACAAGAGAAAAAAGGATAATTCAAATAAGATTAAATACCAAGTAAATAACTGGAAAGAATATAACCAATCTCTAAAGAATAGAGGGTCACTTACTGTTTGGATAAGTAAGAATATAGAGAAGTTATGGTATTTTATTAAAGGCAGTATATATAGAGGAGGAAGGTTAACTTTTTATTCTGATTATGTAATAGAGATGATATTAACTATTCGTACGTTACTTAAGTTACCGCTAAGGCAAACTGAAGGGTTTGTTAGATCAATATTCGAGCTTATCAAAGTTAAGCTTGAAGTACCTGAGTTTGAGCCGGATTATCTAAGCGAGCTAAAAGTTTACTTAAGAGAATAAAATTGCCACCCCTGGATGTGGAAGGGCATTTAGTAATAGATAGTACTGGTATAAAAGTATATGGAGAAAGTGAGTGGTTAGTTTTTAAGCATGGAGGTGAAGTAAAAAGAAGAATATGGTGCAAACTACACATAGGAGTTAGCAAAGAGGGATTAATAGTTTCACGTGTTATGACCAATCATATAACAGATGATCGTAAATGCTTAGAACCATTAATAGCAAAGCGAACCAAGAGAAGATAGCCTGAGGTTTTAGCTGATGGAGGTTATGATGGTAACAACACTTACGGGTTCTTAGAAACTCAAAATATTAAACCGACACTTCCACCCCCTAAAAATGCTAAAAAAGCTACAGAAAAACATAGGCCTGATACAATAAACTATATAAGAGAAAAAGGATACCATGCTTGGTATAATAAAAATAAATACGGTAGGAGGGAGATTGTAGAGAATACATTTTACCGGTATAAAAGCATTATAGGTGCAAAACTAAGATCTAGAAAATGGGACAATCAAGATGCAGAAACATTACTTGGTTGCTATATGCTTAACAAAATGACTAACCTGGGTATGCCTCAATCAATGAAAATCACTTAAATAGTTCAGGTAAAGGGAGGTTTTTTCCCAATTCGGATTTAGACAACAAAGCGGCGCCTAGCCGCTGGCTTCTTACTATGCTTATTGTCTGATTTTTTAGTTACAGGCTATATAGTCAGATTAAATCTCAACTAGTACACCATCGGGTATCCGGTACCCGCAGAGTTTGAAGTTATACAAAAATCTGCTTAGCTATCTGTCCGCTTAACTGTTGGCATATCAGCATTTACCGGTGACGTTGCTCAAATAATTATTAGAATAGCAACATAGGTAAATCTCGATATAAAAAATATTTAATATTTACATATTAACTTTACTGAGAAATACCTTGCTTATTGAGTAACTTTTGCGTATATTAGATTATAAAACTTAGTAAATAATACTTATGAAAATTTTGTCATCATTAAAATCTGCTAAAACAAGAGATAAAAATTGTAAGATAGTTAAAAGAAAGGGTAGAGTTCTTGTTATTAATAAAGCAAACCCCAAATTTAAAGCTAAACAGGCTTAACTTTTTATTACTTATTGAAGATTTTTAAAAAGCTTTTTACTATGGAAAGCTTTTTTGTTTACTACCCTCAACTTAAAAATTAAAATCATAGTTATATGTTGAGAAGAACAGCGATAAAACATTAAAGGAAATAGGTAAAGAATTTAAAATAAGCGCATGCTCAATACATAAAAGGCTTAAGAAGCCGGGTTACAGCTATAAAAAAAAGCCTTCACCTATATGGAAGCAAAAGAGGAGAAAAGAGAAAGTTACCTGGAAATTATAAAAGGAATACCTATTGAGAAGCTTGTATACATTGATGAAAGCGGTATAGAGAGAAGCTCCGTCAGAGAGCGCGGTTGGGGAAAAAGGGGTACCCCATGCCTGGCGCCATAAGAATAAATACGGGAGAAGAGAGATCGTTGAAAACACTATTTACCGTTATAAAAGTATTATAGGAGCTAAGCTAAGATCAAGAAAGTGGGACAATCAAGATGCAGAGACTCTTCTTGGTTGCTATATGCTTAATAAAATGACTGATCTTGGTATGCCTCAATCAATGAAAATCACTTAAATAGTTCAGGTAAAGGGAGGTTTTTCCCAATTCGGATTTAGGCAACAAAGCGGCGCCTAGCCGCCATTTATGACGCATGCGCTTTAAAATGACAATATAGTAAAATTAGTTAAGTTGTGGCACGAGGAAGAAGGTAGAGATAGCATCGTATAAATGCTGATGATCTTTAATTTGTTGTTTTATCCATTGCTTCATATTAGCCCAAAATTTTTCTATCGGGTTAAGATCGGGAGAGTAAGGAGGCAGGAATATAATCCTACACCCTACTGATTCAATTAGTGCTTGAGTCTTTTTCGACTTATGGAATGATGCATT
>JACGYV010000010.1 GCA_014116815.1 Holosporaceae bacterium 'Namur'
ATTATCTGCTCACTATTATATTTCTTTTTCATCATATAATTACTCCATCTAATTTTATTTATAGATTAGCTCAATAGCTATCTATTTACTAACCTATTCATGGCGCTATTATACGGGGGCAGGACATACTACCTAAACCTGATAACTCCCTTTCTTGCGAAGAGATGAATAACATTATTAAGGAGAATCATGATAGGGATTGATGCTGACATCTTAGTTAGATACTTAACTCAGGATAATACCGAACAAGCTAACCTAGTAAGTTCACTTTTAGAAAAGTATGAAGGACAAAAACAATCCATATATATAAACAAGATTGTTTTATGCGAACTTATTTTGGTTCTAGAAAGAGGGTATAAATATTCTAAATCACAAATTACTTTAGCTATTAGATCTCTTCTTAGTACCCAAGAATTTATATTTGAGCATTTAGAAGCATCATGGTTAGCACTTGAGGTTTATGAAAAAAATAATGCTGAATTTTTCGATGCTTTAATTGGTGAGATAAATAAGCTTAAAGGTTGCTCCGCTACCTATACTCTCGATATAGCTGCTTCAAAGCTAAATTCCTTTGAAGTTCTTAATACGCAAAATAAAATTAGCATTTTGGAACCCTTCAGTATCTGAAATTATCCATGAATGCTAATTTTGTAGTATGTTAACGTTGCAAAAAAATGTAATTTAAAATTAGAGCTTAGAAGGTAAGCAAAAATCATAATTTACTTACCATAATTTAAAAATATTGTCCGAGTATAGAATTTATATTATAAAGAGTCAATTCCTTCCCAAGATAACTGGATCTGGTTAAGCATTTGCCCATTATTCATAAATCCCTGGTCAATACCTTCATAGTAAGGTGATATTTGCTTAGAAATAACTCCCTCACCAGAATCACAGTTCCATTTATCCACACAACACCACCTACTATAAATAGAATAATTTATTCCATCATTTGAATTACCTTTTATATTATACCAGCAATCCATACCATTACTACCGGACTTATATAATCCTGTTGTGGAAAGACTACTATCTGTAAATGATAAAGAATCAGCTTTTCCGCCCCAGATAATGCTGCCGGTTCCCGGAGGAGTAGCTTGAGGAGCCCATGAATTCTCATCACCGTTTTTATATAAAGTGAAGAACCCTAAAGGGAATGAATATTTTATTGCCTTTAAAAAATCTAAATCGGTATTAGTTATATTAACTAAATCATTTACAATATTTTGGGTTATAAAATCACAATCTTCAGGATGATCAAAGCACCCTAGAGCACTTTCCGACGGATCATTATAATTAACTATTTTCCCGATATTATATTCAATTTCCTTTTCAAAATTTTTTATGTTTTTATATAGTTTAGAATTTGTATTCCAAGTAACCGGGTAGTGACTTATTAATTGATCGGAATAATCTTGGTAAGATTTATTTGTTTCCAAAAGTTCCGACAGTAAATTTCTATCTTCTATAACAGTTGAATTTACGAGTGTTTTAGGCGGAATTAGCCCTATATGTTCAATTTTCTCAGAATGAGCAAAGCCGGCGCCTAAAGGGGTTAAGCCGGTATTGTTGGAAATTTGAGTTCTAAAATCATTTACTGCATAATTAAGTAAGCTGCTAGCTGCGTTTATACAGTTATCCATTGCTTTGAGATCGCATGATAAAACATAATATTTTCCACTACTGTCTTTTTCCAGTATTTTAGAAAGTTGGCTTGGGTCTCCTCCTACTTGTAAGGCTTGTATGGAAACCGAACCACCTATATTCAACTCATTTGCTATTTTCTGGATTTCTCCGGATGCACTAAAAATATTGCCCCACGAGGCGCCTGCTTTAGCTTTGAATTCTTCTTTTTCATAATGGCTGCCGAAATTAAGATTTATACTCATGATAAGTGAAGCGCCTTCATCATAAGAATCAATATACTTATCTCCACAAACTATTCCAAAATACGGCTTAACCAGGTTACTATTATATGAGTCTTTCCCAATTGCATTTAGGGCATTCTGCTCAACACCGGCAAGTTTTACTTTTATAGTATCAGCAATATATTGGAAGTAGCTTTGGGAGAATGAATTACTATCATCTTGGATAGACCTCATATATTCTGCATCAGCACTTCCTGAAAACATTCCGAATTTCCCTTTGGTAGTTACATCTATTTTAAGCATTTTTTGAATTTCTGAAAAAGAGTATGCTGTTTTTAACTCTATCTTACCATGCTGGCCGGATGAAAAGGTAGTGACATTATAGCACGGTTGTGTTGATAACTGTTGTGAGTCGCTTGAAAAGCCATATCCGGCATACCCGCCTCCTTCGTATGATGGCTCCAGGTAATTAATCAGTTTATCTTTTAATTCATTGTTTAAGGCTTTGTTTTTAAAAGGGATTTTATTTATTTTAGGCATAAATCCTCCATTATTGACTGTTATTTAATGACCAATACTTATCAATATAAAAGTATTTCGGGTTTATAATATTTATTATAAATGAATTACTTTTATGCCTCATAAAGCTATGACAATTTAAATTTATAAGCTATTCGTGAAAATCACGTATTTACATTGAAGATATTACGAAACTTCAATTGCTTTAATAAGCATGTAAGAATTTAAGCGATTGACATAAAACTATTCATGTAACTTTACTCATTTGAGTATATTAATATCACTTTTTAAATACATTGAAACTAATTGTGAACGATGGTTATATCCTGATTTAATTTTAATATTGTTCAGATAAACTTCTACAGTACGATCCGATATATCTAAAATATCCGCAATCTCCTTAATACTTTTTCCTAATGCTAAGTTTTGTAAACACTCAACTTCTCGTTTAGTTAGGTTAATACGATTATTTTCGGTAATATTAATACTATATTTTTGAATTTGTATATCTCTAGTTATAGCTTGTGGCTGTCTCTTTTGATTTATGATGCTTAAAACTAACTCTTTAGGTAATTTCGGAAGACTTATCTTACTTGTAATAAGGGTTTCAACCAGGCTTTTACTATGATGGTTAAAATATAGAATAAATTGCTTTAAAAAATTCATGTTATCTAATAAAAATAAATCTCCTTGTTCATGCGTACAGTCCATTACAAAACTCCAGCATTCAATAATATCATGTTTCTTTTGAAAAAAGGAAATCCCGTTAGCTACATTAAATTTATCTATTAACATTGAATCGTTACCGTCAAGAAGTATTGTAGGCCATAAAAAATGATTAAGTTTTCCGATAGGCGTAGATAGCACTTCCGATAAATATAATCTATTTGCTTTGTGGTTATTAAATGCATCAGAACGTATAGTTTTACAGAACTCAAGCCAGTTACGGTCATAATTAACAAGGGTTATAACCGAGTAATCAGTAAATATCCTATCGTAAGCAAACTTAATATTTCCTTCCTCAAGAGGCTTGCATATTTCATTTAATTCACTCTGAACTTCAATTGCATAATCCCAAATATCTTTCATTAATTTTCAAAATTATTGTAAGGTTATAAACTTTTTTATACTTATTTTAGTAATGTTTCAAGAACTATAGTTTTAAGAGGCATTGCCAAGCTGTTAAGGTATAAAGTAGGTATGATATAGTCACATGTCGATCCTATGTAGCGATAAATATGGCTAAGAAGTATAAAGCTTATGTTACTTAAAGGTAGGCACTTTTTTGAAAGCCGGCAAACTGATAAATAACCAGTTTGGAACATGTGCAATACTAAGTTGTGTCACACAAGATATATTATGTGACTCAACCTTGCATTTCTATAAATTTGGCTTCATAAAATTTTATTACTTATATGGTTGTCTCTTAATGTTTAATACTAAGAGGCATAAATCTAGCTAACTAATTCTTAAGTAATTAACCTGATTATTTATATGGGATTATACTAACTTATTATTTTTAAGCTTACACTCTATTCTCTTCCTTTACCTCTATCCTTTTCTTCCCTTCCAGTTAATACTTTTTCACTAAATCTTCCTGAGCTTTGCGAAGAGCCTTTCTCCACATCTGTTATATCTTTGCTACTACTATGTTCTTTTAAAACAGTATTTAATCCTTCCTGATATCCTCTGGAATACTCCTTTTGGCTTATAGATCTAGAAATATTTGCTATAATCTCAAAATGCTTTATATCTTGTGTATAATGCTCATTATCAGCTTCATGATTAATTTTGTTCATTTTGTCTATGGAAAACCCTAAAACTTCCATAATGTTGGCAGTATTATATTCTAAGCCTTTAAAACTTTCAGATTGCATAAAACTAATAATCTTCTCAGCATATAATTTATGAAGCTCAAACTTCTCCAATATATCGGTTAAACCACCAGCTTGTTCGATTAAAAAGTCTATTTGCTCTTCTGGTGCTTTTGTTAGCCCTTCATCGGTTAATTTTTCTTCTATTGTACTCCTCCAGGTTCTTGCCTTAACATCAGTTTCAATATCACTAGGCGAATTATCAGCATACTGCATTGAGCTACTACCCATAGAAGTATGGTGTGATTTTATTTTAATACCTACAACTTTACCTAACTGCTCACTCGTAAGTGTTCCAATCTCTTGGACAACTACATATAAAGCCAAATCCTGACCTTTCTCTTCCATCTCCTGGTATATTTCAAAAGCTTCCTTGCCTAAAAAGTGTTTAAGTTGCCCGTCATTTACTTTTATTTTATTAATTATAAACCACTCAAAACTTTGACCATGATGTCCTCTTGTATAAATAGGAACTTTTATGGCCTTTCCTTCATCATCTTGGTACTCTAACATTAATGGGTCTGAAGGATCATTAGTAATCACTAAATGACAATGTGCACAACAAAGTTTTGATAGACCTATATATATTTTATCAAGTTTACCTTTGATATTTGGCTGCTCGTCTAATAAATGCTCAACAATTCGCATCTCAGCATGGCACTTATCATTTGTTTCGCCTTCTTCTATTAGCTCACTTCCTTTATTACCAGCTTTAAAAGAATTAATAATATTATTATTAAATTTTTTATCTCCAGTTGTAAGAGCCTCTTCTACCTTCATTAAGTCTTTTCTTGTTCGTATAGCTTGGTTCAGCTCTTTAAAGTTTACTGCTCCTTTAATCTCTTCTGGTAGTTTCCCATGATACTCATCTAAAAGATGTATTATATTCTGTATTCGCCCTTTATCCTCTTCTTCCTTTAACTGTAAAGCAGTACAACATGTATCTACTATTATTTTCATTCTGTCTTTCTGCTTTTTTTCTGGTTTTTCATAATTACCTTCCACACAGTTGGTAAAATATTTAAAGACCTTTACTGCATGTTCTTTTATATGGGCTCTTTTCACATCAGAAGAGCTACCATGCAAATGGTTAAATGCATACAGTATTTTCTCTCCATTAAAGCATACTGCTGCACAATCATTTATATCGGAGACAAGAAGTCTACTTAAAGAATCAAAGCGCCTTTCCTCCCAATCAAGATCACGTGATTCCCTTTCTGCATTAAGCTCATGTAAGTATTTATAAAACTCTTGTGTAAATTTTTTAATAGTATCTCCATCGCCAGATTGTAGTGCCTCTTTAATTTTCTTTTCAGGCGTCAATCTACTCTCTTCTATATATAAGGCAGCATATCTTGTTGATTCTATATCCTTCTTTGAAAAGCTTAGTGCTTCTAATACCTTAACTGCTTTAAATTTATCAAAATAATTATTAACTGTTTCTTCTATATAAGCCTTTGAGATCTTTTTTTCATCAAGCATTTTCTTTAAAGCTTTCATAGGTATTAGGTCTTTACGTATCTGTGATCTACTTGAAATTTCGTTAAGGTGTCCTTCCACTGTTTTTGCAATCTTAGGATTAACTTTAATCTCTTCCTCTTCTCCTTCGATCTCTTTCCTATTCCTTTTTGCTTTCGTTTCTACTTTAGGATTTTTATCTTTAGATTCTTTTTGTTTTCTTTTGCTGCTTATCCCTCTTCTTGACATATGTCTCTCAGTTAGGTTATTCCTTTGTATTTTATTATGGCATATTTGAGATATTTTATAAATATTTTTATTTATTAGTTGATAACTATTAAGCATTCTTATAAATAAGAAATTATTCTATGCTTTTATAGCCAATAACTTAAATGATCGTTAACTAGTGTTCCATCAAATGACAATACATCTTCTTCAATGCTATTTATATCCGATAATAGAGTGTTGATTCTCGCTTCAATCTCATAATTACCTCCATTTAAGTTATTAGGATAATTAAACTTTATTAATTGTTCATCTTCATTTACTGTAAATCCATCTGTCGCGTCTTTATTGGAGATACCTTGTCCTTTAAATTCTTCCCTGCCTTCTATTTTTATTTTTGCTTTTTCTTCTACACTATAGCTTTCTTCTTCAATAGTTCCGTCAGATAACTTATCACTTCTATTAGATAGATAAATACTCAAATAATTCTCTAAAGATTTATTTGCTGTATACACTTCTTTTATCAATCTTTGTATAGTTGAATTTGAGATAACCCATTCCCTTAACCATTCGGGTAATTCTTTAATCCAGGCAAAAACTTGATCAATAAACAACATGCCAGGTAAATCATCTTCTTTATAACAAACATTTGTTACTATATGTCTCTTATCTTCTTGTTTAATGTATAGCCTATGCCCATTTCCTATATTTTCTCGCTCTTTATTATCACTATTATCATAATTATTTATACTTTTTAGTTGAGTATTATTCTCAATTGCTTCGCCAGCAGAATTGTTTTTGCTATCTTCATCAGAGGAATTATTTTTAGTAGTGTTGTTTTCCTCAACTTCCATGTTTGTATCTTTATTTCTTTTTTTATCACTTAGCGCTCTAAAAATTGCTACTTCTTCAGTGTTGATTTTTCTTCCTATGCCATCAGTATACTCTACTATTTTTTCTATTACTTCACTTGGTAAATATGGAAGGTCAGCTAAGTAGGTTATATATTTTAATATTTGTTCTAATAGCTTCTTGTTATCTTCTCTAATTTGTAACCCTGAAGCAATAGCTTCGTAATATGTGCTTAAAGCTATTTCTCCTTTTCTCTTTATATAATCTTTAGGTGTTTTGCCATATTTATTCTTACTTTCATTTAGTTGATCAGTTTCGCATCCATATTGTACCAATAGCTTGACCATTTCCATAAATTCTTCTTTGCCAACCCAGTTTACACTATATCTTGATGCTAGTATATGTACCCCTGAGCAATTATCTTTATCAACATAATTGACATTTGCGTCATTTATAAGTAAAAATTCTACTATATTAACCTTGTTGAAACATATAGTTCTGAGTAATGCAATTATATTATCATCTGAGTAAGTTTCAATTATCTGATTAATATCTACTCCATGCTTAAGTAACAATCTTGCAATATTAATACTTTTTTCTGAGCCATCTCTCATACCATCAACCGCATATTCCCAAGGAGATATTATGTCTATACTCTCGTTCGGATCAACCTTATATTCCTCTAATAATAACCTTATTAAATCTTCTTGCTTGTAACATATAGCCTTCTGCAACAGATTTTTACCATTATAGTAAGCTTCTATTAAGCTATTATCATTTTCGATAAATAATTTGACTACTTCAATATGTCCTTTTTCAACTGCAATGTGTACAGCGTTTATATATTTAATCCTATATTCGTGAATAAGTAATTCTACTATCTTTATCTGCCCTTTTCTTGCAGCATCAAATAAGGCTAATTGTTTTTTAATGTAATGATGTCTGCCATTCTCCATAATATATTGAAATACATTCACACTTCCTATACTTGCAGCTTCATGTAATGCTCCTCTTAAATTAGGTGTATCTATATTAGCACCTTGCTCAACTAAGATTTCTAAAGCTTCTACATTATCTTCTCGTATAGCTTGTTTTAAAAGGTCTTGGTGTTGCTTTGAATCTTTCAACTTTTTTTGTGATGTTAGCTTTCTTTTCATGATACATCCCCACAAAATGTGATAAATTATATATAATTGCGGACGAGAGAATTATTAGAAATATAACATAGTTTTATCTTTTTTATAGAAATCTCTGCTATTCCTTTAGTAGCTTCTTTCCATGATTTTTACTTGCCATTCCTAAGATAAACACTGTTTCCCTTACTAAGATATTTTTATAAACACATCTTTATCTTTAATGCATTTATTCATTTCTTAAATGCTATATTTATACTTTGATTTAGAGATTGGTTTATACGGTTGTGTTGCAAAGAATGAAATTGAAAGAAGAAGTTATCTAATTATATGAGGTTTTCTAGAATATATAAGCAGGAGCTGGTAAGTTAAATTGTCTTTCAATAAAGTATTTAATATTTATAACAGAGCTCTTAAGTAAGTGATAAAGCTGCCCCTTGAATAACATATTGATTGTCTCAATACCTCTGATGGTATTATGAGCTGTTTTATAACTATGATAACCCATAGCATCTTTAGTTTTCCATTTTACCCGTCTATGATCTTGCTCTATTATGTTATTTAGATATTTGTTCTTTCTTATATTTGTATTAGCAAACTTTCCTTCTTTTTGTAGTTGAGTGAAAGCTAAAGTATATGAGGAATTAGCATCTACTGTTATACTTTTTGGTTCGTAAGTATTTTTCTTATTGAGCAATTTAGTTAAGAATAGTTTAGCTGTTTTGTGATTGCGTGTTTTGCTTAAGTAGAAATCAATAGTGTTTTTGTTACTATCAATTGCTCTATATAAGTATAACCATTTACCTTTAACCTTGATATAAGTTTCATCTAGATACCAAGAAGAATTAGTAGATTTGACAAAATAGCTAACTTTCTTTTGTATTTCAGGACCATAATGCTGAACCCACCTGTATATTGTACTTGGAGAAATGTTTAATCCTCTCTCTTCCAGCATTTCACTTAAATTACGATATCTAAGTCTGTACCTCAAATACCAGCTACACATAATAATATAATCTCCCCTTCATAGTGGCGCCATTTAAAATCTACAGACTTGTACTTTTTCATATACATAATTATTAAGTTGCTTGCTTAACTCTATAGCTACTCTCAAATCTTATTCTTTGCAACACTACCAAAATATTATAGGAGCTAAGCTAAGGTCCAGAAAATGGGATAATCAAGATGCAGAAACATTACTTGGTTGCTATATACTTAATAGAATGACAACCCTAGGTATGCCACAATCGGTAAAACTCTCTTAATTAACAGGGTGAAAGGGAAAATATTGCTTACCTCTAATTTAGGCAACAACGCCGGAATTAACCACGGCTAAATTGGCATATTCACTGTTAATATCGGGAGCTATACGTAAATTAATCTTCATTATGGCTCTTTTCAAAACGTTCATGCCTTTCCTGGGCTTCAATTGAGAGAGTAGCAACCGGCCTTGCTTCCAGCCTCTTAACCCCGATCGGTTCACCGGTATCATCGCAATACCCGTAAGTACCCTTAGCAATTCTCATTAACGCAGCATCGATCTTATCGATAAGTTTACGATATCTGTCACGCGTTCTGAGCTCAAAAGTAGTCTCTGTTTCAATACTTGCACGATCATTCAAATCCGGTTCATTCCAATTCTCTTCCTTCAAGTGTTCAACTGTCTGCATAGATTCGGAAAGTAAATCCGCTTTCCATTTTAATAGCTTTCTTCTAAAATACTCCAACTGATAAGGCCCCATATATTCTTCAGATTCGGAAGGCTTATAGTCGTGAGGTAAATCTACTAATTTTATGTCTGACATGTTTGCAACTAAAATTTAATTAAGCTATTTAATTTTATATCTAAAAGCCACAAATGATCAAGGAGAATTAATTAAATAGTTTATGGTTTAAGCTAGGTAAATAGTATTTAAATCTCCTTTCTTAAATAGAATGAATAACTTAAATTATTCCTTATCTCTTTTCTTAACTTCTTTTCCCCATTCATTAACAAGCTTATCAAGTTCATCATTGAGCTTATTAATCTTAAATTGAACTAAAACGTTTTTTATTAATAAATTTATATTCGGAAAACACCAGTAAACCACCCAACCGACTGTACTATAGCTGTAAATATATAACCAGGTTTTAGGCTCAAGAATAAATTTGATTGCCATCTCATGAGCTTGGCTGTAATTGAGAATAATTTGTATTAAGTACGGGGCTACTCCGGCAAAGTTAAACATTAATACTATTTTTGTTAAGTATCTGTTTTGATAACGATCTACTACTCCTGCAATAAATCCCGGTAACATCCCGAAGAGAATTAAAAATAATACATGAGTAGAAAAGACGGCGATAATAACCATAAGCACGGTTATAAAAAACCCGCCGATGCCTATCGGGGAAGTTGCCTCACTTTGTTTTTCCGCTTTCCTCATATGTATGAGCCTTTAACCCTTAACCCTAATTTATAAAATGCCTTTTTTATTATTTATCACAGCATTTATAAAAGATGTAAAGAGAGGATGTGGATCGAACGGCTTAGATTTTAATTCAGGGTGAAACTGTACCCCTAAAAACCATGGGTGATCTTTAAGTTCGATAATTTCCATAAGCTTTCTATCTTTTGATATTCCGCTAAAAGTGAAACCGGCGGATTCCAGCTTTTCCTTATAATTAATATTGAATTCATACCTGTGTCGATGGCGTTCGCTTATAATTTCCCGGTTATAAACTTGGTATGCAAGAGTATCTTTTTGTAATACACAATCATAAGCTCCCAAGCGCATAGTACCGCCCAAATCTTCATTTATTTCACGCTTCTCGGTAACTCCGCTTTTTTCCCATTCGGTAAGTAAGCCGATAATATTAGTGCAGTGCTCGGTAAATTCAGTTGAACTTGCATTTTCAATATTCAGTAAATTCCTGGCCGCTTCAATAGAAGCTAATTGCATCCCGAGACAAATCCCAAAAAAAGGAATTTTATTAATACGTGCATATTTTATTGCGGCAATTTTCCCTTCTACACCTCGACTTCCGAAACCTCCCGGTACCATTATTCCATGTACGTCTTTAAGTTTTTCATCTGCATTTAACTCATTAAGGCTTGATGCATTTACCCAACATAGTTTAACTACACATTTATGATATATTCCGGCGTGATCAAAAGCTTCAATTAAAGATTTATAAGCATCTTTAAGCTTATTATATTTACCGACGATTGCAATTTTAACTTCTTGTTCCGGATTTTCTGCCGAATGAATAATATTATGCCACTTATCAAGATTAGGTTTTACATCATAAGGTAGATTGAAGCATTTTAATACCTGCTTATCAAGTTGCTCCTCATGGTAGGCGACGGGAACACGGTATATATTTTTCTGGTCTAACGCCTGGATTACCGAATCTTCCGGAATATTGCAAAACAAAGCAATCTTTTGACGCTCGGAGAGCGGAATTTCTCTTTCCGAACGACATAATAAGATATTAGGCTGAATACCGATCGATCTCAATTCTTTTACAGAATGTTGGGTAGGCTTGGTTTTCAGTTCTTTTGCGGCATTTATATAAGGTACTAAAGTAAGATGCACGTATATGGATTTATTATTACCCAGTTCATAACCAAGTTGTCTGATTGCCTCAAAAAACGGCAGTGCTTCAATATCTCCGACCGTGCCACCTATTTCACACAATACGAAGTCTGAATCTTCCGTGCCTTCTTTTATGAACTCTTTGATTAAATCGGTCACATGCGGTATTACTTGTACCGTGCCGCCTAAATAATCCCCTCTTCTCTCTTTAGCAAGAAGCTTAGAGTATATTCTGCCGGCGGTAGTGTTATCACCCTTTCTCGCCGGAACCCCGGTGAACCTTTCATAATGACCTAAATCAAGATCAGCTTCAGCGCCGTCATCGGTCACGAAAACCTCACCGTGTTGATAAGGGCTCATAGTTCCTGGGTCAACGTTCAAATAAGGATCAAGTTTTTTCAGTCTTATTTTATACCCTCTGGCTTGCAGTAATGCACCGAGTGAAGCGGATGCCAGGCCTTTTCCCAAAGAAGAAACGACTCCACCCGTAATAAAGATAAATTTCGCCATATTTATTTTGCAATCGGTGCTTGCGGCATTTCCTTAGCTTTAGGAGAATGCTTACGGTCAATCACCAGATGTTCGTCTCCGATAGATTCAATTATTGATTTAGCTTCTTTTCTTTCCGATATTACCAGTTTTGCTAAAGCTAAGCTGTTTATCATAAATGCGGCAGCTAAAAACATAGTTAACTTAGAAAAGATATTACCGGTTGCTCGGCCGGATAAAACGTTATGCCCGCCTCCCGATAGACCTGAAAGCCCGTCATTCCCTGTTTTTTGTATTAAAATAACTGCGACTAGCGCCAAAACGATGAAGATTTGTAAGATTAAGAGTACTGTTGCCATATATCCCATGCTATGCTAATTAGTGGAATATAATAATATTTTTAAGTATAACTTGCAACTTTGATTTCAGTATTTTTAAATTAATATATCAATATGAGTAAACATCAAAATAACAAAAAGGCCGCCAATTTAAGTATAATCGGGCTTAATCTTATAATATATTTATTGGTTATTTATTTTATTTACCACTCGTTAAACGGGGAACGCGGCATATTTGCCTATCGAAGACTTTCTAAAGAGCTGGAAATAAAACGGAGTACTCTGGCGAGCTTAACTACTGAGAAATCTCGGTTGGAAAATAAAGTCGGGCTTATCGGTAAAGATAAAGTTGATCTTGATATGCTTGATGAGTTGGCAAGAAGAAAACTCGGACTAGCCGGAAAGAATGATATCATGATAATAATTAAAAAGGACTAATAATAAAACACCTCACCAATATTATGATAGGCAAGGTGTTACCGGTTAGCTTAACCTTCCAACCTTGGAAATACCCCGAACGGCTTATTAATTTCGCATCCTTCTTTTAAAGCAAAATCTTTATTTAATGTATTAAAATTCCTCTCTTTAACATTTAAAAAGTCCAGAATTTTTCCGGAAGCGTCAGGCATTACAGGTTGTAATAAAATTGCAATTACTCTTATTACTTCAGCTAAAGTATATAATACCGAACCCATTCTCTCTACATCGGTTTTTCTTAAATTCCAAGGAGCCTCCCGATCAATATATTCGTTAGCTTTTGCACTTAAATCTATAATAAATTGTATAGCATGATTTATACCCTGCTGATCGATTTCTTTTCTGATCTTATCAATTGTCTGATAAGCAAAATTTAAAAATTCAACATCCTTATCGTTTAATGCGGAAGAAGGTACTTTCATTTCGCAATTTTTATATATAAAAGATAGCACTCTTTGCGACAGATTACCGATATTGTTAGCCAAATCCGCATTTACTCTGCTGATAAAACTTGATCTTGAGTAATTACCGTCATTACCGAAAGGTACTTCCTTCATCATAAAATAACGAACATAATCTAAGCCGAATTCTTCAACCAAGTTCACGGGATTAATAGTATTACCTAATGACTTTGATATTTTAACCCCTTCGTTAGTCCACCACCCGTGCGCGAAAATTTTTTTCGGAAGCTTAATTCCGGCAGCCATCAAAAATGCCGGCCAATAAACCGCATGAAACCTTAAAATATCTTTACCAACCACGTGTAAATCACATGGCCAGTAAGGCGATTTTTCTCCTCCGAGCGCAGATATATAATTAAATAAGGCATCCAGCCAAACATAAATTACATGCTGCTCATCACCCGGAACCGGTATTCCCCATTTAAACGAGGTTCTCGATACCGATAAATCGGTAAGTCCTGATTTCACGAAAGATATTACCTCATTTCTTCTTGAGGTAGGGGCAATAAAGTGCGGGTTTTCTTCATAAAAATTAAGCAACTTATCCTGCCAAGCCGATAATTTGAAAAAATAGCTGGGCTCTTCCAACCATTCCACATCAGCTCCCGTCGGCGCTTTTCCGTCAACCAGTTCCGCTTCTCCGTAGAAAGCTTCATCACGAACCGCATACCAACCTGAATATTTACCTAAATAAATATTACCGCTATCCACCAATCTTTGCCAAATTTCAGCTACGTATTTTTTATGCCTCTCTTCAGAGGTTCTTATGAAATCATCATTAGAAAAATTCATTGTTTGAGAAAGATTTTTAAAGCTTACATAAACCTTATCGGTAAATGCTTGCGGATCCTCCCCGGCTTTCACTGCGGATTTTTCAATTTTTTGCCCATGTTCATCGGTACCGGTCAAGAACATAACATCAAATCCGTCCAATCGTTTAAACCTTGCTAAGATATCACATGCAAGCGATGTATAAGCATGCCCTATGTGAGGAATATCATTTACATAATAAATTGGAGTAGTAATGTAAAATTTAGGTTTTACCGACATATTAGCTATATTATTATGATTTTGTAAGCAAACTTTATACTCTTCTTAAGCTCATTTCCAGTTCTTTTTTATCTCTTACCCAAAGTAAAAACTGAGTTATAGAATCAACTTGGTCATCATTTTTTACATTCGGGAAGCAAAACAGCTCTTCTTCCAGCCCCTCAAGCCACCCTCTGTAGTTAGGGAAATAAACTTTCCCGGCTTCAAATAATATTGAGGTAAGCACTAATCTGGTAACCTTATCATATTTCGGGGTAAACTTAATAATGTTAAGCGGCGAAGATAACAACTCCTGAATAAGTTGCTGACCGCTTGCCTTATCTTCTATTATAATTCCGATTGCATTATGTTTCCGCTGTTGCTGCAAAATACTTTTTTTTAAGCTCAGGGTAATTGAGTTTATCACGGAAGATATCCAGTAGATAAAAATTATTTTCTTTAAGCCCCCATGTAGTACATACGGAATAATCATTCGAATCTCCATTTTTGATGGCGGTATCCCAACTTTGATATATTTCTTCTATCCCTTCGGCATTATCATATCTTAAAATCCAGTCGGGTTTTATTATTCCCGAGTTAGTCGTTAAGGGGTTTTGCTGATACTGAGCTTCATATGCGTAAGCTCCCATCTCTTGTTTATACATATTCAAAGTTTCTTTGTTATCTATATTTTCATTAAGCACCTCCCCTTCTTTTCTTAAGCGATAAAAATCGTTAAATTTTATTTCCTCATTTTTTTCAGCAACCGCCTGTAGCTTTAAATGTTTAAAAATATTCTTCTTAAGTAAATATCCGCTTAAATCCTCAGGGTGTAACCTTTGCATAACTAAAATAATCGCCCCGTTTTTTTTATCATTTAAGCGTGAAGAAAGAGTTTGCTCATACCAGTTAATACATTTTAAGCGCTCAAGTCTACTCATCGCTTTAAGGGATGAAACAGGGTCATCAATTATTATAATATCCGCTCCTTCCCCCGTCAGTGTACTACCTACCGAGGTTGCAAACCTAAACCCGTGCTCACCCGTTGAGAACTTATGTTTTTGGTTTTGCCCGTGCTTAATTTTAAACTTAGGAAAATATTGCTGAAACCATTCGGTTTCCGCAATACATTTTGAATCCAGCGAATGCTTGTTGCTTAATGCCTGGCTATAAGAAGCCACGATAATTTTCTTATTCGGGTTATTGCCCAGTATCCATGCCGGCCAGGCAACACTTATGCAAAAGGATTTTAGTGCGCGAGGCGGCATGTTAATTAATAATCGCTTTATCTGTCTTTTCTCAACTGCTCTTAGGTGCTCGAGAATTAAATCAAGGTGCCAGTTATCAATAAATTTTTGATTGGGATGTAAAGTTTCAAAGCTCTTAACCAGAAAACTTTTCAGATCAAGATGATATAATTTTTTAAGTATTTTTTGGGTTTCACTTTTTTTGTTTAAATTTTGCATTATAATTAAAATGGTGAATTCAATAAAATTTTAACATAACTACTAAGCACCCGGAAGCCCATGCAAGATAAGATCCTTAATTTAAGAGCATTATTTCCTACATATAATATTGACGGTTATATCATCCCTTCAAGTGACGAATTCAATAACGAATACCTCCCTAAACATTTAAAGCGCTTAAAATGGCTGACCGGCTTTACCGGTTCCAACGGCCTATGTATCATTACTGATAAATTTAAAGCTTTTTTTACCGACGGGCGTTACTTAATTCAAGCTGAAACGGAGCTCGGAGATGATTATCAAATATTTAATATGACAAATGAAGATTATACTAAATTCTTCACACTTATTGAAGGCTCTAAACTTGGATTTGATCCGAATCTGCTCACCAAATCAGCATATGATCATTATTGCTCTTTAGCTAAAAAGCTTAATATCGAGTTAATTCTATTAACTAAAAATTTAATTGATGAAATCTGGCTGGATAAACCATTACCAAAAAAAAGTAATATTATTGAATTAGGCTTAGAGTTTGTTGGATTAAGCAGAGAAGAGAAAATTAAACAAGTTCTTGAAAATTTCTCCGGTTGCGCGGATTATTTGCTGCTTATCTCATTAGATTCAATTTGTTGGCTACTCAATATAAGAGCTGATGATATCAGCTATACACCATTTTTACTATCATATTTGATTATGGATAAAGAAGGCAACCTGGAGCTTTTCCTAGATCAAAACAACCAAGATTTTCAGCTAAAAAATGTCAAGGTAAGAACATTTAAAGAATTAAAACCATATTACCTGAAGTTAGTTAATAGTAACAAAAAAATAGCTTTGGATCTGACTTCCTGTTCTTACTGGTTTTTTGCTAACGCTAAGCGTGAGCAAATCATGTCTGTTTCAGATCCTTGTCAAATGCTGAAAGCCTGTAAAAATAAAGTTGAAATCAAGGGCTTTAGAGATGGACATATTGAAGACGGCACAGCACTTTGTAAATTCTTATTTTGGCTTGAGCAAAATATTGATAATGGAATAAATGAGGTAAGTGCAGCTAAAAAATTGCTCGAGCTGCGAAAAGAAAGAAAATATTTTCAATATCCGAGCTTCGGTTCTATTTCAGCTTTTAAACAAAACGGTGCGATCATTCATTATCACCCTACCCCGAGAACTTGCCTTAAACTAACCCGTGGAGGGTTATATTTAATTGATTCGGGAGGACAATATTTGAATTGTACTACCGATGTCACAAGAATCACTTGCTTCGGAGAAGCTTCTCAAGAACAAACAACCAATTTTACTCTGGTGCTGAAAGGTTTTATCACCCTTTCAAAAGCTGTTTTTCCGGTATCCGCCACCGGGCTTCAGCTAGATGCATTAGCTCGTTATCCGCTGTGGCAACATGGTTTAAATTATCCGCACGGCACCGGGCACGGAGTCGGACATTTTTTATCGGTACATGAAAAGCCGAATAATATATCTCCCGCAAAGCACTCATATGTAGCATTGAAGCCCGGTATGATCACTTCAATTGAACCGGGATTTTATAAACAAGGTGAATACGGAATAAGAATTGAAAATTTAGCTCTTGTAAAAGAATCCGAATACCCGGGGTTTTTGGAATTTGAGAGCCTAACCTTAGCCCCGATTGAAAGTAAGCTTATTAATGTAAATTTACTCGATGAAGGAGAAAAAACCTGGCTTAATCATTATCATGAGAAAGTCTACAACAACATAGCCCCTCATTTAAATCAAGAAGAAAAAAAGTGGCTTAAGGATAAAACCTATCCGCTTTAAGAAACAGGCACTTTCCCTACTGATTGCGGCGCAGATTTAGAATTACTTAAAATCATTTCGGCATTTTGATTAGAAAGTCCTTTAACATTTTGCATCGACGTATTAAGTATTATTAGTCCGTCGACTTTAATCCCGTTTAATATAGACGAATCCAGGTTACTGCCGTATATACGGGCACCTGATAAATTAGCAAACGATAAATCAACTTTCTCCATATAAGTCGAATTAATTACTGCATCTTTTAATATGGTGTTATTCAATTTCGCATTAGTTAAAATAGAATCGGATAAGTTAATTGCCGTTAAATTTGAACCTCCGAAGTCAGCGTTATTCAAAACAGATTTAGTGAAATTACTCTTAACCAGACTGGCATTTTTAAAAATAGTATCTTCTAAATTTGATTTAGAGAATTTACTTTCTAAAATTATCGAATTACTAAAATCAGCCGCTTCTCCATATATCTTAGTTAAATTTGATTTTAAAATATTGCTGCGTTGAAAATTTACAAAAAATAAAACTGAGTTACTAAGGTTAGTGTTATTAATTTTAGTATTAGATAGATCTGCGGAATATAAGTTAGTTTTTTGCCAATCGGCATTTTTTAAATGTATATTAGATAATGTTGCATATTTGAATTTCGCTTCAGATGCTTTGCTGTTGCTGAAATCACTGCCTGTAAAATCACTATAGGAGAAATCGGCATGATTTAAAGTTGCTTCTTCAAAATCGGCACCTTTAAAATTTGCTTTATTACCGATTGCACCTACCAAATTTGCTTTATAGAATTTAGCTTCTTCAGCATAAACCGAATTAAAGCTGGCTTTTTTAAGTTCAGCTTTGGAAAAATTAGCAACTGCTAAGCTCGCCTCATCAAAAATAACTCTTTCAGCCTTGGCGTTTCTAAAATCGGATTCTTCCAAATATGCATTTTTAAAGTTGCAATCAGTTAATACCGAATTAGCAAAATTTGCCCTTAATAATTGAGCATTAGAGAAATCAAGCCCTGATAAATCCAATCCTGATAAATTAGCGCCTAAGTCCTGAGTAATTTTAATAGGCTCCTGTTTATCTCTTTGCTTATCTAAATAGCTTTCTATTACTTTACGAGTAAGATTGGACTTAACAACTTTAACTTCCTCTATTTTCCTACCGCTTGAAGAAGAGCTGATCTCTCCTATAATATCATCAAACTCTTGTAATATATTAGAATCGTTTGCTTCTTGGCTATAAGCATTAACTGAAAATATATTTGCTGCAACAAATATTGCTCTAAAAGCTAAGCTTTTGATATTCATCGAAATTAACTTTAAAATCCATTATAAATACTTTTGTACAAGTTCTTCGGCAATTTGTACAGCATTTAAAGCAGCCCCTTTTCTTAAATTATCACAAACTACCCACATATTAAGAGCGTTAGGGTGAGTAAGATCCCTTCTTATTCTAGAAACAAATACGGCGGTTTCGCCGGTAGATTCTACAGGAGTTATATAATGATTATCTTCAGGATTATCTATAACTAATACTCCGTCGGCTTCATTTAATGCTTCTCTGGCTTCTTCTGGGGTAATGCTGTTTTCAAACTCTACATATACCGATTCCGAATGCCCGACGAACACCGGCACTCTTACGCAAGTTGCGGAAAGCAGAATAGAGGGATCTAAAATCTTCTTTATTTCGTCATGCATCTTCCATTCTTCTTTAGTATAATCATCCTCTAAAAATTCATCAATATGAGGGATTATATTAAATGCTATACTTTTAGGAAAAACATTTGCCGGGACATGAGCATTCATATATTTTGCCTTAGTTTGTCTAAACAACTCATCCATTGCGTTTTTACCCGCACCCGATACCGACTGATAGGTAGAAACTATCACCCGCTTTATTTTCGCACATGCATGCAACGGCTTCAATGCAACAACCAACTGAATTATCGAGCAATTGGGATTAGCAATAATATTTTTCTTATGAAAATCTTTCAGGTCATCAATATTTACTTCAGGAACAATGAGCGGAATCTCAGGATCCATTCTAAAGTAAGATGAATTATCGATTACTATGCACCCGCTCTTTGCGGCACTTAAAGCATATTTTCCTGCTACCTCGGAACCTGCGGAAAAGAGCGCAATATCCGTTCCCGTGAAATCATAACCTTCGAGAGCTTGAACTTCTAATATTTTATCTCCGAAGCTAATTTTTTTACCACTCGACTTTTGCGAAGCCAGAGCAACTATTTCATTTACCGGAAATTCTCTATCAGCTAAACACTTAAGCATTTCTCTCCCGACGTTACCCGTGGCTCCGACAACCGCTACTTTAAATGACATACTTAGCTCCGAATGCTTAAATTTCAGCCCGAATTGTAGTATAAAACTTACTTTTTACAACAAAGAAATGTGAGCGATAGAAAAAGAAGAGAATAAAATCATAATTTTGAATTCGGTAAAAATATTAGCTATATGTAAATAATTATAGATATCTTACTATAGGAGAATATAATAATTTTAATTAAACAAAATTTGGTATTGGTAATGACGGAAGCTAAAATCAATAAAAATTCAAATATTAATATTTATGCAAATGATAATGAATTTGACTCTTCTTTAGAGTCGGAATTTATTTTCGATGTCAATAACCCGTCCGAGCTTGAAATCCTTAACAATATAAAAACTTTTCTTCTACGTACCGGTAGATTCTCTCCGGAGATAATTGAAGAAGGCATGTTAAGAGCAATTAAAACTTATAAACCGAGCAGCCTTGAAGAACTTTTATCTAAGGAAAATTTATTATATCGAGAAGAAGATGTATCTTCGGCTTACAAGGGTCAATTAACCATAAAAGAAATGATGGAAGATTTTGATGAAAAATATGGAGATAATTTTCAAGACTCTATAGACCCCGAGATTCATTGGGAACTTTACGAACCTTGCTAGACCTCAGCAAATATATTCCTCTAACCGAAAGGATTACTTTTTATTGACTTAACCGCCTTGCCCCAAGCTGGCTTATTAGGGTTCTCATGAATTGAATTATGCTTAGTTTCAGTCCATTTAGGCTTAATCTCTTCTAAAGGCTTTATATATTCTTTGCTTTTAGTTGCAATATTAAAATTAATTTTTGAATTTATTGTATTATAAAAATCTCCGGCTAAAAACTTTACCGTATTATCAAAAAACTGATATATTTCCTGCATATTATAGCCATATTGGGCACCGAACCCCGCTACTTCCTTTGCACTAGCTACCAGCTGAAAAAATCGAGCAAACCATTCGGAAATTTTATGCGCTGCGGGATAATTTTCCACCTCACTAACCATAATTTGCTTTATAGCGGCTCGCAGTGAAACATTATTTGAATTATGAATTTTTAAATCCAGGCTTATTTTTTCAGCAAAGGGTTGAAGAGAAGTAAAATCCCCTTCTCCTTCCAACATATGTGCAAGTTCATGCACAATTATATCAGCGGATACTTTTTTTATTGTTATTACATAATTTTTTTCCGACTTAATCTTATTCAAAACTTTATTAAATGAGCTACCCTCAATAGTTTTACAATTACCCTCGTCAAGTTCGAAAAACCTTCTGTCATAAACATTAAAGCTCAACCTACCTTTCATGCATAATGTAGTAACTAAATCAAACATATGTTTAAATACTTCATACTGATAAAGCTTCTTAACCTCGGCCATGAACCTGGTCATATTTAAACTATTTTCAGCTTTGGTGTTCAGTTCGATTATTTCAAGCGGGGTTTTATTAATGATCGGTAAATTCATAAATTTATTTTATAATAATTTTTTCAATACAATTCATCCCTGAGATTATCGGGGTATCCACGGCTCGCGACAAGCTTATATTGCAGTTAGTTGCCGCCTTAGCTTTAACTCTCTGATTCTTTCCTCTTCGGGTACGATCGGGTATAACCGTGATTGAGGTCTCATCAACACTTATTGAAACCACTGCTGATAAACCGTCTTCAGCCGGCTTAAAAGAGTCTACTCTTGCTTGATAATTAATTGATAGTGCAGATTTACTGATTCTTATCAAATACGCTATATACTCTTCTCTGCTTCTGTTTATAATGCCCCGTTCGGTTTTATCAGGTAAGGTGGAATCTACTCCGGTTATCTGATAGATAAACCTTGCTTCAGTATCAGTATAATAATTAAAAAAGCGCTTTATTTTAGCAGCATCCTGAGTAGAAAGAACCGCATACATATCCGTAATCAGCTTTTCTGCACTATCTTTATTTAAAGAGGACGCATAAACTTTAGAATATGCCGCTTGAGACACCACTATTATCACCAAAAAAACTAATAAGCTTTTTTTCATATATTGTTTAGAGTTAAACCTACTTAACATAATGCGCTAAGAGTAGTAAAAAGGTCAATTTATTTTATAATTTTATTGCATATAGACCTGATAAAGTATATGTTGGCCTTTAAATTTTAATATTATTTTTTTACTGATTGCATGAAAGATGTATAAAATACCGACAAAATTTTTTAACTTTTTATGGTTTTTCATTAAGAAACAACCGATCGGTTTTATAATCATTACTCTGACCTCACTGGTAAATGCAATTTCAAGCACAGTGTGGCCTTATGTTACAGGCAATTTAGTCGATGCTTTCGTTGATTACTCCGGCTCTATGGAAGGTGCATTTGAAGCCCTGAAAAAACCTATTATTATTGCATTTTGTTTTTGGATAATTATTGAGCTTTTATCCAGAATCAGGGGGTTCTCATTATCCGCCGTTATGCCTAAATTTCAGGCGGCGATCAGATTAAGCGCTTTTAAATACGTGAGTCAGCACTCACATGCTTATTTCGTCAGTAATTATGTCGGAGGAATAGCAAACAGGATATCCGACCTTCCGCGCGGCGCACAAATGGTGGTTGATGTTTTAATTACCATATTTATCCCGGTATTGGTTGCAATAATAATCTCCTGCTCCTTTTTCTTTTCGGTTAATCCTTATTTATGTTTAGTGCTGTCTACCTGGCTCGGGTTACATTTACTTATTTTATTCTTTATGTGCAAAAAAGCGGCCGCTCTTTCCCGTGCCCAATCGGAAGCCAGAACTTATCTACAGGGGAAGATAGTCGATACTATCAGCAATCATCTTAACGTAAGATTATTTACCCATCACAAACATGAAGAAGAAAAAATAAATGAAATTTCCGATGATGAAAAAGATAAACTTAAAACCACTCTTCATTATGTTGAAATAATTAAATTAGTTCTAGGGGTGATGGGAATTTTTTGGATGGTAGTATTATTTTCTACTACTTTTAAATTTTGGAGTAGCGGTATTATCTCAATCGGTGAGGTGGTATTAGTAATTAATTCTACATTAAATTTAATGGCGCAAATGGGTGTTGCCGCTGAAGAAATGACTTATTTAATCAGGGAAATCGGAGTTTGTCAGCAAGCTCTCAGGATTTTCCAAGATCCGGTAACTGTTACTGATGTTCCGAATGCAACAAAATTAAAAGTTAAAAGCGGTACTATTAAGTTTGAAAATGTTAACTTCAGATATCGTCATAATGAAAATATGTTTTATAATCAGTCTTTAACTATACACGGCGGACAAAAAGTCGGTCTGGTCGGATTTTCAGGCAGCGGTAAAACAACTTTTGCCAACCTTATTTTAAGATTATATGAGATTGATTCAGGAAAAATTACCATTGATGATCAGGATATAACCCAAGTTACCGCGAAATCTTTAAGAAAAAATATCTCTTTCATTCCTCAGGATCCGATTTTATTCCACCGGACGGTAATTGATAATATTAAATACGGCAATATTCGCGCAACCGATGAAGAAGTAATTGAAGCAGCTAAAAAGGCCGGTTGCCATGAATTTATCCTCGGCTTGGATGAAGGATATAATACTACCGTCGGAGAAAGGGGCACTAAACTATCGGGCGGGCAAAGACAAAGAATAGCAATTGCACGGGCAATATTAAAAGACGCGCCGATTGTAATTATGGATGAAGCAACTTCCGCCCTGGATTCGGTAACGGAAAGACAGATTAGAGAAAGTTTAAAATATTTAATGGAAGGAAAAACTACTCTTATCATCGCGCATAGACTTTCAACATTGTTACATGTAGATAGAATCCTCGTATTCGACAGCGGCCAGATACTTGAAGACGGCTCTCATACCGAGCTCTTAAGTCACAAAGGTCATTACTCCTTATTATGGAGCCTACAGCATGACGGACTGTTACCCGATATGAATAAAAAAACTGAATAAGAGTTAGAATATGAGAACTGCACTTTTATTTCCCGGCCAAGGTTCCCAGAGCGTTGGAATGGGTAAGGAACTTTATGATACATTCTTAGAAGCTAAAGAAGTATTCCAGGAAGTCGATCAAGCTTTAAAGCAAAATCTTTCTAAAATTATATTTGAGGGCGATCAGGAAACCTTAACTTTAACTTCAAATACTCAACCTGCCCTCATGACGGTTTCAATTGCAGTCATGAGAGTATTGGAAAAGCAAGGCAAGTTAAATATATCAAAAGATATCTCCGCAAGCGCAGGCCACTCCTTAGGAGAATATTCAGCGCTTGCAGCAGCTAAGTCTTTCAGCTTAACCGATACTGCACAGCTGTTAAGAACGAGAGGTAATGCAATGCAGGAAAGCGTTCCATCCGGAAAAGGCGGCATGGTTGCATTACTTGGAACTGAAATAGAACAAGCTGAACGTATTTCCAACGAAGCTAATAATTTCGGGATTTGTAATATTGCCAATGATAACGGCGCCGGACAAATTGTTTTAAGCGGTGAAATCTCAGCAATTCATTATATTTTAGAAAACTATAAAATTTTTGGTATAAAACGAGCTGTCAAACTCCCGGTCAGCGCTCCGTTCCACTCGGGTTTAATGAAAAATGCCGAAAAAATTATGAGCCAGGCATTATCAGCATCTGAGATTAATTTACCCCTAATTCCGATAATAGCTAACATTTCGATTAAAGCGTATTCATCTGCCGTAGAAATAAAAGAAAATTTAGTTAAACAAGTTTGCGGGAGAGTAAGGTGGAGAGAAACCATGCATACTTTAGTTAACGACTATAACATTGAGCGATTTATAGAGATCGGTTCAGGAAAAGTACTAAGCACTATTGCAACTAAAATGTTTCCTGAGTATAAATCTTTAAGCATATTATCCCTCCAAGATATAGAAGAATTTTTAAAGTAGGAGAAACAATAAATGTTTAGCTTAAATAATAAAAAAGCTCTTATTACGGGAGCAAGCGGCGGCATAGGTAAAGAAATTGCAAAAAGCTTAGTTCAGGCAGGAGTAGAAGTAATTTTAACCGGAACCAGGGAACAAGCTTTAGAAGAAGCTTGCGAATCCTTAGGGGATTCAGCGAATTATTTGGTAGCCAACCTTGGTGACTCCGATTCGTTATCCGGTTTATTCAATAAGGCTGAAGAGATGACGGGTGGTATTGATATATTAGTTTGTAATGCGGGAATTACGAAGGATAACCTTATTATACGAATGAAAGATGAAGAATGGGAAGAAGTAATCAGGATTAATTTAACCGCTACTTTTAAGCTGAACCGGGAAGCCGTAAAAAAAATGATAAAAAGAAGATTTGGCCGTATAATTAATATAACCTCAGTAGTCGGTTTTACCGGCAATTTCGGTCAAGCTAACTATTGTGCTTCCAAGGCAGGAGTAGTAGGGATGACTAAGGCAATTGCAATAGAATCAGCCACCAGGGGAGTTACGGTAAATTGTATTGCTCCGGGATTTATTGAAACTCCTATGACTGATGTTCTAAAAGATGAAGTCAAGCAGCAGATATTACAAAAAGTACCGATGCAAAGAATGGGGACACCTAAAGAAATTGCAAATGCGGTGCTGTTCCTCGCTTCCGAAGAAGCTTCTTATATCACGGGGAACACTCTGCATGTTAACGGCGGCATGTACCTGACTTAATTACATGGGATTTAACTTAAAGGAATTATATAGTAATTTTGTAAAAGATAACGGATTAGAAAACGATCCTGGCCAATTTGAGCTGGTGAATATATTAGATCAATATAAAACCTCTCTTGAAACAAGAAACCAACCGCTTATAAAAAGAATTTTTTCTAAAGGCCCTCCAAATAAAGAAGGAAAAAAGAAAGGCATATATATTTGCGGCGATGTAGGTAGAGGTAAATCCATGATCATGGATTTATTTTATAATAGCTTAATTTTAAAAAATAAACGGCGTATTCACTTTCATCAATTCATGCTTGATTTTCATAATGCCTTACATACATATCGCATTAAAAATCAAAGTATAAGTAATAGTAATGATCAAGTAATTATACTTGCCAAGCAAATTGCAAAAAAGGCCAAAGTTATCTGCTTAGATGAGTTGCAGGTAAATAACATAGCTGATGCTATGATTGTGGAGAGATTATTCACTGCTATAATTGACGAAGGAACTTTTATAGTTATTACCTCTAATCGTCATCCGGAAGAGTTATTTAAAGACGGTTTGCAAAGAGAAAGATTCATACCCTTTATAGATTTAATTAAGCAGAATTTTTTAATATTCCAACTTAACAATTTTAAAGATTATCGCCTGGATAAACTAACCTGTTTAGATAAGCTTTTTTTCTCCCCCTTAAATCAAGAAACGAAAAACCGAATTAACGAGATAATCGGCACTATTACCGGCAATAAAAAATTAGAACGTAATGAATTATTTGTTGAAGACAATAAAATATTAAAGCTGGAAAGAACATATGGAAATATAGCCGTATTCACTTTTAACGAATTATGTTTAATGCCGCTCGGCGCAATCGATTATTTTAAAATTGCGCAAAATTTTAATACGTTGGTTATTGAAGATATACCCGAATTAACTAATGATAATCACAACGAAGCTTTAAGGTTCATTACTCTTATTGATTGCTTGTATGAAAATCATACCCGCCTTATATGCTCTGCAGCAAATCCGATTGAGAAGATTTATAACGGTACCAGAAACCGGTTTGAATTTGATAGAACTATCTCAAGGCTTACGGAAATGCAGAGCGCCGAATATATTATGGCTCAGCAAAAGCCCTAAGTTTAGTTCTTATCTTTAATAGACAAGCTTAAAAGTTCATTTTATACTTAAATTTCATGTATGTTTTAAGTGGATAAAATGTTTTCAGTTTATTTTTGGATAGGATTTGTTGCTTTTGTTTTGGTTATGCTTGCAATTGACCTTGGGGTATTAAATAAAAAGCCTAAAGAACCGAAATTTAAAGAGGTATTCTTTTTAACAATTTTTTGGATGATTCTTGCTTTCTTATTCGGAGGCTTGATCTACGCCTATGCCGGCAGCCAAAAAGCAATGGAGTTCATCACGGGTTATTTAGTCGAGCTTTCTTTAAGTGTCGATAATGTGTTCGTATTCGTATTATTATTTAATTATTTTAAAGTAGATATCAAATATCAGCATAGAGTACTTTTCTGGGGAATAGTGGGGGCAATTATAATGAGATTCCTCATGATTACGGGCGGAATTTATTTAGTGCAGCACTTCCAGTGGATATTTTACTTATTCGGTGCATTCTTAATATTTAGTGCTTATAAAATTGCTTTCTCGGAAAGTGAAGAAGTTGAGATTGAAGATAATAAGTTAATTAAGTTTTTAAAACGCTACCTGAGAGTTACCGATAAATATCACGGTGATAAATTCATAGTAATGGAAAAAGGTAAACGAGTATTCACCCCCCTATTCGTACTATTAATTTTAGTTGAACAAAGTGACCTCATATTTGCCATGGATTCAATCCCTGCCATCCTTGCAATCACTCAAGATGCTTTTATTGTGTTCACTTCAAACATATTTGCAATTCTCGGACTTAGATCACTTTACTTTTTACTTGCTAAAGTAGTGCATAAATTTGTTTATTTAAAATACGGCTTAAGTGTTATTTTAGCTTATATAGGAACAAAGATGATTTTACTGGTGCAAGGAGTTCATATCCCGACTTCTTTATCCCTTGGAGTGATAATCCTATCTATTTTAGTTTCCGTAGTGCTTTCTTTAAATAAAGCTAAAAAAATACAATAACTTATAAGTTGAAATATATAGTTTTAACAAAACCGTTGCATTTAGATTTTCAATCTTCTAAAAAAGCTTAATATAAATAATTTTTAAGTAATATTTTATTATGCACCCCACTCAAAGAGTTAGAAAAATCTTATCCTATTATGAAAGTGATAACCCCGGAACTAAAACAAATATAGCAAGAATATTAATGGCCGGTAAGCTGGGCGGCACGGGAAGGATGGTAATACTTCCGGTTGATCAGGGTTTTGAACACGGACCTATTGCAAGTTTTGCGCCGAACCCTGAAGCTTATGACCCGCATTATCATTATAAGCTTGCGATTGATGCAGGCTTAAGTGCATATGCAGCTCCTCTCGGCATGCTTGAAGCAGGAGCCGATACTTTTGCGGGAGCAATTCCGCTTATATTAAAAGTGAACAGCTCTAATGTACTATTAAATAAAAATTTGGCTCCCGATCAAAGTATTACTGCAAGTGTTAAAGATGCACTTAGACTCGGTTGTGCAGCTGTAGGGTTTACTATTTACCCGGGCTCGGATCATTCCCTTCATATGATGGAAGAAATTAAGGAAATGTCTGCTGAAGCCAAATCTTACGGATTAGTTACGGTAATCTGGTCTTATGCAAGAGGAGGCATGGTTTCCAAAGACGGAGAAACCGCTCATGATGTGATAGCTTATGCGGCACATATTGCAGCACTACTCGGTGCACATATTATTAAAGTTAAGCCTTCTATTGATGTTATTGAATTAGATAATGCTAAAAAAGCATTCGAGAAAAACCCAGTCTCAATAAAAGAATTAAAAGATAGGATAGCACATATTGTGAAAACCACCTTTAACGGCAGAAGGCTAATGGTGTTTTCAGGCGGAGCAACAAAATCTACCGAAGATGTATATAATGAAGTAAGAGCGATTCGAGACGGCGGCGGAAACGGCTCAATCATTGGTAGAAATACTTTCCAAAGGCCGAGAGCCGAAGCTTTAAAACTTCTTTCGGATATTATAGAAATTTATAAAGGCAGGCTATAAATTAAATCAACCTTAGGGTTAATAGCTTTAACCCTAATCTACTTTATTTGATTTAGCAGCCTATATATTTCATTGTCATTGCGCTTACCGATTAATAATATATTTAAGCACTCTTCTTTATCTGAATAATATATAATTCTGTATTCCCCTATATCAGCACGCCTATAACTTGAATGTTTACCTTTTAATTGTATAGAATCATGCGGAATATGGTTTTCTTGAAGACTTAATACTTTTTTAGCAATTTGTTTAGCATGTTTAGACAAAATATTTTTAAGAAATTTAGCCGCTTGTTTGGATAAATTAACTTTTTTCATTTAATAGTTCCATTAACAACTCACTACTTTCTTTATTACCGATATAACCCTCTTGCTTAGCCTGATAGGCTTTCTCGCCCCAATAATTATCTTCAAGATTTTGAAGACGTTGATACTCATCAATAGATAACATTACAGCTACTGCCCGACCTTTTTTTTCAATAACGACAGGTTCTTTCTGTACTGTATCTAATACTTTACCGAATGAATTTTTAGCTTCCCCTGCTGCAAATATTTGCATATCATTTACTTTTTTAGCTATTATATCCATTATAGCCGTTAAAGCTAATTAAGTAAATTATTTAGTCATTTAAAAAACTCAATAAGGAACCGGCAATAGATTTTTTCAAGCTTTTCTATGTGCTCTACTAACGAACATTCATCTACCTTATGGGCAGTACTATTTAAAAGACCAAATTCGATCACGGGACAATAATCTTTAATAAATCTTGCATCGGAGGTACCGCCTGAAGTGCTGAGTTCTGCTTGTTTGCCCGCGATTTGAGTAATACTTTCCTGCAAAACATTTATAAGCTCAGCTGATTCAGTAATGAATGCTTCCCCGCTTATACGATATTTTAACTCATATTTTTCAAGAGCTATGTCATCACAAACCGATTTAATTAAATTAATTAATCTTGCTGAAGTATGGTTATTATTAAACCTGATATTAAAAGTAGCGGACGCAAGCGCAGGAATTACGTTATCTGCCGAGTTACCGACATCTATAGAGGTGATTTCAAGGTTTGACGGATCAAAAAATTCATTCCCCTGATCTAAGTTATATATTTTTACTGCATTCAATATTTTGATTATATAATTAATCGGGTTATCAGCATTATGCGGATAAGCAACATGGCCTTGCACACCTTTTATTTTTAAGTAAAAAGTAATGCTTCCTCTTCTGCCGACTTTTATTGTATCGGCAAAATTAATTGTTGAGGTCGGCTCCCCTACTATACAGGCATCAAACTTTTCCCCCATCTTAGAAAGCTGATTTAAAACTTGTTTAGTGCCGTTTATCCCTTCGGCTTCTTCATCTCCGGTAATTAAAAAACTAATGCTACCACTAAATTGATCGGCTTTAACAAACTCACAAGCAGCAGAAATCATAGCAGCAACTGCACCTTTCATATCCACCACACCTCGCCCGTAAATTATCCCTTCATCAATAATGCCTGTAAAGGGATCGAATCTCCAATTACTTATATCTCCCGTCGGCACCACATCGGTATGCCCGGCGAAACAAATATGAGGAGAAGAAAAGCCAAAGCGCGCGTATAAATTTTTAACTTCATATGAACCATTCCCTCTAAAAGTCATGATTTCACAATTAAAGCCATGCTCTTTAAGAACCTGATAAATTAAATCAATTGCACCATCATCCATCGGAGTCACACTTTTGCATGCAATCAGCTTTTGAAGTAAAGGGATCAGCTGCATTTATGGCCTCAATAATTCATTTAAAGAGGTTTTCGAGCGAGTTTTTTCATCAACTTTTTTAACTATTATAGCTGCATAAGTATGAGTCTTGCTGTCACTACTCGGTAGCGTCCCGGGCACCACTACCGAGTAAGCGGGAATTCTGCCGTAAATAACTTCATCCTTCTCACGATCATAAATCCTGGTTGATGAACCGATATATACCCCCATAGAAACAACAGCTCCCTGCTCTACAATAACACCTTCGGCAATTTCGCTTCTTGCCCCGATAAATACATTATCCTCAATTATCACCGGGTTTGCCTGCAACGGCTCTAAAACTCCCCCTATACCTGCTCCGCCCGAGATGTGACAATTTTTCCCGATCTGAGCACAACTCCCGACAGTCGCCCAAGTATCAATTAATGAACCTTCATCAATATAAGCACCGAAATTTACGAATGAGGGCATTAATATTACATTTTCAGCAATATAGGCACCATAGCGCACGATGCAGCCCGGCACTATTCTAAAGCCGGAATTTTTAAAGTCATCTTCGGTGTAATCAGCAAATTTTAAAGGTACTTTATCATAATATTTAAAATCCGATCCATCGGCAACCATCCTATTTTGATTATATTTAAATGATAAGAGAATAGCTTTTTTTATCCATTGATTTACTTGCCACACTCCCTCTTTTTTTTCGGCGACTCGAATTTCTCCTTTATCCAGCTGTTGTAATACTTGAGAAATTTTTACTTTTATGTCTAAAATTTCCATTGCATCTGAAGTTGAGTTACGCTTTTCCCAAGCTAACTCAATAAAATCCATTATATTTATCATATTTTTACTCGAAGCAAATTAAATATAATTGAAAATATACCTAAAATAGAGGTATAAACAATAAGAAATGATTTTATTCCATATAACATGATTGTAACTTGCGATAATTGTAGTACTAGTTTTAATGTGCCTGAAAGTGCTATCGGTGAACATGGCCGGTTTGTACGCTGCTCTAAATGCGGGCATGAGTGGGTAGCCACACTTCCTCAAAAGCCGTTTAATTTAGATCAGGAAATAATAAAGCAGGAAGTAGTTCCTCCCCCGCCCCCTTCATCGGATAAGAATCCTTCTGAAGCAAAGGAGCCAAAGCAAACTGCCTTATCTCCTAAAGCGAGCACGGGAAGTGAAGTGCAATTTGATTTAAATGCCCTACGTCCTAAAAAAGTTACCACTCCTGAAATTACCTCGCCTCCGCATAAAAAAACCTTCTTCTTTTATAGTCTGTTAATAATAACTCTCTTTGCTGCTTTATTATTAACGGGGGTTTCTTTGTTAGTTTATAGAGATGCCGTAATTAAAAAATTACCGAGCCTCGAAAAAATATATAAAAAAGTCGGTATTTATAATTACAGCGATTTGATTTTTGAAGAAGTAAACTGTCAAATCACCCAACAAACTTCTACTGCGTCAACATTAAAAACCCAAGCCGTTGATATACATTTAAGGGTAAAGAACACCGGTTCCACTACCCAACGTTTAAGCTATATAAAAATTACTGCATTTGATAAAAAAATGAATAAACTTGGTGATTTTAAAGTTAAGCAGATGAAAGCCGTTAAGCCCAATAAAGAACAGGTAATTAACATTACTATCAATGCCGTTTCTAAAAAAACCCGCTTTATTAGCGCAGAGATGGGTAACTACCCTGATTTTTATTTATATAATTCAAAATATATTAAGACTTTTATTCCGCTGAAATAATTATTTATTAGGGTTTTTGATAGGCTTTAGAAAGCAAACTAATTCCAAAGCCTAAAACTTATTAATTTAAGTTAGCAATTACGCCGTTAATAAATTGTTTAACCAGAACTTCCGGGTTATCCAGCTTTATTCTTGCAAGCTTTCCTTTAGTACCGAGTGAACAAATACCGTGAATTCCCGCCCATATAATTGCAGTGGTAGATTTAATATCCGATGTCTTATTGCTTACAATACCGGATATAACCCCCTCTAAGAGATCAAATAACTCCGCAATTTTATTAGTATACCAATTAGGTAATATCTGCTTATTTGAAAAACGGTATTCAAATAATATATTCCATAAATTATAATCTTCTCTACTGAATTTTAAGTATTCTTCCGCAAGAAGATATATAGATTTCTCGGGAACGGCTTCTTGATCAATCACCGCTTTCAAACGGTTTAAAAGCATATCTATTATTCTTGCATTTACATGAATAAATATATCATCCAGATTAGTAAAAACATTATATAAAGTACCCACCGTATAGCCTATCTCAGCAGCAATTTTTCTGGTGCTTACCTGGGTATATCCGCTTTTACTCACCAGGTTAAAAGCCGAATCCAATATTAGCTTGGTTAATTCATCTCTTGTGTGATCGCTTCTGCGTGCCATTTGTTTATAACTAATATGATAAAGTGTGGAAAACTTACCATTTTTAAAAAAGTTGTTCAAGTTATTAAATAATAATTTATTAACATAATTTTATTTTAACGATACTATTCATATAAATTTAGAGATATATCTATTAAAAAAGGTGCTTACTTATAAAGTAAACACCTAATATAGATACCTAATATAGATTATATATCTAATTTACATTTAAGCATGCATATTTTCTTGGCTATTAAAGATGAAGCTATCTTCAACTAATGAGCCGCTGTAATTATATAAGCACACCAAATATTCCGGGCTAACATCAGCCAAGTGTATAGCCTTTGTAGCCAATTCATTCATCTTTATGTTGGTAATAAATAAATCTTCAAAAGTTGCGTCAGGAAAATTAGAAAAGTCTAATATTGCCTTTCCTTCAAAGAAATCTCTCACTACAAATTTGCACCCGTTGATTTCCTTACCGTTTAGCTTAGTCGCTTTCCCTATGGAAACATTATCATCTCCCGGAGTATTCGGGATAGCTACAATTTCACCGCCGTCATAATGTACTTGTAATATTGCAGCGCTCGATTCCGCTGCCGCTTTAAAGCTATTTATATCGTTAACAAAGGTAGCCTCAGGTGAAGGTGCGGCTTTAAAACCCGGTAAGTTATTACACAGTGTAATGCCTTTTTCCTGAAACTTCGGAATACAGTAAGTATATTTATCTGAAGATCTGATATTGTCCTTCCAGTTTCCGATTCCGGTGTCACTTATCTCATTGTAGCTTAATATTTTCGTCCCGTCAGACCTACAAAGCTCTTCTTCTTTTAAAACCTCAAAACATTCTTTTGCACGACCATATTTATCAAGTTTCATTACAGGCTTAACTTTTTCAGTAAATTTTTTCCATTCCTTTCCAATTTCCATAACAACCTCAAATATATTCCATTTATTTAATAAATAAATTATGACTATTTTTTAATAAAAAGCAGCACAAAATATGTTAAGTTATTATTAATATACAAACTAAAATTATTATATATAAAAAAACTAAATTTTCTCAATTCTAATTTCATGGTTGGTATAAACACAAATATCAGCTGCGATTTTCATAGATTTTTTAACTATTTCCTCCGCGCTAACCTCTTTAATGTCAATTAAGGCTCTTGCGGCAGAACGCGCATAATTTCCACCCGAGCCTATCGCAGCTATACCATGTTCAGGTTCTAATACATCCCCTGTTCCGGAAACAATTAAAGTTATATCTTTATTTGCGACAATCAGCATGGCTTCTAATTTCCTTAAATACTTGTCAGTACGCCAATCTTTAGCCAGTTCAACCGAGGCTCTGAGTAGTTGCTGCGGATGTTTCTCCAATTTTTCTTCCAGCTTTTCAAATAGTGCGAAAGCATCCGCGGTTGAGCCGGCGAATCCTGCAATAATTGTGCCGCCTGCAAGTATTCTCAGTTTATTAGCCGTAGACTTCATTACACAATGCCCCATGCTCACCTGGCCATCACCGGCTATTACCACTTGCCCGTCTTTTCTTACGCATAAAATAGTTGTTCCGTACCATTTATTTTGATCATCATGCTGCATAAATTTCATTACCCCTTTAAATTACTTATCTTTTTTATTATTGGAAGAAGGGTTCAACCCGGACATATTTTTAAGCATTGCTTCCATAAAATCAGCATTTTTCTTACTATAGTCTTCCCACATTTTTGTCCAGTTATTTGTGAATAAGAAATTGCCTCCGCCTGTAGAACTCATGAATTCCTGCATACTATTTTCATTTTTCTTAAAATGATCCATACTATGAGTTATATATGCATTAAAAACCGATGAAAGGTTGTTATCATAAAGCTTTATTATTTGCTTTAAAAACTCTAATGGAAGTAGGCTATATCCCTTAGATTCATGTTCCAATATAATTTGGGTTAAAGTTACTCTGGTTAAATCTTCTCCGGTTTTTGCGTCTATAACTATTATGTTGTGATCCTCTTTAATCAGATTACTTAATTCCTCCAATGTAATATAAGCACTGATTGCAGTGTTATAAAGCCTACGATTAGGATATTTTTTGATGACAATTTTATTATTTTCTGGCAATGTTCAACCTATAAAATTACTTTATATATTTATCATACTGAAAAAATGGCAACTAATCAAAACCCTTTCGAGGAACTTTTAAAACAATGGACGGAACAAACCCAAAAATTTGCTCAAGATCCTCAAGTTCTCGACGCAATGACGGAAAGTTTTTTAAAATTGCAGAAAAATATTTTAAATTTCTATGAAAATAAAGATAGTTCAAGTCCCGGAATTAATTTATCTCACGACATACTTAATGCAATCGTTAAGCTCAGCAACCGAGTTAATGAACTTGAAGAACGGATTAGAATATTGGAAAACAATACCGGAAACACTTAAAAACCGGATAAACAATGATTATTATTACCTACAAAAAGGGCTTAAACTATATAACACTTCTCATATAAACACTTATAGCTCACCAAAAGATTTAGTTAAAAAAATCGGTTCAACTAAGTTATACCATTATAACGGGAAAGGAGTACCGCTGGTATTCATACCCTCTCATATTAACAAAGCTTATATTTTAGATCTTTCCGAATCCTGCAGCCTTATAAATAGCCTTAAGATCGCAGGAGTTAACCCTTATTTAATAGAGTGGAATGAACCTGTAGAAGAAAAATATTTTAACTTTGAGGACTATCTTAATCATCATATAAAACCGATTCTAGATATTGTTAAAGCTAGAGAAGGAAGAAAAGTGATTGTTGCAGGTTATTGTATGGGTGGGTTATTTGCACTTGCAGCTGCGCAATTATTCCCGGATTTAGTGGATGGTTTGATTACTCTTTCAACTCCTTGGAATTTTCATACTCCAGGCTTCCTTGATTATCCCTTGAGCCCCTATTATGCAGCATTACTGAATTCCCTATATAAAAACTCTCCTTCTATCTCAAAACATTTAATTCAGCTTATTTTTTACTTTTTAAAATATAGAGAGATTAATAATAAATATATTAAATTAGGCAAAGGAGAATGCCGGCTTGATGAGTTTGCTATGCTTGAGAACTGGGCTAATGATGGATTGGATATATCGACCACCCTATTTATGGAATGCATGCAGGATTTGGTTATTCAAAATAAAAGCTATTTAAATGAATGGCGAATTAACGGAGAAATAATTACTCCCGATAAATTAAAGCAGAAGTCCTTTTGTGCCGTGGCATTGAATGATAAAATTACTCCTATTTCTGCAACCCTACCTTTAGGGGTATCTCTTAGAAACTCAGTGTTAAAGGCCGTAAATTCAGGGCATCTAGGGATGATAATCAGTGAGAAGCATTCAATATCCCCTTCACTTATCGAGTGGATAAAATTAAATTTTAAGCATAGGTGAGGAGGAATAAAGATGAAGTTTATTATAATTGTTAATTCTTTAACCATTTCAAAGGAAGAGATAGAAGATGTTGTAGGGGAAGCAAAAATTATTGCACTCGATGGTATTGCTAATCATCTGCTAAACATTAATATAATACCTTATGCGGTGGTAGGAGATTTTGACTCAATTTTTGCTGAAACTATAGTTAATTTAAAAAAACTTGATGTAATTTTGCATAGAATTAATGATCAAAACAGCACTGATTTGGATAAAGGAATTAATTTTTGCAAACAAAATGGTGCAACGGAAATTATTATAATAAATGCGTTCGGTGGCAAGCGGCTTGATCATAGCTTAATGAATTACAGAACATTAAAAAGACATTACTCAGAGCAATGCAGAATAAAAATTAAAGAGCAACAGTCATATTTAGAATTGTTTACTAACTCAACTTTGATAATTTCAGGCATACCGAAATCGAATCTCGCATTACTCGCCGCACCGCTTGCAGCGATTACCTCTCAAGGTTTAGAATATGATATGGATAATCATATTCTAGAGTTCGGCTTGAGTGAAAGCACCTCAAACTCGTTAAAAGCTGAGCAGGCAACTATAGAAATTGCAGGCAGTGCATATTTAATATATGAACTTAATTGCCAAGTACAACCTATTTAGAATTCTTTAAAAATAATTTAATTGAGCCTAAACTAGCCCCGACCAGAATTAAAATCATTGAAATTAATACATTCATACTAAACTCTGCTTTCCCAAGTAAAATCATCCATATTACCCCTAGAAGCGGCATTAAGTACCCAAATAGCATAACAGCTTTTACATCACCGAACCTTACGGCATATCCCCAGATAGTATAAGCAGCTCCCCAAGGGGCGATACCAAGATATATAATAGCTAGTAAATGTTGAGTAGATATAACTGTCGACTCTTCTACAAATATGTGAGTAATAAAAGCTAATATTGATATAATTCCAAGGGGAAGGCCTACTGAATCAGCAGGAATACCGGAGAACTTTCTGTTAATAACGGAAACGAATGACCAAATAATAGAGTTCAAAAACCCCATCATAAATCCGAATAATACTTCTCCTTTCATACTTATCCCGCCGTCTTTAGCTGAAATGAAAATAACCCCTATAAACCCGATGACTGCACCGATATAATGCAAATTACTAAGCTTTTCTTTGAAAAGAAGTGCAGCAAAGAATAAGGCAAAAATAGGCCATAGATTAGATACTAAATAAGAAAGGACAGGATCACCATGTTGCATGGCAATTAAGAATGTGGCATTAGAACTGAATATTCCAATTACATAGGTCAGCACATAGTTTAACGGCTGCTTAAATTTAAGTGTAATGCTGCCGTACCTATATTTCCAATAAATCATATGCACTGTAAATGCAAAAAAATAAGCTATGGAAAGACATAAAAAAGGAGGAATTCCTTTTGTGTAAATTGAAACGATCGGAAGGGTAGACCAAAATATAACTGCAATTAAACCGAGTAAGGTTGCACTCCGAGTATTTTGATTAGAAACCATACTAATTCCTCTTTAATGAAATCAGTAGAACTTTATCGAAAATACTTAAGAAAAGCAATAAATTAATCTTTTTTATTCCCAATCCGTATGGGGAAGTATACACTTTTATCCTTTTAAGATTATGGTTTACAATATATTCCTATTGATTTATCAGTAATTCTGTTTTGATACGGCAAGGTAGGTAAATATTATTTTATCTTCTCAGCAGCATAACCTCTGGTAGAAATATATTCTAAAAATTCTCTCCCTTCATCAGTAAGTTTGATTCGGTTTTTCTCCTTTCCAACTAAGCTGGAGTTTTGCAGAAAATCTATTAATTTTTCAAAAGAAATTTTAGACTGTCCCGCGTCATGGAGTTTAAAGATCGAGCTTATTTCTTTATTATCAATCGTCTTATCTTCCGCGCCGGCTAATTTTTTAAGCAAAGCTAACTGGCTTGGTAAAATTATCTGATATGTACGCTCAAAATATAGCGATATATATGCATCACACAATAGCCCTTTAAGGAGTTCTTTTTCTGATTCCTTATCCTTATTCTCTTCTAAAAATGTATTTATAGCAGAATATATATCATTAACTAAACTTACTTCATGCATTCTAACTACCTCTTCAGCGCTTTGCGGTGAATTAGCCGACGTTTCCTGTAAAGGTTCAAGAGGGGTAGTTTCAATTTGCCTAGTCTTCATATATTTTTGGGGCACAGCTTTTGTTACGAATTCTTTAATATTTCCTACTTCCTCTTGATTCCCCGGTATTTCTACGTCAACTCCTTTAGGGCTTGAAACCTTTAAACCTCTTTCATGAACAGCATCATTTACTGATACCATAATACTCCTTAAAGGGTATGCAAAGTACTTAAATACAAAGAGTGCAACTATAGGCCATGATATTGCCTGGAGGAAATTCAGTATATCTATAAAGTGATCCATAATAATATGTCCTTTATCAAAATTAATAAATTAACAAGTTAGCGCTATTATTTTTTTTTAAATATGATATTAAAAGGTTATAAGTAACCTTAGGAACGTGAAAAAAAATAAAAATTTACTTCAATACCCTTTAATCCTTAAAAAGTATAGGGCTTTATGAATAGATTACAAAAATTATTACCCGATCCCCATCAGATAATACCTAAAGAAAATACTAAGAAAACATTTTCACCCGTCAACTGTATTTTACCCTCTTATTCCGAATGTTTCAGTAGTAATAACGGGCTTCTTGAAATGATGCAACCTTTAATTACCCATATAACTAATTTAAGGTTAATGCAGGATCCCGGACTTTCTTATAAAGAAGTTGTTAAAGAGTATATTACGAATTTTATTAAGAATGCTCCGATTGCGGTAGCTTTTTTAGATCTTGATTTAAGAATAGTTACTTATAGCTCTAAATGGACTTTATGGTTTAAGGAGAACTTAACTGCTAAATCTAACTCCACCCAACTGGAAGGAAAAAATATAATTAATTTACTTTCTCCATGTCCGAAACTGATAAAAAAAATATTAAATAATAACTTAAAAGGCATCAGTGAATTTAGAGATGTTTTAGAATATAAAATTAAAAACCGCACACGTGCAGTCAGGTGGGAATCTTTCCCTTGGCGCGATCATGAGCAGCGTCCTCTCGGGGTTGTGGTTTTTTGTGAGGATATTACCAAAAGACAACAACTTACTTTACGTGCTAAAAAACTTGAACAGAGCAACCAATTACTTGAGAATTTTGCATTAATTTTTTCTCACGACTTAATTCAACCGATACGACAAATTAGTAATTTTATTGGAATTTTAGGAGAACAATTTAAAAAAGCTAATATAAAAGATACTCAAATAGAGCATACCTTTTCAATAATAAATAAAAGTTTATCTCAAATTAATACTCTTTCAGAAGGTATTATTCTTTATTGTAGGAAAGGAGAATTAGCAATTAGCTTAGAACCGGTATCCTTATTACAAACCATAAATGAGATAAGCAACAGCTGCCTTATGTCCAATCAACTAAACTTAAATCTCTTATTTGATGACACTATATATCTAAAGGCCAATAGAACCTGCATGCTGCAATTATTTCAAAACTTACTTACTAATGCAGTAAAACACTCTTCTACGGTGAACCCCTTAATCACAATATATAGTGAAAGATTAAATAATAATTTTTATAGGATAACTATTCACAATGAAGGCACTTGTAGTTCACGTTATATTAAAAAAAATATATTTGAACCCTTTTGCTCTTCCAATAAGGATGGTTCAGGCTTAGGCTTAATGATTTGTAAAAAAATCGTTACTTCTTTCAGTGGAACTATTGATATTACTTCAACAAAAAAACACGGCACTACCGTTACCTTAACTCTTCCGGCCGCTGATTAGCCGGGTAAGGTTACGGTTTTAGTCCAATAAGTGAAAGCTTTATGGAACTGATCTTTAAATTCCTCAAAAGAAAAAGATTTTCTTATAAAACCACTCGCCTGCAAATGATAAGAAGAGAGCACATCTTCGCTGCTTACGTTACTGGTTAGCATAATTACCGGTATGTCGCGATATATCGGCCGCTTTTTAATATCTTTTAAAATATCAAAACCTTTCATCCCGGGCAAATATATATCAAGTAATATTAAATCAGGTTTCGGAAATTGGCTTTTACCTTCTTCATTTGAATCTCTGAAATATTCTAAAGCCTGTTGACCGCTATGTATGGTATATATAGTTATCTGCTCGGGAAAATCCTCTAATGCTTTGCGAATTAAAAATTCATCCTGTAAGTTATCTTCAACTAATAATACGTTAAAATGCGTCTTCTTTTCTTCCACCAAGGAATTCTCCGCTTCAAAGCCTTCAAAAAAACATGTAATTTGAGCATTGAATATTTTAGCAATTTCATATAGCAAGCTTGCGGATATTTTATTTATTCCCTGCTCATAACGCTGAACTTGTTGAATAGAAATATTAAGTTCACTAGCTAATTTTTTTAAAGGCCAACGCATTTTTACTCTAAAATTACGAACCTTTTTACCAAGAAATTTATCTAAATTATTTATTTCTAAACTCATATAAGATCGATAAACCATATGATTTTTTTATATAATAGCAAAAACAAGCTAAAAAGCTAAGGTAAAATTTTTGTTTTTTTAATGCAGCATACAAACAAGCATTATGGTTTATTAGTTGGTATGTCAGGTTATTAAACTTTCATAAATAAAACTTAAGGAGGAAACTATGGCAGTTAATCAAAATAAAAAATCAAATTCACAAAATCTAACCAACGAAGATAAGCAAAGAATGAGCGCAAATTACGCTGCAATGGGCAAAAAAGGCGGAGAAACTACTAAAGAAACTTACGGTAGTGAATTTTATAAAAATATCGGTAAAGAAGGAGGGAATGCACGTAAAGAGCAAATGGCTCATTCTTCTTCATATACTAATAAAGAGAAAGAAAACAAATAGTTCTTATGCAGGGATATTTTTTCATACTAAAATATTCGCTAAATAATGATGACTAAATTGTAAAACCCGAAGTATTAATTATTTCTAAAAACGTAAAATAATAGACTACGGGTTATACAAAGATTCCTAAAGCACCCTTACCCTTCAATTGAATAACAAGAAAAACCACTTTTTACTAAATATTTGTTTAAATTGGGTACTAAATAAGTAGATATTATAACTCTCACATTTCCTTAAACTAATATTTTCAATCTTTTTTATAACCATCCCACCTTCTTTTTTTATAAATCTTATCTAATAATCAAAAATAGTTCCATGTTCTTAATAAATTATTAACCATATTAGGTTATATTATTTAAGCATTATTAACATAAACTAATCAAGATTATATGAATTATAAGAAATTTATCCCGATACAAGCACACGAGTTACCTAAATTTTTACTCACCTCTTTTATGATGGTGCTAACCCTTTATATATACAGCATTGTAAGAAACGCTAAAGACGCAATCATTATTTCTAATGTCGGTGCCGAATTAATAAGTACCTTAAAGTTATTCGGCGTACTACCCTTTGCAATAATATTTATGGTAGCTTACACAAAAATAATCGATTACTTAAATAGAGTCACCACCTACCACGTGGTAAACTGGTTTTTCATGAGCTTCTTCATAGTATTTGATTTATTTCTCTATCCAAATACACATTTAATTCATTTTGATTTAAGCAATATGATAGCTAAGCTTCCAGCACTGAAATATTTTTTCGTTATGGTTGAAAATTGGTCATACTCATTATTCTATATAATGTCCGAGTTATGGGGCAGTATGATGCTATCATTGATGTTCTGGCAACTTGCAAACCAAATTTATTCTATAAGCGACGCGAAAAAGTTTTATTCACTATTCGGCTTTGTCGGGCAAATCGGCTTATTTTCCGCAGGTTCATTTATGATGCTGTTTACTAAAACCGGTACAACTTGGCAAACTTCATTACATTATATAACATCCTCTATATTATTATCAGGAATATTACTTAGCATTGCATTATTTGTTTTAGGTAATTACCTTGTCGGTAATGATATAATAAACGGAACCCGAACTAAATCCAAAAAGAAAAAACCGGGTTTAGTTGAAAGTTTAAAATATGTTTTCTCTTCTAAATATATAGGATTAATTGCTCTTCTTGTTATATGCTACGGTATTTCAATTAATCTGGTGGAAGGAGTATGGAAAAAACTTATTCAAATAGTTTATCCGGATCCGAAAGATATTAGTAATTTCGGCGGTAAAGTACAAATGTACACTGCTCTTGCTACATTTACCGCAATGCTGGCAAGCTCTTTTGTGCTTCGTATTTTTAGCTGGAGAACCGCTGCTATAATAACTCCTATTATTATTTTAATTACCGGAGTACCGTTTTTCATATTTGTAAGTTACAAAGGATGGTTTGCAAATACATTGGATGTGACAAGTACAACTATACTATTCTTCGCAGTTATATTCGGCGCTACACAAAACGTTTTAAGTAAAGCTATAAAATATTCTTTCTTTGATCCGACCAAGGAAATGGCTTATATACCGCTTGACGAGGAACTTAAAGCTAAAGGGAAAGCAGCTGCTGATGTTATCGGTGGACGACTGGGGAAATCGGGAGGTGCAATCATTCAATGGAGCATGCTCTCTTTCATAACCGGCTCTACACTTGTTAGCCTTGCTCCCATACTTTCTATTATTTTTGTAGTAGTTATGTGCATATGGTTTATTGCCGTAATTAAGCTTAATAAAGAATTTAAAATAAAATCTTCCGACTCTAACTAATTTTATTACTCAAGCGGCCTACACTATTCATTATAAGCCGCTTTCTAAATTAATAGAATAAATTATATTTAAAAAACCAAAATAATATTATTTTTTGCTTTTTACTAAGAAATTTGCTCGGCTATACTTTGAAATATTTCTTTAATTTCAGGATCTTCAATCTCTGCTAATGCATTAGTCATGGTACTATTTATAATACCTGTTTTTTTCGACTGTAGTGTATCTAAGCTTACATCCTTCTTTTTTCGTTTGGGTATTATCTGTAGCTTAATTTTATCTACTGCTCTATAGCCGAAATAGGTTGCAATTTTTTCAATAATTATATTGGAATTCGCCTGAATTTCCAATCCGAATCCCGGGTTTTCAACTCCTATAGTTAAAATCCCGTTAATGTTTTCCTCTCCTTGAAATTTTACTGCCGTAGGAGAACAAATTTGAGCAATTCTTACTCCTACGATTTGCTGCCAATTGGCCGTTATTTTAAAGTTTATAAACCCATATTGTTTACATATCGGCTTAGTCACTTCTTCAATAATGTTTATCAGCTTCTTGGGTGCGGAAATTTTTTGCATATCATTTTTGGAATTTACTTATTCTAAAGCTTAAGGCTTCAGCTATATGGTTTTTGCTTATATTTTCCTGATTGTCAAGATCTGCAATAGTCCTGGCCACCCTTAATATTCGATTATAACCTCGCATTGAAAGGTTAAATTTTTCGACTGCTTTCTTTAAAAAGTCGATTATCTCCCTATTAAGATTAGTAGCTTTAGTCAACACTTCACCATCGGCATGTGCGTTAAGCTGAATCTTTACTCCTCTATATCTGTTTTTTTGTATTTCACGAGCATGAGTTACGCGTGCAGCCACCTTTTCGGAAGATTCACTCTCTTCTTCTTCAATATCTAAAATGTTTACCGCAGGCACATCAACTTTTAAATCAAACCTATCAATAAGAGGACCTGAAATTTTTGATTGATAATCCTCAGCACACCTGGGAGCCTTGGAACAAGATGAGTTAATATCGCCGAAATACCCGCACCTGCAAGGGTTCATCGCAGCAATCAGCTGAAAACGCGAGGGGTAGGTAATATGAGAATTTACCCTTGCAATAGTTATGCTACCGGTTTCTATCGGCTGCCTTAAGGATTCTAAAACATTACGGGAAAATTCAGGCAGTTCATCTAAAAACAATACTCCGTTATGAGCAAGGGTCACTTCTCCGGGTTTAGCATTTCTTCCGCCCCCTACAATTGCAGCCATTGAAGAAGAGGAATGAGGATCTCGATAAGGTCTTTTAGTAATAATTCCTTCAGAATCGGCAATAATTCCTGAAATACTTGCAACCACACTTACTTCCAGCACTTCTTCAGACGTAAGCGGCGGCACAATTCCGGGTAAACGCTTTGCAAGCATCGATTTACCGGAACCGGGAGGCCCGATCATCAACATATTATGCCCTCCCGCGGCAGCAATCTCTAAAGCTCGTTTAGCAATTCTTTGCCCTCTTATATCCTTAAGATTAGGATACTCGTATATATCTTCAATCTTATCAACTTGCGGATATGTAATAAAGTGCTTTCCGTTTAAATGGTGAATTAAAGCTATAAGTGAACTTGCCGCAACTATTGAATTATTACCCGACCATGCTGCTTCTTTTCCATTTAACTCCGGACAAATTACTCCTAATTCCCGTGAATTAGCAAATATTGCAGCCGGAAGTACACCGTTCACATTCTTTATTTTACCGTCAAGCGAGAGTTCACCCATAATAATATATTTTTCTACTTCCTCTTGTGAAACTATTTCAAGTGAAACTAATAATCCGACGGCAATAGCCAAATCAAAATGATTACCCTCTTTTAAAAGGTCGGCAGGGGAAAGATTCACCGTAATTCTTTTTGCCGGGAAAGCAATGGCCATACTATGAAATGCCGCTCTTACTCTCTCTTTTGATTCCGCAACCGATTTATCAGCAAGCCCGACAATATTAAAACATGGTAGTCCGGGTGCTATATGCACCTGAACATCTACTTCCTTACATTCTATTCCTAAAAAACAAACAGTTTTTACACTAGCAATCATTAGCAATTTATATTATTTAATTAAAGTTATTACTGCTATAGCATGTTAAATATGCTATTTCTAGGAAAGAATTTTATATATTTATGTTATGAAAATGAATTTTATTACAATACTACTAATTTTAAATGCAGTTTTTATTTTACTTAATATATATTTAATAAAAAGTTACTTAAACCTAAAATTAAGTAACCAAAAAATTCTTTTAGCAAGTAAGGCAAAATCACTTTTTATGCAAAAATTGGCTTATGAATTTCGTAATCCTTTAAATGGTATTGCAGGATTTTCGGAAATGCTGGAAGCCGGATATTTCGGTGAACTTTCCCCAAAACAACAAGAACGGGTGCATGATATATATACCTGCGGAAATCAGCTTCAAAGCTTAATAAAAGATTTAATCGATTTATCTAAAGGGGAGTCAGGGATGGTTGAGTTGATTGAAACCGAGACAAATCTTTCCGTTATAATTGATAAAGCTATAGATGGGCTTAAAACTAAGATCTCTTCTAATAAAATTCGTATTTTAACTGATTTGGAACCTATTGACTGTCAAATTACGGGAGATCAAAACAAGTTGGTTCAGGTTTTTAGAAATATTATTGATAATGCGATAAAATTTTCTTTCAAAGGCGGACAAGTCACTATAAAGCAATCAAGTATTCAAGATAAATTCCTTAAAATATGTATTGCTGATTCGGGTATAGGTATGAATCAAGATATTCTGGATACTCTATTTTTATTCCCTGATGATACTAAAAAAACCAAAAGTTTGAATAACGGATTAGGCATGGGTATGCCTTTAGCTAAGCTTTTTATTGAACTGCACGGGGGAATAATTGAAGTTGATAGTGAGGATAAAATCGGTACTACGATTGCTATTTTAATTCCTGAATCCAGGTTAAAACTTTGTTAGCTTAACTTAAATATTTATAAGCCCAGCTCATCGTCATCCATTGCAGCTTTGATGTTAATTTTATCATACCCGTAAGAGCTGAGTTTATCCTGCTGGCCTTCTATAATCCTTTCTTTAACCGCCTTTATGGCAAGAGCTTTATCTTGATGTGTTTTATAATCCCAAACTACTTCATCAATTTGTTCCGCACTTAAATTTTTAAGCTGCATAGTACTTGCAACCCCTTCACTTGCTAAAAATGCGGCTCCGTATTTACCGTTTACTTCCATTGAAGCAAGTTGAATTAGCATTTGCACTAAGTTAGAAGCCTTTATCTGATCCATTGAAAAAGCTATAATATCTTTTACTTGCTCATCTTTAAGCTTAATAATTAATGCCTCTTTAAGTCCATATTCCGCTAATTTTAATCGTTCTTTCCGCATAGGTTGATTCCCCGCATATTCTTCCCATACCTTTATCTTCCCATATAAATTATTAATAAAACGTTAATTTATTTCATAATGTTAAATATTTTTTTATTATTTTTAAATGTAATATTATAAAAATTTCTCAAGCATACTACCAAAACCGGTAAATTATTTATAAAAGTTTAATCCCTTACACTTTCTAATTATTTACATTTTAATTAAGCTGTAATAATAGTATTACAAAAATATCAGTTTTATACTGGCAAAAACAATATATTAATAGAATAAATTCAACTAAGGTTTATGTAAGCCTTTAGCAACATTATAATTAGTTACAACATAAATTGAAAAAATGAGATTTTAGATGAAACGTAGAACTCATAGCCAAAGCATTAGTGTTAATGAAGAAGTGATAATTAAATTATTAAAAGAAAAGTTTATTTTTGCTTTAATTGGTAACCCTGAATGTGATGTAATAAATCTATCTGTTTATGATAGTGATATTTCATTGAGAATATTTAGCATAATTGAAAATTATTTTGATAAAAACTCTATTAAAGCGGATGATACCAAGGTAAATATTAAGGAATGTGCAATCCTAATATCAAGTTCAGATGTTGAGAAGTTTACCGGACTTGATAAACTTACTAATAGAAATTCTATAAAAAATCATAATAGCCGGAATACCAATATTTTATACATTCCGCTAACCGAAGACGAAATTATAAATCATAAAAGTTCTACACAAGTTTCCGAATTTGAAAAAGAAAAAAAAATACTTATTGATAAACAAAATGCACTTAAAACAACTTTAGTTAAGGAGCTAAGGGAGCTTACTAAGCAATCAACTATTAATATCAGGCTTATAGAAAAGTTATTGGAAGAACAATCAGAAAATAGAATATATATTACTGAGCTAACTTCAGCATTAGTTAATATGAAAGCAGAGGGAGTAAAATTACAGGAATGCATAGAATATTTTTTCCCTCTGTCTTTACCAGGAAATGACGAAGTTTTCGCAAGCGAATTATCCAAAGTTTGTATTATCAATAAACAGTTCGATAATGATGACGAGGAAGTTGGCGTTGAAACTACAGGTGAACCCTTAAATAAAAAAATAAAGTTTAATAAAAAAGAAGTTGCTGTAAAGGCATTAATTTCTTTAAGCTCTACAAAAAGTACAAATGCAGAACCTTTTGTATCAAAGCTCAATAAGTTTAAACCTAATAATACAGATACTAAGTTTGCTGAAAGGATTTTGTATAATAAAGATAGTAATACCTACCGCAAATAAGCTTTATTTAGGTAAACACATTTCTTTTTATTTTACCTTAAATTTAGGTAGTATAGGATTATACAGTCTTTTTTGTATAAAGTGATTCAATCACATGGTTCGCATTTTGCGGAATGAAATTACAATAGTAGTCTTTGGCTAAAGTCGGTTTGTCTAAATTTGAGTATCTCCACACAAATTCTAAAAAACTATTGTGTGTGGTTATTTCTTTATCTTTAAGTCGGATTTTTATAGGCAAACCATTGGTTGAAGACTGCGCAATTCCGCAATATTCACCACCTTTTATATAATTAGAAGCAGCATTTAAGGTTATTATATTACTTTTTAAAACATTATCATTAAATTCAGCAAGACTACTCGCTTTATTATCTAAATGGATTGATACCCCAAAATGGTTAACTACCCTCCCGAAAGTAAGTACCCATGCAATCAGCTCGTTTTCTTTAAATACTGTTTCATACTCTTCAGAAGTCAGCTTAGGTCTTTCTTTATCAATTAAGTGATTATATAAAAACCCGGTAATTTCCGGAATTAAAGCTTCATTATTTTTATCAATCTGTTCCTTATAGTATTCAAACTTTTCCATCTCCGGAGGCTTTATAAGTGCAGCATTTTTTTCTACTATATGCTTTACCTGAGGAGAAAGTGCATCAAGCTTGAAATCAGCAATAACAGGTTGAGCTGTAGTATGATGCGCTAATTTTTCATCATAATTTTCTTCTCGCATCCATGCAAAAGGGTTATGCTTCTCCGGCAGATATCCTTCACCTTTATAAACAAAGCCTAAACTGGAAAAAATGGCTTTTAAATGGTCAATTCCCGAGTTCTCGGAAGGTAAATCAATTATTGCAAAATGATCTAAATGGATATCATTTTCATTAAAAAGCTGATTATAGAACGGTATGCTCTCTTTATAACCATCCCATAACATTTGAACTAACTGCCGCCTAATTTTTTCCTTCATAAAACCTCCCTAATTTGTTACCCCATTAATATGGAAAATAATAACACAGTAGTTTGTCGATACAAATGTAAATATATCTAAGTGTTATAATTTTTGTTTTTTAAACTAGCCATAAATTTAGCGGCGATTATAAGTTAATACTTAAATTTATTTTTATAACTTCCATTTTAATACTAATGTGCCTGATATAAGTCATGCAGTAATACACGTTTAGGAGATAAATCATAGGGCAAACATATAAAATAAAAGAGACAATTATTGCTATAGTAAATCAACCTGTAATAGGGAAGGAGAAGAACCGGTAGTATAGTATTATATAAGTCTACTAAATTTAATATTTTATTTTTTATCCATCACTTCATATTAGCCAAAAACTTTTCTATCGGATTAAGATCCAGAGAGTAAAAAGGCAGGAATATAACCCTGTAACCTACTGATCCAATTAGTGCTTGAGTTCTTTTCGACTTTTGGAATTATGCATTATAGTGTATTTAGTTGAATATCCTACATACATGGAGCATAGTTAAACTTAAAAAATTAAACTAAGTTTGCGTATAAACGACGGCTAGACGTGTGCTTCTTGCTATTCTTATTATCTGATTTTTCAATTGTAGGATATATAGTCATATTAAACTTACCTTATTGTATTTGGATAAACACGTTAGATGGTTACACTTAATTTATTATATATTTATTCTAGCCCCGGCTTTAAGAAACCGACTGTATAAAATAAGGAACTGATTATTTTTAAGAGAAGAGTCTATATATGCTCATAAATAAAGATAGCCTGGCCATTAGTTGGTAGGCTATCTTTATTTATTTTATTCAACTACTAGTTAGCAGCATTCTTTAAATTTTCCTGATCTGAAGAATTTTCTTCATTTTCAGAACCTGTGTTATGTGTAGCTTGGTTTGATATAGCAAAATCTTTATCACGTTTGTAAGCAGCTTTTTTGATTACATTAGTATAAAAACCGGTTCCCGCAGGAATCAACCTACCTACAATAATGTTTTCTTTCAAACCTTGAAGCTTATCAATTTTACCTGCAACTGCAGCATCGGTTAAAACTCTGGTAGTTTCTTGGAACGAAGCAGCTGAGAAGAATGAGCGAGTCTGTAACGAAGCCTTGGTTACCCCTTGTAAAATCGGGATAGCAACCGCAGGCATATAACCTTGCTCTAAAGCTTTGTTATTTACAATTTCAAATTCTTCACGATCAACCTGTTCCCCGGTTAAGAATGTAGTTTCACCCGGATCGGTAATTTCAACTTTTTGCAACATTTGTCTTAAAATAACTTCAATGTGCTTATCATCAATTTTTACACCTTGTAACCTATATACCTGCTGTACTTCATTCACCACGTAGGTAGAAAGAGCCTCAACACCCATAATTCTTAAAATATCATGAGGAGACGGATTTCCTTCCATTAACATATCCCCTTTAGAAACAAAGTCTCCTTCATTAACCGTGATATGTCTGCCTCTCGGAATGAAATACTCTACAGGCTCAAGCTCAGTATCTTTTGCTCTTACTATAATTCTACGCTTAGATTTATAATCTTTACCAAATTCAATATACCCGTCGCTTTCACTGATTAAGGAATGATCCTTCGGCTTTCTGGCTTCAAACCTTTCCACAACCTTCGGAAGACCACCGGTAATATCCTTAGTTTTCGAAGATTCTTTCGGTATACGAGCAATAACGTCACCCGCATTAACATATTGATTATCACTTACACTTAAGATCGCATCTACAGGCAGGAAGTATCTGGCTTCCAATCCGTTAGCTAAGGTAATAACATTTCCTTCTTCATCCTGAAGTAAAATTCTCGGTCTTAGTTCAGAACCTCTGGCTTGTTGTTTCCAATCAATTACAACTCTGTTACTTACCCCGGTAGTTTCATCCAATACTTCTTTTAATGAAACACCTGACATTAAATCTGCAAAAGTAGCTCTACCTGATTTCTCAGTAATAATCGGAATTGTATACGGATCCCACTCGGCCATTTTCTGACCCGGCTTAACTCTTGTGTCATCATCTACTAATAATTTGGCGCCGTACGGAACTTTAAAGCTTGCCTTCTCACTTCCCTTATCATCAAATATTAATACCTCACAGCTTCGGCTCATAATAATCTTTTTACCTTGGCTATCCGTTACGATATTTTTGTGCAGTACTTTAATATTCCCTTCGTGCGAAGCTATTGCCGATGATTGAACCGCACCTTTTTGCGCAGCTCCTCCGATGTGGAACGTTCTCATAGTTAATTGAGTTCCCGGCTCTCCGATCGATTGAGCAGCAATTACACCCACTGCTTCACCGATATTTACCATATCTCCGGTAGCAAGATCTCGACCGTAACACTTAGCACATACTCCGCCTTTACTTTCACAAGTAAGTACGGATCTGACTTTAATTCTATCAACCCCTGCTTCATCAATTCTTTCAACTACTGCTTCGGTGATCATTTCGTTAGCTTTAGTGATTAACTCACCGCTTGTCGGATGGTAAACATCAGTAATCGCCACTCTTCCGAGTATTGCTTCGGAAAGTTGAACAACAACTTCACCTGCTTCAATGATCGGTTTAGCTACTATACCGTTTTGAGTTCCGCAATCGTTCTCAACAATAATACAGTCCTGTGCTACATCTACTAATTTTCTGGTTAAGTATCCGGAGTTAGCTGTTTTTAAAGCCGTATCAGCCAATCCTTTCCTTGCCCCGTGAGTTGAAATAAAGTATTCAAGCTCGGTTAATCCTTCTTTAAAGTTAGAAGTAATCGGGTTTTCAATAATTTCACCCGAAGGCTTGGTCATAAGCCCTCTCATCCCTGCAAGCTGCCTTAGCTGTGCAGCTGAGCCCCTAGCTCCGGAATCCGCCATCATAAATATACTGTTGATTTTCTGATGGCCGGGAGTGTTATCGTTATTGCTCTTCGGCTTGCTTGATATAATTTTCATCATATCATTTGCAACGCGATCGGTACAACGAGACCAAGCATCAACTACTTTGTTATATTTTTCACCGCTGGTAATCAAACCGTCAGCATGTTGGCTTTCATATTGTCTTGCCTCACTTAGGGTTTCTTGAATATGCTTCTCTTTAGTTTCAGGTATAACAATATCATCTTTACCGAATGAAATACCCGAGATACAAGCGTTACTAAATCCGAGTTGCATAAGTTGATCGGAAAATATTACGGTCGCCTTTTGCCCGCAGTGCCTATAAACCGCATCAATTAATTTGGAAACTTCTTTCTTAGTAATAACTCTATTAACTAAATCAAAGCTCATATTTGCATCTTTAGGTAACAACTCGGATAAAATAACTCTTCCCGGAGTAGTCTCGGCAATAAAGGTAGTTATATTTCCGTTGCCGTCAATTCTTTTTCTTCTGGCTTTAATTTTTGCATGTAATGATAATGTTCCGGCATGTAATGCATGCTCTATTTCTGCTACATCCACAAATGCCATCCCCTCGCCTTTTTCATTATCAAGCTGGATAGTCATATAGTAAAGGCCTAAAATAATATCCTGGCTAGGTACAATTATCGGCTTACCGTTGGCCGGGCTTAAAATGTTATTAGTAGACATCATAAGCGCTCTTGCTTCAAGCTGAGCTTCAATAGAAAGCGGAACGTGAACCGCCATCTGGTCACCATCAAAGTCAGCATTGAATGCTGCGCATACGAGCGGATGTAATTGTATAGCTTTACCTTCAATGAGTAGGGGTTCGAAAGCTTGGATACCAAGTCTGTGAAGGGTCGGCGCACGGTTTAATAAAACCGGATGCTCTCTGATAACTTCTTCCAAGATATCCCATACCTCCGGCTTTTCCAACTCTACCATCTTCTTGGCGGATTTAAGTGTGGTTGCAATTCCGTACATTTCAAGCTTGGAATAAATAAATGGCTTAAATAATTCTAATGCCATTTTTTTAGGTAATCCGCACTGATGTAATTTTAGTTCCGGGCCGACAACGATTACCGAACGACCCGAGTAGTCAACACGCTTACCAAGCAAGTTCTGTCTAAATCTTCCTTGCTTACCTTTCAACATATCCGCTAAAGACTTAAACGGACGCTTGTTGGAATTTTTAACAGCTCTTCCTTTTCTGCCGTTATCAAATAATGCATCAGCTGCTTCTTGAAGCATTCTTTTTTCATTACGTACAATAATATCGGGAGCTTTAAGCTCAATTAAGCGTTTAAGTCGGTTATTTCTATTGATTAGCCTTCTATATAACTCGTTAAGATCAGAGGTTGCGAATCTTCCGCCGTCAAGCATTACAAGCGGTCTTAAATCAGGAGAAATTACCGGAAGCGCTTCTAAAACCATCCATTCAGGCTTATTACCGGACTCTATGAATTCTTCAATAAGCTTAAGTCTTTTAGCTATTTTTTTACGCTTAGTTTCAGAGAAAACTTCTTTTAATTCTCCCCTCAACCTATTTTTTTCTTCTTCAAGGTCTAATTTTTGCAGTAATCTTTTAACTGCTTCCGCACCCATTGATGCTTCAAAGGAATCTTCCCCAAAGTCATCTTGAGCTTGATAAAATTCATCATCATTCAGAAGTTGGCCGTATTGCAAATTAGCCATTCCCGGATCAATCACAATATATGATTCGAAATAGAGAACTTTTTCGATGTCTTTAATCGGGATATCAAGTAAATTGCTTATTTTGGAAGGTAGCGAACGCAAGAACCAAATGTGTACAACCGGACTCGCAAGCTCAATGTGTCCCATTCTTTCACGTCTTACTTTAGAGGTAGTTACTTCAACACCGCATTTTTCACATACGATCCCTCTATACTTCATCCTTTTATATTTTCCGCATAGGCATTCATAGTCTTTGATCGGACCAAAAATACGGGCGCAGAACAACCCGCCGTTTTCAGGCTTGATTGTTCTATAATTAACCGTATCCGGCTTTTTAACTTCTCCGAAAGACCACGCTCTAATCTGCTCAGGATTTACGATTGAAATTTTTATTTCATCAAATTCCTGGCGACTATTTGCCAATCCAAAATATCCAAAATTGCTCATTAAGTTACCCCTTAAATTAGGACTTTCTTCAATTATTCTTCACTCTTTCTCTTTTCAACATTAAGGCCTAAAGCACTTAATTCTTTAACCATAACGTTAAATGATTCCGGCACCCCTGATTCAAATGATACATCACCTCTTACAATTGCTTCATACATCTTAATACGCCCCGTTACATCATCCGATTTAACGGTTAACATTTCCTGCAAAGTATATGCCGCTCCGTAAGCTTGTAATGCCCAACATTCCATTTCCCCGAATCTTTGACCCCCGAAGTGAGATTTACCTCCCAGCGGCTGTTGAGTTACTAAACTGTAAGGGCCGATTGATCGAGCATGAATCTTATCATCTACCAAGTGGTCAAGTTTCATCATATAAATATAACCGACCGTAATCTTTCTATCGAAAGATATACCGGTTCTACCATCAATTAAAGTTGCCTGCCCGGAAACATTAACACCGGCTTTTTGTAAAGCTTTAGTAATATCTTCTTCTTTTGCCCCGTCAAATACCGGGGTGGCATATGGTACACCCTTAGTTAAGTTACCTGCTAATTCTTTTAGCTCATCTTCATTCATACTTGCGATAAGATCTTGATCATTTCGGTTCACTTCCGAAGCATAAATCTCATCGAGTTTACTTCTTAGCTCTTCAATATTTCTACGCTCTTCCAGTCTATCCAAAATTGCACCGATTTGCCTACCTAAATTTGCCGATGCCCAGCCTAAATGAGTTTCAAGAATCTGTCCTACGTTCATCCTCGATGGTACACCAAGCGGGTTTAAAACTAAATCAACCGGAGTTCCATCTTCTAAAAACGGCATATCTTCAATCGGGACGATTTTAGATACAACACCTTTATTTCCATGTCTTCCGGCCATTTTATCACCAGGCTGAATTTTAAGCTTAGTTGCAAGATAAACTTTAACAACTTTAAGCGCACCCTGCGGAAGATCGTCACCACTTTGAACTTTCTCAACTTTCTTCTTAAATCTATCTTCCAGTTTTTCAATATACTGATCGTAAATAGATTTAATTTTCTCCAGCTGATTCATTGCCGTGGTGTCATCCACTACAATTTGCCAAATCATACGTTTCGGAATTTCATTAAAAGTATTTTCAGTAATCGTATCACCTTGTTTCAGAGGCTTCGGAGCTGAAACAATCGTGTTGTTAAGCAATAGTTCTTTAACCCTACCGAAAGCATAGTTTTGCAGAATATTGAGCTCATCATCCCTATCTTTAGATAGCCTCTCAATCTCATGCCTTTCAAGCGCAATAGCTCTTTCATCTTTTTCAACACCTCTTCTGGTGAAGACTCTTACCGAAACTACCGTACCTTTAGCTCCGGGAGGAACTCTAAGAGAGGAATCACGAACATCAGCCGCTTTTTCTCCGAAAATCGCTCTAAGTAATTTTTCTTCCGGTGTAATCGGTGATTCACTTTTCGGAGTAACTTTACCAACCAGGATATCTCCGGGCTTCACTTCGGCACCGACATGTACAACACCTATTTCGTCAAGATGTTTTAAGCTTTCTTCACCGACATTAGGAATATCACGAGTAATCTCTTCAGGCCCCAAACGCGTATCTCTTGCCACCACCTCAAATTCCTGAATGTGGATAGAAGTAAATACATCTTCTTTAACCAATCTTTCGGAAAGAAGAATAGAATCCTCATAGTTATATCCGTTCCACGGCATAAATGCCGCAAGAACGTTTTTACCTAAAGCGAGCTCGCCAAGATCAGTACTCGGCCCATCGGCAATAATATCACCACTCTTGACGATATCTCCTACCTTGACAACCGGTCTTTGATTTATACAAGTATTTTGGTTAGATTTTTGATATTTTACAAGCGTATATATATCAACACCCGGCGCATCTTCAGCGTGCTCCTGACTTCTTACCACAATACGGTTAGCATCAACCCTATCTACCACTCCGTCTCTTCTGGCAACCACAGTCGCACCTGAATCGGAAGCTACAACCCCCTCCATTCCCGTACCGACTAACGGTGCTTCGGACTTAACAAGCGGAACTGCTTGACGCTGCATGTTTGACCCCATTAAGGCTCTGTTAGCATCGTCATTTTCCAAAAACGGAATTAATGAAGCAGCAACGGAAACTAATTGTTGAGGCGATACATCCATGTAGTTCATCTTATCAGGAGTAGCAACGATAATTTCTCCGTCTTCTCTGGATCTGACCAACTCTTCTGCAAAAGTTCCGTCTTTATTCAATTTGGCATTTGCTTGAGCAATAACATATTTGCTTTCTTCAATAGCTGATAAATAATGCACTTCATCAGTTACTTTTCCTTCTACAACTTTTCTGTATGGACTCTCAATAAATCCGTATTTATTAACTCTTGCATAACTTGCAAGTGAGTTTATAAGACCGATATTTTGCCCTTCAGGAGTTTCAATCGGACATATTCTTCCGTAGTGAGTCGGATGCACATCCCGCACCTCAAATCCCGCTCTATCCCTGGTTAAACCACCTGGACCGAGCGCAGATAATCTACGTTTATGCGTAATCTCAGATAACGGGTTAGTTTGATCCATAAACTGGGAAAGTTGCGAAGTACCAAAGAATTCTCTAAGTACTGACATCAAAACTTTAGAATTTATAAGGTCATGCGGCATTACGGTATCAATCTCAACCGAAGCCATTCTCTCCATTATAGTTCTTTCCATTCTGACTAAACCTAGTCTGAATTGGTTTTCAACTAACTCACCTACTGATCTTACTCTTCTATTGCCGAGGTTGTCAATATCGTCTACTTCACCGAACCCGTCTTTTAATTTAATAATATGCTTAACAATAGCTATTATATCTTCCTTTGTTAGTACACTATGATCTTCAGGGATTTTCAAATCATGCTTAGCATTAATTTTCATCCTACCGATCGGTGAAAGATCATATTTTTCTTTTTCAAAAAATGTACTCTTGAATAAAGCTTCGGCAGCTTCCGGAGTAGAAGGTTCTCCCGGTCTCATTACCTTATATATATCGGATAATGCATCTTCTTTAGTTAAGTTTTTATCTAATACTAAAGAGTTTCTGATATATGGCCCGACTTTAACATAATCAATATCCAGAATATTTAATTCTTTAATTTTAATTCCGTCAATTTTCTCTAAGATAGCTTCATTAATTTCATCACCGGATTCAATAATAATTTCTCCGGTTTCTTCATCTATAATATCCTGTGCGATATAAGATCCGATAAGCTGATCTTTAGGAACGATATATTCCCTCTCTCCGCCGGCTTCGGCAATTTTTTTAGCCACTCTCGGTGTTACTTTGGTATTAGCTTCAATAATAACTTCACCGGTAGCATAATCTACTATATCAAAAGCTACTTTGGCACCTTTAAATTTCTCGGTAGTGAATTTAGCTACCCAAGCCTCTCCCTTTTTATAATAACTGATAATTTTATAAAATTCGTTTAAAATATCGTCTTTTGAAAGATTAAGAGCCCTTAAAAGAGTAGTAATGTAAATTTTTCTCTTTCTATCTAATCTAAAATAAAGCAGATCCTTAACATCAAATTCAATGTCTAACCACGAACCTCTATAAGGTATAACGCGAGCATAAAATAAGTATTTTCCTGAACTATGAGTTTTACCGCCGTCATGGAAATAAAACACCCCCGGCGAACGGTGCATTTGAGAGACTACTACACGCTCTGCACCATTAATGATAAAGGTTCCCCTATCAGTCATAAGAGGGATCTCACCCATATAAACATCTTGTTCTTTGATGCCTTTTATTTCCTTAATACCGGCTTCTTCATCAATATCCCATACAATCAGCCTTAGAGTAACTCTAAGAGGCGCAGCATAGTTAACCCCCCTTTGAATACACTCTTCAACATCATATTTAGGTCTATCCAACTCATACTTTACATACTCAATAGTTGCCTGACCTTCATAATCGGAAATAGGAAATATTGACTTAAAAACTGACTCAAGTCCTTTTTCTTCACGATTTTCTGATCTATTATTTAATTGCAAAAAATCCTCATAAGAGGTTTTTTGAACATGTATTAGGTTTGGAATTTCAGCAACTGATTTGATTCTGCCAAAGCTTTTTCTAATTCTTTTTTTAGCTGTTAAGCTTACCACACGAACTACCTTATATTGTTAGTCAAAGGCTTAAAAAGGGTATACCTTAAGTAAAATATACCCTTTGATCTTATTTACTACTAGCTTAATAGCAGTAATTATTTAATCTCAACTTTTGCTCCAGCAGCTTCTAATGCGACTTTAATTTTTTGTGCTTCGTCTTTAGAAACTCCGCTCTTAATCGCTTTAGGCGCTGATTCAACTAAGTTTTTAGCTTCAACAAGACCAAGTCCTGTAAAGGTTCTTACTTCTTTAATTACGCTAACTTTATTTGCACCGATATCAGTTAAAACCGCATCAAATTCAGTTTGTTCAGCCGCAGCTTCACCCCCGCCGGCAGCAGGCATAGCAGCCATAGCAACCGGTGCAGCAGCAGAAACACCCCACTTCTCTTCAAGCATTTTAGATAACTCAGCAGCTTCAAGAACTGATAAGGTTGATAACTCGTCAACTAGGTTTTGTAAATTTGCCATTTTTCTCTCCTTCTACGTTTATTTTTTGTTATTTTTTAGAATATGCACTTAAAACTCTTGCTACCTGAGCACCGGGAGCTTGAAGAATCTGAGCAATTTTTGTCGCAGGCGCATTTAAAAGCCCTAAGAACTTAGCTTTCAGTTCATCAAGAGATGGTAATGAAGCTAATGTTTTAATCGCATTAACATCAAGATACGCACCATCCATGATAGCACCACGGATCTCCAGCTTTTCATTTACTTTAGTAAAGTCGCTTAGTATCTTAGAGACGGCAACCGGATCATTAGAATAAGCTATCGAGGTTGGACCCTGCATTAACTTTTCCAATTCAGCAAATTTCGATTCTCTTAAAGCGAGCCTTACTAATGTATTTTTAGCAACTATATATTTACTTTCCGCCTGTTTCACTTTTTTTCTCAAATCTTTTACATCAGAGACAGTCAGACCTTTATTATGCATTATGATGACAATATTGTTGGATGCAAATACTTCCTGCATACTTTCAACAACTTGACATTTAATTTCTCTATTCTTATTCACAGTCTTTACCAAATTAAAACTTTAGCATTAGCAGGGGGTGATACTAGCTTACCACTTTTTGTATGTCAAGAGGTATAGAAGGACCCATTGATGTTGATAAATGCATCTTTTGCATATATACACCCTTAGAACTACTCGGTTTAGCATTTATAAGCGCATGATAAAGAGCAATAATATTCTCTTTTAAAGAACTTTCTTCAAAGCTCACCTTACCCACACCTGCATGCACCAACCCGGCTTTCTCCGTTTTATACTCAACTTGACCTGACTTAGCTTGCTTAACAGCAGCAGCTATATCATTTGACACCGTACCTAACTTAGGGTTCGGCATCATTCCTTTGGGACCTAAAACTTTACCTAAAGTACCAACCTTAACCATCATATCAGGTGTTGCGATACAAAGATCGAAATCAAGCCTACCATTTTTAACTTCTTCAACTAAATCATCTCCACCGACAACATCAGCACCGGCTTTTTTAGCTTCTTCCATACGCTCAGGTTTTGCAAACACCGCAACCCTAACCTGCTTACCTAAACCGTTAGGCATGGCAACCACACCTCTTACCATTTGGTCGGATTGCCTCGGGTCTACTCCGAGTTTAAACACCACATCGACAGTCTCATCAAATTTAGTCTTTGCTTCTACAGCATATTTTTTAACTATCTGCAATGCTTCATCTAAGCTATACACTTGATTTTCACCAACTAATTCAAATGTTTTTTTTAATCTCTTGCTAAGTTTAGCCATTTTATTTATCACAACCTCTAAACGTTAATTAAGCAGCCGGAGCCGCTGTTCTGATTACTTCAATCCCGGCTGAAGCAGCTGTTCCTATTACTTGAGAAATAGCAGCTTCTAATGAATCCACTCCCATATCCGCCATTTTCATTTTAGCAATCTCTTCAATTTGAGGCATCGTAATCTTACCGGCAATATCTCTTCCGGGAGTTTTAGAACCACTCGCAACTCCGGCTTTTTTCTTCACAAGGTAAGAAGTAGGAGGTGTCTTGATTATAAAGGTGAATGTTCTATCAGCATACGCTTCAATCACTACAGGGATCGGCATACCGACTTCCATATCTTTAGTTCTGTCATTGAATTGCTTACAGAACTCCATTATATTCAAACCCCTCTGCCCTAATGCCGGCCCTACGGGAGGAGAAGGATTGGCCTTCCCGGCAGGGATTTGTAATTTTATCTTGGCTACTACAGTTTTTTTTGCTCCGCCTTTCACAACTAGACTCCTTTCTTATTTTAACTTCTCAACTTGACCAAATTCTAATTCCACAGGAGTTGATCTGCCGAATATAGATACTAAAACTTTTATTCGTTTCTTCTCTGAATCAACTTCTTCAATCACACCTGCAAACGTCTCAAACGGTCCATCAATTATTTTCACTGTTTCATTAATATCGTACATCACTTCAATTTCTTTAGTAACCGCACCTTCTTCAACCTGCTTTAAAACTCTATTAACTTCAACTTCAGGAACCGGAAGCGGTTTACTGCCACCCAAAAGGCCTGCAACTCTCGGAGTATTCTTTACAATATTCCATGTTAAATCGTTTAACACCATCTTTACCAAAATATATCCGGGGAAGATCTTCCTTGCAGACGTAACTTTTTTCCCCCTTCTTAACTCAGTAACATTTTCAACCGGAACGATAACATCTCCAAATGAAGACAACACGCCTTTTTGCTCTGCGGTTTCGCGGATTGCTTTTGCAACTTTCTGCTCATAACCAGACAATGTATTTATTATATACCAACGAGCCGGCGATTCCATTATTTAAATACCTAATATAAACTGAATAATTTTGTATATAGCCGAATCAACAAGTAAGAAAAACACACCAGAGATCGCCGTGATAAATAACACCATTACACAAGTCATTAAACTTTCCTTGCGTGTGGGCCACAATATCTTAATTGTCTCTAATTTTACTTCTCTGGCAAACTCCGCTATTTTCACACTTTACTCTAAAAAAAATAACTCTTTAATCAATATATGAGAGTGACTTTTATATCTAAACCCATTTAATGTCAAGGTAATATAATTCATTTGCGGCGTTTTTTTAAGTGCTTAGCTTTTCGGTAGGTTAAATATGCTTATACATTTGCTATATTTTATATAAACTATCATATACTATCATATTTTTATCACGTCGAGTGTTTCCATTTTTTAAATAGAAAAATTCAGGCTATGATAAAAAAGTTATCATAATAACCGGCTTCCGTTAACAAATGCTTAGCAATTATTGAGGCCTCTCACCATTACTTTAATAACAGTTACAAACCATTTCGGCAGCACTTAAAAAATTTAATTTTGATACAGATACTTATTAGAAAGCTACTTAGCAAGAATACCAGGAAGCTGGCAGGAGCGAGAGGGATCGAACCCCCAACCCCCGGTTTTGGAGACCGGTGCTCTACCAATTGAGCTACACTCCTACGAAAAGTTCCTATTTTGCTTTAAAAGGAGAAAATAGGTAAAATCCCTTTCTTTTTAATTACTCAATTATTTCAGCTACGACGCCTGCACCTACGGTTCTACCACCTTCACGGATAGCAAACTTAAGTCCCTTGTCCATAGCAATCGGAGATATTAACTCAACCGTTATAGCCGTGTTATCTCCG
>JACGYV010000011.1 GCA_014116815.1 Holosporaceae bacterium 'Namur'
ATGCTGCCCGGGATTTACTGCAAGCAACCTAATGCTGGAGATTAAGAATTTATATATATTTCTTATTGGTTCAAAAATAGTATTTGCAATCCTATTTAGTAAAGATTCTCTAGTCACTTTAGGAGTGAGTTGTACTTGTATACGTCCCTTAGAAACTTGGTAATAGTGCATACCGAATAAGCCGATAGCACTCCCTATATCACCTAAAGTAATACTTATAATAGCAAATTCACCTGCAATAATTCGGCCAAGCAAGGTAAAAGTAATAGCAATGATTACACTTGCTATAAATGATTTACTGTTAGATCGGAAACCTAAAAATCCTGCAATAGTAGGGATTGAAATCAAAGGCTCCCAAAAATTTGATGCTAACCATATTAAAGCCAATATATTACTACTTAATTTAATAAGAGCTAAAGAGGATATGGAGAGGATTGCGGTAGTAAATTTTAGGGATAAAAGCAGCGTAGTATTACTAATTTTTGGACGTAATACTTTTAAAACATCATTAACTAAAATGATGGCTGTAGCATTTATTTTTGCTTCTGCAACAGACATAATAATTGCCATTAATCCCGAAACCATTATACCCTTTAATACAGGGGGCAGAAGAGATATAAACTTTAATAATGTTTCATCTGGTTGCATAGTTGGAAAAATAGATTTCATTTTATAAGCAATAAGGCAAAGCGCAGCTGAAAAAGGCAGAGATATTAAAGCAATCATTTTTAATGCCTGCTTAAGTTGTTTAGCATCCCTAGCAATCAAGCATCTTTGTATAAAAGCTGGGTCTACCCCTGGCAACAAGAAGTACAGTGCAAAGCTAGCTAATAAACTTATATTTTCATTAGATAATTTTATATTTGAATGTGAGCTGGGTAGATAAGAAATAAAATTTTCAAGTCCGCCTATTTCAGAAAAAATCACTATATAAGATATTGGAATAATAAAAAAGAAAATAGCAAATTTGAAAATCTCTGTATGGATTACAGCCCTAATGCCTCCAAGAACAGAATATATTGTGATTATACCATATCCAATTAGTATTCCATAACCAGTTTCAATATTTAAAAAATAATTGAAAACAAATCCAAGTGCTAAAGCTTGAGCTGCAATAGATCCTAAACTTCTTATTGTAGATGCTAAAGCTACTATCCATCTTCCTGGAGATCCATAAAGTTTGAACATTATTTCACCAAGCGTTAAGCATTCCTTAAATTGCTCAAAGTTGGAAGTAATAATTTTAGTTATAATTAACCAACTTAACGGTACAAGTAATTGCCCGATTACATAAATAGCTCCAAACTCGTACACTTTACCTATTACCCCAATAGTACTACCTGCTCCAATTGAAGAAGCAAATATTATGCAAACCAGCACCGTTACCGATATATTTCTATACCCTTGAACAAATTCTTTAAAAGTTTGAATTTTAGTTGTGTTATATAAACCAATTATTAGGCAAGAAAATAAAAACGCTATAACAATAATTAAATCAATATAATTTAATTTGAACATGATTATTTATTAAGAATATTAGTAAAATATAGTAGTTTAATAAAGTATTAATAAAATATATCAATTGCTATAAAGCAATAACTTATATTTTAAATTATAAGCAGCATCTATATTTTCTTAAAAAGGTATACTTAATATATTTAATAATATATGAAAAATATTACTAAGAACCTGGGTGTTCAATTTTTCTGAAAGCTAATATTTTAGGAACCTGATTTGAACTTAGTTCTAAAGTATCTTTTTAGCATCCTATTACTTCAATCAGTTTTGTTGCCTTGAGATAAAAGAGTATTTTGCTCTAAAACCGCTTCAATAGCATTTTTAGCTATAAAAGTTTCTTTAGTAGCTTTTGAATGAGAAAATGCACAAACAACGAATGCTACTGCACCTAGTATAAAAGCTTTTTTAAAAATAGACATTTTGATTGCCTCAGAGTTATTTATTAACTTTAAAATAGATTAAAGAATCTTAATTAATTTGACAATAGCTATTTTATTAAGAATTGGATAATAAATAATTACCATTTGCTACGTTACTTTAATAGCTATAAAAGATTAAAGTTTTGAAATATCTAATATACCGCCTACCTTATTACCATGGTAGCATAAGAGTTAAAAATTCGAAAAATAAGTAATATATAACCTTATAAAGTTTCAAACCAAGGGATAAAATTATTACATTGTAATAAATATGTTGTTTTAGCTTAGGCAATGTAAAGTAAGGAAAGATTTACTTGGATGCTATGGTCAAATATTGACGAAATACAGTAAAGTTTAAAAAATAATCTGAAGCCCTTTTAAGCAGCATTATAGTAAATAACATTATCTTTAGAGCAAAACAAAAATCTAAAAAAATATTTAAAAGCATTTATTAAAAAACTCTTCATAAATATGTTTTTCTAAGATATCGCATTTATTAAGAAATGAATAATCAAAGGAAAGTTTTATATCTTTCAAAATAGAATAGTTTTGTGCCCAGTTTAATATATTTCTTGTAGACATTAAAATAGTGATATCGCCGTTTATAAATCCTTGTCTTATAAGTTGAGCGAGAGTCACCATGCTTTTAAGTGTATCTTTAGGGATATCTGAAAGTTTTAATGTTAATACTTCAAGCTCTTTATCAGGGGGCATAAAATCAAGGTTGGTAATAATATTCCAGCGATCTAGCTGCGCCTGATTTATCGGGTTTGTACCGTGATAAAGGCCGGTCGGGTCGCCCAGGCCGATAGTGTTTGCGGTTGCAAAGATTCTAAAATGCTTATGAGGCTTTATTACGCTGTTTTGCTCAAGTAAAGTAAGCTTCCCGTTTGTCTCTAAAAGTTGTTGGATTACAAACATAACATCCGGTCGCCCTGCGTCATATTCATCAATAATAAGTGCGATAGGCTGTTTTAGGGCAAGAGGGATTATACCTTCCTGAAATAAAGTGACTTGTTTTCCTTCGCTTAGGGTTATGGTATCACGGCCGATCAGCTCGGTTCTGGTAATGTGACCGTCAAGATTAATTCTGATGCACGGCCAATTCAATCTTGCTGCAACTTGCTCAACATGGCTTGATTTTCCGCTGCCGTGGTAACCGTTTATAAAAACTTTAAGGTTATGCTCGAAGCCCATAAGTATAGCTCTGGTTGTGTTTTCATCAAACACATAGCAATCATCCGTTTCAGGGACTAAATCTGATTTGCTCCTGAATTTATTTAGTTCGCCGAAATCAAAATCAAATAAACTTTTAGAATCTACTTTAATTTTTTCCATTAACTTGCATTCCTATATTGATCCAGCTTTTTCTTCAGCACCTTTATAGTTATACCGAGAACATTAGCGGTTTTATCGTAATTTCCTTGAAATTTCTTCCAGGCATTTTCTATAGTTTCTTTTTCAGCCGCAGCCAATGTTTTTACTTCAATATTATCATTATTTACTATGGAATTATTGTAATCCGTAAGAGTTAATATTATGTCATTAGGAGAGATTTTTTCATCTAAAGAAAGAAGTAATGCCCGGTGAATAGTATTTTCTAATTCTCTTACATTACCCGGCCAATTATAAGATAATAATTTTTCAGTTGCCTCATTCGATAGTTGCTTATATGGGATAGAATTTAAGACGGAAAACTTATTAAGGAACACTTCAGCAAGGTCTAAAATATCATCTTTTCTTTCTTTTAAAGAAGGGAGCTTTAAATGAATAACGTTAAGTCTATAAAATAAATCTTCCCTAAATCTCCCGGCTTTCACCTCTTCAGTTAAGTTTCTGTTTGAAGTAGCTAAGATTCTAATATCTAATTTTACCGGGGTACTTCCGCCGACTCTATATATTTCTCTTTCCTGTATTGCTCTAAGTAATTTTGCTTGAAGCCTTAACTCCATTTCACTTATTTCATCCAACAGTATTGTCCCGCCTTGTGCCTCTTCAAATTTACCGATTCTGCGGTCAACGGCACCCGTAAATGCCCCCTTCTCATGCCCGAAAAGTTCCGATTCCAGTAAATTATCAGGGATAGCCGCGCAGTTAAGCGATATTAAATCTCTTTTGCTACGTTTACTTCTATTGTGAATATATTTAGCTATAACTTCTTTACCTACTCCCGATTCACCTGTTATAAGAACGCTTGCCTCACTGGGAGCTATTTGGTCTGCTATTCTGATAGTTTCTTGAAATTCTTTTGATTTTGCAATCATCTTTGAAGGTTTATCGCTTGTCGTAATTAATTCCAAAAGTGCGGAAATAATTTCTTCATCCGGGGGGAGAGATATATATTCCTTAGCGCCGGACTTAATAGCATATATAGCCTTTTCTTTATCAGCTTCGATCCCGCAGGCAATCACCGGTATACTTATTCTTTCTTCTTTAAGGCTTTGGGTTAAAGATTTTATATCTTGTGAAACCTCAACCAATAATAAATCCGCTCCCTTACCGGAGCGCAACGCCGCCAGAGCAGCTTTAATATCGGAAACATGAAAGATTTTTGCTCCCCGGTTAGCCGCGATTTTACTTGCAGTAACTATCTGTTCACTCATTCCACCAATTACAATTAGTCTCATTGCTTACCGGCTCTAATATTAAGATTATATAAAGATACTATATAAATAATTCAGATCTTTCAAATATTATAAATAATATTCGAATGGTTTGAAGCAGCATTGCTAATCCGAGTGTTTACATTAGTAATTAAGATGTATTTTAACGTACTAAATATCATATAAAATGCTATGCATATTAAAATATGCAGCACAGCAGTACTACTTAGCCCTAGAAATTTTATCGAAAAACCCGCTTGCTCCAAACAACTGGCAAGTACTAATAAAAAAATTCCTAAAATTCCGGGTATAATATTTTTTGATAAATTATTAGCAAAGCAAACTAAAAATATAACAAGCATATTAAAAGCAGCCATGCTGTAATAAAGAACCGCTATTACAAATTCACTACTCACTTCAACTACGGCTATAAAATAAAGTACTAAGGTTACAATAGAAAAGATAAACATAATATAAGTAAATAATCTTGAATTAAACATTGCGGCACACATATTCCAAGTAATGGCGACCGCTACTCCCAGGCAAACTAAATTCATATAATTCAGCGTCATTTTTAATAAATAATTTTTGCTGTTAATCAGCACTCCTTCGTTTACTAAACCAAGTGAGGTTGAGATACTTATAAGTACTAAAAAAGAAATGATTAAATTTTTTAAAACTCGGTTCGTTGTTTCAATTTTATAAAAATCGATACTATAATATATGCATTGGATAACCAATACACTTAAAATTAAAATTATATCTATATACATCATAAATACTAAAAATACATTCTCTTATTAGCAGAATTTTTTCTTTTTTTCAACTGGGCAATTACATAATTATATTATTTTTTAATATAAGGAGTCAGGTAAGATTTTAAATAATTTCTTGCCTTTTTAATTTGAACGGGATTATAATTATAAAGGAAGTTAGTTGAGGGCAGCAAAGTTTGTAAATTTGGTCAGGTCTGAAAAGAAGCAGCCATAGCAAGTTAAACTGGGTCTTAGCTAGCTTCCACCTCAAATTTTATTCTCAGATAAAAAAGTTCTATTTTGCTATCTTACTTAATTGATATTGAAAGTTGTAGAATATTGATTATTATGCTTTCAAAAGCAGATATTTAGGTTCTCCGTATGAAAATTGTTATAAAGAAGAGTAATTTACAGAAAGCTCTTAATCATGTTCAATCAATAGTAGAAAAGCGTAATGCTATTGCAATGCTTGCGAATGTAAAGCTTGAAGCTAAGGATAGTCGTCTTGCCTTTACTACTACGGATATGGATATTTCAATAACTGATTTAGTTGAAGCTGAGGTTGACCAACCTTATTCAACTACTATTCCGGTGCTTACATTGTATGAAATTGTTAAAAAAATCCCTGAAGATGCTGATATAACTTTCGAGGCATCGGCAGATAATACCAATCAGATTTTAGTTAAGTTTGCTTCCAGCAAATTCACTTTACCTTGTTTACCGGCGGAAGAATTTCCTAATTTTGAACTTGGTGATACTACCCATAATTTTAAAATTAACTCCGGTGCCTTAAAACTTTTATTAACTAAGACCCGTCATGCTATTTCCAATGAGGAAACAAGATATTATTTAAACGGAATTTATCTTCATAGCATTGAATCCGATGGCTCCGGATTATTAAGAGCAGTTTCAACCGACGGTCATCGCTTAGCAAGAGCGGAGGTAGAGCTTCCTGAAGGAGCGAAAAATATACCCGGTATAATTATTCCTAAAAAAACCGTAAATGAATTAATAAAGCTCGTGGAAGATTTTAATGATGATATAAATGTCGGTTTGTCAGTTAATAAAGCAATATTTGAGATTGGTAATTCGAAATTAATTACTAAGCTGATTGACGGTAAGTTCCCGGACTATACCCGAGTTATCCCAACTACTAATGATAAGCAGCTGGAAATTTCCTGTAAAGATTTGATTAAATCCATTGAGCTTGTTATCTCAGTCTCAAGCGATAAAACAAGAGCAGTTAAGCTTGATATCGAGCCGTCAAAGGTGGTGCTTTCGGCAAGCAGTGAAATGAATGGTAATGCAAGCGGAACACAAATGCTTGCGGCTAATTATAATCTTGAACCGCTTTCAATCGGTTTTAATTCAAAATATGTTTTAGATTCCTTAAATACTATGGAGGGAGACACAGTCAGATTCATGCTTTCCAATAGTAGCGGGGCGGTAATTGCATTAGACAGCGCTGATGATAAAAGTCTCTATATATTAATGCCTATGCAGGTTTAATCTTTGACGATATCTAAGCTTACATTAACCGGTTTTCGTAATCACATAAGCTTAAATTTAAGTCTCAACAGTAATTTTGTAGTTATTTGCGGGCAAAACGGTGTAGGAAAAACCAATGTATTGGAAGCAATATCATTCTTTGCGCCGGGGAAAGGTTTTAGAAATGCCGGCTCAGAGGATATTTTTAATAAGAATGATAAGCGGTTTAATGAATGGGCGGTGAGTGCCGAGTTTGAGTGCGGTTATGATGATATCCGGCTTACAACCGGTTGTAAGCCGGATGCTTATCAGAATATCTCCCGCAGAATTATGAAAGTTAATGATGAGCTATCAAATAAATCTTCAGAGTTGCTTAATTATCTCAAAGTAATTTGGATAACTCCTCAGACTGATAGAATATTTTTAGAATCACCGGGAGTAAGAAGGAAGTTTTTAGATAGGGTGGCTTATAACTTCTTTCCGTTGCATGCTTCTCATATAGTTAATTATGAAAAACTGGTCAGATCCAGGTTAAAGATTATTCAACAACCTAAATTTGATGAAATTTGGGTAGCAGCGCTTGAAAAACAACTCGCTACATTAAATTTTCAAATTTATAAAAATAGAACTAATTGTCTTAATATGATTAAGGAGTCGCTTAATTTAAATTCGAGTAATTTTCTTAAGCCATCTATTAACCTGATCGGCAGTATTGATAATTTTCTTACGGATATAAAAAATAATGAAGTTGAGCAAATCCAAGAAAAGCTGAAATCTAACAGAAGGATTGATGCTTTAAGCGGTAGGACAAATTTCGGTATTCATAAAAGCGATATAGAAGCTTTCCATCCCATAAAGCACATTAAGGCAGACCAGTGTTCTACGGGCGAGCAAAAAGCTATGTTAATTTCAATCATATTAGCTCAAATCAAATCTATAAAGCAAATTAGCTCCACTCCGGTGATTTTATTGCTTGACGAAGTATTTTCTCACCTTGATATAAATTTTAGACGAAACCTAATTGAAGAATTAAATGATATTGAAGTTCAAGCTTGGATCACCACGGCTAATGAACATATAATTGAAGAGATTAATTATAAAAAAAACGTAGTATTAATTTAAAAATAATATTTGTATTATAAGTTTTTTTTGAGCTAAAATATAGATATCTTAAGTAAAGGTGGATATGAGAATATTTGATTCCTATTAAGTAGTAAAGAAGCTAAGTCAAGTCGGTTTAACCGAAAGGACAGGCCGGTGAAGTAATGCATGCTATTATGAATATTTGGGAATACGATTTAAATAGGGTTATTATCAAAGAGAATAGATTAAAGCTTGGATAATAAATTACTAATCTAGATATATGATTGACAATATTAGTAATTTTTTTAATATTAGATAAAAGTATGAAATATATTATTATATATAAGCTATTTATAAAGAATAACATTAAAAATAGATATTATTTAGCTAAACTAATTTTGCGGAAGATATTGTGAACAATACTTTTTATAGCCCTAAATATGATTACTTAAAAAAAGCTATTATGCCAAGTATACAAGTGGTTATTTTGTATCTTATTTATGTAATAACTTTACACCCTTACAGTGGAGGTTTAGGAGGTTTTATATTTATATTTACCGGTTGGATTATTCCTACTTTAATTAACTTAATTATATCGCATTATATATCATTTAAAATTTTCAACTTTTCTAAAATTAAATCATTAGCTCTGATGGTATGTATTTCATTTGTAATGGGATTAAATATTAGGATAGTTTATCTGTTTAACGGGATTGAGCACAATCGTGCATTATATTCCACAATAAGAGCCGGTGGTAACGAAGGATGTATGTGCATGTATTTTGATGTGCCGGGAAAAGGGAGGATACCTCTTAAAGAGCTCCCTATCTCAAGCTTTTTAATTTATGCTTCGAGTAGTATAATAAATAGTAATATTTGGACATATTTTTTCCGTGCAAGAGAATTAGGGATGTAGATATTACGAAAATGAAGTTAGATATTCATGAACTTATTATAAAGATAAAAAAGAACAAAGGTAATGAGGAATTAAAATAAATAAGTAGTATTTATACAAATTACATTAAAGAATATTATAATTTATATAAAAGAAACGTAATTTTTAAGGTTTAACAGTCCTTGCAAAGCTAAGCGCATGAACTTCACGTGCACCGTTTTGTTTTAATACTTTGGCGCACTCATTTATTGTACTGCCTGTGGTAATTACATCATCAATGATTATTATTACCTTATCTCTTATAGCTTCTCTATAATTCTCATTGAATACAAAAGCGCTTTTCATATTTACTCGCCTTAACTTTTGATTAAGACCGCTTTGTGAAGGCGTATCTTTAATTCTCTTAACTAAGTCGGGAATTAATTTTAATTTCGTTTTTTTGGCAAGTTCTTTAGCAAGCACTAAAGACTGATTAAATTTTCGTTTCCTAAGTCGTATTTTATGTAAAGGTACCGGCATAAGTATATCTGAATTTCTTATCAGTTCTTCCCCCGCTATAAGCATTAATTTGGAGATAGTAAATTTGGCCTGTAAATTATCGTTATATTTGAAATCATAAATTAAATGGTCTGAATGCTGATCATAAACCAAAGCAGCTCTAATTTTTGAGTAATAAGTTTTAAACTTTTTACAGGGGCAGGAGCTATTTTCAAAATAAGGTATACCGCACCTGTCACATATATTTTCAACAATAAAAGAAAGCTTTGACCAACACACTGCACATAAGCTATTATCTTCAAAAGTTTCCGTTTTACATAATAAACATCTTGGTGAAAAAACAATCCAAGTAATTATATTTTTCAATTTTTTGAGCATAAAAATGCAAGTATCCGACTATAGCATATTTGATAGAGAATTTTATAAACTAAATATAAAAAGATGTATAAAAAATTTTAAAAAACATGATTTTTTGGTTAACGAAGTGTCCGAAAATGTGGCCGAAAGAATTAGTGAGTTTTCAAAAAGGTTTGATAATGCTTTAATCTATGGTTTGTTTAACCGATCGGTTCTGGATGAAAAGGTTGATGTTAAAAGAGGGTTTCCCGTTTATGAGTTCACTCAAACCTATAATCAGGGTGAATGCATTGTATTTGATGAAGAATATAATACTTGCATTGAAGATAGTTATGATCTCATCATTTCTAACCTCTCTCTTTCCTTTGTAAATGATTTACCCGGGGCATTAATACAATATAAAAAAATATTAAAAAAAGGAGGGGTATTTATTGCTACTCTCTTCGGCGGAGATACTCTAAAAGAATTAAAAGATGTGCTGATAAAAACCGATAGTAAGTTTTACGGCGGAAGCAGGCCGCATATAATACCTTTTATAGACATTAAAGACGGAGCTGCGTTATTGCAAAGAGCAGGTTTTACACAAGCTATCTCGGATTCATTTAATATAATCGGCAGATATTCATCTATATTCAACTTGCTTAGAGATATAAAAGGAATGGGGCAGAGCAATTGCCTGAGCGCCAGAAGTAAAATCATATTGCCCAAAAACTACTTTTCCGAAGCTGAAAAAATATATAAAAAAGACCACAATCTTGAAGCAACATTTGAAGTTTTAACAATAACGGGTTTTAAAGCTTAATAAATACCTTGTTAAACTCATTGCATAATAAGTAATTTTATACTAAAAATCTTTTACAACATAATTTAAATCATCAATGTAATTTAATCATGCTTTCAAAACTTTTAGGTCTTTTTTCCTCTGATATGGCCATTGATCTCGGTACTGCTAATACTTTAGTTTATGTTCCGAAAAAAGGTATTGTTCTTAATGAGCCGTCAGTGGTTGCATTGCTTAATGACAGGGGGAGTAGTATTCCTTATGCATTCGGTAGTCAAGCTAAGATGATGCTGGGTAAAACACCGGCAGAAATTAATGCATTCAGGCCGCTTAAGGACGGCGTAATCGCTGATTTCAAAGGCGCCGAGGAAATGATTAAATATTTCATAAATGCGGTTCATAATAAACGTAGTTTTTTTGCACGTCCTCTGGTAATAGTATGTGTGCCGTCCGGTTCAACTGCCGTTGAACGCAGAGCTATTCAAGATGCCGTTGAAAGTGCCGGAGCTAGGGATGTATTTTTAATTGAAGAACCGATGGCAGCTGCAATAGGAGCTAATTTGCCGGTTACCGAGCCGACCGGTTCTATGATAGTTGATATCGGAGGCGGTACCACGGAGGTTGCGGTAATTTCTTTAGGCGGAGTGGTTTATGCCAAGTCGGTTAGGGTCGGAGGAGATTCTTTGGATGAATCGATCATTTCATATATCAGAAGATATCATAATTTATTAATCGGTGAATCTACCGCAGAGAAAATTAAGAAAGAAATCGGTGCAGCTTGCAGGCCTGAGGGTGAGCCTAGGACTATGGAGATTAAGGGTAGAGATTTAATAAACGGTATACCTAAGGAAATCGTGCTTTCCGAAGCACAAATTTCCGATAGTTTAGAAGAGCCGGTCAAGCAAATTATTGAAGCTGTCAAGCTGGTGCTGGAATCCGCTCCGCCTGAGTTATCCTCCGATATAGTTGATAGAGGAATAGCACTAACCGGAGGAGGAGCTTTACTTAGAGGGCTTGATAAAGTAATCAGAGAAGCGACCGGTCTTCCTGTTTTTGCTGCTGAGGAGCCGCTGAATTGCGTAGCTATGGGTACCGGAAAAGTTCTGGAAAACTTTGAGGAATTAAAACATGTTCTTTTTAAACAAGATTAATTGGTCTAATGAATATAAAATATAATAATGAAGACCTGCTTTTTGCCGCACTTGGCGGAGCAGGAGAAATCGGCATGAATTGTTACGTTTACTATAATAAAGGTAAATGGCTCGTGGTTGACTTAGGTATCGGATTCGCCGATGAGTCTTTGCCGGGTGTGGAGATTATCGTACCTAACATTAATTTCTTAATTAAAAATAAACAGGATATTGCCGGGCTTGTGCTTACTCATGCACATGAAGATCATATAGGTGCCGTGCAATATCTATGGCCGGAACTGGAATGTCCGGTTTATACCACTAAATTTACTTCTGCCGTGCTTAAAGCAAAATTAGCGGATGTAGGATTAGAAAACGAAGTAGATATCACGGAAGTGCCGGAAAATAGTAAATTTTCCGTTGGTCCTTTTGATATAGAATTTTTCAATATTACTCATTCTATTCCTGAAATGCACGGGCTTATGCTTAGGACTGATAAGGGTAATATATTTCATACCGGAGATTGGAAACTTGATATTGACCCGATTATCGGTAATGCAACTAATGAGGAAGCATTAAAGAAATTCGGTGATGAAGGTATTCTTGCCCTTGTATGCGATTCAACCAATATATTTAACCAAGGCAGCTCAATTTCAGAAGGGGAGCTTCAAAAGAGCCTTCAGGATATCATTTGCGGATTTAAAAATAACTTGGTTATTGTTACAACTTTTGCATCCAATATTGCGAGAATTCACTCCATTGCAAAAGCTGCCGAGTCTGCGAACAGAAGAGTCGTTTTAATCGGTAGATCGCTCTGGAGAGTATATGAGGCTGCTAAACAATCCGGATATTTAGAAGATTTACATCCTTTCTTAACCGATAGAGAAGCTAAACACTTAAAACGTGAAGAAATGCTTGTTATCTGTACGGGTTGCCAAGGTGAGCCGCTGGCAGCTACCAATAAGATTGCAAACCATATACACCCGAGCATAAAAGCACAAAAAGGTGATGCAATAATTTTTGCTTCAAAAATCATCCCGGGCAATGAAAAGAAAATCTTTAAATTATTTAATCAATTCTGCAAACTAAGAATGGAAGTTTTAACTGAAAAAGACCATTTTGTCCATGTATCAGGGCACCCTGCAAGAGATGACGTTGCAAGGATGTATGAATTGCTTAGACCGCAAATTGCCATACCTATGCACGGTGAAGCCGTTCATTTACATGAACATACGAAATTTGCACTTGAGCACGGCGCTAAACAAGCTGTGGAAGTTGAAAACGGAGATGTGATCAGTATTGAAGAAAACGGTGCTAATAAAATAGGAACCGTAATAAGCGGTAGTTTAGCGATCGACGGTAACTATATTTTGCTGCCGGATTCTAAACTGATAAAAGCCAGAAGAAAAATGCGCGATGAAGGCTTAGTAATTATTACCCTCTTAATTAACAGTAAAAGAAAGCCTTTCAGTTTGCCCCTAGTGGTAGCTCCGGGAGTACTTGACGAGAAGGATGACAGTGAGGTTATTGATGCGATTAAAGAAGAAATTTTCAATCATGTGAGTAAAGGAAAATTCCGTCATAGAATTGAAATTGAAAAATATATAGTTTCTACGGCAAAAAGGATAGTGAGGGCAGAAGCCGGCAAATATCCCGAAATAATAGTTCAAATTGAGCAAATTTAGGAAGCGCATGAAGATTAGGGTGGGCACAAGAGAGAGTCAGCTTGCTCTTGCCCAAACAAATATAGTTATAAATGAAATTAAGAAACACTACCCTGAAGCAGAGTTTGAAATCATAAGGATTAAAACTACAGGGGATATGTTGTATAATAAAAATTTAGCACTAATCGGTGGTAAGGGGCTATTTCTAAAAGAAATTGAGGAAAGTTTGCTCGCTTCAAAAATTGATCTTGCCGTTCATTCTATGAAAGATGTACCTGCAGTTTCGCCCGAATCATTAATAATTGATAGTGTGCTGGAAAGGGGAGATGTAAGAGATGCTTTTATTTCCGATAAATATAATTCCTTGGAGCAGCTTCCGTTCGGAGCCGTGGTCGGCACCTCTTCTTCCAGAAGAAAAGCGGCAATTTTGAGTAAAAGACCTGATCTGATAGTTAAAAACTTTAGAGGAAACGTAATCACCAGGCTTGATAAGTTGGCAAAAGGTGAAGTTGATGCAACCATCCTTGCTTATGCGGGTTTAAAGAGGTTAGGACTGGAAAAGGTAGCAAAATATATTTTTGATTGTAAGGAAATGTTACCTGCAATTGCGCAAGGCGCAATCGGAATTGAAAGAAGAGTAGAGGATGAAAAAATGGCTGAAGTAATCGCAAAAGTGAACCATACGGAGACCATGACTTGTATTACGGCTGAAAGATCATTCTTATACCACCTCTCCGGGGATTGTACTACGCCTATCTCTGCTTATGCTACTTTAGCGGGTGAGCAACTAAGCCTGGTAGCGCAGCTCGCTGAAAGTGACGGCACAATATTATATTCTTCCTCGCAAACGGGTAGCAAAAATCAGGCCTTAGAGCTCGGTAAAGCTGCTGCCGATGAAATTAAGAATAAATCTGGTATTTAAATTAATATTAAATATATTTATTAATTAGTATTAATTTATTAGCTACAAAAAAGGGGAGTAGGTAATGAGAGAAGCTAGAGTATTATATGAGCAACCGGCAAAAAGGAAATCGACTTTAGTATGCTTTGATTTTGATCAAACAATATTAAACGAGCATTCTCATAATCAAATTAAATATAAGCAACTAAGTAATTTTAGTGAATGTATTGAAGCGGATTACCTGGGAGAGCTAATAAAGCAAGAGCCTGACGGGGTGTTTAAAAATAGAGAAAAATTACTGGAAACTTTTAATCTCTTTTTTGAGCAGGGGCATAATATTGCAATAACTTCTTTTACTGAATATAAATCCTTAATAATTCCCGTTCTAAAGTTTTTGGGATTATCAAAAGAACAGCTTAGTAAAATTCATGTTGAAGCTTGGCTGCCGAAAACACAAGATTATATGTCTAAGTTCGGTAAAAACGGGCATATAAGAAAAGCAATGGATCATTTCAAGGTTAATGAATATCAACTTGTTATGTTAATTGATGATAGCATAAATAATATTGAAATAGCTAAGTATAACGATATAAACACAATATTAGTTCCTGCCGAATATAATCCTGCTCCGGTATATCTGGATGAAGCGGTTAAGCTTGGCGGAGATCTTGTAAAGCAAGCTACCGCAAAAGATAATGAGCCGGAGGTTTTGGCAAATACTTCTTGGGTTGCAAGAGAGAACGTTCGAAATTATAACCAATTAAGTTTAAATTAATTAGGTTTAAATTTATAATTAAGTAATGTAAAAAATAATACGGTAACATATTTGAATTTTTCATATGCAAAAGCTTAATTTCAAATTTTTTGAGCGCCCGACTTTACTGGTTGCTGAAGAGTTGATAGGAAAATATTTTATATTTAATGATAGAAAACTAATTATTACTGAAACGGAAGCATACGTTGGCCGAGATGATGAGGCATGTCATGCGGCAAGGGGCAAAACTAAGCGAACTGAAGTGATGTTCGGCAGAGCCGGATGCTTATATATATATTTTATATACGGCATGTATTACTGCATGAATGTGGTAACTGAAGAAGAAGGTGTTGCCGCCGCCGTCTTAATTAGAGGAGCATTAGACATCACGGGAGCTGAGCAGAAGCTCTTAAACGGCCCGGGTAAACTTTGTAAAAATTTATCAATTGATAAAACTTATAATACTTTAAATATAGTAGAAAACGACCGAATTTATTTCTTAGGTTCCGACTTGAAATATGAAATACAATCTACTCCGAGAATAGGTATCTCTAAAGCAAAAGATAAGCCCTGGAGGTTTATTGCAAATCTCTGAATAAAAATTTTTGCATTTGTTTCATGACGAGCGGAATTGCACTAAAATAAGAGTTACCCCCTTTATTATATATATTAAGCCAAGATTTAGTTAAAACTTCCAAAGAAATAAATGAATGAATATCAAGATCTTTTCTCATATCAAGAAGATTAAAATAGTCGGCTATTTCAGTTCCTATAATTTTTGAGGTTCCAACCACGGCATACTCTTCAATCATAGTATCTAAAAATATATTATTAGTCCGTATTAACCATTTTTCATCATCTCTTAAAATTGCCTCACAAACTGGTTTAGCAAATTCCTCAGTAGATTTTTTTAATTGGAAGTAGAGACCACTTGAAAATATATCCATTTGCTCATGCGGGATGAAAGCATCGGGAAAAATATGAAGTTTAAGAAGTTCAAGAATATTATCAACCGAATCAATTGCTGCCGCAGAAATTCCGGCTCCGAATTTTTTGCCGGTTATAGGGGATATATTCATACCTAAAATTGCCGCTCCGGCTGATAAACGTGTATTTGTAATAAAGCGTTTAAACGCAATTACATTATTAGCTTTAAATCCAAAATAATTTATTATGTCTTGGCTATTAATTTCTAATAAATCTTCTAACATTTTTATGAATACTAAACCGGAAGTTAAATATGGATTAGAATAAACGCTAATGGTAAAAAGGGTTATTGATCCTAAGGTATTTAAAGATTCATAACTTGGTAAAAAGCTTCTTATATACTCTTCACTAAGAGGTGAATTTAGTTGTTCGGTTAATGAAGAAGTATTATTGGCAAAAATATCAAAATATTGTTCGATATCAGAGGAGGTAACGGCTTTATGACAATTTAAAATATTATCATATTCGGGGGTATGAAAGTACATTTCTAATATTTCATCATGTATTATATTATTAGTAATTGCATTATATGTATCATCCATATTTTAATTATTTTCCATTATATTTTATAAAATCCATTACTAATACTTGCTTTTATTTGAAAATTATGTATTTCATGCAATTAAAGTATTTTTACTCAAATGAGTTTGAGCAAGTTTGCACCATGTTAGGACATGTTGTCAATAGGAAGCTTGATAAGAATTTATTTCAGTCAAACGAGAGAAAGTTTAAGCAACCAGCTTTGCAATTGAATAAGCTGCTGCTGCCGCAATGCCGCCTATGAAACAAGTATGTAATGCTGATTTAAGTACGGATACTCCGGTACATGCACCTTTAAAAGCTCCGAATCCTAATAGTGCTATTGTTGTTGCAATTATCGAAATACTTAATGCCTTTTCAATATTACTTGTAAATATATAAGGTGATAACGGAACAAATCCTCCTATTGCATAAGCAGAACCAATTATAAACGGGCTTACTACCTCTCTGTTTTTATCAAGTTTCTCCAAATTTAATTCGAAACGCATCATAAAATCGCGCCATTTTTTCGGATCCTTTCTTAAAGAATCAACAATAAGTTTTTTACTCTCGGCCTCAGTAATTCCGAAATCTTCTAAAATTGCTTCCACTTCCATCGCTTCTATTTCAGGAACTTCTTCAATCTCTTTGGTTTCTCTGGCAAGCTCAGTCTCATAATGTTCTCTTTGAGTTTTTGCCGCCAAATATCCTCCCATCCCCATTGCTATCGTTCCGGCGGCAATTTCGGAGATCCCGGCAATCACAATGATATTCGAGCAATCTACGGCACCGCTTAAACCTGCAACAAGTGCGAAAGGGACGGTAAGACCATCTGCCATACCTAATACAAAATCCTGAAGATAGACAGAAGACTTAGCATGATGTTCCTGATGAAATTCGCTATTTGATTGCAGCATACTACTACTTATAGTTAAAAAACCTTTAAACGTTGAAGGTTAGAAATTTATAAACATTTGTCAATAAGTAACTATGATTAAAGTTTTTTTAATAAATAAATTTTGTATAAAGAGTTAGCTTGGTAAGGTTGTGCTTGACTTTGATCATCATTTTATGTAAAAAGCTACTTTAAAGTAATTCAAATTTTTGAGATATTAATTAAATGGCAAATCATAAGTCTGCAAAAAAAGCTCATTTAACATCATTAGACAACAGAGCTAGAAATAAATCCGTGCTTAGCAGAATCAAAACTTTCATAACAAAAGTTGAAAATCTTATTACATCAAATGATTCTAAAGAAGCTGAGCTGGCTTTAAGGAGCGCTGAATCGGAAATCATGAAAAGCGTTACAAAAGGTGTTTTAAAACTAAATACCGCAGCTAGAAAAGTAAGTAAGCTTACTAAAAGAGTTAAATCAATGTCACAAGCTGCTTAATGAGTGTTAAAAGTTGTTGGGGAAAGGTTTAAAAAATAATTCTCAACTTGCTTTTATAATTCTCTCGACGGTTTTATTAGTTTTAAGGTTATTTGCAATTAAAGTGAATAGCCTTGAACTTTATGCTGATGAAGCCCAGTATTGGGTTTGGGCTCAGCACCCGGCTTTCGGTTATTATTCAAAACCTCCCCTTGTTGCATGGTTAATTGCTTTTTCCACTAAGTTATTCGGTAATTGCGAATTTGCAGTCAGGATTTTTTCTCCTCTTCTTCATTTTATTACCGGGTTCATAGTTTATCTGATCGGTAAAAATTTCGGCAATAAAGTAGCCTTTCTGTCGGGTTGTATATACATCACGACACCTGCTATATTCGTCTCTTCTTTTATAATGTCGACTGATCCGGTTTTGATGGTATTATGGGCACTTTCGTTTTACTTTTTTCTTAACGCATTAAATAGTAATAAATTTATCTATTGGATTTTATGCGGGGTAGCATCAGGCTTAGGAATGCTGGCAAAATATAATATGCTTTTCTTTTTGCTGTCTGTATTTTTATATATGTTTTATAAAAGTAAATCTTTTAGATTTATTTACTCCAAAAATTTTATAGCGGCTTTAATACCTGCTCTTCTAATTTTTAGCCCGAATTTACTCTGGAACATTAACAACATGTTTGTAAGTTTTATGCATACTGCTGATTTAGTGCAAGGGGATCCGAGTAGTAAATTTAGTTTTAAAAAGTTAGCCGAATTTTTCTTCGCACAGTTCGGTGTATTCGGCATAATTACTTTCGGTTTTCTTAATGTTTCCGCCTACCTTTGGTGGAGAGGTAAGCTCAATAAAAACTACAATATACTGTGCTTCTTCTCTATTCCGATTCTATTTTTTATGTTAATTATCGCCTATATTTCCAGGGCGCATGCAAATTGGGCGGCTCCGATTTATATAACCTCTTCCGTTTTAGTAGTATTAACGGCAAAAGATTTAAATAAACTAAATTTAATAAAATTCAGCATATGGCTACACCTTATTGTCGGTTCGGGTATAATGTTTTATCAGCCCTTATGCCAAAAACTTGGTATGGAAATAGTGCCTAAATATGATATATATAAGCGCTTAAGGGGTGGAGAAGAGCTGGGGAGAAATATATTAAGAATTAAAGGAAATTATGATACTGCTATAATTGCAGTAGATACGAGAAAGGATTTATCACTGATAAATTATTATACTAAGCAAAGTAAAGTAGAAATTGTGAAGTGGAATCCTACTAAACGCATCTCGGATTATTATGCATTAACTACCGATGCAAATAAATTTATCGGTCAAGATATGTTAGTCGTGTTTCAATATTCTGATGAAGAAAGAAGGCTGAGTGATGAAAAATATTTAAGGAATTACGCAGAAAAGGTAAAGTTTATAGAGGTACTTGATAACTCTACTGCTCCTTCTCACCCTAAATATCAAATCTTTTATTTAAAAAAATTTAAAGGGTACTAATGATGTTAAATAAAATTATATTTTTAACAATATTTACTGTTTTAGCTATAGTGTTTTATAGAAACGGAAATATAGACTTAGCAGTCTCAGGTTATTTTTATGATCATTTGCGCGGATTCTATTTAAAAGAAAGTTTGTTTGCAAAATTCACCCATAAAGTTGTGCCCTTAATTGTAGGTATCTTCATTACAGGAGCAGTAATTTTGGGGACTAGAAAACTTTTAAAGGTAAAATCAGTAAACCCTAAACACTACATAAAAATTATTTATGTAATGTTGGTGTGTATTGCAGGTCCCGGAATAGTAGTAAATATGGTATTTAAAGAAAACTTCGGCAGGGCAAGACCGATCCAAGTTGAGAATTTCAGCGGAACAGCAAAGTTTACCCCTGCATTTGTCATTGCTAATCAATGTAACACTAATTGCTCCTTCGTTTCCGGGCATGCTTCAATAGGATTTGTCTTTTTTGCTTTTGCCTTTATTAATAAGGGTAGAAAACGCATGATGTATAATATTTTAGCAATTAGTTTAGGTTCCATATTCGGTTTGGGGAGAATTATTCAAGGTGCCCATTTTTTAAGTGATGTTATATTTTCGGGTGCCTTTGTATATATAACCGCGTATATTTTAGCTTTACTTATTTTACCTAAGGAAGAAACTGCGACTTCGACATAAAAATTTATTTTATACATTGTTAACTTTTTATTAATAAATGCTTAAGTATACTATTTATTAGATATAAATTAATAGTTGTATCCCTGTAGTGAAAGAATTTAGTAAGAATAAAAAATTAATTATCAGCTATGTAATACCAATTATTTTAGTAATTCTAGTAGGTATTTATTACCTAAAAGAGGTCGGATATGTCGGAACTGATAACGCTTATATAAAAGCAGGGAAAATATATATCAGCTCTGAAGTAAACGGGAAAGTAGTAAAGATAGAGGTTAAAGAAAATGAAAGAGTTGAAAAGGGAAGAATTCTAATAACTATTGATGATGAGCCGTACCATATTGCTTTAAATCAAGCTAAAGCTAACCTTGACAGTATCGTAAACGGTATAGAAGTATTAAAGGCGCAGTATCTTGAAAATACTGAAAGCTTAAAGCTTGCAGTAATGAATAAAGATTATGCGCAGCGGGAATTTTACAGAGCATCAGAACTTGCAAAGAAGCGTGCCGGAACTGAAGCTCAAGTAGATGCTGCCGCCAATAAACTCAATGGAACCAAGCAGCAGATTGCTATACTTGAGCAGGAGAGGAGACAATTAATAATTAATTTATCAGGTGATCCTCTAATTTTAGTTGAAAAACATCCCAAATATATTGAAGCTAAAGCGAGCGTAGAACATGCTGAACTAAATTTAAAACGCACGGTATTAAGAGCTCCTAATAACGGCATAGTTAGCCAAGTTAGCACACTAAGTGTAGGAGACTATGTAGCAACCGGCTCATCTCTCTTTAGCATAGTGCTTTTGGATGATATTTGGGTAGAAGCAAATTTAAAAGAAACCGATTTAACAAATGTCAAAGCAGGGCAAAAAGTTAAAGTTATGATAGATACTTTTCCTAATTTGAAAGTAGAAGGTGCGGTTGAAAGCGTAGGTGCGGCAAGCGGCGCTGAATTTAGTATCCTTCCTCCGCAAAATGCTACCGGAAATTGGGTGAAGATAGTGCAAAGAATACCGGTGCGTATATCAATTGAGCAGCCCGATAGCACTTTACCTTTACGTGCGGGTATGAGTGCAGTAATTCAGATTAATACTAAGTCTTCGGCGGAATAAGAGATGAGAGTAGGGATACAAACACTCTTCTCCAATCAGACATTAGTAACGATTTCAGTAATGCTTGCGGCTATAATGCAGACTTTGGATACAACGATTGCAAACGTTGCCCTGCCTTATATGCAAAGTACATTATCCGCGACTCAGGATCAGATTACCTGGGTTTTAACTTCTTATATCGTTGCTGCGGCGATAATGACTTTACCCACCGGTATATTAAGTAATAAGTTAGGTAGGAAGAAATATTTTATATGGTCAATAATCGGGTTCACGGTTTCTTCCATGTTATGCGGAACTGCTTTATCTTTAACTGAAATGGTTTTATTCAGGATGTTGCAAGGAGTATTCGGTGCGGCACTAGTTCCCCTCTCTCAAGCAATTTTACTCGATAGCTACCCGAAAGAAAAGCATGGAGTTGCTATGGCGATGTGGGGGTTCGGCATTATGATCGGACCTATACTAGGGCCTACACTCGGGGGATATCTGACGGAATATTATAGTTGGCGCTGGGTGTTTTTTATAAATTTACCTTTCGGTATTTTAGCCTTACTTGGAGTTATCGTGTCAGTTTCCGATGAAGCAAAACTAACTAATCAAAAATTTAATATTGCCGGATTTTTACTTGTCGGCATAGCTGTCGGAGCACTGCAATTGATGCTGGATAGAGGGGAGATAAAAGGTTGGTTTTCTTCAACCGAGATTATTATCGAAACTGTAATCGCATTTTTTGCATTTTATTTTTTTATCATGCATCTGTTTAACTCAAAAACACCTTTTATAACTCCCGGCCTGTTTCTTGACAGAAACTTTGTAGCAAGCGTAATCATGGTTTCAATAATAGGTATAATTTTATACGCTTCATTATCATTACTTACACCCTTCCTGCAAAGCTTAAAAGGTTATCCCGTGTTAACTACCGGCTTGGTGCTTGCGCCGAGAGGGGTAGGGACTATGGTAGCAATGATTATAGTCGGGCGTTTAATTACTAAGGTTGATACACGAATGCTTATTACCTTCGGGTTAGTATTGATTTTATTTTCATTATGGCAAATGATAAACTTTTCGCCGGACGTTAATATCTCGCTTTTAGTTGGAAGCGGATTAATTCAAGGGTTCGGGTTTGTATTTGTTCCTTTAAGCACTATTGCCTTTTCTACAATAAATCCGACTCAAAGGACGGAAGCGGCCTCACTTTACAGCTTGATGAGAAATATCGGAAGCAGTATAGGTATCTCAATATCAACTAATATTCTAGCTGAAAAAACTCAAATGATGCATGCCGCCATCTCAGAAAGCATAACACCGTTTAATCACCTTCTTCATTCTTCTTTATTCCCAAGCGCGTGGGATATCAATACTATAAAGGGACTGGCCAGTCTTAATAACGAAATTACCAGACAAGCGCAGGCAATTGCATATATTAACGATTTTGCATTCTTAATGTATATTTGTGCAGCCTCTCTGCCTCTTGTGCTTTTACTGAAAAAAAACGAAATTGAGAAGAAAGCGGATATAACCGCAATCGCAGATTAAAATTGACATTTCGGGCAGTAGAAGGTTGACCTGCCGGCCATTTTATTATTTAAAATTCTTTCTTCACATATATAACATTTCTTGCCCACTCTACCGTAAACCATAAATTTATGCTGAAAATAACCGATATCACCGCTTGACCTGACATAGTCCCTTAAAGTTGAGCCGCCTGATTCTATAGCTTCCAGTAAAACTAATTTAATCATTTCACAGAGAGTGGTAATTTCTTCCTTGTTTAATGATTTTGCTGCACGAAGAGGGGAAATCTTAGCTCTAAATAAGCTTTCCGCTGCATAAATATTACCAACCCCCACAATTAACGAGGCATCCATAAGCAAAGGCTTAATCGGAGCAGATCTGTTTTTAAATATTTCATGTAAATAATCCGGGTTAAGGGCAGGGGTTAGCGGTTCGATCCCAAGGTTTTTAAATAGCGGATGTGCTGCTATTTCCGACCCCAGTATTACCGTATAAAGCCCGAATCTTCTTGCATCATTAAAAATTAACTTACTATCCCCAGTTAAGTCAATTTCCAGGTGATTATGTTTATTACTTTTGGGCTCAGTATTTAAAAGAATTTTACCGGACATTCCTAAATGGATTATTAATATATTATTATCTTCAAGGTGGATTAATATATATTTTGACCTTCTGGCGAGATCCGTAATTCTCTTATTTAAAAGTAAATTGCCAAAGTTTGCGGGAGGGGCAATTCTAAACTTTTTACCTGAGGTATTAATGCTTAAAATTTTCTTACCAATTATAGGATAAAGAGAGTTTTTTACAGTTTCAACCTCAGGTAATTCAGGCATTTTATACCTCTATTTAATTAACTTTTGCTCTTCCTAAAGATATATAAGTGAACCCTGAGTTACTCATTTCCTCTCTTGAATAAATATTCCTCAAATCAACTATTATCGGCTGTTGCATGCATTTCTGTAATTGCTGAAGATCAAGAGTTTTAAACTCAGCCCATTCGGTAATTATACAAAGTGCTTCCGCATTATTTGCTGCGCTGAATAAATCATTACAATATTCGATACTATCGCCGAATATCTTCTTTGCTTCTTCCATACCTTTAGGGTCATATGCCTTAATTACGGCGCCCTTATTTTTAAGTACATTTATAATATCTATACTTGCGCTGTCTCGCATATCATCAGTTTCAGCTTTAAAAGTCAGACCCAAAATTGCAATAGTCTTGCCGTTGATATCACCATTTAAAGCGGATATCACTTTACTTGCCATTTTTCGCTTACGTCTATCATTTGAATCGATGACCGCATTAATAATTAAACTTGGAATAGAAGCATCATATGCCGCTTTCGCAAGAGCAAGAGTATCTTTGGGGAAACATGAGCCGCCGTATCCCGGCCCCGGTTTTAAGAAGTGCTTGCCGATTCTTTTATCCGATCCTATCCCGTTCGCAATATCTTCGATATTTCCGCTGAACTCCTCGGCTATATCGGAAATTTCATTAATAAACGCTACCTTCATGGCAAGGAATGCATTCGCGGCATATTTAATAATTTCAGCGGTGCTGTTATCGGTAAACTCAATATGTGTATCATTCGCTACAACGGGTGCATAAAGTTTTCTGGCGATTTCTTTTGATTCCTCGTCCATAGTGCCTATTACTATCCTATCAGGATAAAAGAAATCATTTACCGCCGAGCCTTCACGGAGGAATTCAGGGTTGGAAATAATACTAAATTTTAAATCCCGCCTCTTTTCTTCCAATGTTTTTTTAACCCTATTTGCGGTGCCGACCGGAACGGTTGATTTTATAATGATATACTTATCATGGCTTACGTATTTTGCTATATCTTCCAACACCGAATCCAAGTAAGTCATATTAGCATTGCCGTCTTTAGTTGCAGGAGTTCCGACTGCTATTACTAAAATATCCGCTTTATCAAGTAATGATTTATCAGTTGAAAAATGCAAGTTACCATTCTTATAATTTTTGATTACCAGTTCTTCTAAACCCGGTTCGTAAATCGGGATTACACCATCTTTGAGTGCATTAATTTTAGTAACATCATTATCAATGCAATTGACTTCAATACCGAAGTTGGCAAAACATGTGCCTGCAACCAACCCGACATAACCTGTGCCTATAACCGTAACTTTCATATAAAATATTTAATATAAAATTATTTTTGCAGATTAATAGATTTTTATTTTATTAGCAATTTTAGAATGATTTAAAACCATTTATTCTCTATAATTACGGATGTAAAAGATATAAACTGCTTATAAAAAATAATCTGCATGAAAATTAAAAGACTTACCGAAAAGACAATTAATAGAATAGCCGCGGGAGAAGTTATCGAGAGACCACTTTCAGTGATTAAGGAGCTGGTGGAAAACTCAATAGATGCCGGTGCAAAAAATATTGTTATTGAGATTGAACGGGGAGGAAGGAACTTAATTATAATTACTGATGACGGGGAAGGGATTACTAAGGATGATCTTTTACTTGCTATTGAGCGCCATGCAACCTCAAAACTAAGTGAAGATGATATTTGCAATATAAATTTTCATGGCTTCAGAGGTGAAGCTTTGCCCTCGATTGCTTCAGTTAGTAGAATGAAGATTACCAGTAAGCATATAAGTTCAAATGATGCATGGCAAATTGAAGTTTTAGGCGGTGAAGTACAAAACTTAACTCCGGCAGGTTTAAAACAGGGCACGGTAGTAGAAGTTAGAGATTTATTTTATTTTACGCCCAATCGGCTTAAGTTTTTAAAATCCGAAAGTTCGGAAATTAGCGTATGTACTGATTTGATAAATCGATTTGCGCTTTGCCATTGCCATATTTCTTTTAAGTTTATTTCAGACGGAAGAGTAATATTAAATTATAAACCGAATCAAACCGACTTAAGCGGAGAGGATACCAGGGTAGGGGATATACTCGGTGCAGACTTTTTAAAAAATTCAGTAAAAGTAAGTTTTAGCCGGGATTATTTATCATTTAAAGGATACACTTCACTTCCCACCTATAGTAGAAAGACTTCGGTAAATTATTTAACCTACGTAAATAGAAGAATAATTAAGGATAAATTCTTTATAGGAGCCGTAAAAGCAGCTTATAATGGGCTGATACCGCATGATAGGTATCCTATGATTGCCCTATTTTTAGAAATTGATCCTTATGAAGTGGATGTTAACGTGCATCCGACTAAAGCAGAGGTGCGTTTTAAGGATGAAAACTTTATTCGCGGTACTTTAATTTCCGAGATAAGAAAGGCAATTGCACAGGCAAGCGCTCCTCAAGCAAGTGGTGAAACAAATCCGCCTAAACTATATCATCCCCAGATTAGCCTCTTATCACCAAGGTCGATAATTCAGTCTTCGCTTAATATTAATCGATTTGTGGATGAAAAACCTCAGGCTAAAACTTTTAGTAATAATTTTAATCGTGAGGTTAGCACATCACAAATACATGATTCGATAACTGATAGCTTTAGGCCTGTAAGCGTTAAGGTTATGGAGAATGAGCCGAAAGAAAAAATAGAAGAAACAAATACCGATTCTTTTCCCTTAGGTTTTGCTAAGTGCCAAATTAATAATACTTTTATTATTTCGGAAACTAAGGATGGGTTTATAATAATCGACCAACATGCAGCGCATGAGAGATTGGTGCTTGAGAAGATGAAAAAGGCAATGCAGGAAAATAGGGTAAAAAGCCAACCGTTACTTGTTCCGGAAGTAGTTGAGGTTGGGGCGGCCATGGCAGAAAAGATTTTAGAATTTTCTTTAAGCTTAAAAAAATTCGGTATTGTGATTGAAAGAAACGGTTTATCACAAATTTTAGTCAGGGAAGTGCCGTATTTGCTTGGTAAGCTTGATATTAGAAGCTTTATCTTTGACCTGGCTGATAATATTTCGGAATATAATACAATTACCAATCTCGATGAAAAGCTTGATGAGATACGCGGCAATATTGCCTGCCATTCGAGTATAAGGGCAGGAAGAAAGCTGTCCGTTGAGGAAATGAACGCAATACTAAGGGAAATGGAAAATACCCCTTTCTCCTCGCAATGTAATCACGGTAGGCCAACTTTTAGAAAGTTATCTTTATACGAACTACATAAAATGTTTGAAAGAACTTAATTATAAGTTTTGCGAAAAATCTCAATATTAACCTTATATATTCATAAATATAACATTAATATTTTTTTACTTTAATATTTATATATAAATCTATATAATATTGCAAAATAATTAATTATTTAATATTATGAAAAATGATACTCAGATTAACTATTTACGTAAATTATTAGAAGAATTTAAAGTTATATGGATGAAAGGAGATACTAATGAGATTGATAATTTTATAGAAAATTATTCTAAATCTCTTAAAGACTTTAATTACTTTGTAGAGTGTTTAGAAAAATTACCCGAACTTTTTAAAACAACTGTTATTTTATTATCCGATACTCATGACGGTTTGTTTTGTAATATTACAGAAAGTGCAGTGATTAATGGAAATTCTAAATTATTAAAACTATGCTTAGAAGCTAATAAATCATTAAATCATATCAATGTGAACTATGATTATGACGGGGATGACGTAAAACCTATACTTCACCGTGCGGTTATCTTCAGTAACGTTGATTGTGTAAATTTGCTACTTGAAGAAGGTGCAAATCCATATTTAAAAGATTATAAGGGGAAAATCCCGATCAATTATTCAAAAGATGGAGGCATAACAGAACTTTTACTTTCATGGATGCAAAAAGGAAAAACTTCCAATAAACGTGATAGAGAAGACTTTGAAGGTTCTGATAAGAAAGAAGAAAACACTTCTAGTAAAAAAGTGAAAAGTGAAGAATGTTGTGTAGAGCTGGATTCTAAACAACGCGATGAGCAAATTGAAAAAAGGCGACTTGCAGATTCTGCTAAAAAACACAGTCAAGATATTACAAAATTTTTCAAATCTCAAGATAAACCCCCGCTTGGTAAACATTCCGAAAAAATATCTAAGGAAAGTAAGGACAAGGGTAAAGAGCAGGCTTTGTAGAGTTATATCTGAAAAATCTAGTAGGAAGCATGCGCCTCGCGGCTATTTATGGCGCGTGCTCGAATAAATTACATAGTAATTTATTCACAAACTCAGTTTAATTTTTTACAATTTAACCATGCTCCATGCATGTAGGATATTCGACTTAATACACTATATATAATTTTTAATAAAAAAGTCGGAGTTTATTTTATTGCCGACTTTTTATTATTTGGGCTTTTGGCCGATAAATGTGCGAAAGTTTTTCACATTATTTAAATGTTCTTTATAAGTTTCAGAAAATTTATGGCCGCCGAGCCCGTCGGCAACAAAGAACAAATCCTTGGTATTAGCAGGGTGCAACACGGCAGCAATTGACCTAAGCCCCGGGTTTGCAATCGGAGTAGGTGGAAGCCCTTTTACCTTATAAGTATTATATAATGAATCGCTTTCCAAATCCTTATAAGTAAGCCCTTTAGGGAAGGGCTCAACCCCGCTGGTCATGCCGTAAATTACAGTCGGGTCAGCCTGAAGCGGCATATTTATTTTTAAGCGATTAAGGTAAACACCTGCAACCAAAGGTTTTTCAGCATTTATACCGCTTTCCTTTTCAACAATGGAAGCTAGGGTTAAAAGTTCATTAATATCTTTTAAAGGAACGGGTAAAGCTGAGGTAGAAATAAATAGGTTTAAGTGTTTCTCCATGCTTGAATGCATTCTTGCCAAAACGGATTCTTTTTTGGTACCGTATTTATATGAATAAGTTTCCGGAAGTAAATAGCCTTCTTTATATTTCTCTTTATTTATACCGCCGCTTAAGCCATAGCTGTTATTTAATATTTTAAATACTTGGGAATTGGTTAACCCTTCGGGAATGGTAACTTTATGTATAATTACCTCTCCTCTTGTCAGCTTATGAATTACTTCAATCATCTTCATCCCAGCTTCAAACTTATATTCTCCCGATTGTAAATATTCTTTTTTAAATGAATATGCTTTGGAAAGTAAGATGAATAAGAATTTGCTTTTGATTATTTCTTTTTTATGAAGTAATTCAGCTATTTGTTTGATTGAATAGTTCTTAGGAATTATGGCAATTTTTTCTTGATGTACATGCGTTTTATAAAACGTATTGTGATAAGAATAAACCACTGCTGCAATGAGTAGTAGTTTAAATATAAGATATATAATAAAAAATTTCTTTAACTTAGAATGCATTAAACTTTTTTAAATAATAGGCTGGCATTTGTTCCACCGAAACCGAACGAGTTTGAAAGTGCAACCTCAATTTGCTTTTCTTTTGCCGTATGAGCAACTAAATCAATATCACAACCTTCGGATGGATTATCAAGATTCAAGGTAGGCGGGATTATCCCATGCTGCATGCTAAGTATTGAAAAAATTGCTTCAACGCTTCCTGCCGCACCGAGTAAATGCCCGATTGAGGATTTAGTTGATGACATCATCAGCTTATAAGCATGATCTTTAAACAATGTCTTAACCGCATTTAACTCGATTATATCACCAAGCGGAGTAGAAGTGCCGTGAGCATTTATGTATCCCACTTCTTCCGGGTTAATTTCAGCCTTTTTCAATGCCATTTGCATAGATCTTAAACCGCCGTTACCATCAGGCGCCGGAGCGGTCATATGATATGCATCACCGCTTAAACCGTAACCGACCACTTCGGCATAAATCTTAGCACCTCGCTTTTTGGCGTGCTCATATTCTTCAAGTACCACGACACCCGCACCTTCACCCATAACAAAGCCGTCACGGGCTTCATCCCAAGGTCTGGAGGCTTTTTCAGGCGTATCATTGAAATTAGTTGAAAGTGCTTTACAAGCATTAAAGCCTGCAATACCGAGCCTGCAAACCGCAGCCTCACTTCCGCCGGCAACCATTACATCAGCATCACCAAGAGCGATCATCCTTGCTGCATCCCCGATCGCATGCGCACCTGTTGAGCATGCCGTAACTACGGCATGATTAGGCCCCTTAAAGCCGTATTTAATGGAAATGTGGCCGGAAGCCAAGTTTATTAAAGAAGCCGGAATGAAAAACGGACTGATTCTACGTGTCCCTTTTTCAGCTAAAATATTGGCGGTTTCTTCAATAACCGCTAACCCGCCGATACCGGAGCCGATTAATACCCCGGTCTGTGTCATTTCCTCCTCAGTAGAGGCAGCCCATCCTGAATCATCAACAGCTTGTGTTGCTGCGGCAATTGCATAATGAATGAATTTATCCATCTTACGAGTTTCTTTTAAAGGAATATATTTTTCCAGATCTAATCCGCATTGCTCATCTTTACCGGGAACCAGGCCGGCAATCCGTGTATTTAGGTCGGATGTATCAAACAGCTCAAGGGGAATTTTTTTAACTCCGGATTTGCCGCGAATTAAATTTTCCCATGAGCTTTTTGCGTCAGCACCTAAAGGTGTAACTAAACCGATTCCCGTGATAACAATACGTCTCATAAAATGCTGCTAAGAAAAGTTAAACTTAGTTTTTTAGTTTAAGAAGCTTTATCAATTTGTGATTTTATAAAACTAACCGCATCTTCAACTTTAATGATTTTTTCCGCTGCATCATCAGGTATTTCGATATTGAACTCTTCTTCAAATGCCATAACCAGTTCAACGGTATCCAGGCTATCTGCTCCGAGGTCATCGCTAAATCTTGCATCCGGCTTCACTTTAGACGCATCAACATCTAAATGCTCGGCAACTAATTTAATAACGCGGCTTTCGACGTCGCTCATAATTTCTCCTCTTTAGTTTCAAAAATAGCTTGAGCGCTTTAATATCATATTATTACTCAAGTTGCAAAGTTAAAATTTAAAACCGAGTTTATCAAGCATAATTTTACATATTTTTAGGAGAGCAATGTTATATATAAATTGCGCAATTCATGAAGTTATTGTAGTAAATTATATAAGCTAATTATTTTTTATATAAAGTTGTATGTTTGAAAACTTAATATTGATTGTTGGTATTCTTGCCAAAATTTTAATCGTGGTTGTGCCGCTTATTGTTTGTGTTGCTTACCTCACTTATGCGGAAAGAAAGGTGATTGCCTCCATGCAACTTAGAGTAGGCCCTAGCGTGGTGGGGCCTTTCGGTTTATTACAGCCGCTTGCGGATGCATTGAAGTTAATGTTTAAGGAGCCTATCTTGCCTAAGAATGCTGATCGAGTGTTGTTTATGCTCGCACCGATGATTACCTTCTCCCTTGCTATGCTCGGCTGGGCGGTGATTCCGGTCGGCAGTGAATTTGTGATAGCTGATATTAATGTCGGGGTATTATACCTTCTTGCAATTTCCTCGCTTGGAGTTTACGGGGTTATCATTGCCGGGTGGGCGAGTAATTCCAAGTATGCATTCTTAGGTGCGATAAGATCAGCCGCTCAAATGGTTTCTTATGAAGTTTCCATCGGGTTGATTATTGTTAGCGTTTTACTTGTGACTCAGTCATTAAATTTAAGGGAAATAGTGTTGGCTCAACAGAATATGCCGCTTTATTTAGAGCTGTTGCTACTACCTATGATGGTTATATTTTTTGTTTCGATTTTAGCCGAAACTAACAGGCATCCGTTTGATTTGCCCGAAGCCGAGGCGGAACTGGTTGCAGGGTATAATGTTGAATATTCTTCTATGGGTTTTGCCATGTTCTTTCTGGGAGAATATGCTAATATGATTCTAATGAGTGCAATTACTGTAATTTTATTTATGGGAGGTTGGCTCCCGCCGTTCGGGATTGCATTTCTAGGGTTCATACCCGGCATTATTTGGTTTTGTTTAAAGATAATGTTTTGTTTATTTATCTTTATTTGGGTTAGGGCTGCGCTGCCGAGATATAGGTATGACCAATTGATGAGATTAGGCTGGAAAGTATTCCTTCCGCTTAGCCTCATTTGGGTGGTGCTTATCGCTTCTATTGTAGTTTATACGGGATATAATCCCAATTAAAAATTAAGCTTTTATTTCTCTTGGGGCAGGTTAAAACAGCTCAACGATTTTTAGTTTCTTGTATCAATCGTGATCGCCGTTTGGCGTGGTAACCATTTAAAAAAGAAACAAAAGCTTAATTTCTTAAACTGAATATTAGCTTTAATAGATAAGAGGATTATTATTACCTACTTAACTTATCTGTATTGCTTAAGTCAACTTCCGCCCTTTTCTCAAGTAAATTTTTGGTGAAATTACCTTTAATTGTTTTACCTAATTCTTCGGAGGCTTCTTTTGCAAAGGTGGTAAATTTATCATTTCCCATAAACTTTTTGAGGAAATCTACAAACTTATCTACTATGCCCATCTTGTTAATGGTGTTATTTTTGTTTGCGAGGTCATCATGTACGTCATAAGCCTTAACTTTTATATTTCTTTCATCCTCTTTGCCAAGCTCCTTATCGGGCTCGAAAGTTTTTTTTACCCTATCAACTATTGCGTCGGCAAAATCCTCTTTTGAATTTTTATATTTTTGAAAAAGTTTAGTTATGGATAATTTTACATTACCGGCTAATTCATCGAATTTTTTGCTGATATTAATAAGTTCGCTTTTATCCTCTCTATGTTCGGCAGTATTTAAATTTTGGGCATGCTCTACTTTTGCACCGTTCGTCACTAAAGCTTTTCTAATTTCCTGATTAGCGCAAAGGCTCAAAGGTGTCTGCTGCTCGGAATTAAAACTATTAATTTTATCATTGTTTTTATCTAAAAGATATTGAAGGCTAACATCTCCGAATTCAGCTTGGAAGGCTTCTCCTCCTTTATTTAAAGCGTATACTGCTCTGTGTAATATATTATTATTATATTTATTATTTTCTATATATTTTAAATCCTCAAGTGAACTAAATCGCTCAATTTCATTAAGCGTCTTATTTATAGCGTCGCTACGCATATTACTGATTAGAGGGGCGGTATATTTTTCAGGTAATCCTTCTATCCTCGGTTTTATTTCTCGCTTTACTAATAATTCAACTATGTGTTTAGGGGTGATATCCTGTTCCTCTTTTATTGAGGAAATGAGCGAACTTGCTGCTTCATCGTTTAGGTAAGCTAATTTTGATATTGAGTTTATAGCTTTGCTTCTCTTTTCTTCGGAATTTAAACCGCTTAACTCTTGTTCAAGTTTTTCTTCGACTATTTTATAATGAGTCTTAAACCCTCTTCTTTTATATTCTTCATTTAAGTTATCACCGGATATGCTTCCGTTCTTTCGTTGATTAAGAAGAACTTCCTTAGCTTGAACATCAGTTACTAAAACGTTTCTTTTAATAGTATCAATATATTGTAGCTCTATTTCTTTATTTTCTATTTCTTTCAATGAGGCATCCAACTCGGTGAGTTTCCCGGTTATAAGCTCATTAAAATTTTTGATCAGCTCAAATTTTTCTTGTGCGGGAATATCAGTATTTTCAGCTAGTTTTAGCTCATAACGCAGCACCTCAACTCCGATTAAGGCATTTATATAATCATCTTTTCTATAATTACCTGCTTTAATAGGATCCGGGATATCGCCTTGTTGTAACTTTCCGTCTTTAATGCCTTCCAAGAGTGCTGAGATTGAAAGTTTGCCGTTATTTAGTTGTCCATTAATAAGTCCGATATCCTTATCAGTAAAACTATTTGCATTAAAAGCAGCTGCACTTAATAAGTTTCTAACTGTTTTTTGAGTTAATTCAGAATTTGTTTCTATTAATAATCCTACATTCTCAATTCCGCGGTTTTCGAAAAATGATACAAGTATTTGATCTAAACCTGCTGCCAGCACAGAATCAAGAGTTTTCGCAGTATTTATCACATTTGTAAAAATGTTGCCGGGATCGCCCTTCATAAAATTATTTTATGATTTTATTATAATTTAATTATGACGCCAAATCCTTAACAAAAGGTTAATGAGATGCTTTTTAAAGCAACAAATTTATAAAGCTTATAAGATTTTAATAGTTTTGAATAAATAAACTTAAGCTAAAAAGCCGGCGAAATCATTTGCAGTGATCGAGTAAATATATACATCAATCGGTTCACCTCTTATAATTCTATACCCGCGCATAGTGCCTTCGCGTTTAAAGCCTACTTTTTCGAGTAAACGCTGTGAAGGAATGTTGCCGAGCATGGTGCGCGCTTCAATCCGATGAAGATTCATATTTTTAAAGCCGAATATAACAGCGTTGGTTAATGCTTTAGTCATAATGCCTCGGTTCCAATATTCCTTCATTAAATCATAGCTGATTTCAGCTCTGCGATTACTGAAATTCCATGTATTAAAGCCGATAGTACCTAAAAATTCATCGGTTGAAGTATCTGAAATTGTCCAAAATACACTTTGTTTTCTATAAAATAAACCGCCCCAAAATTTTATTTCCTGCTCGGTTTGTTCTAAGCTATCGGGAACGTCTTCATCGGAAAGATACTTAATAACTTCAGGCTCTGACATCATTTTAAAATATCTTTCCTTATCCGAAAGCATCAAATCTCTAAGCTTAATTGTACCGAGCTCTATAACCGGAAACTTATTGAAAAAACGGTGGTAATTAAAAGTGTCTGACAAAGCCTTTTCCTTTAGCAATTAAAAAAACATATATTTAAATTTAAATACAACTAAGTAAGCTTTTATTCAAGTTACATTTTTATTAAACTAAGAGGAGGATTTTGCTACCGCTACTAATGCCGGGCGAAGTAATCTGTCTTTAATAATATATCCTGCCTGAATAACCTGAACAATACTTCCTTCAGGTTTTTGAGCATCAGGAACTTGTACGATTGCCTGGTGGAAATTATGGTCAAACTGTTGTTCCAACGGATAAATTCTTATTATACCATATTTTTCGAAAATACCGGCAAGAGAGTTTTTAGTTAGCTCAACTCCTTCTAATAATGCTTTAAGAGTCGGATTGTTTTCTATTTCATTTTGCGGAATATTATCAATAGCTCTATGCATATTTTCCTGCACTTCAATTAAGTCTCGCGCAAAGTTAGAGATTGCATATTTATGATTATCTTCGAGTTCTTTTTCGTGCCTTTTACGTAAATTCTGGTTTTCTGCCTTTTCTCTTAGGATTAGTTCTTTTAAAGATTTAATTTCTTCTTCTAGTTTTTTACTAACTTCCATTAAGCTGTTTTCTACCGAGTTTTCCTCCGGGTTTTCATTTTGTTCCTGAGCTTGGATCTGGGTATTCTCAGGGGTTTTATTTAATTCACCGGTATTATTTTCATCATGCATAATTGACATATTGTTCCTAAGGTTTTATTAATTTTATGCAATGAATTTAGTGCGTATATTAAAAATTTTCAAGGTCAAAGCTCTTAATATAATTGATTTATATTATACTTTTCCAGTATTATTAAATTAATGGGGTTATTAATAACTTAAAAAATAAATTCGGAGGGTATTATAATGTCAAAAAGACATAAAATTGCGCTTATAGGTGGTGGTAATATCGGTGGAACATTAGCACATCTTGCTGCACTTAGAAATCTCGGGGATGTAGTAATCCTTGATAAAACAGCAGATTTTGCTTGTGGCAAGGCACTTGATCTTGAACAAAGCACACCGGTGGAAGGTTATGATTGTTCTATAACCGGTACTTCGGATTATAAAGATATTGAAGGTGCGGATGTAGTCATAATTACCGCAGGTATAGCCAGGAAACCCGGCATGAGTAGAGATGATCTTTTAGGTATTAATAACAGTGTAATGAAGATGGCCGGAGAAGGCGTTAAGAAGCATTGCCCGAATGCCTTTGTTATTGTGGTGACTAACCCGCTTGATGTTATGGTTTATGCATTTCAGAAAGCAAGCGGATTGCCGCATCATAAAGTAGTAGGAATGGCAGGGGTTCTTGATTCCGCCAGATTCAGATTGTTTATTGCAAGAGAACTCAGTGTATCGGTTGAAGATGTCAGCGCATTCGTTTTAGGCGGACACGGTGATAGCATGGTGCCGCTCGTAAGATATACTACCATTGCAGGTATTCCTCTTCCGGATATTATTAAAATGGGCTGGGTTTCTAAAGAAAAAGTTGACCAAATCGTTCAGCGTACTAGAGAAGGTGGTGCTGAGATTGTAAAGCTATTACAAACCGGATCTGCATTTTATGCACCGGCTACTTCGGCAATTGAAATGGCGGAATCTTATTTAAGAGACAGGAAAAGAATACTGCCTTGTGCAGCTTATTTAAACGGAGAGTATGGCGTTAAAAGTTTATATGTCGGCGTGCCTGTCGTAATCGGCGGTAAAGGAGTCGAAAAAATTGTCGAAATCCAATTAGACGGTGAAGAAAAAGAGAAGTTCGATAGTTCCGTCGGTGCGGTAAAAAGTTTAGTCGATGCACTTGATGCTTTGCCGAATTAAAGTAAGATGATTTTTATAATATAGAATCTCGTAAGCCGGTTTAGTTAAATTTAAAGCCGGCTTTTTAAATGTAAACAATATGATAAAAAGAATAATCAACAAAGTTTTACGTAACTTATTTGACTCCAGAGGAGCGGTTATAGGCCCTAGAATGAAATCCGGAGTAGATATTAAAGAAGTACGTTTATCTAAAGGTTTTAAGTTAAAAATTTATAAGCCTACCGCAAATAAATCAGGTAAAGCTTTACCGGTATTTATATATTATCACGGCGGCGGGTGGACTATAGGGAGCCTAAAAGCTTATGGCCCTATGCTTAAGTATTTATGCTATCATACCGGTTTTATAGTGGTGGGAGTCGAATATAGAAAAGCTCCTGAACACAAATTCCCTCAAGCGGCTTATGATGCATTAGAGGGCTATAATTGGGTGATTGAAAATATTGAAACTATAGGAGGAGATGTTAGCAAGGTAATGATCGGCGGAGATAGTGCAGGGGGTAATTTAACCTGTGTAGTTTTAAATCACTTACAGAATAAAAAACAACCGCTTCCGATAAAGCAAGTGCTGATTTACCCGGTGCTTGATGTAAGTGAAGAGGGAATAAAGCGAGCACGAGAAAGTAAAAGATGGTGGGTAGGGAAGTTGGGCAGTAAGATATTAGATTACCAGTTAAGTCTGTATACTAATACTCCTGAAGACCTAAAATCACCACTTATGTGCCCTGATATTTCAGACTTGGACTTAAGCAATACAAAAACCCTGATAATTACCGCAGAATTTGACCCGCTATTTATCGGAGCAGGAGATTATATTGAAATTTTACAAAAAAACAGCTACTCAGTAGTGCACAAGCATTATCCCAATACTTTTCATGGATTTGTTAACTTTGCAGGTGTCTCCCCTAAAGGCCAAGCTGCTTTAAGGGATGTAGTTGAGTTTTTATTAAATTAAATTATGGTTTTTTATAACTCTTTTTCTTTGCCTTTAGTCTTTTGATTTATCACGTGCTCAACAAAACTTAGGGGTTTTATTGAAGGGGAGGTTTGTTTTTTTCGGTTCTAATATGTTTATTTTGTTCTGTTTCTTCTCTTGCGGTAGCTAAGTTTTATTAGCTGGAAATAATAAAAAATACATTATTATAGCCTGTTATTAGAGATAAGTTGCTCAATAAGCTTCTCTTCAGCTGTTTTTAGGTCTTTATATTTCATTAATGTATTATTAATCATGACGGCAAGGGCGTATCTCGGTTTACCTTGTGTATCGTTAATAAACCCGACTAGGCAGCTGGTGTTTTCCATATATCCCGTTTTGGCGACAAGTGAACCTTGATTTATTATTAAACTATCGGTAAAGCGGGCTTTAAGTGTGCCGTTACTTGATGAGGAGGGTAGAGCCGCCAGCAGAGTTTCCTTTATTTCTTTCGGTTCCTGGTGAATTTTTTCAAGTAAGGAGATAAAAATATCAGCTGAAATAAGGTTCTTTCTGGAAAGCCCGGAACCGTCCTTCAGTTGAATTTCAAGTTCTTTATTTTTAAGCTGTTGTGCAATGAAATCATAAAGTATTTTAGTGCCTACCTTAAAACTACCGACTTTAAATTTTTTAGCAGCTATAGTTTTAAGCAAAACTTCCCCGATCAGGTTATTTGAATCCTGCAAAAATGTTTTAAGTATCTCATTAAGCGGACGTGATTTAAAACTGAAAAGCACTTTTGAAGAAGAAGGTGTCTTATTAAACTTAATATCTTGAAAAGCTATCTTGTCCCTGTTTAAATAAAACTTAATTAGGTTTTGAACCCATAATTTAGGGTTTTGAATAGCAATTTTTAATATATCGGGAGAAGAGCCTTTTAGTGAGCAACCGTGAAGCTTATAAATATTGCTGTCATTAGATGTGAGTTCTAATTCACACTGAGGGTTTTTAACTGATATTATTCTAACATTATTTGTAATTTTAGGATAAGGGCTATACTCGGTTAATTGAAAAGTTGAGCCTTTTTCTTTAAGCTTCAGAGTAAAAGCATTTTGATCGATTACAATTGCCGAGACGGGTGCCGAGAATGTAAAATTCTTATCTTCTATATTCCATCCGTCGGCATAATATTTATCATCAAAGCGACTATCATCTATTATTATATTTCCTTTAATCTTTGTAATTCCTTTTTCTTTTAGCTTTCCGGGAATAGAAGCAAGGTCTTTTTGTGAGAAATCAGGGTTGCCGTCGAAAGTGATATATAAGTTTCCGTGTAAAGTTTTGTTTACCACTTTACCTTGAGTTGAAAATTTGGTTTCAAAGTGATGATTATTCCCTAACTCTTTTAATGCAGCATACGCGGTAATTAGTTTTTGAGTGCTTGCCGGGATCATAAGCTTTCCGGGATTATGTTCGGCAATAAATTTTGAAGTTTTTAAATCAACAAGTTTGTATGAATAAAAGTTAGTTTCTTCCGCATAAACTATTATACCCTGTAATATTAGAAAAATAAGTAATAGACAGATTTTATACATAAAAACTTTTGTAGTTATTGGGTTAGTAAAAATAGTAAGTATAATTAATTTTTTTTCAACACAAGTTTTTTATTATTACTCGAAGTTTGTATGTCAAATAGACTTCTTAATTTTAATGCGGTATGTAAATAAAAATTATAATATATTAAACCAAGCAGAAAAACAGAAGACATGAAAAACTTTGATTGCTTAAGTGAACTGGAACTTTTTTGCGCATTATCTACAGATGTAGATGAGATCAAAATCACTACACTTAACTACAAGGATTTATTTATAAAATTAGAGGAAATCCATGAGAAATTATTTCCCTATACTTTCAATTTTTTAATAACCGATTCTCATCAAATAGTTGATAAAGAAAAAGTATTATCCTTAGAAAATCTTTTAGAAAAACTGGAAAAAACTCTTTCTCTTATTCCCCTGGCGGCGCTAGCGAATTTTTACTATGAGTTCATGCATTTAAAGCCTTTTGAATACGGAAATAGTATAGTACTGAGGATATTTATTTTTAAGCTCGCTAAATTTATCGATATGAATCTTGATTTTAGAGTTCTAACCGATAGAGAAGCGAAAGAATTAATAACCAATAAAAGCTTAGGTTCAATAACTAAAATATTAGAAAAAGCAGCAAACCGAAAATACCCAACTAAAGAATTGAAAATTATACACCCATGGCCGAAATGGCCGGAGGCCTCGTTTAAAATCAATGATAAAAACTTCCTATGTTTTGAAGGTAAGTATTTAGTTGCAATAGACGGTACTTTGTTTCCGATTAAAAATATTAAAGAAGCATTAGGGAATGATGATTGCATAGATTCTCTTAAATATAAAAAAAAGCTTTTTTCGATTTCGGCAAAAAAAGTGATTGACGGTATTCCTATTGAGCCGAGCAAGGTGCCGCTCGTGAGTTTAAATCATGATATATTAACCGGGTTAAGTATTGATAAAGAACTACCTATCTTAGTAAATGCGATTCGCAAAAATAATATTTCCATGCCGGAGCTTCCCGAAAAAATAAATGAGATTAAGAGCAAAGAAGATAACTTAGTAACCAATATTGCTGAAAAAGCTTCCGAGCGCCTGGTACACACCCTAAAGCTTATAAAGCATATAGCTGAAAATGCATTTTTAAGCAAGCAACCGACTATAGAACATGATTTATTTGTAACTATGGGAGGAAGCGGCTCAGGCAAAGGTTTATTAAATGAGATAGCTTTGGAAGCTTCGGATAATAACCTTGTTGAAGCCTCACTTGATAAATCCAGGTACTTTAGCTTTATATATAAATTATTAATTGCTTGTCGGCATCATAATGATGATTATAAAATTATTGCGCAGTTTGCTTATGTGCTTAGAGATACGATTCTGAACTATGCGCTTGCGGAAGGATATAATTTACTATTTGACGGATCAGGGATTCCATATAAAGGGAGGTATGACCATCTGGTCGAAATTTTTAAAAATTCCGGTTTTAGGACGCATATATTAGTTGCTGAAACCCCATTTTACCTTATACATTCAAAAAATAAGGGAATAGATTCCTACCACAAAATAATTAATCGCTTCAGATATTCAAAAGACCATAGAGCTTTACCATGGCGAATTGCCATTCAAAAACACGCCGGCCAGCCGCAATCCCAGCTTAATGCTGCTTGTGACAAAAATGTTAAATCTTTTTTGATTATTGATACTTTACCGAAAAAAGAAAAAACATATATTTTAGCTTTTACTAAAGATATTAATAAAGATGATTTAACCTATTTTTTAACATATAAAAATCAGCCGGAAAAACTATTGGAGTATATAATACAAAAGCAGTTGCTTCCTAATAAGCGGATAAATAATATTATGCCCGAAATGCTTGATTTCTTAATATGCACGAAACTTTCCCGTGAATCATATAGAGTGCTGATAATAACAAACAAGCAACGCTTTATTGAATCCCTAAAAAAGTGCTTGCTAAATGCTGAATCAAAGGGGAAAGAAGATATATTTTTTAACCCTTTTCCTTATTTAATCCCTGCAATTGATTTTGAGTATAAGTATTAGTTGCCTTTCACTAAACTATTACTTATAAAAGTTATATCTTGCTTTTAAAAACCGTGTATAACAAATTTTTTCCAAATGCATATCTATCATAAGTATTTATTTAAAGCCGTATTTTTGCAGTTTATTGCCGTTCTAGCCACGCTTACCGGTATAGTTTGGATTACCCAATCAATGAGGATTGTCGATCTCATAGTAAATAAAGGAATTAACTTTTTGGATTTTTTAAAAATTACTATGCTCTTGGTCCCGTATCTGGTTTTTATTATTATTCCCGTGGCGCTGTTTTTCTCCGGAATTTCGGTAGCTTATAAATTACTTTCAGATAAAGAGATGATAATATTAAAAAGCATAGGTCTAAGTGATTTTCAAATTGCCAAGCCTTTTCTAAATTTAGCATTTCTTATAGTCGGTTTAAGTTACATAATTTCTTGTTATGTGCTTCCGTTAAGCTATGGAAAATTTAAAGATTTACAGGTATATTTCAGGAATAACTATGCTTCGATATTGCTTGAAGAGGGAGTGTTCAGTTCCCAGGTTAACAAGCTGACATTATATGTTGATAAGAAGATAGATGAGAAAACGTACGGCGGCATTGTGGTCTATGATAATAGAGAAGTCAATAACCCTAAAGTAGTGTTTGCCAAGGAAGGAAAGATTTTTAAGACACAAAATAATTCCTGGTTTGAATTATATAACGGCAGTCATCAGGAAAAGAATATTTCCGGAGATGGACTTTCAGTGTTATATTTTGATAAATATTCCATAAACTTTAGCCTTTTTGAGGAGGATTATATCAGAACAATCGAGCCGAATGAAAAATATATTACTGAACTGTTTGATATATCTCCCGATGAAGAAAGTAAACGAAATAAATTAATCAGCCATGGTCACTTTAGGCTTTCTTGGCCGCTGAATTCATTAGCGTTAATGATGGTGGCAACCTCAATGTTAATTACCAATAGGTATCAAAGAAAAGAGGGAGTTTATAGAAATTTAGCGGTAGGCATCTTAGGCATCGGATTCATAATTTTATCTATTATATTTAATAACTTTACTCTACATAATTTAAACTTTGCGGTACTTATGTACTTGGCGCCTATTACATTGATGATATTTGCATTAATACGTTTTAAGAGGGCTAATAATCTTTGAAAACATTTAAAAGAAAAAGGGCTTATAGAATGTAAAATTGAGATTCAACCCCTTTTAACTTTTTAACTGCCTTATAGTAAATTAAGTTATAAATCAGAAGGCTCTATCATAAATTTTAACCCTTCCTTATCTTCGAGAATTTTAATATTGCTATTTTCCTTAATTTCTCCGGAAAGCAATTTTTCCGCAAGCGGATTCTGAATATAATGCTGAATTACCCTCTTCAAAGGTCTTGCTCCGAACACGGGGTCATAGCCCTTATCAGCCAGCCAATCTTTAGCCGTATCATCAACTTCGAGAGTAATTTTTTTCTCTTTTAGTAAGGTGATTAAGCGCTTAAGTTGGATATCAACGATTTTATGCATATGTTTGCGTGCGAGACGGCTAAATAGAATGATTTCATCAAGCCGATTCAAAAATTCCGGCTTAAAAGCACCTCTTACTACTTCCATTACTTTGTTCCTGGCTTGCTCAACTTCTGCACCTTCAGGAAGGGCTGCAATATATTCGGAACCTAAGTTAGAGGTAAGGATAATAACCGTATTTCTAAAATCAACCGTTCTGCCCTGGCCATCGGTTAACCTCCCTTCATCCAACACTTGGAGTAGTATATTAAATACATCAGGATGAGCTTTCTCGATTTCATCGAAAAGCACCACCTGATAGGGTCTTCTTCTAACTGCTTCGGTTAACACTCCGCCTTCTTCATAGCCGACATATCCCGGAGGAGCGCCGATCAACCTTGCCACACTATGTTTTTCCATGAATTCAGACATATCAATTCTTACCATTGCTTTCTTATCATCAAATAAGAATTGGCATAATGCTTTGGTAAGTTCGGTTTTACCGACTCCGGTAGGCCCTAAGAATAAGAAGGAGCCGATCGGTTTTTCATAATCGGCAAGACCGGCACGGGATCTTCTTACTGCGCTTGCTATGGCCTTAACCGCATTATCCTGACCTACAACATATTCTTTAATATGCTCTTCCATGTGTAAAAGTTTCTCTTTCTCACCTTCAAGCATTTTATCGATCGGTATTCCAGTCCATCTGGAAACTATGGAGGCAATATCATTTTCAGTAATAGTTTCTTTTAGCATTTGCATATCTTTTGAACTTTCGGCTTCCTGTACTTTCTTCTCCAGCTCAGGAATTATTCCGTATCTTATCTCTCCGGCTCTTGCATAATTGCCGGATCTTTGTACTGTTTCGAGCTCAATTTTAGCCGCATCAAGTTTTTCTTTATTCTTCTTAAGCTCGTTGATCTTGAGTTTTTCCGCTTGCCATTTGCTGTTCAAATCAAAAGCTTTGGCTTCAACCTCAGATAGATCTTTCTTCAACTTTTCAAGCCTGGTTTGTGAAGCGGTATCTTGTTCTTTTTCTAATGCTGAAATTTCTATTTTAAGCTGAATTATTTTGCGATCAAGTTCATCTAAAGCTTCCGGCTTACTATCAACTTGCATGCGAAGCCTGCTGGCTGCCTCATCAATCAGGTCGATTGCTTTGTCAGGTAAAAATCTTTCGGTGATATAGCGATTAGAAAGCGTGGCAGCCGCAACAATTGCGCTATCACTGATTCTTATTCCATGGTGCATTTCATATTTTTCTTTTAAGCCGCGTAAAATTGAAACAGTATCCTCGACAGTCGGTTCCGGTATAAATACCGGTTGGAAACGCCTTGCAAGGGCTGCATCTTTTTCAATATGCTTTCTGTATTCATCAAGCGTAGTTGCGCCGATACAGTGGAGTTCGCCTCTGGCAAGGGCGGGCTTAAGCAGATTGGAAGCATCCATCGCACCTTCGGCGGCTCCCGCACCCACAAGTGTGTGAAGCTCATCTATAAACAGAATAATCTCTCCTTCCGCTGCCGAAACTTCATTTAAAACGGCTTTTAGCCTTTCTTCAAATTCTCCTCTAAATTTTGCACCCGCAATTAATGCGCCCAAATCTAAAGAAAAAAGCTTTTGATTATGCAGGTTCTCAGGCACGTCACCCGCGACCATCCTTTGAGCTAACCCTTCTATGATTGCGGTTTTCCCGACTCCCGGTTCACCGATAAGCACGGGGTTATTTTTAGTCCTTCTTGAAAGAACCTGCATTGTTCTTCGGATTTCTTCATCCCTTCCGATGACCGGGTCAAGCTTACCCAGTTCGGCAAGCTTAGTGATATCCTTGGCATATTTTTTTAACGCCTCAAAGGTAGCTTCTGCATTTGCGGAATTTGCCGTTCTGCCTTTACGCATTTTTTCAATAGCGTTATTAATCTTATTTTCGGTAATTCCGGCGCTTTTTAGAATATTAAAGCTTTCAGTATCTTTTACTTTAGCTAAGGCTTGCAGAATTCTTTCTACGGTAACAAAGCTATCATTGGACTTATTAGCCAAACTATTAGCCTCTTCCATTACTTTTGCAGTTTCAGGCGAAAGAAAAAGTTGACCGGCACCCGAGCCGGAAATTTTCGGTAGTTTATCCAAGCATGCTTTAACTTCCGCTTCTATTAATTTGGGATTTGCATCACAAGCGGTAAGCAGACTTGCAATAAAATCATCATCTTCTTTTAACAATGCATACATAATATGCTCAGGCATAAATTTTTGATGATTGCTTGCAACGGCACCGGTTTGTGCGTGTTGTATTACTTCTCTGGCTCTTTCGGTAAATTTCTCAAAATTCATCTTATTACCTTTTAATTTATCTGTTGAATAAATATGTAGTAAGGATATTTACTTTTTTAAAGAGTAGTTAATTAAGAAAATTTACATATCATTTTTTCAAAGTTAATCTCAAGCATATGTTTTTTTATAAAAGAGCAGAAGGGCTATGCTCTTAGCACGCATAAGTATCTTGGTATAGAATATGAATTATTCTCAATTAGTTGTGTCATAAATCCGAGGTTTTGATAAAAACTTACAGACTCGTTATCAGTTTCCGCTTCAATTATATTTAAATCATACTTTATAGGTAAGGTTTTTATTACTTTTGTTCCGATGCCTTCTTTTTGAAAATCTGGTAAAATACTTATATGCTTTATAATTCCTTTATTGAGCATTAGCTCTATACCTAAAAGACCTATTAATTCATTATTCTTTTCAATCCCAAGTAAATCGGTGGAATCTGTATGAAGATAATAATTAATGATATCTTGAACTTTCTCCTCTTTGCTTGGATAAGTACATGATAATAATAGAGTTTTAATCAAATCAAAATATGAATCCTGATTCAGTGCAACCTTCAAATCAATAAGAGAAATTTCATCCATATCAAACGCTTTTATAAAAAATTAATAAAATTTTCATAAATGTAGCTTAAACGTTAATTAATTGGGGCAACTTATAAAGTTAATATGTTAAGTTGGCAACAGAATTATATTATTTTTTTGAAAAGAAAAAGATTAGAAAATCATACGAATAATATTTGAATTGCTATTGAGCCATGTATGAACGCGGCTCAAAAAAGATGAATGAGTTATGCGGTAGTTTCTTCAAGCCATTTTTTATGTCTGCGCTCGTCTTCTCTTGCTCTTCTTACAAATTCAGCAGCGCTGCTTGGCTTATCTTCATGATTAAGCATTCTTTCGTATGCAGTGTTAGTATCTTCTTCGGCAGCTAGCATTGCTTTTAAAATTGAGTTATCACCGATTAAGTTTGCGATTGCTACTTTTCCGATCATGAGAACCTGTTTACCGCATGGGCCATCGGTAAATTCTTCGCCGCTTGCCTTGAGTAATTTTCTGATTTCTTCAATATGTCGCTCATGGTCGGCTTTAAACTCATTTAATTTAGCTTTATAGTTTTCATCATTAAGCCTATCAACGGCGGCTGTATAAGTTTCGGTTGCATCATATTCAAGTTCCAATAAATCTTTTAATGCGTCAGTAAATCTAGCTTGGGTGCCTACTAATGTAACCATAGTCATTCTCCTTTGTATTTATAACTTTTAATGATTTTATTGATTTTAAGGATATTTCAAAAGTGAAAATAGTAAAAGTTTAACGTTGCCTAGCTTTAAAGCTTATATAATCTCTTTTTTTATTAAAGAAAAGAAAATAGAGGTCATTATGAGTAATAAACTAATAGTTGTAGCAGATGCTAAAAATGCTATTTTTTATAAAGCGGTAGGCCTGAAAGTTACTGAACAGAACAGCCAAATTAATGCTGATGAGTTTAATATTGCACATAAACACCCGCCGAGAAGAGAAGGATTTAATCATATCGGCTCTACCCCGAGCCACTACTTTGATCCGCGTTCCGAGTTTAAAAGCTTAGAAAGAGATGATTTCTGTAAAGAAGTAGTCAATCATATTGATTCAGTTTGCAACCATGAAAAATTTGATGAACTGATCATTGTAGCTGAGCCTAAAACTTTAGGAGACATACGTAGCAACCTTAATCCTAAGCTTAAAACTCTTGTTACGAAAGAAATTTCTAAGGATTTAATACATGCGGATAAAATATCTATAGAAAATCACGTATTCAGTAATTAAATTTATTAGACTATATCAAATAAATAGTTAATATAATTTAAAATTTAGTATAATAAAATATATAAAGCATTTTTAAGAGGATAGATAATGAAAGCGGGGAGGGTAAGTAGTAAAAGCCTTTTACCTAAATTTATGAGTACAGGTGAAAAGCAAAAATTCATAGATTGTTTTGATCTTTTAAGCCAAGGTAATTACAAATTTTATGACAGTAATGATGAAGAGATTAGTAATGCTGATGAGTTGATAAAATCAATAATTCCTAAATTAAGCTATTTTAAAGATGTTGAAGAACTTTTACTGCAAATATTGGAGATTAAAAGTAAGGAAGATGAATGTATTGAATTATTTACAAACCATAATATACAACTTGAAGAATACAGGGATCAAAATAATTTTTTATTGAATGGCAGCATATTTACAGATAGTCATAATACTACTGGCGAGTATCCTGAGCAGCACATTTATTCTCTTCCTATAATTTTTGAATATAATGCGGCTTATCATATTTCTTCCATGATATAATAAGTTTTATTCCAATTAAAATTTCACTAACTAAATAAAAAATCATGAAGAAAAAAGAAGAAATAATTATTAGGTTTGAAGATTTAAAGAAAGCTTTGGAAGATTCCAAAAATGCTTTTCTGGAAATCCGAGAATTAATTCCACAACTGAAAAAGACACATGCTGAGGAATGTTACAACTTCTTGACTAATAAATATCAGCTTAAATTCTGTGATTCACTCGGTAAAGAGATTAATAATTTTGATAATTTATATAATACTTTTAAAAACAGTTTATCCGATAAAGAAATTATAATAGATGCTTTAGGGAAAGAGAGCAAAGAGGATTTAACAAAGCAATGTTTGGATATGTTTAAGAAAGAGGGAGTATATGTATTAGAAAAATTAAGCCATCTTGATATTGAAAATCTTAGTGAGTATATATTTCAGGCCACTAATGAGTTAAGTGCACTTGAGGTTTTAGGAAATGAATCTTCCTTACGGAATCATAATGAAAGTTTACTGCGTAGTACGCACAGTTTGAATTTTACCACTGAGTTTCAGGCTGAGGAAAATGATATCGAAAACTCATTTGACTCGGATTATAAGGAAATAAAATATACATTACCTACTTCTGAAGAATTATTAGAAAGTTTAAGTTTTATTTAAAAACTTTAATATGAGTTATAACCGTTCTCCTATAACGGTTCCCAGGTATGCAAATCCTATGCAAAATACCACGCTGCAAATAATATATAAAAGCGCTACAAATAACTCGCCGGCTTTTAAGAGATTTATAGTTTCGATTGAAAATGAAGAAAAGGTAGTATAGCCCCCTAAAAACCCGGTTATCAGCAAAGCTTTCAGTTGATCGGCAGCTTCATTATTTGCGTTAAATTTATTTGATATAATAGTAAACAATAGACCTATTATAAAGGATCCGATTATATTAACACTTAATGTACCGAGTGGGTAATATGAACCGAAAAGAGAATTGATTTTTAATGTGGTTAAATATCTTAGCATACCTCCCATACCGCAACCGATAAATACTGATAAATAAAGATTCATGTAGCTTCCTATGATAATATATTTATAATAAAACCGACAAAAGGTCGGTTTACCCAATCAAAATTGTAAAGTAATTGAAATTAATATTTTTTTAAACTTTATAGTAAATAAGTATTATATCAATATCTTTAAAAGAGAAAAGTATTAATCAAACCCAACCGGTTAGGAATAGATAATGAGTGATATACACGGCCATACTCATAACAGTTACGGCGAGAATATAAATTTAGATAAAAACTATTTACTTAAAGCGCTGTTAGTAACCGTAAGTTTTATGATTATTGAAATAATCGTAGCACTGATTACCGGCTCTCTTACCATTCTTTCCGATGCAGGGCATATGTTTACCGATGCTTTAGCTCTAGGCTTATCATGGTATTCCATAAAGTTATCTTCCAGAAAAGCTAATAATATTTTTTCATACGGCTACCACAGGGCACAGATTATAGCGGCACTACTTAATGGGATTACACTATTTATCCTATCAATATATATTATTATTGAAGCTATCGTAAAAATACAAAATCCGGTTGAGTTGGACGGGTCTATTCTTATTTTGGTAGGAGGCGCAGGCTTTATAGTTAATTTACTGGGGTTATATTTTATAACTAAAGCTTCTTACAATGATATTAATATTAGAAGTGCTCTATATCACGTGTTAAGTGATATGTTCGGATCATTGGCGGCAGTGATTGCAGGATGCATTATTATTTATACGGGATGGATGCTGATTGACCCGATTCTATCAATCTTAATTTCCATTCTTTTTATTAGAATAACTTGGAAACTTCTTACAGAATCTATTTCCATCCTGATGGAAACCGCACCTTCCGATATTGATTATCAAAAACTGGAAAATGAGATTAAAAAGATTAACTCTAAAATAATTGATCTTCATCATATACATATTTGGTCAATTAATAAGAATAAAAGGTTTATTACTCTGCACATTAAAGTTAAAGATTCTTCGGAAAATGACCTGATTATTACTGCATTAGAAAAAATTTTGCATGATAATTTTCATATAGAGCATTCAACTATCCAAATTGAAAACGAACTTTGTAATAATAAAGCATGCTAAAAGAAACCTAACAGTTGAAATAACAATATTATTTTACTTTGAATTTTATTTATATTTGGACAATTATTAATTTTTAAAAGAAAAATATATATTAAGAGGCCGGTATGGTTGATAAACAAGGTGAAAAGTTAAATAGTTATAATCCTTCAAGTGATGAAGAATATATGTCGCCGCAAATGCTTGAGTATTTTAAGCAAAAGTTGCTTGGGTGGCATGATGAGCTGCTTAGGAAAACAAGAGAAGAAGATAATGCAATACACCAAGGCCTTGGGAGAGAACCTGATCATGTGGATAGCGCAGTAAATGAAGTTGCTTTAGAAAATGAATTAATTCCCGGAATTAATCATGATAGAGAATTATTAGCGCAGGTTGAAGAGGGATTAAGCAGGATAGAACAGGGTGACTACGGTTTTTGCAGTATAACCGGAGAGCCGATCGGTTTTGCGCGTCTTGATGCTTGGCCGATAGCCACCCGAAGTATTGAGGCTCAGGAAGAAGAGGAAAAGAATAATAAAATACATACTAAGTTATAGCTCATCCTGGCCTTTCGCTTCGGAAGTTAAATAACAATATGGATCATCATTAATACAATGTTGATCCTGCTCCTCATAAGGTAAGATATTATTATCATATGAAAAAAAGCCGTCATTTTTAACATATTCTAAAGGCTCAAAAGCTTTAAAGAGTGCTTTTGCCCCGAAAACGGCAATCCCTACTTTGCCGAAGGGAATAGCGCCCTTATAAGCAAAATATGCCATCATTAAATCTTCAGCGACCTCTACAATATTAAACCCGGCAGTTGTAAATTTGAAATTAATTTTTTCTAAAAACCCTCGGTCATGTTCATTGGGAGAATTTTGGAAATTATTTCTTAAGTTTGAAGAAATTTTTAAAGAGTGTTCACTGATATACTTAATCAGCTGATCTGTTTCTTCTATAATAGTATTATTTTCTTTAGCAAATTGACTATCGGTAGTTACCTTTCCCAAGATTGAAGCAAGACTGTTGACTAACTGTGCAGACGGATTTTTTGCATCTGCAGAACTTATTATACCTTGAGCATATGCGCTGACTTCGGAATAGTTTAACAATTCTTCCGCTTCTAATTTGAGTAAATCGTTAATTAAACCGGCGGGCAAGTCGGTTTTACATTTTACTATATTAGTTACCGTGGTATTTAATACTTTAATTAATTTATGAAAATCTTTTACCGGCATTTGTCGCATAATATCCCTCCTAAATAAGTTTAATAAAATTTAGAAGAATTAATAGCTAATATAAATTAGAAAAATATATATTTTTAAACTTGAGTTATTGTTAATCGTCCAACTCATTCTATAATGAGATATATAATATATGACTAAAAACTAGTGTTTAGCTATGCAGATCATTGAGACTTTAAAATATATTAATAAAGATTTACCGACAATCTTTATTATTCGGCATGCGGAAAGGTTTTATAAAGAGACTCCCGAGCATGATTTTTTTTGTTACCTTACCGAGCAGGGTAAGTTGCAATCCTTGCTGCTCGGTAAGCATATTAAAGAGAACTTAGGAAATATTAGTAAAGTTTCCAGCAGTATTGTAGAAAGATGCGTTGAAACAGGAGTTAAAGTAATTGAGGGCAACGGCGGCAAGATAAGTGTAAATAAGGTTGAATACCTTACTAAGTCATTCGTTTATGATCCGCAAACCGCAATGGTTGAATTTCCGCAATATACTGTTAAAGAACTGGTTAAAATGCATTTAGCCGAAAATATGATAAGTTGTATGCGAAAGCGGGATGAAGGGATTAAAATGTTACTTTCTCCTATAATTAGAGATTTATTAATTCCAAGTAACCGATCTTTATATGTAACTCATGATTATTTACTAGGCATGTTATATGCTATGTTAGTCGATTTGCTTATTGATAAAGTCGAGGAGGAATGGTTTAGCTATCTGGACGGCGTATGTTTGCAAAAAACCAATGAAAGTAAGTTTATACTTTATCGAAAAGAAAACGCTATAGATATTACTGAAAACCTATCCAAGTTTGAAATTAAATTTTAGGGCTATAAAAAACTCCCGCCTTTTTACAAGAGGGAGTTTGAATAGTTCTTATAGTTAAAAAGCAGTCTGAATATTAAACGTCTTCTTTTCTGCTCGATTTTTTCCTGTCATGCGGATTGAGGTGTTTTTTTCTAATCCTTATATTCTTCGGAGTTACTTCAACAAGTTCATCTCTATCAATATAAGAGATGACTTCCTCAAGTGTAATTTCTCTGGGAGGGGTAAGTACAATATTCTCATCAGTACCGGATGCTCTCATGTTAGTTAACTTTTTACCTCTTACGGCATTAACCTCAAGGTCGTTATCGCGATTATGTTCACCGATAATCATCCCCTCGTATACTTTAGTTTTAGGGGGGATAAACATTGTGCCTCTATCTTCAAGGTTCCAAATAGCATATGCGGTTGTTTCACCGTCGCAATTAGAGATAAGTACACCGTTTCTTCTGCCTTCGATTTCTCCGCGATATTCCTGGTATGAATGGAATAGTCTACTTAGTACTCCGGTTCCTCTGGTATCGTTCCTAAACTCACCTTGATAACCGATTAAGCTTCTTGACGGAACATGGAAGATAATTCTGATTTTATTTCCACCCGACGGACGCATATCTTTAAGTTCACCTTTTCTTTGCGATAATTTCTCAACTACCACACCGCTGTAGTTTTCATCTACGTCAACTACCACTTCTTCAATCGGTTCTAAAAGACCGTTATTTTCATCGCGTTTAAATAATACTCTCGGGCGTGATACTGATAACTCAAAACCCTCTCTTCTCATGGTCTCGATTAACACACCGAGTTGTAATTCTCCTCTTCCTCCAACTTCAAAGCTTTCACCTTGTTCATTGATGCTTAAAGTGATCGCCACATTAGTTTCCGCTTCGCGTTTAAGCCTGTCTAATATCATCCTTGAGGTGACTTTAGTTCCTTCTTGTCCTGCAAAGGGAGAATCATTTACCCCTATAGTAATCGCCATAGTCGGCGGATCAATCGGAGTTGATTTTAAAGGTACGGTAACGGAAGCATCGCAAATAGTATCTGAAACGGTAGCCTTCTCTACTCCTGCGATCGCAATAATATCTCCGGCTTCGATCTCGGTTAAAGGTATACGTTCAATTCCTTTGAAACCGAATAGTTTAGTCAGTTTAGTCGATTCAATAAGTTCGCCGTTTAAATTCATTGATTTTACATTTAAATTTACTTTGGCGGTACCTGCATAAACCTTACCGATTAATATCCTACCCACATACGGATCATAATTAAGAATGGTGGCAAGCATTGAGAAAGGTGCGGTTCTATCAACATTAGGCTGAGGAATATGTTTAATAATCAATTGAAATAAAGGTGTTAAATCCGTTCTTTCATCTTTTAAGTCTGTAACTGCCCAACCGTCTCTTCCGACTGCGTATAGTACAGGGAAATCCAGTTGCTCTTCCGTTGCATCAAGCGCGGCAAATAAGTCAAAAATTTCATTTAATACCTCATCTATTCTGCTGTCGGGTCTATCAACCTTATTAATAACTACAATCGGTCTTAAACCTAATTTTAAAGCTTTACTAAGCACGAATTTAGTCTGAGGCATAGGCCCTTCGGAAGCATCAACCAGGAGAACTACTCCATCTACCATAGATAGTACGCGCTCAACTTCTCCTCCGAAGTCTGCATGTCCCGGGGTATCAACTATATTTAATTTATAATCTTCATAATGTATGGATGTGCATTTAGCAAGAATGGTTATTCCGCGTTCTTTTTCCAATTCGTTAGAGTCCATTACTCTTTCGTCAACTTGCTGATTATCGCGGAAAGTACCGCTTTGCTTAAGCATGTTATCTATAAGTGTAGTTTTGCCGTGATCTACGTGTGCAATAATTGCTAAATTTCTAATATTATTCATTTACTGATTCGTTAATTATTTATAAGCTCTAGGAGTATAATTAATTTAACGATAATTATCAAACTATATTGAGAGAATAATATGCAGGAAGTGAAAAAATATCCTTTAAGCATGCGTTTAATGCACTGGGGATTAGGTATGATAATACTTGTAATGCTCTTTGTCGGGCTATATATGGTCAGTTTGCCGGTTGATAATCCGTTCAAATGGAAGCTGTATAATTTACATAAATCATTCGGGGTAATTGTTTTTGTGCTGGCAATTATACGTCTAGGTATAAGAGCTGCTTCTCAAATACCGCCTCTTCCGAAAGAGGTATCAACTTTAGAATCCAAGTTATCGGTTTTATTTACAGTCTTACTTTACTTAAGCATGTTTATTATGCCTCTAAGCGGATATATTTCTTCAACGGCGGGAGGATTCGGAGTGAAATTCTTTTCGCTTGATATGCCGAATTTTTTCTCAGAAAAGAACTTTGATTTATCCAGAATTGCTATTACCGTTCATATATATGTGGCATATTTTATGATTGCCGTGCTTTGCCTGCACCTTAGCGCACCCATAAAGCATTTATTTATAGATAAAATAAATGTATTCAAAAGGATGTTTTAAAAGGTAGTTAACGGGTTGCTGATATAAGAGTTTTGCTTAAACTCTCATGCAACCTTACTTCTTGTAAAGAGAGTTAAACTAATATATAAAGATTGCAAAATAAACTTAATACCTTTTTATGTTTAAGCGAATTTTAATTGCAAACCGCGGTGAAATTGCCTGTAGAATTATCAAAACTGCAAAAAAAATGGGGATTCAAACTGTTGCCGTATATTCTGAAGCCGATACCAATTCTCTACATGTTAAGCTTGCGGATAAAGCTATATATATAGGGCATTCTCCCTCTACACAAAGTTATTTAAACCAAAAAAGTATTATTAATGCGGTAAAAATATCAGGTGCCGATGCGGTGCACCCCGGGTACGGCTTTTTATCCGAAAATACTGACTTTGCAGCCCGCTTGGAAAAATTAGGGATTACGTTTATCGGTCCTTCTTCTTATGCGATCAAAATGATGGGCGATAAGATTGAAGCAAAGAAAATTGCTAAAAAAGCAGGAGTGAATATCGTTCCCGGATATATGGGTGCTATAAAAAATGATAAGGATGCAGTCAGAATCGCAAGTAAAATCGGTTATCCGATAATGCTTAAAGCCGCAGCGGGAGGCGGTGGGAAAGGCATGAGAGTAGTAAGAAGTTCCGAAGAAATGAAACAAGCTTTCAGCTCTACTACCAACGAAGCTAAGAATAATTTTTCCGATGAAAGAACATTTATAGAAAAATTTATTGAAAATCCTCGACATATTGAAATTCAATTACTCGGTGATAAACATGGAAATTATGTTTGTGTGGGTGAGCGGGAATGTTCTATACAAAGACACCATCAAAAAGTGATTGAAGAAGCTCCGAGCCCGTTTATTGATGAAAGAACCCGTAAGAAAATGTATGCGCAGGCAGTTGCACTTGCTAAGGAAGTTAAGTATTTTTCCGCCGGAACCATAGAGTATATTGTAGATCCGAAAAAGAATTTTTATTTTTTGGAAATGAATACCAGGCTTCAGGTGGAGCATCCAGTAACCGAGCTGGTTAGCGGGGTAGACTTGGTTGAGCAGATGATTAGAGTTGCAGCAGGTGAAAGATTGCAGCTTAAACAAAAAGATATAAAACTAAAAGGTTGGGCTTTTGAATCCAGAATTTATGCTGAAGACCCGAGTTCAGGCTTCTTGCCTTCTACGGGAAGAGTATATACTTATAAAGAACCTCAGGCAACTGAAGGGGTAAGGGTGGATACCGGGATTTATGAAGGCGGAGAGGTAAGTATGTTTTATGATGCTATGATCTCTAAACTTTGTTCATATGGTGCCGATAGAGATGAAGCGATTACTAAAATGAAAAACGCTTTAAGCCAATATGTAATTCGCGGCATCTCCCATAATATTAGTTTTCTGCAAGCTATATATAACTCTGAACGATTTGTAAAAGGAGACCTCTCAACTAACTTTATTGAAGAGGAGTTTAAAGGCGGCTTTACGGGTGCTGTTTTAAATGATGAGCAAAGTGCGGTTATCTTGTGTGCAACCGTATTTATCTTCTTAACTGATGCTAAACGTGCGGCAAGCGTTTCAGGTCAACTGCGGGGAAGATGCAGAGCGATCGGTACGCGTTGGGTAATAAATTTAGACGGCAAAAACTATCCGGTAACCGTACGACCGATTGAGGACGGGTATAAAATTACCTTTGAGAACAGAAGATTTTATATAACCAGCAAATGGGTTTTAGGAAGTAAATTGTTCCCGTGCAAGGTGAACGGTCAGCAGTATAACTTGCAGGTAGAGTATGTAATGGGCGGCTTTGATCTTAGGTTTATGGGTTCTACCGTAAGAGCTGCCGTGTTTACTCCAAGGGCTGCCGAACTTACTAAATTTGTCAAAATATCCAACGGTAAAGATATTCAGCCTGATTTGATTGCTAATATTGCAGGCCTTATTGTAGATATTAAAGTTAAAGAAGGTGATAAAGTGGTGAAAGGCCAGCCATTGGTAGTAATAGAAGCAATGAAGATGGAAAACGTCTTTTTCAGCCAAGTTGACGGTAGAGTGAGTAAAATACATGTTAATTCCAAGGAAATTATTGCGAATGGTGATACCATAATCTCAATTGAAGCGGATTAAGAACATGTGCGAGGTCATTTGAGTTTAATTTTAGCTTAAAAACTTAAAAAGTAATGTGATAATAGTACTATTTATATTAAGCAAAATTTTTACCTTAATTTTATTTATCATTGATTGATAAAAATTTGTACAGATACAGCTGGATTTTTTTTAATATTGGAAAGTGCAATAGTTCAAAATTTTTGATTTAACAGTAAATAGAATAAGCTAAAATCGCCCGATTAGATTAGTATAACATAATATGTTTCTCTGAAGAGATAACTTACTTAGCAACTTCATTCCAAATTAAGTCAAATTGGTTTTTATATGCTAAAGCCAAATCTGCATTTTCAATTAATACTACTTTTAAACTTTGCCACATTAGAGAGGCAATCTTATTATGGTATATATAGGTTGAAATTCCGCTAAAGTATTTATTAGGTATAAACTTATCCTCAACAAAGGACTTTCGTTCTTCAACCAAATACTCATTTTTTTCTTCCACAACCAAGCATCTAAAAAACACATTATTTAATTCAGATAGCCGACGGTAAAATTTAATCATGTATTCATCACCAAAATATTGGAAATATATTCTTCTATCAAGCCCTGATAATCTTACTATACCGGAATTTTCACTCATAACTTTATATATATTATTCATCGCCAGCTCAAATGCCTGTATTCCTTCAAGTACAGTAATATTGTGTGATGAGTGGGCAGGTACTAATTGTTTAACATATTCAGGTTTATTTTCCGACATGATATTGCTTTTACTATTGTACATTTTTATATTTAATCATGTTTAATTTCTACTATTGATATCAGTTACTACAGTAATAAAGCAATATAAATATTAAATTTATTGTAATAAATTAATAAAGCTATATTAAGTTTATGTTAATAAATTTTGTAGCCCGTTGTTATGAATGGCTTATAGTGTGAAATCGGTAAAGCTAATAAATTATATAATTAAAAATTGTGTTACTATGATCTCTTATATAAGACAATCTATTAATATCTCTTTCAATTAATCCGTAGAGAGAAATATCATGAGAAGCATATAGTTCCTTTTCAAAGAAAAAAGAGCTTACCAGTTGATAAACGGAATATTGGAAGCCAATATAAAGTTCATCATTTGAGATAGGAAAAATAATTTCATTATAAAATTGATTTTTCTTATCCTTCCTATTTGCATTGCGGGTAATATATTTTTAACTAAATAAAAAATTACATTTGGAAATAATCACAGATATAGCTGGGAATTATTTTATGCCCCTTAATAAACAAATCTAAATTAGTGAAATTTTTATATATACCTTTAGAAATTAAAAGAGAATCTATACCGAAATTTTTTGCACCTAAAATATCCGTATTTAAATTATCACCGATAGCAAGCATTTTAGATTTATCATACTTAGAATCTTTTACAGCGTACTGATAAATTTCCGTATAAGGTTTCCCGTAATACCTGACTACTCCGCCGAGTGATTCATATTTATTTGCAATAAACCCTGCCGGATATCTTAGTTCATTTCCATGATAAACTACTGTATCGGGGTTAGGGCATAAAGCAACAATATTATTGCCGATGGCTTTTTTTAATATTTCGTCATGCTTATCAAGTTCATCGCTGCCTTCTAAAAATGTAAGTATAACAAGAACCTCTGCCTGCTCAATATCTTGAGTTCGATTATAAAATTCGCTTAAATCCAAATCTTGATTATATTCATATCCTAAAATATAAGCTGTGCTTTTATGATTATATTTTCGAAAATTTCTCTTTAGTTCTTGTAGGAATAAATCACCTGAAGTAATGATTTTTTCATCACTGCAAATATATCCTAAGTCCCCCAGCTTTTTTCTGACTGTATTTTGCGGTCGGGGAGCATTAGTAAAGAATATAATATCTTTTTGCATTTCTTTTAAGATATTTAACATATTTATCGCCTTAGGGTAGGCGTTGAGTCCATTGTGTACCACACCGCTCATATCAATTAAATAAGTTTGATATTTTTCGATAATTTCTCCGAGACCCTTAATATACTTTTGCATAAACTAATAACTTTGTTTACAAAAAACTATATAGGAATATCACTCTGTTTACAATCCTTTAATCCGTTTTATTTCATTATAAATGATGGACTTAGTTAGTATTTCGGGCAGTATGATTCCGCCGGGGTTTTCTTTGCTTACTATTATATTAAAAGGAATACCGTGCCGATCATATTTTTTTAAAAACCGGCTTATTAAAGCTGATTTATTAGTATAATCAGCTCTCAATAATTTTATATTTCGATTGCTGAGAAATTTTATAACCTCATCATGCTCCAATACATTAAATTTATTCATTTTGCATGTTAAGCACCACTTTGCAGTAACATCTATAAACACTACATAATCTTTTGCTATATATTCATTAACTTTTTCCTCGGAAAAGCTTTCCCATACATGATTTTTTAGCTCGTTATTATGGGAACGGGAAAGGTATATAGATGCAAAATAACCAAGTATTGCAATTCCAACTAAAATAACACCTGTTTTAAGGGGGGAACAATTTTTAGTAAAAATAAGTTTGATTAGGATAATTAATGTAATAAAGAGAAAAATTTCTACAAAGCCGGCTTGGAATGAGAGTACATAAAATAACCATAAGGCAGTTAAAGCCAGAAAAACTGAAAAAATCTTCTTAAGCTTAATCATCCATGCTCCGGGCTTGGGTAAAAACCTAAGTAAGCTTGGTCTAATTAAAAGTAGAATGAATGGTAAAGCCATACCGATCCCGATAAAAATATAGATCAGTAATAGCTTAGGAAAGCTCTGACTTAGCCCGAATGAGATTGCAAGCGAGAGAAACGGTGCAGTACAAGGGGTTGCAAGGAGGGTTGCAAACATACCCGTAAAAAAGCTTCCCAATATATTGCTTTTGGTGTGTTCCGAATAATTAAAGATTCTGTTTAAAAAGGACGGTAATTGAATTTCAAAGCTACCCCATAGGTTGGTTGCAAATAATAATAAAATAGTTATTAAGAACATGATAAATATCGGCTCTTGAAAGTGGAAGCCCCAGCCTAACGAATGCCCGAAACTTTTCAAAATTTGAGTAAGGCTTGCAAGCATGGTAAAAGAAAAGATAATACCTAATATGGTAAATAATAAAGAGATCTTTATATTCTTGGGATCATTGTTTAAATTTTTCATTACACTAAGAATTTTTAATGAAAGAACCGGAAGGACGCACGGCATAAGGTTTAAAATAAACCCGCCTAACAGCGCGAATAAAAGAATTGCAAGCAGTGAATATGAAGGATCGGACGAGTTATTTAAAGCTACCTGATATAGCGTATAACCTGCTTCATCAAAGTGTCCGTAAGGTATATTAAACTGAATTTCCTTACTTTCCCTTATGCAACTTTCCTTACAAGCTGCATAATCAATATGAAGTACGGCAATAATTTCCTGATCGTTTCGAATAGGAATTATTTCAATCGGTATAATTACCTCATTATTAAAGTAATTAATACTAAAGCCTTCGTAGATGGAAGTTTTAAATTGAGGCCAGAGTATTTGGTAAGACTTAATATTATTCGCATTTCCAAGTTTGATTTTTAAAGGGATCCCGCTTTCACCGGGAATATTTGCATACATTTTCCAGTTTTCGTCAATGTTAAACTTAAGAATTACTATAGCTTTTTCTTTTTCGTAGCTAACCCTTGTTAATGAAAGAGTGATCGGTAAATCATCGGTTTGAGCATAGCAATAATTATATAAAAGAATTCCTATAAAATAAATAATTAGTAATATATATTTTAATCCATATACAAAATTAGGTCTATATATAATTTTTTTCATAATAAAAATGTGCTAAAATATTTTATAAAGTATATTAGCAAGATAAAAGTTAATGTTAAACATAAACCCTACCTGGAATTGGAATTCTTCACTGTTTTCTCAAATTGATTTTAAAAATTCTTTATTTTTTAAGCCTACACTTGAACTGAATCCTATTGCTAATGTTGTAGGCGGGATTTTATCAATCTATACTTTCAATAATTTTTTAGATACGTGGAATCGTAAATTTTCAACCGCTGCAAAATTAAAGGAGCTTAACTTAAGAGATGTTTATCATATACTTAGCCTCTCTACACTAATCGCTCCTCTTGCCTCAATTATACAAAATTCTTCAGTATTTTATAAAAGTTACTCAAGCTATCTTTATAGTTCTTTGAGGGGTGGTAGTATATACACTCTGTTGGGAGCTTCAATCGTCCTATATAATCTTCCCAATGCTTTAAAATCAACTTTTAATATACTAAGCAACAAAGGTACGGGAGATGACCGGGCTAATGTTGCTCGCAATATTGCGGTAGGATTAGGAACTATCGGCTCAATAACTATAGGCAGTGCTACACCTTTAGCAATCGCATTAGCCGGTGTTTACAGCTCAAATGCTTTAAAATCAGTATATAATCGCAGAGGGACTGATGATGATTGGCTCACAATTGCTAAAACCGGGGGTTTATATGCAATCGGCGCTGGATTTATATATAATTCTAAATGGATTTTAAATGCGGTAAGCCCTTGGGTTCAAGCTATTAACACCTGGAACATTTCCGCCATACTGCTTTTCAGATCTTTTGATATTATTAGCGGCAGAGATAGGGATGATTCCGCTTTACAAGCTTCGTTAAGTATCATATTTACGATAGGTGGATTTTTCACAATAAATGGGGCTATAAAATCCGGAATTACGTTAGCGCTCATGTATAAATTTTCCTCATATTTAGGAACGGATGGGCAATATACAAAATTATTGCGTTATGTTGATAGGATAACCACAGTTGGAGCCGCAATTTATATGGCACCAAAAGTTATAGGTCTTGTTATGGGGGTAACAGCTTCTCCGGCTTTGTCATCTGTTGCCGGGTTTATATCTTCAATCGGTATTTCGCAATTTTTATCATCTGTTGCAACTTATATTGGTTCAACTCAAGCAGCCGGTGCAGTAGCTCCTGTTGCAACCTATTTTTCTCCGCTCTTAATACCGGCGGCTGCATTAACGATCGGCGGGTTAGCGCTTTATAAAGGCTATCCTTTTTATAAAGAACGGATGAATTTAACCTATAAAGATCCTAAGCACATGCTATATGATCCGGAAGGAAGGAGAGAATTCAAGTTAACGGACATTTTAACAAATACTTTTAATATCAGCAGAAATTTTCATAAACTTGAGTTAAGGGACGGGATAAGGAAGATTCCGGCCATGGCTGCAATAGGGATAAGTTTCGGGGTCGGAACTATATTATGCTATTCATGTGTGGCTGTTTTTGCTCCCTACCTGGTTCCGCTTGCTACTAGTGCGGCGGTTGCTATTATTCCTAAAATAGCTGCCGGCGGGCTTACGGGATATTTAGCGAGTGCCGGAATAGTTGCAGGGACTGGTGCTTTATTAGGAGGGATAAAGGGGCTGTATGGAGGGAATATAGTCTGGAATACTATAAAATACAGCGGGTATGCCGGGGGTGCCTTATTATTATCCTCATTAGCGTTCGGAAGTAATGCGGGAGTATTGGCAGTTGCTGCACTTACTTCAGCGGCGCCTATGGTATTGTCTTTTTCAATCGGTGCTTTCATATCTTCAATAATTATAGCAAATGTTTACGTTTTTGCTTACCAACAAAAAAAGCCCGAACATGTTTTAACTG
>JACGYV010000039.1 GCA_014116815.1 Holosporaceae bacterium 'Namur'
TTTGACTTTTGGAAGTATGGGCAAGGTATTCAAGGTGAAATTAGAATTATCACTGACAATTTGTTAGCTTGCTAGGATATTGTTCTATTAGCCTATCCATTTATTTTTTTTATTTGCAACAGAGCCAGAAGCAGGGCTTTCCGAGAAAAGTGAGAGAATAATACATAAAAGACCTCAACCAAAAGTTGTCAGTAAAGTAATAGAGGAAAAAGCTAAAGTAGATACCAAGCTAATGGAAGCTATACTTACTTATGCTAAAGCTCAATTAGTTGAAGATAAAAATTCGGTATACGATTACCTAAGCAAGGAGAGAGGCTATAGCAAAGAAGTAATACAGAGTATGGAATTAGGCTATATAGCTGATAAGAAAGATATGAGTAAGTACTTAAGAGCAAATGGATGGCATAATAACAAAATTAAAGAAGCATATAAACTCACTCATTATATCGGGCAATCACACCAGCTTATAATACCGTTTAAGGGTAGAAACGGAGAAGTAATCGGAATTGCCGGAAGAGACTTACATCATACCGAAAGTTCAAGCTTTGGAAAGTATATGTATAGTAAGGAGCTTGAGAGGAGCAAAACCTTACTTAATATCCATAATGTAAAAGGACTTAGGGAAGCAGTTATAGTAGAAGGAATGCTAGATTGTTTAAATGCACATGTAAATGGGGTTAAAGGTGTACTTGCTTTAGGCGGTACAAGTTTAAATGAAGAACAGATAAAGCAACTCTCTTCAGAAGGAATTAAAAACATAACACTATGTTTAGATAACGATAATGCAGGTTTAGAAGCTGGGGTTAGGATACTGGATAAGCTCAAGACTTTTGCACCTCATATGGAGGTTAGATATGCTAAACTTCCTGATAATATCAAAGATCCTGATCAACTGATTAAGGAATATGGCAAAGAAGCTTTGGAAAGAGTGATTGCAGATGCAATACTGGTTAAGGGAATATCCACACTTACCGATATGAGATATGCAGAGTCATTAAGAAGTGTAATGAGTGAAGCATCAATAAGAGATGCAGGAATAATAAAAGATAACCGCCTAAGCTTACCTGAAAATATAGGAGAGATGATTACCGAATACCGTACTTTACATAAATCAGTTAAACAGTATGAAGAATGCAGTAAAACAATAGAGGGAACTAAAGAGGAAGATTATTTAAAAATAGGTATAGCTTATAAGCAGCAGGAACAAATAGAGAGAAGCGGCTTATTAGAAAAGTATAGAGAGCTTAAAGAAAAGATCACTCCAAATATCAAAGATCTGCCTAATGAACTTAGGAATGCATATTATCATCCTGACAAAAATATAGACGAGGAAGAGTACAAAGCTCAAGCAGCAGATATAAAACAAGCTCATGAATTGGCACAGAATAACGTTGATAAAGATATAGAGAAGTTTGAGATCTTAGATGTTCAGATTAAGTACTATAAAGGGTTAGAAAGTGAAGCAGAAATTAAGAAGAATGAGATAAGGAAAGCAAGTGGTATATATAATAACATAGATACAGAGATTAGTAGTATTGTAAAAGAAGTAGGAGACGGAATCAAAGAATCCCTAAGTGACACTACTTTAGCAGAACGCCAACTTAAAGGTAATGTATACGAAGCTCTAATCGAAACCTTAAATGAAGAAGGAATTAAGCTAAAAGGTACGGCAGTCCTAGGTATAAAGAATAAGCTTAGAATCAAAGCACAAGAGATGCTGAATAAGACAATAGCTAATTTGAATGAAATAGTTAAACTTAAAAAAGAGCTACACAAACAGTACCAAGCTAAGGATTTATTATCCAGAGAGCTTAACGGAATACATGCTAAGCAAAGTAAATATGACATAGTTAAGAAACAAGAGCTTTACACAAGCTTAGATAAGACATTGGGCGAGAAGTTTGAGAGGTTAAATGAAGAGTATAAGACAAGATATATACTTGCAGGCGGCGGTAAGGATATAGGAGTGGATCTTACTGCAAGGCATCAGATACATATGAAACATGAAGGTAAAGGCTTAGTAGATAAAATCACTAATAACAAAACACAAAAGCATAATGAGTGGACCAAAGAGCCTAATATAGATAAGTTAACGAATCCTGATAAACAAAAAGATAATATAGCAGAGCAATCCTTATCTAATAGTCATAATAGGAATAGGGATATGGGGTTAGAAATGTAATAATAGATTTTTATCTTAATTATTAATTTAGAAAATTTAATATTATATTTGTATTAAAAATATGATTACTTTGATACTTTTATGAAAAACATACAGGCAAGTAGATATGAAGGGAAATGATCACAACTGGTTTACAATACTCAAAGTTAATGAAAATGCGAATTATTATGAAATACTTGGTATTTCTCAAAGTGCTTCCCAAGAAGAAATTCGTAAAGCTTATCGTACACAAGCTCGAATATGTCATCCTGATAAAATTAAATCTAAAGATTCAGATATAAAACAAGCATGCAATGATGCATTCTTAAAAATCTCGGAAGCATATGAAACATTAACAGATAATTCAAAACGTCAAATATATGACATAAAATTAACGCAAATACCAGCTACTCAAAGTAGTAGCAGTGAACCAAGAATGAATATGAAGCATGCTAGAAACTTATATGAGGAATTGGTTCGTACAGGTATAAGTGTTGGGTATGAGATTGGGCAGGATTTCGGAGGGGTACCTGGAGCAATTTTTGGTGCTTTTGTCGGAGGAGCATTAGCTATAGCCGGAGGAGAATTATTAAAATTAGAAAGAGGTAATAAACTTGCTAATGCAGTAGCTAATAATGATCAGGAACAAATTGATACGCTTTTAGAAGAAGACATATTATTAAATGAGCAGTCAGACGAAATTAAAGGTTATAGAGGTACTGCGCTACACTGGGCAATAAAACATAATAACTTAGAATTATTTGCCCGTTTAATAGAGAAAGGTGCAGATAAAGATATTGAAGATATATCCGGCGATACTGCCTTTGGTTTATCATTAAAACACCCAGGTTCAGGAATATATAAATTGATAATTGAGAATGATAAGAAGGTTAAGGGTAACAAAGCAAGGTTTGGTAAGGTCGCTTTCTTTTATGCAGTATCAGAGAAAGATTATGAGATGTGTAAATGGCTTTTAGAAAACATATTAAGTGTAAATACTAGATACATAGAAGGTAATACGCCTTTACATCAGGCAGTTTTACATAAAGATTATGAGATGTGTGAATGGCTCTTAAACAAAGGCGCGAATATAAACATTCCCAATAAATATGATGAAACGCCTCTAGCATTAGCATTGGAAGACAATAACCCAAGATTACATACCTTGTTAATATCAAGAGGTGCTAATCCAAACACACAAGGTGGCCAGTATAGAAAGACTGCTTTATATTATGCAGCAATTAATAATGATAATGATTCGTGTGAATGGCTCCTAAGCCATGGGGCAAATGTAAATATCCCGGATATATATGGTAATACNGCTAATCCAAACACACAAGGTGGCCAGTATAGAAAGACTGCTTTATATTATGCAGCAATTAATAATGATAATGATTCGTGTGAATGGCTCCTAAGCCATGGGGCAAATGTAAATATCCCGGATATATATGGTAATACTATTCTACATAACTTAGTAATACAGGGCAATTATGATATGTGTGCATGGTTTTTAAATAATGGAGCAGCTGTAAATATTTCAAATAAATGTGGTGAAACGCCTTTGTCTTTAGCATTAAAATATAACAATCCAAAAATACATACATTATTAATGGAAAGGGGTGCTAATCTAAACACGGCTTTATATTATGCAGTATCTTACAATAATAATCAAATGTGTAACTTACTCTTAAGTCGGCAGGGTGTAAATATAAATATTCAAGATAGTTATGGCAGAACACCTTTACATTGGGCAGTATCTTACAATAATAATGCAATGTGTGACTTACTCTTAAGCCAGCAGGGTGTAAATGTAAATATTCAAGATAGTTATGGTAATATACCTTTACATTTAACATCCACGGCCTTAAGCCAAGGAAATATAAATCTTCAAATAATAGATGCTTTAATTAATGCAGGATCTAATCTTAATACACGTAACATTTATGGAATCCCAGCTATAACACCTCAATCATGGCAACAAATACAAAATATTAGGAAATTTGAAAAATTAAATATAAATAATGGTTTTGAACGCGGATGATTTTGAGCCCTTTTATATTACATTACTATTTCTATCACTTCTAATAAATGTTAATAATTGACTTCAGAGCTTGCTCAGAGTAATTTTCGTAGTATGAAAGTAGAAGAATTAATTAAACAGCATGAGAGCAAGATACTTGAATTTAAAGAGAACTTAAATTCAAAAGCTAAGATATTAGCTACAATAATAGCTTTCTCAAATTCATCGGGTGGCAAACTTGTAATCGGTATAAATGATAAGAGCCATAATATAATAGGTATCCAAAATCCTATGCTAATGGAAGAGGCTCTAGCTAGCCTTATTAGTGATTCTATTGAGCCTCGTATTCTTCCTAATATAGATATTATTCCCTGGCGAGATACCCATATTATTATTGTTGAAGTTTATCCAGGCCCTAATCGTCCTTATTACCTTAAAAGTGTAGGTATTGAGAGTTCAACTTATGTTCGAGTTGGTTCAACTAATAGGCTTGCTAGCCAAGAAATTATAAATGTTCTTAAAAGAAGTTTATCTGCAAAGACATTTGATGAAGAAATTATGTATGAATTAAACTCTGAAGTTATCAACTTCAGAGTTGCTTCAGAGCTTTTCAAACCATATAGAACCCTGAGTGAAAAGGATTATTATAATTTAGGAATTATTGCTAGAGAACAAGATAAAATATATCCCTCTATAGGAGGAATTCTTCTATTTGGTGAAGATAGACTAAAATACTTCCCAGACGCTTGGATACAAGCTGGGTGTTTTCATGGGGAAGATAAATCTCATATTGTTGATAGCCAGGAAATAAAAGACCACTTACCCATAGCGGTTGAACAAATAATAACATTCATACAAAAACACTTACTTACCAGTATAACAATTGAGGACATACGAAATAAGGAAGTATGGTCTATCCCTAAAGTTGCAATCCGTGAAGGAATAATAAACTCAATTGTCCATACTGATTATTCGCTTGGTGGCAGCCCTATTAGGGTTTCTATATTCAACAACCGCATAGAAATTGAAAATCCAGGTTTACTTCCAATTGGATTAACTGTTGAAGACATCACTTCTGGTATATCTAAAGTACGTAATAGGGTAATAGCAAGAGTGTTTCAAGAGCTACATCTCATTGAAAAATGGGGAAGTGGAGTACAGAGAATGATTTCCAGTTGTGTAAATGCTGGCTTGCCTGCCCCAAAATTTGAAGAGATTGGTACTCATTTTAGGGTGACTTTGTATAAATATCGAACTAATAAACCAATTATATTGGATAATGTAGAAAATAAAATTATAGAATTAATTCTAACCAGAGGACCACTTTCAACCAAAGAAATTGCTGATAATATAGGTTTTTCAGCTCGTAGCATACGCTCTCGTCTGCTCCAAATGATTGAGAAAGGAAAAATAGTAGAAATTGCAAAAAACCCAAATGATCCAAAGAAGAAATATGATATTACTTCAATATAGTAAAAGATACGGAATGAAAGCTTTTGCAGTTAAGTATGAACAAGAGTTATAAAAGCCAAATAGGTTATTATGCAACTAAGGAATCAGAGAATTCACTAATAAATCTGCTCAAAGCTGATTTCCAACCCTTAACCAATATTGTTCAATTTTTAGCAAGTTTGTTACCTTAAAGGTAACCTTCTAATAAATCATATAATTATATGCTAATATCCTGATTATGCTCATTTTGTAACCTTATTGTGTGTTTTTTATTCTGTTCTACAGTATTTATGGTTTTACTTATCTCTTTCCGAGGTACTATCTTAGTATTTTTAAATGCCTCTAATAAATCTTGTATACCTTGAAGGCATAAAACTCTGACTTCAGGGGTGAATGAAAGAATATTTGTAATAACATCCAAGGGAAGGTTAGAAAAAAGTTCATTATTCCCTGTGTTACGGAGTGCTTGGGAGAATGGAATAATTGTTTCCAGTGCTGTGATAATATTGTCTTTATATTGTATTTTGTCGTATTCAATTAAAGATTTATATTTAGCTAGTTCTGATTTCACCTGATCTAGTAAGAGTACTACTGTATTAATAATAAACTCACCTTTTTCATCACTAATATTATAGTTTAATCTATGAGTAGATTTTGGAGTATCTAAGAGCCGATTGCCATGAATAATAAAATTCCTTATAGGTCTAAGTTTTTGCTCATATTCCAAACCAAGTATATCAAAATTCTTAAATGCTTCACACCCTACTATTTCTCTTACCTTATCTATCTGCTGTAAAGATTGTCCAGCATTATATTTGATGGCGTTAAGTAAAAAAATATTTTCTTGCGAAGGCTTGCTTAACTCTTGCAGTTTAGGGTAATTATCACTTATCCATTTATTAATATCTCCTTCAAAAGGCTTAATACCACACAGCGATATTGCTTCAGTAATATTATTGAGAGCTGTAATAGCAGCCTCTACTCTTTCTTGTATACTGAAAAGAGAACTAGTTAAGTATTCACCTTGTTCATCATAAAATTTACGATACAATTGTATAAAATAGGGAAAATCTTGTTTCCAGCTCGACTTTAAAATAGGATATTTAATTTCTGTTTCTTCTATCGCTTTCTTATATTGATTCAATTGATTACGTTTTTTTGATAATATAACTTCTAATTCTTTCTTATTCTCTGAAGATAGGCAGGTGTAACCTTGAAAGAAATCTTCTAATAAAGGTTTTAAATGCTTTTTATGCATTCCGGCAAATTTCAAAACAAATTGTTGTGCCTTTGTATACGTCTCTTGTGGCGATACTATTTGCTTTGCCTCTTGATAAAGAGAACCCCAGAATTTCGTTGGGTCTTGTTCTGGACTAAATGTTTTATGATATATACTACATAATACATTAGTAAAATATTGGTACAATTTTGGCATTTCATATTCTTGAATATTTTCAAGCAAAGAAAGATTCGTGCCTAACAATTCATCCACCTTTTTTTTATTTCCTGCAGAATCCTGGTGGACCAGTGCATCACGAATTTTAACTAGATATTGGAATAATTGATAGTTAAACAATTTTTTTAATTTTGGTTCTAAATATTTTCCAGTACAAAGTTCACCAATTTCAATTAACCGATTAAGAAATGCATGTTGTATAACCTTGGTATCTAGAGAATATGTAGCAAAAGGATTATTTTGGCTGCTACCTACTTTTGCATATCTACTACCTTTACTATCTCGTAATTTTTGTAGATTATGGAGAACTAGAGGAGTATTAAAACTTAAATTTAAAAGGCTACTTAATGTTTCTTGATTCATTCCCCATGTAATAAGGGCTTTACTAGCAATTAATTCAACTTTAGGACCGCCCTTGGAGGGGTTATAACTAGAAGTTTGGGCATCTTTTATCATATGCTCAACTAGTTCGAGTAGTTGTGGTAAGTCATCTTTGCATATACTATTAAAAGCACGCCTAATAATATGTTGCCTTTGATCAATTTCTTTAGTAAAACGCACTACTGCAATAACCTGCTCTTTCGTACGATTTGGTGGTACAATAAAAGAACCTTGATAGTTTTTATATTGTAATATACCGCCAAGATGTTCAAATGTTTCCCAAGTAAATGGGTCAGGTCCTAAATTTTCTTTATAAGTATGTCTAAAATCACCGGTTATTTCCGTTAGAACGGTTAGTGATTTAATAAATAATTGTATTTGTATATCTGTAAAGAAATACATTAATTGTATTTGATCTTCTTTAGAAAGGTCATAGACAAACTTTAGTTGCTTAATATTTATAATAAAGTGAATAGCATGCTTGATAAATTCTAAGCGCTTTATGTTTAACGCTTTATCTTCTTGCACATTAAGCCCTGCTTTGATAGAAATTTTTTCAAAAGCATCATATATTTCAAAAACTTTTTCTGCATACTCTTTTTCAAAGCCACGTTGTAATAGTTCTAGAGACACTGGATGTTTAAAAAATGCTGGAAGCTGATCATCCATGCCCTCCTCAATAATTGTTATACCCTCTGCTATTTGAGGAAAGCCTATCTTCTCCAGAAGATAGTTGATAGAGTTATAAGTTGCAAAACTAAATAATTTACCATCGACTAATGTTTTTATATAGTTACATAAAAGGTTCCTATGCTCGATCTCAACCGGTGTAAATAATACTATGGTATCTTTCATATCACCCTACCTTATAACTTGAGTAAATTACTAATTAGACACCTTAAATAACAAAATAACATTGTCATTAAACATTTTATTAAAATTATAAAATTAATATTAAGCTATACTTTAACTTAACTAAAAATATTATTTTCTTTAGAGCGATTTGATTAAACTTTTACCTCAAAAACAACTTGTTTAATATCTCGGTGCACTTATTATTGACTCATATTTTGCCATACAAATAAGGACTCGAAGTCTACTTCAAAACCATTATTAATACTTATACCATGTATACTTTCTACACCCCCATAATTATATAATGAGCTACTCATCTTTCTACATAATTAATTGTAGAGGTTCTTAACTAGATTTAGCTTCTTCCTAGCTATTGCCTATTTTATTGCATGCTACCTCATTCTCATTATCTGTATTATTCTTTTCATTTAAAATTTTAGGCTCTTCAACTTCAATTAACTTTTCGTTATTTACAGACCAATTAGTATGTTTAAACTCAACTTTAGCTACAGGATATCCTTCAGCCATACAAAAGTACCCTTCTTTACTGTTAAGCCGTATAAGCTCTGTAGGTAATACCAAATGTTGAGTTATCTTTTGCTTATTTACATTTACACCATCTCTCATCTCGTGAGCACCATAGGATAATCCTTCCCTTACTTCTTCCACCTCTCTCATCCCTATATTATCAGAATATCATTTAGCAGAGTCACTATCCCCTGCCCTTAAAAACACTTTTGAATTACATAGTGAGCTGATCGTTTGGGCGCCATTATAGCCATAACTATCTTTCAGCTGAGATACTGACTGAATACTTAGCACAAAACACCCACCAAATTGCCTTACCTCAGCAAGCCCCTGTACTAAACTTGGCAGGGTATGTAATGATGGTAGCTCATCTAATATTATCCATATCTTACGTTCTCGTGAGCTTTGAAGTGATAAAATATTATTTATAGCAATCTCAATCCAAGCAGAAATTAAAGGCATAAGAGCTGTATGTAGTTGCCCGGTAGAAGATATAAATACACAACCTTTTCGGTCATGATCTAACACCCAATCCTTAATGGAAAATATTTCGTTTTCATCCTTTAAAAATGTTAAGCATTTTAAGTAAGTAGAAAGTACAGACATTACGCTCAAAGCGGTTTTAGGTGATTGTTCATCAATAATTGCTTGTGCTGCCGTACCTTTTACAAGTTGTGCCGCTTCATTTAAATTCTTTTTGAGTAAAGTGTTTACTAATTCTTCATTAGAAACTCCTCCCTTACTATGTAATGAGCTACATACTTCTGTAAATATTGTTCTTGCTGCTTTAATCCAAAAGGGATCTGAGGTACTTTTTTCTATCGGTATAAAAGCTGCTGCTATTGAGTCAAAGTTAGCAGCTTGCTTCACTTCTTTAAAAATACTCCAAGTTGGAGACCTTTTATCAAACGGGTTAAGTAGTACATCCTGCGTTTCATCAAAAAACCTTTCCGTATAGTAACCCATTTTATCAAATATAATTGCTCTATCTCCTCTAGCTTTTATTTGGTTTATCAAATCACTTATAAGAATGGTTTTCCCGCTTCCTGTGCTACCGGTAATTAATGTATGCATTGTTTCTGTATATGCCGGGTATGGAATGCTTCCTAAACTATATGCTTTGTACTTTTGGCTTTTGTTATGTGATTGAATGATTCTTTTTAGCTCTTTAGCTGAAACTACCTCTCTTCCTCGAATGAAGCTTGATTGCTTTAACTTATACCCTTTCATAACAAAATAAACTATAAGTGCAGTCCAACAAAGCATTACAACTACTAATATAATAAACCCTGATTCTTTAGCCATTTCTATAGTTTTATCAGTATGATACTTTGCTAAGCTGCTCCTTAATATGTGTTTTGCTTTTATCTTTTTATTGCCCATAGATACAGGCTCTTCTTGAGCTTTAATAGCAGAATAAAACTGAGCTTTAAAGTATGCAGAAGTATACTCAAATTGTGTTGGATGCATTCTTATAGCAAGTAGACCTAAAGTTAAAATTACCCACATTATAATAACCCACCTAGTTAAAGGCTTCATTAGCTGTACAAGCATTCTTAATGAGTGGAATGTAATCTGACCACCGCGTACTAAATTACTCATTATCTTTTACCGAGTTTTTTATATTACTTTGTATTTATTTAGCTTTAACAGGAGAATGCATTTCATCCCACTTAGCTTTCCATAGATTATATTCTCTCATTCTAAACTGGAATGCATTGGTCTTAAATCCCATGTTATTTGGATCAAGCTGAGCTAATTTGTCGTTTGTTTCTGCAAAGAAAGCCATTATCAGACTTATGCTATCTTTATGCCACCCTTTTTTAATATCTTCTCTCATAGACTCTAAAGGACGAGAATCTCGGTAGCCCGGAATAGTTTTAAATCTTTGAGCTTCGTCAGTTATAATGTTAATTACGCTAAAGTCTAAATTCTGCCCTAGTTGCAAATTATTAGCTATAGATTGAAGCTTTTGAAAATTCCACCCTGAATTATTTGTTTCCGCATAATCATACCAAAAGTAGTAAAGTGCTTTTAATACTTCCTCACTTTTATTCATGCAAAAATGCATTTTTTCTAATGATTCAATTGTGTCGCTATGCCCATTTAAGGTATGGCTTTCAAGCATTAGCTCCTCAGGTTGCTTTTCTTTTAGTGATTTTAGTAAATGCGATATTGTTATATTCGGATCTATACTCCCGTATTCTTTTATATAATCTTCTTTAGCTCTTTTTTCTCCTTTATCCCAATCCGTTCTCGTTGCCAGTTCTTGCTTATATTTCTCTAATACTTTGAGTTTAGTTTGAACTACTAAACTTCTTTGAGATAACCATCTATTAACCTTAGCATTACAAGATTCCAAGTACCTAACAAGCATTACCGGCTCATGAGCACGCTCTGAAATTGCCTGCTCATATGTCATATTTGAGATTACACCCATTGCTCTATTAAGCTCTGCTTCTTGGGCTTTTTGCTTTTCAGACCTGCTTCTTTTTTGGGCAGCTTGGTAAACTTCATTAGCTGCTTCTCTTTCATCATTTTTATACTTTATTAGAGTATGTCCTAAATAACTTAAGCTTTCTCCTTTAGTGTTAATTTCATGGTTTGCTTTATCTTGTAAGGTAGTAACTCTCTCGGTAACGAAATTATAAACTTTGTTTGCAAAATATATGCTACTAAATAACCATATAGCTATAATTACTATTACACTTGTTACTACTACTTTAAAAAAGGTAATATTCTGGTAATTTCTACTGTCAAATATTTCTCTAATATAAGATATTATATCTCTAATGCTTCTTAGCTTTATACTCATATTCGCTCCAATTTTCTAATTTTAAATCTTTAATTCTTTCAAAGTGTTTTATGTTGTTAGTCACTAATGTGTAATTACCGGCAACTGCAATTGCAGCAATCATTAGATCCATATCGGCTATCAGTTCGCCTTTTTTCTTCAAATCCGCTTTAAGCTCACCGAATACTTTACTTGCATTAGTGTTAAACGGTACGGTGCTCAAGTTACCAATTATACCGCTTACCGTCCTTAAATTACGTTCAGGGAACTCAGAGTTATATGCACCATAATAAAGTTCAGCACAGGTAATATCAGATATATATAACTGAACAAGCGGAGAGCTTATAAATTTCTCTACTACTGCGTCATGCCCCTGTCAAGCCCCCGAAATATGTTCCAGTTTTTAGTTAGTGACAAGTCATGTAGTTAATGATTGTATTAGGGGCTGGCGGCTTGTAATTTAGAGAGCTATGAGGTCTAATTTCGTTGTAGTGCTTACGC
>JACGYV010000067.1 GCA_014116815.1 Holosporaceae bacterium 'Namur'
AAGCTGGAAGGATAGAAAAGCTTTATGTGCGGATTTAAAGAAAATTTATACTGCAAAAACCCTCCAAGAGGCCGAGATGGCGCTTGAAACCTTCGCCCTTAGGTGGGATGTTAAATACCCTTCAATCGGCTTTGTTGCCTAAATCAGAGGTAAGCAATATTTTACCCTTTCCCCTGTTATTTAAGAGAGTTTTACCGATTGAGGCATACCCAGGGTTGTCATTCTATTAAGCATATAGCAACCAAGTAATGTTTCTGCATCTTGATTATCCCATTTTCTGGATCTTAGTTTAGCACCTATAATGCTTTTATAACGGCCAATGGTATTCTCTACAATTTCTCTCCTGCCATATTTATTTTTATTGTACCAAGCATGGTATCCTTTTTCTCTTATATAGTTTATTGTATCAGACCTATGTTTTTCTGTAGCCTTTTTAGCATTTTTAGGGGGTGGAATTGTCGGTTTAATACTTTGAGTTTCTAAGAATCCGTAAGTGTTGTTACCATCATAACCTCCATCAGCTAAAACCTCAGCTATCTTCTCTTGGTTCGCTTGCGCTATTAATGGTTCTAAGCATTTACGGTCATCTGTTATATGATTGGTCATAACACGTGAAACTATTAATCCCTCTTTGCTAACTCCTATGTGTAGCTTACGCCATATTCTTCTTTTTACTTCACCTCCATGCTTGAAAATAAGCCATTCACTTTCTCCATATACTTTAATGCCCGTGCTGTCTATTACCAAGTATCCATTTTCAGTTAACTGAGGTAACTTTATTCTCTTAAGCAAACTTTTAGCTCTTTTAGATAATCTGCTAAACTCAGGAACTTCAAGCCCGAGCTTAATAAGTTCAAATATAGACTTAACAAATCCTTCAGTCTGCCTTAGCGGCAACTTCAGTAGCATACGTAATGTTAGCATCATACCAATTGCATAATCAGAATAATAAGTTAAGCGTCCTCGTTTACACATATTGTCATTTATAGCATACCATAACTCCTCTATGTCCTTACTTACCCATACTGTAAGTGATCCTCTACTCTTCAGAGATTGGTTATATTCTCTCCAGTTATTTATTTTGTATTTTATCTTTTTAGAGTTGCTTCTTCTCTCTTGTTTCCTTCTTTTCATAGCAGCTGATTTCTTTTGATCCTAAGCTTATCAATATGACTGCCTTGCTTCCTTTATGATATTTAATTCTTTAGGTATGTCAGTTAAATTTACTTATTTGGGGGGCTGTGGAAGAACCCCCATAAATGACGAATCTGAACTAATTGGCTTTAGTAAAGTGTTTTTTTAATTGTTTTTCTAATATCTCCACTAATGATTCAATGTTAATATTTAGGTCATTTTTCTT
>JACGYV010000068.1 GCA_014116815.1 Holosporaceae bacterium 'Namur'
TGATCTTGTCCCGAATTTGTGGAGAAGTAGTTAAGCAACTTTGTAGTAGTAATATTGCTCAAAATTAGTTGGAGAGCAATAATATAAATTAGAATGCCTACGTTTTCTATTGTAAAATATCTCTATGTACTCAAATACAGCATGTTTCACCTCCTGTTTAGTTTTAAATAATTGATTAAAAGTTAACTCATTTTTTATAGTATGAAAGAATGATTCAGCTACCGCGTTATCGAAGCAATTACCTTTACCTGACATACTTGATTTTACCCCTAATTGGGCTAGTATTTTCTGGAAATTGAGAGCTGTATATTGGCTCCCCCTATCAGAATGGTGAATTAAGCCTGCTTTAGGCTTACGAGTCCAATAAGCTTTAAGGAAAGCAGTAGTTACCAAGTTCTGAGTCATACGATCACCCATTTCCCAGCCTACTACTTTCCTTGAATAAAGATCTAAAACTACAGCTAAATACATCCAGCCTTCCTGAGTCCAAAAATAACTGATGTCAGCAACCCATACCTGATTAGGTACTGCTACTTTAAAATTCTGTTCAAGTAAGTTAGGAAAAATAGGGTTATTATGCTTAGAATTAGTAGTTATCTTAAACTTACGCCTATACTTACCTTGGATATTATTCTCTTTCATTAACCTATAGGTACGTTTATAGCTAACCTTCTCTCCACTCGCTTTTAACTCAGCATAGATTCTAGGACAACCATATATTCCTCTGCTAAGTTGGTGAATTTCTTTGATCCTGATCGATAAATAAGCATCTCTCCTTTCTTTAGCACTGATCTTATTATTTTTCCAACCATAATATCCGCTCTCTGAAACCTCAAACACCCTGCATAACTCCCTAACACTATATCTCTTTTCTTGTTCTTCTATAAAGGCATATTTTACTTTAGCTCCTCGGCAAAATATGCCAGTGCCTTTTTTAGTATGTCCCTTTCTCGCTTAATTCTTTCTAGCTCTTTTTCCAATCCTTTTATTCTCGCTTCCTCAGGGTTTAATCGACCTTTCCCAGGAAATGCCAAATCCTTATCTCCTTTATGGCTTAATACCTGCTTCCATTTACTTATCGTGCTTTTGCTAATCCCTAAACCCTCAGCTGCTTGGCTCAGGCTATATCCTCCTTCTGTTACCAATTTTAATGCTTCTACCTTGAATTCTTTTGTATAATTTTTCCTGGTTTGTTTTGTCATTTCATTCCTCCGATTGTTTCTCTTATTTTTATCAGAGTTTCTTATCTTACTCT
>JACGYV010000069.1 GCA_014116815.1 Holosporaceae bacterium 'Namur'
GAAGGTAGAGATAGCATCGTATAAATGCTGATGATCTTTAATTTGCTGTTTTATCCATCGCTTCATATTAGCCCAAAATTTTTCTATCGGGTTAAGATCGGGAGAGTAAGGAGGCAGGAATATAATCTGTACAATTTATGCTTTTAACTATTACAATATTAAAATATTTTTTCTGGTAATATAGTTGTTTGGTGCTTGATAAGAGTATTCCAGTTTTATATATCTAAATAACATGCTTTCTTTTAATCAAGAGTACGACCATACTTTAATAATATTTGCATAACTTTTAAATTATTGCATCTTGCATATAACAATGGGCTTATACCATCTTTGTTAGTAATATAAATATTAGCTCCCTTTCTTACCAGCATCTCTACAATTTCTAAATTTCCTAACTCAACAGCTAAATGTAAAGCTGTTTCTCCGGTAGTAGTTTGTATGTTAAGGTCAGGATTATATTGAAGCAGTATCTTTACTAATTCAATGTTTTCCGAAGCAAGAGCAAGCATTAGCGCTGTAGCTCGCTCTTCCTCTACCTTAGCATTACAAAGATTAGGCTCATGCTCAAGCAAGGCTTTAAACACCTCTATATATCCCTCTGATATAACATATAAGAATATAAAATATTCCCTTACTCTGCACCAATCAGGGGTAGTACATTTTTTTAAGAGCATTCGAACAATCACATGATGCCCACAGCAACTTGCTAAACCTAATGGTATATTTCCATTTATAGAAGCATAATGCAATGCAGTATTCATTTGAGTATTTTTTATATCTGTATTAGCTCCTTTTTTTAACAGCAAATTTACAATCTTTATATTGCCTTCTATAGCTGCCAGTATTAAAGGAGTGTTATTATCCTGATCTTGAATATTTATATCTGCTCCGCTCTCTATCAGGTACTTTAGCAGTATCGGTATTACCCATAGCACACGTTAAAGGTGACCATCCTGAGCGATCTTTTATATTAGTATCAGCGCCATGATCCAGCAAGATCTTAACTATATCTTTATATCCCCAAAAGGCTGCGGTAACTAACGGGACACAATAGTCATAATACACATTAGGATTGGCATCATACTTTAAAAGTAAATCTACTAAATCTTTATGGTTAATTTTTACCGCATGATACAGAGCACCAAAGGGGTTAGGATCAGCCCCTATTTCAAGAAAATATTTAGCTAAATCTATATTTCTATATTCTACTGCCTTAGTCAGTAAGCTATCTATCATTCCTTTA
>JACGYV010000070.1 GCA_014116815.1 Holosporaceae bacterium 'Namur'
TGAAGTTCCCCCTTCTGAGTAGACAAGAGAGTCTATATAAGTAAATACTAACTTATAAAAGAGCCGAGGAAAGGAATGAGTAAACTGAGAAAATACAGTAAGGAATTTAAAGAAGAAGCAGTTAAGCTAGTTAGAAATAGCGGCAAAACATATAGTGAAATATCGGGAGATTTGTCGATACCTAGGAGTACATTGGCTCTATGGATGAAAGGAAGAGAGAGCTTAGGGGGTGAAAGCAGCTTAAATAAAGAAGAAATAAAGGCACTAAGGAAAGAAAATCTTATTCTAAAAGAAGAAAGAGAAATATTAAAAAAGGCCTTAGCCATCTTTTCAGGGAAAAAGTAGAAAGGTTTAAATTTATGCAGAAATATAAAGATAAATTTAAACTTGAGAGGATGGCTAAAATGTTAAAAGTATCGCGTAGCGGATATTACAAATATTTAAATAGTAAGATTGAGAGAAAAGAAGATAAAGATTTAAGGTTAGTAACGGAAATTAAGGCGATATATAGCTATAGTCGCAGTACTTACGGAAGCCCAAGGATTTATGCCGAACTGAGATTAAAAGGAGAAAAGGTAAACAGGAAAAGAGTAGAGCGCTTAATGAGAATACATAATATTAAGGCAAAAAGAAAAGGCGGATATAAGATAAGGCATAAACCTGCTCTTAGAGAAATAAAAGAAAATCTGATAAAGCAAGATTTCAGGTGTAATAAACCTAATGAAAAGTGGGTTAGCGATATCTCATATATACCTACTTCTTTGGGGTGGATATATTTGGCAGTAATATTGGATTTGTTTTCCAAGAAAGTTGTAGGTATGGCACTAGATTCTAAAATAGATACTAATCTCATAATCAAAGCTTTTGACCAGGCTATAAGCAGAAGAGATATAAATCATGGCTTGATATTTCACTCTGATAGAGGTAGCCAATACACTTGCGGTAAATTTCAGAAAATCTTAGCTTTGAAGCAAATCAGCTGTAGTATGAGTGCTAAAGGTAATTGTTATGATAATGCAGTTGCAGAGAGCTTCTTTAGTACTTTGAAAACTGAAATAAATTGTAAATTCTATAATTTACATGATGCTAAAACCGGTATATTCGAGTATATTGAGTGCTGGTATAACAATAAACGTCGACATTCTTCTTTAGGATACTTATCTCCTAATGAGTTTGAAAACCTTTATTATAACAATAGACATAGACAACTTTTGTCTACCTCATAGGGGGAACTTCA
>JACGYV010000071.1 GCA_014116815.1 Holosporaceae bacterium 'Namur'
ATGGCCAAACAGAAGTATGAAAGGAATAAGCCGCACGTTAACATAGGTACGATAGGGCACGTTGACCATGGGAAGACGAGTTTAACGGCGGCGATAACGAAGTTTTTCGGAAATTTTGTAAGTTACGATAATATTGACAAAGCGCCTGAAGAGAGAGAAAGAGGTATTACAATTAATACCGCGCATGTTGAATATGAGACTGAAAGCAGGCACTACGGGCACGTAGATTGTCCCGGGCACGCTGACTATGTTAAGAACATGATCACCGGTGCTGCGCAAATGGATGGAGCGATACTGGTGGTTAGCGCGGCTGACGGACCTATGCCGCAAACGAGAGAGCATATCTTATTGGCGCGTCAGGTTGGTGTACCTGCGCTTGTAGTGTTCTTAAATAAAGTAGATATGGTGGATGACCCCGAGTTATTGGAGCTTGTGGAGATGGAAGTTAGAGACTTGTTAAGCAAGTATGATTATCCGGGTGATGATATTCCGATTATCAGAGGATCTGCATTATGTGCACTTGACGGAAGTAATCCGGAGCTTGGGGAGAATGCGATCAGGGAGTTGTTAAAGCAGGTTGATGCGTATATACCGTTACCTGAGCGTCCTGTTGACAGGCCGTTTTTAATGCCGATTGAAGATGTATTTTCTATATCGGGAAGAGGGACTGTAGTTACCGGGAGAGTTGAGCAGGGTGTGGTTAAAGTTGGAGAAGAGATTGAGATAGTAGGTCTTAAGCCTAATGTTAAGACGACCTGTACGGGAGTTGAGATGTTCCGTAAGTTGCTTGATCAGGGGCAGGCTGGTGATAACGTTGGCGTGTTATTACGCGGTATCGGCAAAGAAGATGTAGAGAGAGGGCAGGTTTTAGCTAAGCCCGGAACTATAAAGCCGCATAAGAAGTTTAAGGCTGAGATATATGTACTGAACAAGGATGAGGGTGGAAGACATACACCGTTCTTTAGTAACTATAGGCCGCAATTTTACTTCAGAACTACTGATGTAACGGGTTCTATTGCGTTACCTGAAGGAGTGGAGATGATTATGCCCGGAGATAACACGGCTATAACGGTTGAGTTAATATCTCCGATTGCTATGGACAAGGGACTTAAGTTTGCTATCCGTGAAGGTGGTAGAACCGTAGGTGCAGGCGTCGTAGCTGAAATAATTGAGTAA
>JACGYV010000012.1 GCA_014116815.1 Holosporaceae bacterium 'Namur'
GCATCCAGTAACTTTATTATTTCTATATCTCCTGCTTCTTCCGCTTTATCAAAGCAGTTTATGTTTTTAAAAGTTAAAGTATAAGGATCTGCATTATACTTTAAAAGTAACTTAACTATTTCCTTTTTAGATTTACTATTTTTTAAAGTGTCTGATACCGCAATAGCTAAAGGGCACTTCAAATATCTATTTTGTTTATTAGGACCAGCTCCTTGCTTTAATAGTGCTTTAACTATTTCTTCATTTCTAACTTCTACGGCTTTAATTAAAGCCGTAGAACCGTCATAAAATTCTTTATCAACCTCTAAGACATTAGGCATAATTATCCTAGCAATTTTAGCAAAGGATTTTGATATTGCTATCATTAGTGCCGAGCCCCAGTACTTACTCTCTATATCCGCATCAGCTCCGTGCTTTATAAGTACTTCAACTATTTTGTCAAAACCCTTTAAGGCAGCTATCATTAATGCCGTCATACCTTCATTGTCTATAATATCCGGGTCTACTTTCTTAGCTACCAGTGCTTCTACAATATTTAAGTCACCTTTTTCAGCTGCCCATATTAAAGCAGTCTTTCCAAATTTATCCCTGACATCTATATCAACAGGGTATTGAAGCAGTAACTCTACTACTTTAACATGACCAAACATACTCGCTTGAATTAACGGAGTTGCTTCAAATATTGTTCTTTCATTTACATCCGCCCCACCATCTATAATTAATTTCATAACTTCCGAATTGCCGGTAGGGGATAAAATAAGTAAAGGGGAAACATTCATTTCACCCTTTACGTTTTTTACATTAATTACCTTTATATCCGCCCCGTGTTTTATAAGTAAGCCGGTTATTTCATGTCTTTCTTTTTTAATTGCTTGGTTTAATGGCGTATGGTATTTCTCTCCGGCAAATTTATTTACATCCGCGCCATACTTTATAAGGGTTTCTACAATATTATATTTTCCAAGCCCTGAAGCCAGTATAAGAGGAGTGGTAATAGTTTGTTCTATTTTAATATTGTTCTTTTCCTGCTGCCTCTTTAATATTTTTTCTTTAACTTCTTTTGGAAGAACATTTAACATAGCATTGTTATTATCTGCTTGATCCAATACTACGTCGGGATAAATATCTTTGGAATAATTAATTTCAGCATTAGGATCTGCTCCTGCTTTAAGTAATTCCTCAACAATCACAACATTACCGCCTATTACTGCCATCAACATAGGAGGAGCTACCTTACGTTCCATATAATTGACATTAGCCCCCTTTGCAATTGCAGCTTTTATACTTTTTAAATCTCCAAACCATGCTGCATTAAATAAATCACGAGTGGCTACTACTTGCTCAGCCGAATCAAAATACGGTTCTTGTAGCCATTCTTGTATTTCTTTTACCTTAAGTGAATCTACCTGACGTATCTCTTTTAATTTATTTATTACAAACTTAAGTATTGTACTTGAGCAATATTTACAGACTAAAACTTCTTCATCATAACTGTAGTAACCTTGTTTATTCGCGTGAAACTTTCCATCAAGCCCAAAATATATTAAAGATGCAAAATCTATTAAAACATTACGGTGTGTTTCGTTTAATAAATGAAATTTATCAATCTCCGCTATTACTGTATATATATTATGGCTGTCTCTAACGGTTTGCAGATAAGCTAAAGCTGCATTCGCATCACTAAAGTTGCTTATATATTCCAGAGTGTCGATCCCTAGGCTATTCACCATTAGTTGTAAATTATCCTTCCAAAATTCTATTTTTAAAAGCTTAGAGAGCTTTTTACTTATTTCTATATTATTAGTAATGTAATACATGAAAGGGGACGTAGGATCATTTATATCTAAGAATTCTCTAAGGTATATATTCGTCATATTATAATGCTTGAATTGTTTAGTAAAAATAACTTACCAAAGAATGGTTAACAGACGATTAACAAAAACATTATTTTCTTGCTATATGTATCATTTTTCATATTATAATTGTACCCCTTACTTCTCAGCTCAATCAGATCTGTTCTATTTTCACTACTTCTACCTGCTTCTTATATTCGTTTGGTTGGGGTATATTTTTTAACTGTAACTTTATCATCTCCCTATTGCCAACGTACAATTAGAGCTCTATCTTTTAAATAATGACTTCTTCTTGTGACTCTAGGGTCTTATCAGTTTATTTTACTAATACACTCTTTTAGCTTTATAACTTCCTTATCCTTTTCTCCAAACACTCTATTATATATTCCAAGCGCTTTGTTATAATATTTCTTGGCTTGGCTTTTATCTCTTAACTTCATACATGCATTACCTAACTCTTTAAAGGACTTGGCTATAGCTGTATTATGCATTCCGTAATACTTTTTCTTAAACAGTAATGCTTGCTTGATATATTTTATTCCAGTTTTAATTTTATTTAAGCCAACATATGCTATTCCTAGATCTTCTAAATTATTTGTCATTCCGGGAGAGATATCTTTTTGGGATTTTTTTCTAATATTAAGTGCTTGTTGCTGACATTTTAATGCTTCCTTATACTTACCCAATTTATAAAGCACCCTACCTTTGAGACCCAAGCTCCAGGACACCCGGTATTTATCTTCAGAATAATATTTTTTTGTTAGCTGTAAACCCTCGTCAAATTTTTCTAATGCTTTTTCATAATCTTCCCTATACTCCAGCACTTCTCCAATGCTTTGAATAAAGGATATATACCATCCCGGTGATTCGGCTTTATTTATTATTTCCAAACCTTGGTTAAAATAGCTCAATGCTTCTTCAGCTTTACCTTGAGCTAATAATACATACCCTATATTACGTATACTTTCTGCATTAGACTTATGATTTTTACCAAATACCTCTTCATCTATTTTTAAAGCCTTTTTATGATAGCTTAGTGCTTCTTTATATTTATCCTGGATTGCTAATATATCCCCTAGATCATTCAGTGCACTTGCATAACCACCATTCTTTTCACCATGCATTCCTTTAATATCTTCGCCCGTTCTACATAACACTCCAAAGCTTTTTTATATTCACCTAATGCACATAATATATCTCCCTCTACCTTCAAACAACCAATATACTCCTGATGCTTCTTACCAAATATCCTTACCACTATAGACAGAGCCTGGTTTATATATAGTAATGCTTCCTTAGTATTGCCCAGTTGATATAATATACTACTCATGCGGTACAAATTATTATAATGATGAGGATAGGTAGCATAGATACTTTCTTTCTCTTGAGCTTTAATATCTTTATAGTATTTTAAGGCCTCTTCATATTTATCATGTGCAATCACATAGCTTATGTTATTGAGTAAAGTGATATACTCCGGGTATTGCTTAATAATTCTTTTTTCTTCAATTAACATTGCCTCTCCTATATTTTTCAGAGCTTCTTTGTATTTGCTTTGAAGATAATATAAGCCACTTAAATTATATAAAATATGTAAATTCTTTTCTTCTCCCATATTATTTCTTTCTATAGCCTGAGCTTTCCTAAAATGTTTTAATGCTTCCTTGTACTTATCTTGCTCGGCATATATACACCCTATATTGTGCAGATAAAGAACACTTTCATTAGGGTTATTCTTAGCAATCTTTAAAGCTGCTTTATAATACAGCATTGCTTCTTCATACTTACCTAAATCAGATAGTATCCCTCCCATATTGTTTAGTGATGTTGCATAATCTAAGTGCTTCTTACCAAGCACTCTCTCTCTAATCTCCATCGCTCTTTTATGGTATTCCAATGCTTCGGCTTTTCTATCCAAGTGGTGTAATGTTATCCCTATGCCATCTATAAGATCAGCATATTCTGCTTGCTCTGAACTGGATGTTTTTTCAATTCTTCTTTGTACGGATTCTGCTTTAATATAATACTTTAATATACCTTTATAATCCTGACATGCCTTAAAATAATAGTTACCAACCACAATATAAAGCGAGCTTAAACTTTTTTTATCAACGCATTTAAATATTTACTAATTATATTAATATGAGGAAGTAACATTTCTAAGTATGATAAATCCTTTTTATCTTTATTCAGCTCAACATTTATGGTGTTACAAAATACATTGCTTAGTTCTTTTAGAAACTCTTCCTGCCTTTTTTCAATAATCTCGCATATTGCTTTCATTTGATCTTGGAGAATGAAGAAAATGATACTAAAGTTGTTATTACATTTCTGTACTAATTTACAATCTTCTAAGCTTTCAAGTGCCAAATAATATCTTCTTTCGGCTATACTCTCTTCAATACAGAATTTAGATCCAAACCAAGATATAAGTAATTTATCAGGTATATTATTTTGTCCGAGATAAGCACCTACATACAGTATTTCATATGCATCCCTATTCTTCTCTTCTATAAAATCAATTAATACCTTAGAACACATACTGTAAATTAGAGGATAAGCTATCTCATCTGTACATTCTTTATATACTCTCTCATGAATGCTATATTTAGCTATAAACTCTTCAATAGAGGTCTTACTACTTGTTACATAAATTGCAGCAAACGTTAATGCAGGTTTAAAGTATCTTAACCTTTTGGCAAGGGTAGTAATAGATTCCTTGTTTTCTTTTGGAAGCTCGTTTCTTAGAAATGCTAATATTTCTTTTTTATTCTCAACAGAAGCTTTGATTTCTTGTGCGTAAAAGTTATCTCTATGTTCATACTTTAGCATATTAAACTCTTCCTTATTCACCCTTAGTAACTAAATATACCTTACTAACAGTTAATAAATGGTTAATTTATACTATATTTTATATAAAATATTATTTAATATTTAAAAATTTGATTGCTTTCTTGATAGATATGGTGCTTTTTTGCTATAATAATTTATTAAGAACTTATTTAATTATATTTATATTAAATGAATAATATATCCCTTATAGACTTGAAACCTCAGATAGATTGCCTGCCCTACCCTATACCTAATATCTTGCTTTCACTGTTAAATTGTCCCATTACACTTCAGACTTATAAAGATATGATATTTGATTATAAAATTAATAGCTCCTCCGAATTGCTCGGCATTAAATCAGATAATGAGCTTATAGGTGCTATAGGCTTGGAGGTGTTGCATAATACAGGTACTATCAAACACTTTAAAATATTACCTCAATATCAACGCCAAGGTATAGGTTCAAAAATAATAAAAACTCTACCTATAAAATACAATTTAAACTTTTTACAGGCTGAAGCAGATATCAATACTGTTAATTTTTATATTAAGCTTGGCTTTATAGTGGAAGAAATTAATAATACCCCCTGCTCTACTTCCAATTATATATGTATTCTTAGAATTTAAGGCTTTTTTCTCATTCTATATTCTTCAGGCTTTGTAAATGTCCCAGCCCATATCCCTAGCTTTTTTTGCTTAGCCTGCTGCTCTTCATTGATATATAACTTGCTATATTTAGTATATGCTACCGCATATCCGTTCCTTACCATCTCGGCATTTATACTTTGAAACTTATGATTATAACAGATACTGACCTCTCTTCTGTATCGGTCTTTACTTTTACTGAAACAAAATACTTTGTTTTGATCAACTATCTTAGCTAGATAATCCTTTGCTTCTATTCCGCATTGCCACTCCCTGTCCTGTTTGGTTTTACATTTCTGGTTTTTTTCCGGTGCGTCTATTCCATATAAACGTATTTTTTGGCTACCTATTATTATTGTATCACCGTCAGTAATTTTGGCTTCTCCGTATAAACTGCCTTGGAATAAGTATCCTATCATTCCTATAAAGGTTAGACCCATTGCATACTTATGATTTTTTTTCATTCTACAAAATTGTATTTAAAGTTAACCCTATATCTTAAAGCATATTATTTTAGGTGCTCAATAATTTTATTTAATTCTTCTTTAAGCTTCATTTTCTGACCATGATCAAGTTTTTTTACGCCGTTTAACTGGGAAATAATATTGCCATTATTGAAAGATAATCTTATAATGGAAAAGTTTTTTGTTGGGTTAAGAGATTTTAATACCTCGGGCAACTCTTCAACACCTAGTTTCTTATTCTCCATTTTAGCTAGCTTTCTTAATTTATCTCTATTAGTTATATTATTTTCTACAGCAAATTGTTTAAGATTATAACTCATTTGAGAATATTGTAATAATTCTGAGACTTTTGATTCACTTATAGATAGCCTATTAGCTAACTGAGATTGAGATTCAAATATTTTATTTTTAAGCAAATAATTGAAAGCAGTTCCTAATTCAACTGGGTGAAGATCTTGCCTATGTATGTTTTCTATAATTGCAATTTCTTCAGCTAAGTTCTTATCTTTGAGCAAAATACATGGCACCTTATCCAACCCGGCTACTTTAGCAGCCCTTAGTCTTCTTTCACCACTTACTACCTCATATTTACCTTTCTCACCATCATATGGAATCACGGTAAGAGGATGTCTAATTCCATGTTGTTTAATTGATTGAGCTAATGACTCAATTTCTTCTAGCGGAAAATGTTTTCTGGCTTGGTTTTTAAAGGGTATTAGATCATTAACATCAATATAATAATATTCACCTACGTTCTTCTCTAAACCTATACTTGACCTTCCAAAGTTAACTTCAGGTTTAGTTAGTTTTGATAATGACTCAGAAATTTCCTTATATCTTACTTTGCCCATTTACAATCCTTATATATTAACAAGAAATATTTATAATATAATGCACTAACTCTGTGATATCTTCAACTGCAATAGAATTTTTCTTAGCAAATAATGCTAAAGGCTTACCTATCTTGGCTGAGGTAACTATATCTTCACTTCTTCTAATTGCAAAATTTTCTTTAATATATTCTGAATAATACATTTTAAGAACAGTCATTGCTTCAGCAGCATTTGTTGTCCTGTCCTCATACTTATTAGGTATAATATTTATTAACTTTGGAGCCATACGCATATGATGCCAAAATCTATTTAAATCCTCCATTAATAACTTTAATCCATTTAAACTATATGGCTGCGTCTCACATACTATATCTAGCACATCTACATAAGTTACTACATTTCTATTTAATATACTTATAGTTGGGTTAGTATCTACAAATATAAAATCATAATTATTTTCTATAGATTCTAAATCAATTTTTAGTCTTTCTTCTCTTTTTGGAAGTTGAGAAATCTCAGTTTCTAACCTTGTTAAAGATAAATTTGAGGGTATACAATCCAAACCATTAAATATTGTATGAATAACATTTTCCGGCTTTTGATTACCCATAATTAAATCATATAACGTAAGATTTTCATCATTGGCTAAACCAAAAGATACAGAAAGATGTGCCTGAGGATCTGCATCAATAACTAGGACATTGAAACCCATTAAAGCTATGTGGCAAGCAACCTGGAAACATATACTTGTTTTACCAGTTCCTCCTTTAAAATTATAAAATGAATGCTTTTTTTTAATTATTTTTTTATCTAAATCGAAAAGGGCTCTTATAGCTTGCCTGACATGCGCAATATTATATCTCATATTTCTATGATTACCTTCTTCTATTGGTAATATGTTATTAGTAGATAAATACCGACTCACCGCTGACTGAGAAACGTTAGCAAGTTGCGCCATAGTTCTTTGCGTTATACCTTCAACATTATAATCTACCATGCAATCCTTCTTTTTATTATTTAAAACTTTATTATATCTTCGCGGCCGCGAAGATATGTATTTAAATATTATTATATTATCATTTATATCACTATTTTAGCTTTGCAACTTAATTTTTAATTTTTTATAAAATAGGTTGCAACATCAAATTAATATGTTATACCTAATATAAAGTAAATATTTAAGAAAGGTTAAGAAGGGTTATTGAGAGTATAAATTGAGATAGTTTTATAAAAAAGGGCACAGACTACGTCCATGCCGCTTAATCCTAAATTTATAGTACTATATTAATACTATAAGGTCAAGCGTAGTCTATGTTTTATAACAAATTTTTATTGTTTTAAAGGAGACATATGTCATGACCAAAATGACCATATATGAAAAGCTTTTAGAAAAGCATTTTCATCCACAAATTATTATCCCTCAATTAGCTGAGGAACTAGGCCTGGAACAGGCAATCATCATACAACAACTTCATTACTGGCTGCAAAAATGTGGTAAAATAATCGATGGTAATGTTTGGGTATATAATACCTTTAATGATTGGAGTAAGCAGTTTGCTTATTGGTCTATCTCTAAAATTAAAAGATTTTTTTATTCTTTAGAAAAGCAGGGCATCATTTTATCTAAAAAACTTAATGCATGTAAATCAGACCATACCAAGTGGTATTCAATTGATTACACTAAGCTTATTGAGATACTACAAAATTTCATGCCTGAAAAAAATTTTAGCTCAGAACAATTTGAACTATCTTTGTGTCAATCTGACACAATCATTAATAGGTTAACAGATAATAACCACCATAATACTAACTTTCTTTCTAATAATAATAAAACTAGTTCAAGGTTTAGAAAACCAGACAGACAAAATTTAAATTCTTTTGAAAAAGAAAGTTTTAAAGATGTTATGCAAACAATACCTTCACACAATCATATGTTCAAAACATTAGATAAAAAGACCGTTATAGTAGAGAAAGAGATATCAGAAGAAGGAACTGATATCTGTAACCAAATGATAGAAATATGGAACAAAATATTTTTAAACCAGAAAGATAAAGCAATAATGTCTAATAGCAGGGGACAAAAGCTAATTAGCTTATGGGAAGGAATAGTAGAAAAAGACATGAGTAGGTGGGAAGAGCTATGTATAAAAGTAAACTCAAGTAAGTTTTTAATGGGAGAAAAGAAGGCAGGGTTTAAGGCATATTTTGATTGGGTAATATGTGAGTTGACAGCAATGAAGATATTAGCAGGAGAATACGGGGTAGGGGATAGGGTACCGGATATAGAGAAGGAAAGAGAGAAGATAAGGGAAAAAGAAATTATAAAGTTTAGAGAAGAGAATAAACGTAAGGCAGAAGAAAGAAGGAAAGAAGAGATTATAGAAATAAAGGTACAGAAAATAGCGAATGAACTTAGAAGTAAGGCGTTAGCTGAGCTAGAAGATAGTTGGAGTAGGGCAGGGGAAGAGAAGGGGAGGAAAGAATTTGAAGAATACATGTTTAGTGATAAACAGGAATACAAAGTTGTAGATCCTTTTAAGGAAGAGTTTAGAAGGCAAGGTTGGGAGATGGCATTTGCTGAATATGTATATACCCAATTTAAGTTGCATCATTATATACGAAAAAGTGAAGAAGCTTTTATTAATGAAGCTAAAAGTCATATATGTACAAATAGCTCATCAAATATAGTAATAAATTACAATCAAATCAGCATAGAATCAAATGCTAATCAAATTATAAGTAATATTGATAAGTAATATTGGTGTTAATTAAATACTATAATATAAATAATATTTAATATAAGAATATCAAATAAGAAGATATTAAATTAAAAAATTAAGTAGAATTAAATAAAAATTTATTTATAATATGAAAATAAATCCTTATTAGGAAGAAAGTAAAAGATAATTTTCTTTATAGTTTAAAAAACATAATTGATTATGAAAATTCTCTCAGTAACTAATACCATAGCATTAATACAAAGATGATAAATATGATTTAAAAATAAACTAAAAAGGTATGGATAGTATGTTAAATAAAACATTTGAAAAAGAAATATGTAAAGTAACAATCGATCCAATTTATTCTATACAGACTGCAAGATTATATATTCGGCAAACTTTTAAAAATGATTTAGATAATTTTATATCTCTATATGGGGATGAAAAAGTTATGGAAAAATATACTGATGGAAATATCCGTAATCCAGAAAGAATAAAAATAATGATAGATATTAATATAAAAAGGTGGGAAGAAAAAAATCCTTATAGCAGTATGTCAATATTTGATAAAGAAACTAACGAATTTATGGGTAATATTTTTATCTCATCATTTGAAAGAAGTGACAATACTGGCTTACTTGGGTTTCTTTTTCATCAAAAATTTTGGAACAAGGGTTTTGCTAAGGAGGCGGCTTTTGCTCTTACAAATGTATTCATTCCTTATATTACCTCAGTAAGTAATATTGAAACAATTAATGAAATTATTGCTTATGCAAGACCTGACAATCTCGCTTCAAACAAAATTCTGCAATTTTGTGGTTTTGAATTAAGTGAGGTTGTTGAAAAATTTGGAGCGGAAAGATTTAAATACAGCTTAACTCTAGAAAGATTAAAAAATATAAGATGTAACCGCGAACAAAATACCCTATGTATTTAGATATCTCTATTGTAATAATTTTTTTAATTTCAAACTTAATATTAGGTGTAATATCAGGCACTAAAATTAAAAACTTAAGAGAATATGCAGTTGGCAATAGAAATATTTCAGGTGTTATTCTTGCTATAACCGTTATAGCGACCTTGGTTGGTGGTGGATCATCGCTTGGAACCTCAACGGAAGTTTATAAATTTGGAATAATTGTTATTGTGGCTAAGTATGGTGTAAGCTTGGGGATGCTTATAATAGCCTATTTTATAGCTCCTAGAATGGAAAGGTTTTTTGGGTTTGTATCAGTAGGTGAGATAATGGGGAGGCTATATGGTGAAAACGCGAGAATTATTACCGGCATATCAGGAGCATTATTATGCACCGGAAGAATGGCGGCGCAAGTTCTAGCATTAGGTTATATATCAAGTTATTTCTTTAATATAGATGAAAAATTTGCAATAATTCTTGGATCTTTAATAGTTACCATATCTTCGGCATTTGGTGGTATAAAAGCTATTGTATATACTGATGTCTTACAATTTATAATTATAATAATAACTATTCCCATTATATTAAGTATAGGGATTCAGGAAGTCGGAGGATATAAAGAGCTAATTAGTTCTCTACCATGGGATAAAAAAACTATATTTCCTAGTTCAGACATGTTTAAAAAATACTTTTTCGTTTTTTTGTACATGGCCTTACCATTATTATCTCCTCCTTTTGTACAAAGAATGTTAATGGCAGGAAATATTGATCAAATAAAAAAATCTTTTATATCAACTGCAATCATTGATTTTATATTTACTACTATTGCTGGATTTATAGGCTTAATAACATTAAAGCTTTACCCCTCAATAGATCCTAACCATGCGTTTCTCAAGTTGGTAAACACTTTAACGCCTATTGGAATAAAGGGATTAGTAATTATAGGTCTTCTTTCTATTCTTATGTCTACTGCTGATGCTTACTTAAATATGATAAGTATAAGCTTGGTTAATGATGTTGCAAAACCTCTCAAATTAAATTTATCTACTAAAAAAGAATTATTATATACAAGGATTTTAACTGTTTTTGTAGGTATTTTAGCAGCTTTAATAGCACTAAATTTTAAAAATATATTTGAGTTAGCAATATATGCTACTAATTTTTGGGGGCCAATTATAGTAGCCCCGCTGTTGCTTGGAATATTTGGTATAAAAGGAAATTACAAATCTTTTATATATGGGGCAACAGCGGGATTATCTGTTTTTATTATGTGGGAAGTCTTAAAATTAAAAGATAAAACATATATTTATAGTACTATTCCAAGCGTGGTTGCAAACATAAGCACTTTTCTTTTATATTCTGCCATTCAAAAAGCAAAAAATGTTGAAAGATGTTTAATAGTGCCAAAAACATCTCTTAGTTCAGGTAAAAAGAGATTTAAAAAGTTTATTTTAAAAATATCTAACCTCGATTTAATAAAGTTTTGTGATCGAAATACCGAACAAGATAGTATACCATATCAAGGTTTTGCGATTTTTATGTTAATAAACCAAATTGCTAGGTACTTTACAAATTTTGTTGAAACTAATGTTCAAAGTATTATTTTAGCTTTCATATCTGGGATATTATGCGTAGTTGTTTTATTAAAAGATAAATTAAATAAGGATATTAAAAAATATGAATCTTTATTCTGGTTTATTACTATAACATTTAGTTTAGTAATAATGCCTTTTTATATTTTATATATAACAAATTTTAACACAAATTGTCTTATATCTTTTTTACTTTCAATATTTATATTATCAGTAATTGTAAACTGGATAATGTTTTTAATACTGCTATATACAGGTATATTTCTAACACTTCTCTGCATTTTATTTATCCCAAATAACAATATTATAAGTAATACGGAAGGAGTAACGTGGTTTATATATATGTTAGCTTTTGTGTTCTTCTTAAATATGTTTTTTAAAAAAAGAAGTGAAGAAACCGACGAGCAAAGAATAACCATTGCTAAAAATTTAGGCGGAATGATTACGCATGAATTAAAAACACCATTATTAAGATTTTCATCAATTAATAATAGGTTTAAAAAAGTTATTAACGAAAATAATATGGATATTTTAGAAGGTATACAAAACGATTTTTATAAAAACCTGAAGTATATAGGAAATACAATAGAAATGATTAGTTATAAACTTCAAGGAGCGGAGATTATAACAGAGTTAGAGGAGACGCCAATTAACCAATTATTGAATGATATTATGAGCAATTACCCTTTCCAATCGGAAGAGGAAATGAAAATGATCGAGATCAATTGTTTATATAATTTTAAACTTAATGTTGATAAATCTCTATTTTATCACTTACTATATAATCTTCTGAATAATGCTATTTATTACTTAAAAAATACACCTGGCGGGTCTATAAAAATAAATACTGGAGTTAATGATAAATATAACATTATTTATGTGGAAGATAACGGGCCAGGGATTCCTCCCGATATGGAAGAAGTAATATTTCGAAGTTATTATACTACTAAAAGAAATGGAGCCGGTTTAGGTTTATATTTTTGTAATCAAGCAATGAAAAAACATGAGGGAGATATAAAGTGCGAATCAAAGCATGGGGTTTATACAAAATTTATACTTTACTTTCCAAAACATTTAAACAATAGAGGATAAAAATGATCCCATTCTCATGGCCAACGAATATTATAATTATAGATGATGATGCAGGAATTCTTGAGATATTAGAGCCTATGATAGAACAAAATCATAATAGGCTGCATTTTTTTACTTCTCCCCAAAAAGCTTTAAAATTTATAGTCGACCACTCACAACTCGATATTCCAGATTCCATAGCTGAATACCAAGAATATGATTTTTCTATCCGAGAGCTTAAAATCGACCTCAAAAAGTCTTTTAAATTAGCTGAAAACAAGGACAAGTATAATCTGATCTCTGCTATAATATGCGATTATGATATGCCATACATATCAGGTGTAGATTTGTTTAAGCAAGCTAGTGAGTTTTGTAACGCTAGAAAAATATTGCTTACTGGTAGATTAGATCCAAGAGAAGCTATAGATTTAAAAGGTAACTTAATCGACGATTATTTAGAAAAGGACTATAAAGAAAATTTTGCTTTAAAGTTAAATCAAAAATTGAAAGATCAGATAAAACACTATTTTACAGGGCTTTTTCCATCTTTAAATTCATTGATTAAATATGATCCTGATTTTTATTTTGTAGGCAACCCATTAATTAAAGAATATTTTTATCAAGTATGTAAAGAAAACAATGTTACAGAATGTTATTTAATTGATTATACAGGCATATATTATTTAATTAATGACAAGAAAGAAAATTTTATCTTTTTTGTTCAAAATAACGATCAGTTAGAAGTTATGATAGATGAATATAAAGATAGAATAAGTGATACTAAGTTAATTAAAAAACTACATAGCAAAGCTTACCAGGTAGTAAAATTAGAAAACGAAAAAATAATATACCCGAATTACAATGAATTAGAGAAACATTTATATTCTGTTAATAAAGTTATTGGTGAACAATACTATATTTCTTTTATTAAGATCAATTAATGTAAATAAAAATAACATAAAAATATACTGCGCAGTTAATCCTTTAAGTTAAGGTGTTGTAATGACAAGTTTTACCTAAAATTTTCACATCAGATATAAAGCTAAATTATATATAGATATTATTTTAATAGAAGCAGAAAAATTTATTTATATACTTAAATACTTCGAGGCTACCAGGTTAATAAAGGTTAGCATTTTTATCAATAATCCATTCTATAAACTTTTTATCTACCTGTTTGTTATTTTTTAAAAGGGAATAGACATATCCTTCTTTTAATACATCTAGAAATTGGTCTAGAGATAGGTCCTGCTTTAAATTCTTTATGCAAAGTACAGTATGATCTAATACTTGGTAAAATAGATCAATTAATGTTTCGTATTGGATATCTTGTTTTTTAACAGCTTTTATTACAGTTTTTTCCGGATCTTCTAAGAGTTCATCGATTGTACAGTTTAAAACATTTGCAATTGACGAAATTGTTTCAAGAGTTGGATTTTTAGAACGCCCATGAATTATATTCGTCGCAGCACCGCGATTTAAGCCTGCTCTTTTTTCGAGCTCAATCGGGCCAAGGTTCTTTTCCTTCATTCTATTAAGCACTTGGGCTTTTAAGTTATTTGCAAAGACGCTCATTACTGATAAATAGTTTTTTTGAAAATATATTTTATCATAATTATAAGAAATGTATATAAAAATACTTGCGGTGTATATAAAGCTCATGTATAATTATATAGCGAGCAGGTAGTTGCGTTATATACAGCGCACTGATAGCGCTAATTAAATAAAAATTTCAGATAGAGTGATCAGTTTGGATCTAACCACTCTATCTAGAGGTCTGATAGACCTTTATATCCGAATTCCAATCTATCAGATCTCCGAGCAATTAGCAAGTAAAAATGGCGGTAATGCTAAACTGTTACTGTTTGATATATAGGAGATAATTATGCGAAGCGGAGCGTATGTAGAAATACTTGGTAGATTAGGTAGTGATATACAAATCAGATCTACACGAGAGGGTAAACCCTATGGGGTTTTATCTATAGCTGTAAATAAAAAGGTAAAGTCTTCATCTCAAAATGGTGCACCTAAGTCCATTGCAAAGTGGTATAAAGCAATTGTTTGGAATGAGCACTTATTAGTAAAAATGGAGCCTCTTCTTAAGACCGGCAAGAAAATTCTCTTAATAGGGGAATTAGATGTAATTCAACCAACTGCACCTGGAACAAAATCCCACAACATCATCCTAGTTAAAAGTAAATCAGGAATAGCAGTACTGGCAGAAACTTCGATGTCTGAGGTAGAAGAAGAGACCTCTATCGAAGAACAAGAAGAAATATTGCCTGAAGAGTTAACAGCTTAGTTTTTACATATTTCAATAAATATAAAAAAGCAGCAGATGCTTATCCCTTACTGCTGCATAAAATTAAGGAGCAAGTTTATGGTAATAAGTGGAGCATATATTCAACTTTGCGGGACTATTATTCAAGGAATAGAAATTAAACGTACCGAGAGCGGGAAAAAATTTGGGTTATCTAGAGTACAAGTTAGTAAGAGAATAAGCTTTGACTTTGATACCGATGAACTTACCCATGGAGAGAGGAGATTTACTGCATTCATTTGGAATAAAGAGTTATTTAAACCGGCTCAAGAACTTTTAAAGAAAGGTAGAAAAGTAAAATTATTTGGTGAACTGGATTATATGCCGGTTAGGGTATTGCCCCCTGAGGTGTTCTTAGCAAATTCCCCGGAAGACGGGTTATTACTTACTATTAATATAACAAAGATATCAAGTGATACGCAAAGAAAGAGTAGCAAGGATATATACTATCCTAAAAACAAATTTCAATCGGCACATACAAAGACGGTATTCATTCAAAATAACCTAGAAGGCGGTATACAATGAACCGACAATCCAAGGCAAAAGAATTTACAAATGCTCAACAACGGTACTTTAAGCATATTTTGATATTACTAACTATGTCTCCAATAGTTGTAGCAAGCTTGGCTAATGTCCGGCCTAGTTTCCGGGCAACTGCAAGAGAAAAACTAATTTTAATTAATATTATAGGCATATGGAGCTGCAATCAGCTTAATCATCGATCTTATAACCTTTCATAATGAGGAGAAAAACGATGAGCAACAAGATTCACTATAAAAACTATAGGGAATTAAGGGAGAGGGGTTGTAAAGAGAAAGGTAAACTTTTTCTTTATGAATTTTTTAATCGACTTAATACAAGAGGATATATGAATAAAAAACCACCAAGCTTAATTACAGGGCTAAAGCAAAAAATAGCTTTGTTAAGCGAGAAAACAAACCATCAAATAGTTAAGCAATATGTTTGTATAAGTAACAATGAGCACCTTAAAACTATGGGAGCTGTTGCTTTGGTTGCTATGTTGTTTGTCCCGGAAATAGGGCTTGCGGCTGATAATGTCGATGCCTTCAAATCGATGTTTGATAAGATAACCGGTTGGGTAACCGGAAGTGCAGGTAAATTGATTACCGTTATTTCCATATTATTTGCTTCAATTATGGGTGTAGCAGGGTTTTCAATGAAGTTTGTCTTAGGTTCCTTCGGAGTGGGTATGTTACTTGCTTCCTCAGTCACCATAGTTAACATGTTATTTGCCGGTTAATATGAGCTATCGCATTCCAAAGACATTAGATAATCCGATAAGGTGTGTAGGAATACCTATTGATACGTTAATGGTATTTATGGTGATTTGGAGTGCGTTATTTTTATTTGACCAACCGATTTGGGGAATGGTGGCAGGGGTGATTGGAGCAAATGTATTTTCCAGGTACAGAAGCAGATCAATAACCAGAAGATTAATCAGGTTTATTTATTGGTACCTGCCGTGTGAAGTTAATTTTATTCGCGGTGTACAAGGTCATCAAAGGAAAATGAATATGGAATTAAAGAAATGGAAGTAGTTAATAGTAAGTTAAGATTACAGCGGAATGTTTTAGTTTTATGTATGGCAACTATGCTTATCTCTAATGTTATGCTTGCCGTCAAATTACATAGCCAGGATAAAACGGTCATTTTAGTTCCAAGCTTAGATAAAGAGTTAGTAGTCGGAACCGATTTTGCATCGGAAGAATATTTAAAGCTTAGAGCGGAACAAATTATTTATTTATTATTTTCACTTAGGAAAGAAAACATCGAATATGTAAAGCAGGGTTTATTAAAGCAAATTGACAGCAAAAGCTACCTGGAATTTAAAGCACAACTTGAAAAGCTTAGCTTAGATATTAAAGAGCGCGGATACTTTTATATATTTAACGATATCCAAAAATTTGAAATAGGTAGCAAAGAGTTAAACGTAAAAGTAAGCGGATATCTGGAAACATACTTAGGAAATAGTCGGATTGATAGAAAGTTTAAGGAGTATGAAGTCTCCTTTGTAAATAGGGGCGGAGTAGTAAACCTCAAATCATTTAGCGAGGTAAAAAATGAAAAGAACAGTTAAAATTAGCTGCTTAATTATTAGTATTTTATACGGCAGTACAGCTTTAGCTGAAGTAAATAACATCCCTGAAATGACCAAAGAACAAAAGTTTACAATAGCAAATAATGATACTGTTGTAGGGATAGCTTCAAGGCAGGAAATCACACGGATAGTATTTGAGGCGGGAAACATTGATACCGTACACTCAATTGGAGGTGAGATTGAATATACCGTATCGGGTAAGGATTTGTATTTAAAAGTAAATGCGGAAAAACCGATTAACTTCTTTATAAAAACTAGTTTAGGTCATACTTATAAATTTATATTAGATGTAAGGGATATCCCTTCTACCCAAATATTTGTCGGTGTTAAATATAAGCCAAAGCCGGTTAAAAAACATAAAGTAAACTTTTTTAATGAAAAGATATCGAAAGATAACGAAAGTCGGATTGCAAAGATTATAGATATATCTCTCAAACCTAAGCCCTACATCGGATTTACAATTAAAAAACTATATAAAAAATTAAGAATTACTAACGGGTTACTTCTCGAACAGGTCGGAGAAATTATAGGAAAGCACCTATATGCGCAGAAAATTATTATCACCAATGTTAGTAAATCGGGCTTAGCACTTAAGCTTAAAGATTATGTTGAAGAAGGGTTTTTTGCCTTATATCTGGACAAGGAATATTTGAATGCAGGTGAAGAAGCTATTTTAATTAAAATCAGAGAGCAGCAATAATGGATAAGATATTGGATATATTTGATAAGGCTAAAGAATGGTTTGGGAATACTTTTCTAGCAAGCCAAAGTAATACAAAAGAAGCAAGAAAAAGACAATTAAGGTTAGGGGCTTTGCTACTGCTTCTGTTAGCAATCGCGATATACATCGCAATTGAAGCGGATACGAGATCAAAAACCGGATTCAAGGTTAATCAGGAAGAGAGCGGTAATTCATTTAAAAAGATAGAGATAGAAGGGCTTGCAAACGGCGTTAGCAATGAAAAATTGTGGACGGAAGATGCTGAGAAAAAAATTGAAGAAGTTAAGCAAGGCCAAATTATAAACAAAAAAGAGCAGGAAGAGCTTAAAGAGCACGTTGAAAAGGACAAAGTAAGCAAGGAAGAGTTAAGCGAATTAATGGTTAACTTAAAAGCTGAACTAGAGGAAAAATACGTTAGGAAGTTTCAAGAAGAGGTTAATAAAATCCAGGCGGAACATTTAAAAAGACAATCTCAGGACAATATGGAAAGTAAATCATTTATAAAGAAGAAAAAGATTAAGAAGGTTGGAGATTATATACCTGCACTTAGTTATGTTGAAGCCAAAATAATTGCAGGAGTAGATGCGGGAGTTGGAATAAGTGCCGAAGCAGACCCTGATCAAGTATTAATGAGGATAACGGGTAAATTAGTATCAGCCGGGAACGGCGCGAATTATATAGAGTCTAATAGGCTAATCGGATGTTTACTTTTGGCAAAAGCAAAAGGGAATATCTCAAGTGAAAAAGTTACCTTACAGCCTGTGAGTATGACTTGTACTAAGGATGGTCGTACGGCTATTGAGCTGCCGGTTAAGGGTTATATTGCCTCAAAAGGTAAAAGCGGAATTAGAGGTGAGGTAATTTCCAGAGAAGGAGATTTAGTTCTTAAAAGTTTCTTAGCCGGGATAGTAGGGGGATTCGGGAGCGGGGTTGCTCAATTAAGCCAAACACCTTTGGCTCTTACTAACGGTACGCTAATGACTGATAAGCAAAAAGTTCAGGATATAGCAACTAGGGGATTAGGAGCCGGAGTAAGTTCAAGCAGTGACAAGTTATTAGAGTATTTTATTAAAAAAATGGAGCAATACCAACCTGTGATTTCTATTAATGAGGGAATAGCAGTCAACGTAATATTCATTGAAGGGTTTAGCTTAAACGAAGAGGATAAAAATGAAAAGTAAAACACTCTGTTTACTTAGTTTACTCGCTATGACTGCTTGTAGCTCAGGCTATAAAAGTACCTGGGATTGCCCGCTTGATAAGGGAGTCGGGTGTAGCTCGCTTGAATATGCCGATAGCATTGCAAGAGAGCAAATCATATTAAACACCAAAGCAAGCATAAAGAAGAAAGTATTGATTAATGAAGATACTTTAGGCGGGCATAGTATTTCGGAAGTTGAGATAAATTAAATGAATACAATTAAGCAATATTTTAGGGAATTAAGAGAGGATATAAAGAGCATTAGTTCTTCATATAAAGCAAGGAAGGCATTTGCTAACGATAATAAAGAAAAATACAGAGATCCGAGCTTACTTGATTTTATAAGTTACCGTAAATATCACGCTAAATACGGAGTATTCGAGAATGATACGACTTTAAGTTGTATTATAAAGGCCAGCCATTTTTCAGGGGTAGATAACGGAGCAAAACAAGTTTTAAGAGGGATAATTAATAACGGAATACCTCAAGACTGCATTGTGCAAGTAATTAATTATGCTTCACCCAGAGTAGGAGATTTGGTTGATTATTGGCATAGGAGCGGTGCAAATAGTGAGCTGTTTAAACGGATTGCAGATGAAAGAAAGGCATTATTTGAGAAAGGTTCTTGGGAAAGTATTTTAGGAGAAAGGCGCAGTTTTGTGGTGAGAAATTTTGAGCTGTATTTTTGTTTTTCCATTGCAAAACCTAAAACCTCTTCCGGGATTAAAGAAGGGGTATATAGACTTGAGGCACTAAAAGATAAAATAAGAGAAGGACTAAAGGGGATTAACTGTGATGTAATAAACATAAATGATAAGGATTTAGCAAGTCTGGTAGGGGAATTTATTAACCCTGATAAAACTTTATATAAAAACTCCAATTTAAAGAAAAAAGAAGATGTAAGGGAATATTTTAGCTCTTCTCACCAAGTGGAGATGGTTAAAGACGGTGTAGTATTTTCTAACGAAAGCGAAAAATTTAAATATTTAGTATTTGAGGTAGTCGACTTACCGGATACTTGGCGGATAGAAAATAGCGTAGATCTAATGGGGCAGTTTGACGGAGGTTTCGGGCTCCCGTGTCCTTTTTATATTACTTTCGGTTTTCAGCTTAAGAGTAAAGAAAGCTCGGAAAGAAGTGCCGACAAATACCGTATGATTAAGACCAAGCAAGGTGAATCAAAGCTTCCTATGTTTTTTCCTAAAATGATAGAGGAGATAGAAGATTGGCAGTTTGTAAGTGCTAAGCTTAACCAAAATGAGCGAATCGGTAAGGGGGTTATGTACATTGTTGCATGTATAAATAACTCTAACCTTGAAGATAAATACGAACAAATTTTTATAGATCATTTTGCGCGTCTCAACTTTTCAATTGAAAAAGTAAAATATGATACGGTAAACAGTTTTTTAACCACATTACCTTTCGGAATAGGTGAGAGTTGGCAAATGCTTGATCAACTGAAAGTATCCGCACAATTACTTTCCTGTACTTGTATGAGCTTACTTCCTGTATTTGCCGATATCCAAAACTACGGTAGTCCGCTTATGATGTTTGCCGGCAGAAGAGGACAAATATTTTTCTTTGATAATTATAAGACGGCTGATGACATTAACGGTAATTTCAACGGAATAGTTGTAGGGAAGTCAGGATCAGGTAAATCAGTATGGTTACAGGAATATACGGCTGCATCTTTAAGATTCGGAGGACAGGTTATTATTCTTGATGACGGCAGGAGTTTTCAAAACATCTGCGGGTTATTGGGAGGGGATTTTGTAGACTTCGGGGGTGGGAGTTTCTGTATTAATCCTTTTTCATTATATAAAGAGCATAGTGAGGGAGAAAGTGACGACGAGTATAAGGAGTTTTTTGAGGAGCCGTTTATTGATCTTATAGTCTCTATCCTATGTATAGTGGTTAATATTGATAAAAACGATACGATTTCCTCAGAGATCGGGCTTTACAAGGCGGTAATGGCAGATGCCGTAATAGAGGTACTGAGAAAAAAGGGTAGAAGCGGCGGGTTTGCCGACATCCGAGATGAGCTGCTTAGTAACGCTAATTTAAGAACGGCTCAAACCAAAGATATAGCAGATAAGATAGCATATGTACTAAGGGCATATAGCAATGGCAGATATGCTAAATATTTTAACGGTGAATCAAGCCTTAATATCGAGCAAATGCTTTCGGTTTTTGAGCTTAGCGATCTTGAACATAGTGTAGTATTGCAAAACTCGGTATTAATCACGGTTGTTTTCTTAGTATATACCAAAATGAGGGCAAGAGAGAGAAGGCTTGCACTTATTATAGATGAAGCTTGGAGACTATTAACTCACCCGGCAATTAAAGCATTTCTTGAGGGGATCGCCAGAAGAACCAGAAAGTATAACGGTTGCTTAATTGTTGCTACCCAATTTATGAAGGATTTTGATGAAAGTAGAAGCCCGGCGGCCGCGGCTATTTTATCCCAATCCGACTGGAGAATAATTTTATCGGCAAGCGGTGAAGATGAGTTAATGCTTAAAGAGAAGCTTGGTATGAATGATGCCGAGATCTCAATAGTTACGGATCTGGCAGGGCTTAAAGGAGCTTACTCGGAATTTATGATCAGGCACAAGAATAATAGCTGGCAGATAGGAAGGCTAATGTTAGATAAATTCTCAGCAAAACTTTATTCCACAACCGCAGAAGAGGTAGTGCAAGTTAGAAATATGAGAAAGCAAGGCTTTACGGTTGAGCAGTGTGTAGAGAGGTTAATGTGAGAAACAAACTTGGGCTTATTTTATTAATTGCAAATCTAACAGCTCCTTCATTACTTAATGCAAAAGATTTCGGTATTAGCGGACATACATACGAGATAGCTGAAGAAGATATCATTGAATTTATTAACAAAAAACTCGCTTCAGCTGATTTAAATAAAATTAATGAAGATATGAAAGAAAGAACAAGACAGTATATTGAAAGGCCACCTCAGGTTGAAGGTATTATTCAAGCTAAGGAAGATAAGGTTTTTTACTATGATCCTACCTATACACTTGATAGAGATATTATAGACCATAACGGAACTATAATACATTTTAAGGGCAAAAAGGTTAATCCCCTTGAATATATACCGCTTAGAGAAGCTTTATTATTTATAGACGGGGATAATGAGCGGCATATTGAACTTGCACTTGAAGAGCGAAATAAGCGAGAAGGTAAAGTTAAAATTATTCTTACCAAAGGATCCCCCCTTAAACTTCAGAGAAAACACAAAGTATGGATTTACTTTGATCAGGGAGGACTAATTACTAAAAAGTTTGGGATTAAAGAGGTTCCGGCGGTTGTTGAGCAGGAAGGACTTAAGCTTAGGATTAGTATAATTGGAGAAGAAAACAAATGAATATTTTAAGAATAACTTTGTTTGTTTTAGGAATTATAGCTTTTACACAACCGGCTCTAGCTAAAAAATGTACGGGAGAATTTGTAAATCCGATTACCGATATATGCTGGAAGTGTTTATTTCCGATAACGTTAGGTTCTTTCGAGATAGTAGGCAGTAAACTGCATGATACGAAAAACCCTTCTTCTCCGATATGTATCTGTCCAAGGCAACTTGGACCGATAACAGTACCTGCCCCCGGGATTACGGGAGGATTTTGGGAACCGTCCAGACTTGTTGATATATCGGCAGAGGCGTATTGTTTTGTAAATATGGGCGGCCTTGAAATGGATATGGGATTTGAAAGAAGCCAAGGCGGTAGGCCAACCTCTTCGAGTAGTCAGATATCCAGGTGGTATGTGCACTATTATGCTTATCCGATTATCTATATTCTTGAAATATTCATGGATTTTATTTGTTTAGAAAGATTAAATTTCGATGTGCTTTGGATAACGGAAATTGATCCGACCGGAAGTGACGATGAACTTTCAATGTTATTACATCCTGAGGCATTTTTATTCAATAACCTGCTTGCACAAGCTGCATGCTCGGCGGACTGTGTTTCGGCTTCAAGCGGAAGCAAAGGAAAACCGATTGATTCATTATTCTGGTGTTCGGGATGTCAAGGTTCGATGTACCCGATGAACGGTAATGTCAATGCTCATATAGGCGGGGTTCAAGCGACATTAAATGCAACTCAAAAGATGATTTATAAAATGCATAGGCAAGGTATGGCACATGAAACTGCTTCAAGTGATTTAAGTAAGATATGCGATAAACATTTAGCACTAGTTATGAAGAAAAGTCATTACAGATACCAAATGACTAATCCTGACCCTGATAAGTGCGCACCGTTTGGCAGAAGCACAACTTTTTTTGAATCGAAGAAGGAAATCCCAATTACAAGTGAAGATTTCGGCTTCTTATTATGGAGGAAAAGAAATTGCTGTATCCTCTGAAACCCGCTACTTACCTGACATTAGTCTTAAGCTTAATGCCGGTTAATTTCGCTATTGCAGATATGAAAAGCATCGTGGCTCATACCGAAAATAGCATTGATAAAGATGAATATAAAGAAGCTATAGATAAAGCAGAGAAAAATAAGCTTCATCATACTGAGCTTGAGTTAACAATTGATAGAATAACTCAAAAAGTTAAAGAAAATAAACATGAGTACGCAGCAAGTATTGCAGCTGCAAAAGAGAAAACCGAAGAATATAAAAGCTTTGCAGAAAATTTGGTTAAAGAGACGGAGGAAGGCAGTAAAAAGTATGCCGCCAATTTGACAAAAAAAGAAGGAGGACTAGTTGACGGGTGGATTTCTGATTATAGAGCAATTAAGGATTATCAGGAAGATGAAAGAGAAGGGCTTTATATCTTTGTAAGCTTTAGTATGTCTTCATCTCAGCTCTTAAAGTTAAGCGAGGTTGCAAGAAAAGTTGGAGCAAGATTAGTCATCCGAGGATTAAAGGACAATAGTTTTAAAGAAACATTAAGATACATTAAGCAACTAAACGAAGAGGGTATAGCGGTAGATGTCGATCCCGTAGCTTTTGCTAAATTTAATGTAAATTTAGTACCTTCATTTGTAGTAAGTGAAGGAGATAAGTTTGATAAAATTACAGGGAATATCAGCTTAAAATATGCGCTTGAGCAGTTTATAGAGAGCGGTGAGACTGCTTCATTATCCAAAGAGTATTTAGGGTTAGGTAATGAGAATTAATATTTTATTACTTGCTATATTTCATACTTCGTTTGCATATGCATCGCAAGATATAGAAATGCTGACAAAGTTTAAGCTTGAGTCCGAAGCAACCGCTAAAGGAACCGCTTCAAAAATAGGAAATAACTTTACCAATATGGAGAACAATACATTGAAAGACCATATCGGTTATGAAGGTACAAATATACCTGCCATGCATATGCCCCTTGAACAAGCCGAAGGCGAAGGCAAAAAAAAGCGAGAGAAAGTATATGATAAAAGCGAAGAATATATATGTACAAAGCAAGATTGTGAAGCAGGGCATACATTTAGTACAAAGGCAACTTTAGAGCGTGAAACAAAGATGGAGGAGGCAGGCTTTATAAGGGATGAAGATAATAATATAAGAAATAATAAAGGGTACCTTGATAAAGCATTGAAGACCGTGAAAGAAGCAGATGAAAAATTTGATTTTTTAACCGGAGGATATACTGATTGTAAGCCTGAGGAAGAAGGGAGCGAAGTAAAGAGCGAAAAAACCTGTGATCAATATTATGATATGATGGAAAACACCTGCTTCCCTAAACAAGTTGTAGAGATTGACCCTAAGTATACTTATCTTTGTAATAAAAAGAGGGAAGTAAGAGAGAAGCTATGTAGTGATGTTATTAAGAAGGTTAAGTGCAAACATACCGGCAATTGTAATGCCAACGGAATAGTTGAAGGAAGTATAGAACCTGTAAAAGATATATATTGGAGTTATAATTATCCTTTTCTAATAATCGGAAATAGGGACTCGAATAATACTTGGAACGGGGTGTGCCTTAAAGTAGAGAGAACAATAAATTTTCAAATAAAAAATAGAAATATCATTGAAGAATTTAAGCTGATTAGAGTCGGGTATGATGACTATATGAGAGTTACCGTGAATGGGAAACAAGTATATATAGGACCGGAAAGCGGAACGCAATTAGAAGTTGTAGCTAGGCCAATTAAGTGGTGGAGAGATAATAAAGTAGTAAATACCGGCACTGGAGATTTTGCCTGCGAAAGAAGTACAAATTGGAAATTTAATGTAAATATTGATTTAAAGCCTTTTTTAGTAGAGGGGGCTAACAATATCAAATTTGAAGTAGTACTTTCAGGCGGCGGTGAAGGTTGGATAGAAATCATTGCGCAACAACATTGCTGTAAAGATTGGGAGATAGTTGAACGAGAGGAAACATGCGAATTTTCTTCTTAATCCTAATAATATTATCTGTACCATTTAATGATGTTTATGCATTTGAAGCTGAAGAGTGTAAGCCGATAACCGAAAAAGTATGCATAGATTTTTCTGAAAGAATAGTGGAAGGATTTCCTTATTCCCGCTGCTGGAAATATGAACAAAGACATAAATGCGTAAGCCGTGAACAGAATTATTGCCAAGTACTGGAAGATAACCGCGGATGTAATGAAATAAGCGGTAAATGTATAGAGGAAAGCGGCATTGGTATATGTAAGCATTTTGAGAAGAAATTCGTTTGCGGAAATACGTTTGAAGAGAAAGAAGATACTAAGCTGATTGATTCTGAGTTTGATGTTTTAAGAGATGAAAAAGATATAAGTAACTGTAGTAAAGAAGAGCTCAATAAGTACTGCGAAATTTTAAGTGAAATCTGTATAGAAGGAGCTGAGACCAGAAATATAAACGGTAAGGATGTTTTTAAGGAATGCTGGAAATGGGACAGAAGATATGTTTGCCGGAGTGATAGCTTTGTAGATGAATGCGGAGAGCTTAAAGAAAGATGTAAAGAACTTTCAAAAGAATGTTTACATTATTCTTCTAATGGTAGATGTGAGCACTATGAACTGAAATACCAATGTAGTGAGCAAATTACAAAAAACATAGACTGTTTAGCGACAAAGTTTTGTATAGGCGGAGTCTGCGAAACTAAGAAAAGAAATCAATTTAATGATTTCGGCTATGCAATAAGTCACCTCAGCATACTTGCTCAGATGAAATCCAACGAGATGGAAGGTTGTAAATGCCCAGACGGAAGAAAGGAATGTGAGCCTTCGGAAATACAACCTAAAGATTGTAAATTGTTTAAAGGAGATAGAGGGATATGTAGGCGGGTAACTTCACAGTTTAACTGTTGTTCGATGAAAGGTTTTTTGAGAAATGTAGCTAAATGCAGCCAAAAGGAAAAGGATTTAAGAAAGTTAAGAATTGCAGGGCGCTGTCACCATGTCGGCAGCTGGAAAGAGTTAAAAGGTCTTAAAAAGAAAGAATCCTATTGTTGTTTTAAAAGTAAACTGGCGAGGATTATACAAGTGGAAGGCAGGAAGCAGCTTGGAATCGGCTGGGGCGATAGAAAAAACCCAGACTGTCGAGCACTCACTTTAGAAGAAATACAAAAAATAGACTTTTCTAGAATAGATTTTGGCGAGCTATTTGATGAAATAATAGAGAAAGCGAAATTGCAAGCTGATAGTCAAAAGGGAGGAATGGCAGACAAAGTAAAAGGTTTCCAATCAAACCCTAGCGCTATGTCGGAATTAATTAATAAAAAAATAAGTAAATTTTATGAGCATGCCAAGAATTAGTATATTACAGCAGCTTAAAGAGAGCTATTATCATACTGATAGTAATTATGTAAAAGAAAAAAATCAACCGCTTAAGATTAGTAAGTTGGGCGTTTATCTTTTCTGCTTTAAGCTCATATTTAAAAGATTCAAGTTCACGACGCAAATTATCAATTTTAAAACCCAGGCTTTCTCCAACTGCTTTAATTTCTTTATCCACATTTTCAAATCTATTATTCATAAAGTTTTCCAACATTGTAAGCTGATCACGCGTAGTAAGCTTAGAGAAATTATATTTTCAACTTTCAAGCAAAGATCTAACAATAACTTTGGCTTGATACTCATTAAAGCCGATACCTTACAACTCTTTAACATATTTATGAGCATACCAAGAATCAGTATATTACAGCAGCTTGATAAGGATGCCTATTATCATACCAATAGTGGTAATAAAGCAAGGAATTATCCACTTAAGTATGGTAAGCTGAGCATTAGAGATTTCTGCTTTAAGCTCATTTTTAAAAGAAAGAACTTCTGCTTTAAGCTCATTTTTAACGGAAAAAATTTCTGTTTTAAATTCATTTTTAGCAGTGGTGATTTCAGAAATAAATCTCTCTTCAACTCTTTTAATTTCCTTATCAACATTTTCAAATCTATTATTCATAGAATTTTCCAGCATTGTAAGCTGATCACGCGTAGCAAGTTTAGAGAAGTTATATTCCCTGCTTTCAAGCAGAGATCTAACAATAACTTCGGCTTGCGATTCATTAAAGCCTGTACCTTGCAACTCTTTTACATATTTATGAGTATCAAAAGCATGCAGGTGAATATCAGTCATTTTATTAGCTCTAGTTTAATAATTTTTAGCATATTTAATATTATACCTCAAAAAGCCTATTCTTTCAAGTTTACTGAAGAAGTGTGTAAGGAATACAAATTAGGTAAGAGCTGGTACTGTGAACCGAAAAAGGAAGAGGAGCAAGAACTAACCGTAGATTCGATATTAAACTCTTCAATCCCTGCGGAAGAAAAAGCGGTAGAAATCAATAAGCTATGGGAGCTACAGAGGAAACGTGCAGTAATTAGCGGCAAACGTGAGGACTTGGAAGGATTCCTCGATACCCAATTTTTAATTGGGCAAAAGGGTATCGATTTTGCAAGAAACATTCAGCGTATTATCGAAAGCAATCCTAAATATTCCAATAACCAAAGCTATTACCAAAGTATTTCCGATCAAGCGATAAAAGAGGAAGAAATAGAGGCGATACTTGGGGTCGCAAGTAATAAGTATGGGCTTGCGCTTATTTATAGTAGCGGATGTCCTTACTGTATGCGCCAGCTCCCGATTCTACAAGCTTTGAGGGAAAAATACAATATGAGTATTTTAGGGATTTCAGTAGACGGTAACTACTATGAGGGCTTAAGTGAAAATATTACTGATCCAAGTGTTACAAATGATCCGCTGGTGCAGTCATTTCCTACTATTTTGTTAATAGATAAGGCCACACCGGCTAAAATATTTCTTTCTAAAGGATTAATTACCTTAGATGAGCTGGAAGCAAGAATAGTAAATCGAATTATAGAGAGAGAGTCAAATGAAGAGAATAATTAGTTTATCTATAATTTTAAGCTTGAGTCTCAGTAACGCATATGCTGGAGCGGGCAAAGAATTAAAAGGAATAAACAAGGAATTAAGTAATGTGTGGAGTGCGCTTGGAACCGAAACGGTGACCAATAGTGCAAGGTATTATGAAGGCCAGCAGAGAGGCCATTACACAATGGGATCTATGTATTTTGCGCGTAAAAAAAAGAATAGGCCGCTGGTTAGCGTGAACTTTCCTGAAATTGACCTTGATAGAAGCTGTTACAGCCAAGGGGTTTTAAACTTCGGAGGTATTTCGTTTATATCAGGTGATGAACTAAAAAATAAGATGCAGAATATAGTTCAGCAGGCGGGGATGATGTTTGCTTATCTTGGGGTAAGCTCAATAAGCCCTGTTGTCGGAGAAACGCTTCAAGAGGTATATAGTAAGTTACAGGAATTAGGCGGGTTCTTAGCTGATGAATGCCAGGCGGCAAAACAAATAGTAAGTTTTGCCGGGGATCAATTATCACAGCACTCTGCGGTAGCTAAAGATATTTTTACTAAGATGGAAACGGGAGCAGGAAGTAAGAAAGATTTATCTTCGGCATATAAAGATTTTCCTAAAGGAAAAACTAAAGCGCTTAATAATGCGGCAACTAAAGATGAAAGATTAACCGTACAAGATATTAATATCGCTTGGAAAGCATTAGAGAAGCTAAGCGGAGGTACTGATAAAGAGTTAAAAGAGCTGATGATGACAATAAGCGGCACAATTATCATTAAAGCCCCTAAAAATGATTCCGATGCACCTAGTTATCAATATATATCTTCTACGGTTACAAGCCCCGGCCTACTTGAAGCAATGCTTAAGGGCAATAAATCAATGAAAGTTTTAAAATGTGCAAAGGCAGATACTAAGTGCTTAAGTGTTACCGAAGCAGATAAATTTATAGATGAGAAAGAAAGCTTTGAACACAAAGTTTCAGAGTATTTTGATAAGTTTAAAGAGGCATTAAAAAAAGATGAGGAACTGGAGGAAGCCGATCAAAGTTTTTTGGCAAAAGCCGGAGTTGCAGCATTTAAAAATTATGATGTTATATTTCAGTATACCAACGCTAACCCTGAATACGAGCAGGGTATCTTAGTAGAAATAGTAGCATGGAATATTTTATATAACTATCTTTCCGATATTTTGAAAGAAGTCAATGAAGCGGCTAATAACCTACAGCTTGCGGCAAATGATGAATTAAAAGAGTTCAGAAACTCGGTTAAGTCCGCACAAAAGTTACTTGCCGACTTTGAAATGAAGGACATGTCGCGATACAAGTTGCAATTATTCTTAGTTAAAAGATCAGAAAATATGGAACAAATTATGGCTGATGAGACTGCTCAAATCCTCAGCATGGCTAGAAATTAGATAAAGTAGAGGAAAACATGGAAGCATATGATATTTACACAATCGGATCGGCATATTATTTAGAAAAAATATTTAATGCAATTAGACTGATAGTTGATTCGGAGGGAAGTTTTACTTGGTTAATGAAGTCTTCGGCTTTGATTGCCTTAGTTATACTTGTTACAAAAGCTGGTTTAAATAATGACTATAAATCATTTGCAAAATGGTTCTTTGGAGTAACAATTCTAGTAGGTTTCTTTTTAACCAGTAAAGCGACCGTTCATATCCATGATACTCTTCCCGATTCGTATGGAATAGTTCCTGCACCTCGGACGGTTGAAAAGGTGCCGCTTGGTTTAGCGTTATTAGGCTCTATGACCTCAAGAGTAGGGTTCGCAATTTCTGAAAAATTTAACACAGCTTTTGCAGGGACATTTGTAAATAGTGAATATCAAAGAACGGGACTATTATTTGGCAGTAAAATTGTAGAAGATGCCGGTAAAATGAGGATTTCCGATACGGGACTTAAGCATTTTATGATCAAATTCTATAAGCAGTGTATAGTGCCTGACGTGAATATGGGCTACAACCGAGTAAACGGCTATACGGTTAAAGATTTAGTTGAATCGGAAGATATACTGGACTTTTTAAAGAACCACGCCTCCAAAGCAAGAATGATTTATTTCAACGGTAAAGTCAGAGAAGTAAAAGAAGGAGAAAAACCAAATTTTAAAGATTTTAACGGATATGTAAGCTGTAATAATGCTGCTCTTTATATTTCTAATATGCTTGATCATGAGCTAGACCAGAGGATGCCTAAAATTGCTTCCAGCTTTATGTCTTATTTTTTCCCTGACCAACAGGACGTGGATAAAAGCACCTTATTTAAAACAGTGCTGGAAAACAGTTATGGTATTTTTATTAAAAAATCGAGTAACGAAGCAAAAGATATTTTACTTCAAAATGTAATGATTAATACTATAAGCGATACGCTAAGAACATTTGACAAGGCATATGGTAGCGTTGCTACCGACGAAGTGTCTAAATCGGCATTTTACTCGGTATCCCAAATGGCACAGAAATTTGTGCCTATCTTAAGAGCTGTACTTGAATGTGTATTTTACGGAGTGTTCCCGTTAATACTTATATTAATGGTTACCCCGATCGGCTTTGAAGTATTAAAAAACTATGGGTTTAGTTTTATATACCTACAACTGTGGCAACCATTATATGCAATACTTTTTTGTATTGCTGCATCTTGGGGTAAAGCTTATGCATCCGATACTCAAGTGCTCACTTTTGCAACGCATGCAAAGATATCAAAGATTAATGATGAGATATCAATGGTTGCCGGATATATGCTGCTTTCAATCCCGATAATCTCTACTTATATAACTAAAGGAATGGTATCGAGTATGGGTAATCTTGCTAGTTCAATATTCTATATTCCTCAAACTGCGGCAGTAAATAATGCCGAACAAGTAGTTAAAGGTAATTACCAACTTGGTAATAGTTCTATAGGCAATCATAGTTACAATACGACAAGTGCAAATAAGTATGACGATAACTATTCATGGATGAGTGGTATGAAATCATTTTCTATGCAAAGCGGTGCACAAGAGCGCATGTTTGCTGACGGGAGGGTAGGTATCGATAGCTCTTCATCTATAAATAACTTAGCCGGGCTTGCTAGAGTTGATTGGAATAAAGCTATGGGAAGCAGGCTTGACCAAAATGAAAGCAGTGCACTGAATAGTGTATCCAGAAGCTCAAGTAGCATGGTGGAAAGTTCGGCAGCAGGGTATTCTAAGTTACTTGGATATAATGATAACTTTAGCCAAAACAGTACTGCTTATCAAAGCTGGCAGAAAAACCTATCCTCCGATCAGAGAACCGCACTTGATAATGTAAGAGGATTGGTAAGTAAATTATCGGAAAGTCATGGTTTAAGTACGCAGGATGCCTTAAGGGTAGCTGTTGCAGCGAATGCCGGGGTTAATATTGGCTTTGGTAAAGGAGGTATGCTTGGCGGCGGAATAGGTATTTCGGGCAGTGCCGAAGGATCAAGGGGAGCTGCGGTTACTGAAGCTTATAATGAAGCAAAGGAAGCAACTAAAAATCAAAATATTGCAGACAGTCTAAGTCAGTTACAAAGTTCTATGATAACTAAGTCTTATCAAGGCCAAGATATGCAAGCAAGGGAAACAATGAATAAAGTACAAAGTGACTTTGCTCAGTCTAATTCGGCTAACTTTGAAAGAACAAAAGCACTGGAAAACCTAAATAGTATCCAAACTGTCAAAGGTTATTATGAACAAAACAGCAATAGTATTAACCAGGATTTATCGCATAAGTTTTCAGAATGGGGAATTAGTAAATTTGGTGCAACTCAATTTGAAAAGATTGTTAGAGATAATCCTGAGCAAGCAAATAAGTTACTTAATCAGTTTATAGACGAAAAAGGATTCGGTGATATTGCTAAGCCTAATATTGATGTTGCTCGCTTCCAAAGCAAGAATGAAGGGATAGTGGCTGATCATTACAGAGGAAATAAAGAGCAAGTTCAAAATACTCATCAAGTAAATAAGGCTAAAACTGAAGCGCAAATGCCTAAAAACTTCAAAGAGAAAACTAAGCAAAATATTGAAGCATCAAAAGACATACAAAAAGAAGTAACCACTAATATGAAGTCAACTGAACGTAAAATTATCAGTCATGAAGGAGAGATTGATAAAGGTATAGCCGAGACAAAGAATAAAGTAATTAATGAGAATAAGAAAACTGCTAACAAAAAAGTAAGAGAAAAATTCCAAGGCGAATAAAAATACTAGGTTTGATCATAATGCAAGAAATAAGATTAGTACTACGAATGAATGATAAAGAGAAAAAAACTTTAGCTAAATTTGCTAGAAATAATGGTATGTCTATGAGCGATTACGTACGATATAGATTATTTGAAAATAACCCTGAGTTGGTCGATACTAAGCACATCTACGAATCTCCCGGCAAAGATAAGCATAACTTTTACACTATGGGAACTCTCTATGATATCTATTTTTTACTTCGTTACTTAATAAGTAACCAGCTGGATAGTGATACATTTAAAGAAATTTCTAATGAATGCAGGGAGTTGGCTAAGAATAAAATTAACCAATACGGCTATCTAAAAATTAGGACTAAAGATGAGTGATTTAATCAGAGGCGGGCAAGTTACTATCCATAAGATTAGAATGCTTATGCAAGTGAGTAAGATTTTAACCCGTTTAAGTTTAATACTAATACTTGTCTCAATCTTTTATAACTATGCTATCAATATAAGTGCTTCGGAATGGATGATCGGGGCTGCTTGGGTAAAAAAAGATATGGTTATATCCTTTAATGAAAATCACCCGATTAAGTATAAAACACGTTTTGGTTATGAAAAAACAGTTAAGGCAAAAGATTTAGAAAAAGATCCTTATGTGTGCAAAGTCATCGATAAGTTTGAGGTTACTTTATATAAAGGGTTGGTGACCTCCGGGATCATGCTTTTTATTGTAGTCGGGGGTGTTATATTATTTTTTTGGCTAAGAGGTAAAGCATTAAAAAAGACCAAAAAACTAAGGGGCGCATTTTTAATTACGCCAACAACACTCAAGCGAAAAATTAGAAAGCATAATAATTTGTTTTTAAAAAGTTTAAGTGAACATATACCCATAGAAGTAGCCGGGTTCGCTTATCCTGTTACAGGTAGGGTTGATAAAATATATGAAATTGAATCTAAACCACTTTTTGAAGAAGCAGAGGATAATGAAAGTACAGAAAGCTACGAGGAAAATGATAAAGATGAAGAAAAACTTCTTAAAAATATAATTGAAGAAGAGCTGGTATTGAAGTCGGCATCTTGTACTGCCGGTGAGCAATCACATACTTTAGTCATAGGCTCAACCGGTGCAGGTAAATCAAGAATAATCGAAGTAATACTGCACCAATTGAGGCAAAGAAGAAAGAAGGCGATTATAATAGATATCAAGGGGGATTTTATTCAGAATTTCTATCGTCCTGAAATGAATGATGTCATTCTTAATCCGCTTGATAAGCGCGGGAGAAACTGGTCAATATTTAATGAAACCGATGCGCTTAAAGGCTTTTCTACAATCGCTAAGTCATTACTGCCTAATAATTCACGGGATCCTATATGGGTTGATGCGGCAAGAGGAGTTTTATCCGAGATGGCTATGTTACATTATAATGAGAAGCCGTCTTTAAGTGAACTTGCCGATAAGATATTAAAAACGGATTTACCTACTCTTACCAAGTTATTAGAAAAAACAGCTTCCAATAAAGTTATTAATGAGGAAATAGAAAAGGCGGCACTATCCGTGCTAATGGTATTAAGCACTTATTTAAGACCTTTAAAGCTATATCGCAGTAATAAAGACTGTTTTTCAATAACTGATTGGGTTAAAGATGATAAGCAAAATAACTTTCTTTTTATAAGTTCGTGTGAGGATGTAAAAGAAGATATTAATCCACTGGTATCTGCTCAAGTTGATATAGCAATCAGGGCGCTACGTTCATTAAAACAGAAAAGCAAAATTCCTAAGGTTTGGTTTATACTGGATGAATTGCCTTATTTCGAGCAACCGATACCAAGCCTTGCTGGAGGACTTGCAACTGCGCGTTCATTTGGAGGGTGTTTTGTGCTTGGTACACAGGATATGAGTGCGTTAGCTAAAATATATTCGGATAAGGCTGCGCAATCTATAGCTAACAATTGTCGAACCAAAATATTTATGAATGTAGAGGGTAATGAAACAGCTAAATGGTGTTCGGATGCCTTAGGTATAGGAGAAATAGAAGAATGGCATGAAGGTATTTCTTACGGCTCACATGAAATGAGAGACGGGATTCAGGTAAATAGAACCAGGACGATTAGGCAAACTGCATTACCATCCGAATTTATGCTTCTAAAGCTTGGCGAGGGGTATATAAAGTTTCCGGGCTTTGAGCCTACTAAGTTTAAATTTAAGAGCTGTGATTTTAAGGCGGTTGCTAATAGCTTTGAAGAAAATGATGAACTCTTAAAATTGCTTAAAAAAGAAGTCGAGGAAGGAGAGAAAAGAAGACTGGAGCTAGAAGCTAAATTAGGAGCAATAACAGCACAAAAGGAACCGATAGAGGATTTAGTAATTAAAGCACCGGTACAAGAAGGCAAACTTAAAAAGACAATGAAAACTAAGAGCAAACAATCCGAGCTGAACTTAGCTTTAAAGAAAGAAGTTAAAAAGGCTATAGAATTAAATGCCGAAGATGAATGGTAATATTAAAACAGAAAGGTAATGAATGCTTAGTATAAAAGCTTTTAAAAGCGCAAGCTCGGCTAAGGATTATTATAGCCACGGAGATTATTACGGTAAGGAGGGAGAGGGAGTATGGCTTGGGGATGGAGCTAAAGAATTCGGCTTTGAAGGTGAGTTTAATGCCAAAACCGATAAGGCTTTCGAGGATTTATTAAAAGGGCATCTTCCTAACGGACAAATATTAGGTCAAAGAACTAAAGACGGAATTAAGCACAGATCTGGGGCTGATTTAACATTCTCTTGTCCTAAAAGCTTTTCTATTGAAATGCTAATCAATGCAAGCCCGGAAGAAAAAAAGGTTTTGGATAAAGCATTAAATAATGCCTTGAGTAAGACATTAAGTTTTGTAGAGAAAGAAGGATTTATAATTACTCGCAGTCAAAAAGGCGGAACAGAAAGAGAGCCGGCTGATAAGCTAACATTTGCAACTTTTAAGCACACGACAAACCGGAATCTTGAACCGCAAGTACATGTGCATTGCTTCTTAGCCAACGCAGCAAAAGGTAAGGACGGTAAATATAGAAGCATAGTTTTAGATACACTATTTGAGAATAACAAGTTTATAGGTCAGGTATTTAGAAATGAACTGGCACTCGAAGTTAAGAATTCAGGATATGATATACGCACTACTAAACTCTCTGACAAAAGTAGTTCATTTGAGCTTGCCAAAATAAACCCTAAGCTAATAGATGCCTTTTCTACCAGAAGAAAAGAAATAGAGCAGTTATGTAAAGAACTTGGTGTTACTACTAAAGAAGGCAGAGATGCGGTAGTTATTAACTCCAGAAAAGCTAAGCGGCTAGTAAAAGAAGAAGATTTGCTTAATACCTGGAAGGAAGTGCAGAGCAATATATTAAAAGAAGTTGAGAAAGAAGAGCAATTGCATAAGGTAGATTCACAAGAGTTAGAGCAGAACAAAAGTATATTTAGTAAGATAATTGATAAATTATTTAAGGCAGAAGAAATAGAAGAAAAGCAAATGTCTTTAACCACGAAGGAGCTAGCGATGCTTTGTATTGAGGATATATCTTATACAGAATCTGTTTTTACCCAGCCTGAGCTGATTAGCAGAGTTTTAAAATATAGTATAGGGAATGCTTCAACTACGGAAATACAAAAAGAAATAAATGAATGTGAAAAGTCAGGGGTTCTAATCAGAGTGGGGGATAAGTTTACTACTCAAGAACTTTTAGAAAAGGAAAAACAAATCCTAAATTATGCCAAGAAAAGCTTAGGTGCAGGCAAAGAAATTATTAATGAAAAACACTTTGTAAAAAGGTGTCAAAGTTTTGAAATGAGGGAGAAAGCTAAAGATCCGAATTTTCAAATGAATGACCAGCAAAGAAAAGCATTGAAACATATACTTATCTCTAAAGATAAAATTATAGCTATAGAAGGGTTGCCTGGTGTCGGAAAATCAACGGTACTAAACGGAGTAAGAGATATTTCAGGAAGGAAATTTATCAGTCTTATTGGGTGGGGTGAAAAATTTCAAGGTAATGCTCCAACTGCTTCAGCAGCTAAGACATTAAAAGAGTCTGCTAAGCTTAAGGAAAGTAATACCCTGCATAGCTTTTTAGGCAAGTATAACGGGTACTTAGAAGGAAGAGGAACAAAAGAGTCCTTAGCTATTAAGAAAAGAGAATTTAAAAAAACAGTTTTGCTTTTAGATGAAAGCTCGTTAGTTTCAACCAGGATTATGCATAGCTTACTAAAGTTACAAGATATGTTCGGATTTAAGCTGGTAATTACGGGCGGTACCGAGCAGCTAAATGCAGTTGAGGCAGGTAAGCCCTTTGAACAGATTTTATCAGTTATCCCTTCAATTAAGCTAAACCAAATAGTAAGACAAAAAAATAAACTTCATAAGGAAGCAATTATAGCTGCTGCGAAAGGAAATATTGATAAAACTTTTAAAGTACATGGGGATAGAATACAAAAAGCAGGTTATGATACGGAAAAGTTAGCTGAATCAGCTATTGGTTGGTATAAGGCTTTACCTAAGGAAACAAGGGAACAAACATTACTTACTGCCAATACTAGAAGGCTTAGAGATGAAATTAACGAGGGAATAAGAAAACGTTTAACTATATCAGGTGAGTTGAAAAAAGAAACAGTAGAGTTCTCGGTTTTAAAGCAGATGGACTTTACCATTGCAGATCATAAGTTCGCTCCTTCGTTTGGTAAAGGAAATATAATAAAATTTAACAAGAAATATAAAAACGGTATTAATGCAGGAGATTATTTAAAAGTTGTAAATATTAATGAACTAACAAATAGCTTAACATTAGAGAAAGGAGGAAGAAAGATTTTATACTATTTAAAGAAAGAAGTTAATTATGAAAACAAGTTTGAAGTATTTCATGAGGTAAAATTACAGCTACAAGAAGGCCTTAAAATTAGATTTACTAAGAATAATAATCAACTTGGGTTGGTTAACTCCGAGACGGCTAAAATTGAAAAAATAAATGAAGATAAGATAACGTTAAAGCTGGAAGACGGTACGGTAAAAGAATTATCTAAAGAGCATTTAAAGCATATAGATTACGGTTACTGTACTACCATACATGCGTCTCAAGGAAAAACAGTAAAAGATAGTATATCGGTACTTAATCATAATGAATGGCTTAATAATCAAAAAGCATGGTGTGTAGCTATCTCACGTCATAAAGAAAACTTTACTGCTTTAGTGCAGGATAAGGATAAGTTATATAAATGTTTATTAAGTAATAAAGGAGACAGGTTATCTGCTCTGGAATTAGTTTCAGGCAGTGCTATAGAGCAGCCGCAAAAGGACTTGCAGATGAAGCATAATAATATTAAAATGGGAAATAAAGGAATACAGATAGAAGCGTAAAGCATGAATACCAGAGAAAAGTTATGTAAGAAAATTGATAACTCAAGATACTTAGGGAAAATAAGCAAAAAAGTACTTAAGTGGATTGTTATTAATGTTGAGTCTAATAGGGAAAGCCATATATTTACCTGTACCCCGTCAAAATATGAAGCTGATAATTTATTCTGTACAAGCAATCAGGATATTATCTGTGATTCGGCTAATAAATGTTTTTCTGTTAATATTTATAATAATTCTCAGTATCATTATTAATTAAACTTCTTAATTTAACAATTCTTATATTGTAACATTTTTGATAATGCTCTTTTACTAAGGAAGCTTATAAGCATTTAATGTTCACAAATTGTTAATTAGGAGTTTCTTATGACTAAAACAATATACGTACCACAAGGATATTGTGCAAGATTGACAACTGCAACAAAAAGTTATGGTATTGGAGGTCTTTATACAGATGGTATATCAACATGTAATATACTCGCTTGTATTAGTAATGATAGAATAGTTTTAGCCCACATAGACAATCAAACTTTATTTTTTTGGAACAATAATCTTAAGCAAGAAATTGAGGATATCAAGGATTTAAGAGAAATAGTTATAATCTCACGTGAAAACGAAACACTTGTAAAGCATGAGTTAATTAAGCTTATAAACTCATTTAAGCCTCAATTATCAATTATTGAAAAGGAAATAGATTTAACTCATGATGGTATTTATATTTCATTCGATCAACAAAATAATCATGATATACATCCTAATTTAAAAAAATATCCTATTAGAAGTAGAGAAGGTTTAGATCTGATACACCATCCGCAAGAGCAAGAAATTGAAGCAGTACAAAAAATCCACCAAATTATAGGAGTGGATGCTAAGCTTAAGACTAAAGAAATACCAAATAAAAATTTTTTTATATTTGATGGCCGAGCATGGGAGCCAATGGATAAGGCAGAGTTAGCTATTGATAACTCACATAGTACAACATGTAAAGAGATAAACTTTTTTAAAAAAAGTGACTCATATATTGTGGTACAGGGTAAATTATGGGGCATACTAAAAAGCATGGAAGGAGATATGCCATTTTATGAGCCACCTGAAAAACTTGCAACCCAAGTTACACCTTATATGGAGGGGTATTTGAGTAATTTTGACCCTAGTCTTTTATTTAAAAGAAATTTAAAAGACATGATTAATAGCGATGCTTACCGACCTGAAACACAAGAAGATAAACATTTCAAAGAAAATTTAATAAAAATACTATATAAAAATAAAGATGTTTATTCTGAGGTTCAAGATTTATATAGTGTTTATAAGAATACTACGCCGGAAACTAAGTTTAGAATTGAAGTTACTAGGGAGATTCATACTTTCTCAAGACATTATCAAGAAAGAAAATATTATCATGATTTAAAATTAAAATATAAAGAAATAGAAAATCAAGCTACCACTTTAAACGAACAAGCAGTAGAAGGTTATAAAAATAATAATTTCCAAAGTGCAGCAGATTTATTTTTCAAAGCTATTCAGCTTTATACTTGTTGTAGTATGAAAAATGATCCTAAATTGGCTAGTCTTTATTATAACTGCGGGAGATCCCTACAACAATTAGGCGAATATAATGAAGCAAAATTTTTCCTTAATACAAGCCTAATATTAAGAGAAAATTATATTGAGCCAAGACCAACGGCAGAGATTGAAAAAACAAAAAAGGCAATTGATGAGTGTAAAAAAGCCCAAGGACAACCATCTACTACATGGGTTGAATCTTTATCCATCAGTCGTACTGCTAGTAATTTCCAGGGGTTAGGTAAGTAAAGATTTATAATAAGCTGTATACACGTAGCTATACAGCTTAAGCTAAGATTCTAAAAGGGTTCCAGATGAATGTATGTCAAGGTGTACACAAAACAATACAAAGATGTATGCACTTGTATGTACTTAGATAACACTAGGTTACACCTAACTTACAGCCGATGCACCTGTGGGTGCGATTGGTGTGATCAGGATTTTTAGTCCTGATTTCTTGTTCGGCTATGCCGTCATCCTTTAAAGTAGGGGATTAACTAGAGTAATTGTTAGTAGTTACCAAGATAAATAAAATTAAGCCCTAGTGGCGATTGAACGGAAAGGATAAGAAAGAACAAGATAAAGAGAAAAGATAAGGCTAAAAGCCCTACCCGCAGTATGGCTTTGATTTTAAGTTACGAATTGCTTCAACTTCTTTGTGTATTTTTAAGTAATTGGGATATAAAACAGCTTCTATTAATACGTATTTACTTCCCACGTCATCACACCAAACGCCTGTATAGTTGTTAATTAGAGAATATTGCCATTGAACATAATCGGCGATAATTAGCAGTTGTTGATTGAAGAGTGTATAAACCTTTCGGGTATACTTGCAAAAGCCGCTTGAGTCACCTACAAGCGCATAATTGTTATCAATCACTTTAACAGTATGGTTATGAGTAATGTTGTTTTCCAATATCTTTAAAATTCTACTTTCCGTTTCATAATCATTTGAATCCAATTCAAAAAGCACTTTTTCAACTTTGTTATAATGATGTAAGTTTTTCATGGTTTAAACTCCTTTTTATTAATTGCATAAGCGACTAAGCACTTGTGATGAGCAAAAATGGCAACCCCCCACCCGGCCTGAGAGAGAGTAGCGAACGAAGGGTTGGAGCGGGCAGGGGGTTGAGCCTGTGTTTACCGCGCATGCCGAGTGGAACGAAGGCAGAGCGGGATTAACCGGTGCGTCCATATTTGCAACAAGTGCTAGCTATGCAAAAAATTAATAAACAGGAGTTTAAAAGAGTGATAAAACAATATGGTAATAAAAGTAAAAGCTTGCCTTGAATTGGTTCATATTAATTCTTTAAAGGAAAGATTCTAAGGGTATTGGCAAACAGTATTATTGAACTACATTATTTAAATGTAAATAATTACGTATTATGCAGGGGTTTTCAAGATAGCTTTATGCGATGTAGTGGAAGTGGGTTATAAACTTGCGGATAAAAGACCAATGATTAGCGGAAATTGATATTAAGGAACTAAGTCTAAAAGACGGTAGCGCATTAGGTATGGCAACTTAGATCGGAACTGAGTTAATGAATGTACTATATTCTATGGCATTAAGAGAAATTAAATCTAATGGTGTTTTTGCTCAACCCCCCGAAAAGGTAAAATTTTATCCTAAGGGATTGTTGGATTAGTTAAACAATCCAAATGGTATAACCATATTTTATATCTACCCATACTAGAAGCATTTAGATTGTAAACATTATTTCCCATTCTCCCACTTGACATATATCCCACAATACGGTATTATTATCTAATAAAGTATTTTTGGATCAAATTATGAGAACTGAGAGCTTTAAAATGCTTAAATTAGACTCTAAAGGGAGAGTATGTTTAGGTAAATTAATAGAAAAAGGAGTGAGCAGCTATAAAGCTTATGTTGATGAGGATACTCATAAAGTTATATTAGAACCATATATAGAGATTCCTATAAAAGAAGCTTGGCTTTTTAATAATAAAGACGCATTAGCTCAAGTCAAGAAAGGTATTGAAGAATCTGCCAAAGGTGAAGTACAAGATATGGGAAGCTTTTCCAAATATGTTTCCGAGAATGAATAATGCCTTTTCGTTTATTATTTACTAAACAAGCCGCCGAAGATTTAAAGAGATTAAAGGAAAATAAGAGCCTTCAAAAAAGATATAAAGCAGTATGTAAAACTCTAGGGTATTTGGAAGCTAACCCAAAGCATCCGAGTTTGCAAACACATAAATATAGTGCACTACAAGGACTTAACGGAGAAGAGATATTAGAAGCTTATGCGGAAAATAAAACGCCTGCTGCATATAGAATTTTTTGGCATTATGGTATAGGTAAAGGGGTTATAACAATTATTGCAATAACCCCGCATCCATAAAAGATAATTTTGTTAAAGAATATAACCATGAGAGCATATATATTGATAAAAAGCTGGGATATAGTAAATTCCTATTAATATTTCATAGGAATTAATCAATGTTATGACTTTAATAAACCATGTAAAACTATTTACTTATTTTGTGATCATTTATTTTGCAATTAAAATAGTTTTGAGAGTATTTTCGGGTAACAATATGATAAATTTATACAGTTTAAAGTTTCCTCTCAAAAAGGATCGTTTATGAGGTGCAGGCTGGTACATCAAATAAATCAATAACTTGTTGATTAGCAGGTGATTAAAAATACACACAGGTAACAAAATCTTGATCCCTTTCTTATAATATTATCAGATCTAATTATTAATATTATTACATAAAACTAAAATAATTAACCTCTTTGGTTATATGGAATATCCTGTCGTTTGCCGGAAACCCTACCTGAAAAACTGCTCCCAGGTGAGCCTTGATTATCCTTAAAATTATCTCCTTCTTCATTGAAGAAGAAATTTTCTTTACTTTGTGTGCTACTTAAACCTTTATCTTCCAAGTATCGAGCATCAAACAACTCTTGCATTAATTTTAAAGCATTAGCTCTAAATTCTACCGGACTGGAATCAGCAAAAAATTTAACAAAGGGATTTTCATAATTTTTTATTATTTTTTCTAAAGCTTCTTTCATTCTACGCTCGTCATATTCCTCTGCTTGCAAAAATTCATTTATTTCCGGCTTTTCTTTAAGCCAAACTTTTAAGTCAGTATTAGAAGGTATGTTTATACCTAACTTTTCATTTATGGCTTTAGTAACTTTCTCACTAGGCAGCTCATTAATTTTTAAAGCTTTAATAAAGTTATTATCTATAACATGAGGTTCTATAATGATATTTTCGGATTTTATTACCTCCGCTTGGCTTGCAAGAGTACGTAATTCTGTTTCTCTCAAGCTATCAAAAGGTATCTTTAAAATGACTTCATCATTATTTACAAATGATGTTTCATGATCGCAAGCTATTTGGTCAATAATATTTTTAACTTCCGGTATTTGCTCTATTCCGCATCTTATAAGATAGAAATATGTGTATGCGTTATCAGGTGGGCACCTTATTTCTACTGCAATAGAAGCTGCTTCAAGATCACCCATGTAGTCGATGATTATTTCTTTAAGCCTTTCAGCTTCGCCTTTATGTAAATTTATTATATTTGCCCTAATTAATTGATCTTTTAATATTTCACAATTTTGATTATAGATATCTAATGCATAATGCACCGCCAGTTCCTTTCTAGCCTTCCTTATATCTTTTGTATAGTTTCCTGAAGATGCAGGATTAAAAAAGCTATCCTTACTTAATAAATGAAAAGGTGTGTTAGCGAACGCTTCCATATTTTTTAGTGCAAATACTCCGCAACTTGCTCCATCCTTTTGTTCACGACCTTCATAAACCTTAAATTGAATATCTTTTTGGAACACTTTACGTACGTCACTTTCAAAATCATTTATCTTTTTTGAACCGGCGGAATCCTTATAACAAACAGTTACTCTATTTTGATTATCTTTCATTATTAAAAAGGCAATCCAGTGCATATTACCTATATTGTAAACCCCTACTATTTTCTTCCCGCTATCAAGCCTTCCTATAAATTTACTTAGATGATTTTTAATATCTAATTCCTTTCCTCCTCTTCCTAAAGCTGTAGTAAATATAACATTATCACCTAGTTTTTGTATAAGTTGGTTACCGACAGCATTAATATCTTCGGTTTGATACCAATAGGAGTTGTCTTTATATCTATTGAAGGCATTGTATTTTTCATCTTTATCAGGGTCTTGAAATAACTCCTTTTTAGGCTCTTCTTTGCTTTCTCCTGCTTGATATTCGGCATCTCCTCTTTCCTGCCCTCTTTGCAAATCTTCTAAACTTTTTATAAAATTATTTATTAATTCATAAGCTTTAGGGTTAGGATAAAGGCGATATAAATTTTCAAATAACACTTCAGCTGTTAGATTTCTAAGAGCAACATGCTCTTTTTCCCCTTCACTTGATTCTACAGAACTTGGTGAATGTTGAAGCATACGTGAAATCTCTGGTTCTTGATCTTTTGTTTTCCTCTTTTTTCTATTAACTTTTTCTAAACTTTTTAATAATGTTTTTGATGATTCTTGAGATTTAATTTTCTTTATTGCTCTATAGTCTATATATACAAATACGTTTTCACTTCCCCATTTATCTGCGGCCATTTTTAGCGACTCATGAAATGGTATACCATGACCTTGTGAATCCTCATCATAATAGTATCCTCTAAGCCGCGTGGCATTCATAAGTTCCTCTTCATCATAATAAAACATTGGTTTTGACCACGAAAACACAAGGTTATGATCACCCCTTCTTTGCAAATAATTAATGTATTGATCTTTATCTATTTCTTTGCCGTCATTAATTACTCTTATACTGTTTTTATACTCATTCACTGCATCCAGAGCTAATGCACAATCATGGCAGCATAGTTTTGAGATTCCTATATAAATTGGTTGTTCTGTATTTTGCAATACTTCAGTAAATAAAAGATAATCTACTACTTTACCTTCCGCATGAGTTTTCTTCCCCTCACCCTCTGCTCTTCCAATAGCTAATATTGTATACCCATACTTATCTCTTGCCGCCTCTTGCATTAAGTTATACTTTTCATAAGAAATTGCTCCACGCTCATTAGTTACCACAGCTCCCAGATTTTCTCCCGCAAAAGCTTTAGTCAAATCATGTTCAGGATTACCTTTAATAAAGTTCTCTATTCTTATAAAATCCCGAGCAAGTATTGTACTTATCTCATAAGCAACTGATATATACTTTCTTTCTTCTATACTATAAGATTTTATTTTATCCTCATATCCTTTGCGCCAAGTAGTAGTATTATATAATACATCTGATGCGATTTGTTTTATTATCTCCTCATCTAACTTAACGTACCCTGCTTCTTCACCTTTAATTCTTTTTAAACAAATTTCTTCAAATAATTCGCTTCTATTATCCAAAAACACATTCTTGGTAAAATCCGCAAAATATTCCATTACACTAGTAATTAATCTTACTTTGATGCTTTCTTGTCCACCAAACTCTTTAAACTTCGTACCTTCCTCTATATCATTGTCAGAAATAAGTATTTTATTATTTACAAAGGATACTGCGGAACATCCTTGGCTGCTCATTTCGAAGAGCCTTGACAAACGATCCAAGCAGCGGTTAGGCTCTGAAATATTTGATAGCAATTTTTGTCTTTTTAATTTAGGTTCAATACTTCCTTCTTTCATTTTGTTCCTATAATTTTATTTTATACTTAAATTTTTTTCACTATATTTTATCCATTCAATAATAGCATTGATATATCATTTATAATAAGTATAATTAGTTAAAAAATAGTTAATAAATTCTGTATTATTAAAAATAGTTATAAAATATAAATACATGTATCCTTATGAGGCCAGTATGAAAAGGAAGTATTCAAGTTCAGATTCAGATAATAACTATCCGGCTGATAATATAAAAAAAGAAAAAAAAAGTTCTTTATTAGAATGGCAAAAAGAAATAATTGATAATGTTATCCCTAAACTTCTTAAGGAAAACAAAGTAGATGTAGTTAAAAACTCATTAAGATTTGTTTTTAATACTGAAAAAAAAATAGAAAGTTTATCTAAATACAATAATTATCAATTTTTTTGGTGGGCAATAGAACATGGTAACCTTGAGCTGATGGAATACTTTATAAACCATACTACGGAAAGAGGTAGGTTTTTACTAGTTTGCCATGATAACTATAAAGTAATTGAGCAATTTATAGATTTGATCGCTGAAAAGATTAATAAAGGGAGCTATCGAAGAGAAATAACAACCGATATACTAAAACTTTTTATAAGTATAAACCCTCTTCAAACTATTGAAGCAATTGAGAATATATTTGAAAGTATTGGGGGAGAGGCTCAAAAAGTAGTAAGGATACTTAAAATAAACTTAAAAGATGCTATTGATAAACTTGCTAAAGAAGATAACAAAGATATTATAGAATATCTTGTAGAGAAGAAAGAACAAGATAACAACCCTTTAGCATTAAATCAGCAAAGTACAAGTGAGAAAAAATTTACTGCTAAGCTTAATTCCTCAGATGATAAATCCTTTGTTAACCAAGTTACACAAAAGATACCTTTTATAAATCAAGGTAATGTAAGTGAGATCACTCTTGAAAAAGAGAAAAAAGAGGAAAATTATGGAACTAAGATTTTAAAGGAGAGAGACGAGCAAAAACATAATCTAGGGAATAATATTTAGTTCGAGCCACATTAAGATTATATAACTAAAACCTTTAATAAAATAGTTTAGATCTTCCGATTAAGCGCATCATATAATGTTGTACGTTTAATTCCAAAATTTCTACAAATTGAGGCTTTGCTAACTCCTGATTTTAAGTCATCCAAAATAGCTTCCATCTTTTCTTCATCAATTACTCTTGGCCTTCCTCCTCTTTTACCTCTTCTTTTTGCTGCCTCAAGGCCTGCTATTACCCTTTCTTTTATCAGAGCCCTCTCGTATTGAGCTAGTGTTCCAAATAGCTGAAATAACATTTCACCATGGGGGGTAGTTGTATCCATTTGTTCAGTTATAGAACGAAATGCTACTCCTTTCTCACGAAAAGTGGCCATAATATCTAATAAATTATGCAAAGATCGTCCTAAACGATCCAGTTTCCAAACTATAAGACAATCTCCTTTATTCAAATATTCTAACGCTTTCTGTAAACCGGGGCGTTTATCTCTAGCTCCACTTGCTTTGTCTTCAAAAATATTTCTTGGGTCAACTCCTGCATTTATTAAAGCATCTTTTTGAAGATCAGTTGATTGACGATCGCCTTCTGATGAAACACGAATGTACCCAATATTCATACGAAAAACCCTAATTTGCACATATCCGAATAGTCTAGCAATGCGACTGTATTTATCGTATAGGTTTAGACTACTTTTAGGAGAGTTTCAAGTTTAAAAAAGCACACTAACGGAAAACAATTGTTTTTCGGTAGTTTTGTTGATGTTATTTGTAATCGGATTTGTATGAATAACTTATCTATATATTAAAGATTACATTAACTTATGCGTTAAAAAGCATCAGTAGAGAGTGTATAGTTGACAGTACACTATATAATTGTTATTGTATTACATAACTAGCAATATTAAAAGATATCGAAATGAAAATGGAAAATATAGCTATCACAATTAGATTGCCTAATAAAGAATTGCATATTATAGATGATTATGCGAGAGAAAACGGTATCACGCGTGCCGAAGTATTCCGTAATCTTATAATAGACACTGCAAAAAGTATTGAGCATAGCAGGCGGAAAGAAAAGTTAATAGCTGCATCTAAAAAAGTAAGCAAACAAAGCATTAATGATGCTATTCAATTAGAGGATACATTAGAGGACGGTTTAAAAAATGACTAATACTATACTTACTCAAGGTGATATTTGGTTAGCTAATCTTAATCCTCAACAAAAATCTGAACCAGGTAAAATTAGACCAGTACTAATTATCCAAAATCAATATTTATTAGACGCAAATCATAGTACTACTATTATAGTACCCCTCACTACCAACCTTATTGATGATGCTGAACCTCTACGCATTAGAATTAATGCAGAAGATAAACTGGAAAAAAATTCAGACTTACTCATAGACCAGGTAAGAGCGATAGACAACAAAAGGTTTATAGGAAGTCCCCTTCTTAATATAGGTACAGATAGGTTAAAGTATGTGATTGATGCTCTTCAACAGGTAATACACATTCCTGAGACTAAGGATTAATCATTTTAATGTTAATTTAAATAGGTCAAGCTCTAGCAATTAAGTAATCTCTTGCTGTTCCTTAAATAAAAATATTATATGAGGTACAGGATGAAAAATATAATTCCTATGAATTTAATAAAAAAAATTTATTTAGAAGCAGAACAACAAAAGGGAATGAGTTTTTATGCTTCGATAAGTGAATTCATATTTTTCAATGGATAGATGCATGTGAGGCAATGTTATAGAGAAAATTACAGTCAACTTATATTATTGGTTGATATGGTTGTGTAGGGCTTTGTTACCTAAATCAGAGATAAGCTATATATGAAGGCTTTTAGTCAGCTGGTATAAAAGAAATCTAACAGTCTATAAAATATTTATTACTATAATTGCTTTACTGCATATAAAGATAAGTTTAAATTCATTTTTTTATCTTACAGAAAATTTATTACCATTTTATTTCATAGTCCCTGCACAGCTCCTTCTTTTTCATTTTTATTTAATATGCCTTCGACAAAACCTCGTTGGCTTAAAGGATAAGTTAACAAAAATCTATCATTAATTGTTCTTTCAACAGTTATCAATTTGTTTTTGTTTAAAGCAGTGAGTTTAGCAATTTTATCCATATTTAAAAAATTTTCTTCTTTTCTTTCCATGTCTAGAAATTTAAGTTCAGTCTCCCCTAAAGCTTCTGAATAAACCATAATAGTACAATTACTCTCTAATTCATCATTAATTATAATTCCTTGTAACTTATTTTTTACAAAATTGTACTTATCTTTACTAGGATTGAGTATGGTATAAGGATATATTTTTTCTTGTGCCGCATGTTCTTTAAAATAATTTAAATATTGTGGGTAATCTGGATAGCGGGGAGAGTTTTTGAAAGCTTTATAAAAATTTTCATTATCACCTATACTTGGGAGACGGGATACTGTATTTAATAACTTTAATATATCCCCTGCACTCATATCTATTGAAGGCAATTTTTCAACAAATTTTATACCATCGTATTGTAAATCTAATTTAAGATCGTGAGCTTTGTATCTACTGGCAATAAAGCTGTTAAAATAATTGATAGTATTTCTTTTAACAAGCTCTGGTGGTTCTTGTATCTCGTTTTCTAAAAGATGTGTTACTCCTATTTTACCGTTTCTATCACACCACACGCTACCGGTTGAAGTTTCTAATATTGAACAGTCATTACCTACTTGAAATGATCTGCCTAAATATTGTTGACCCAACCCAGTGATTTCTTTAATCCGGTCTTCTAAATCATCTCCATTTTGCGCCTCCTCTGTTTTAGCTAAATTAGAAATTATATTAAGGTGAAGGATTATTTCGCTATTATTACCTACTACCCAATCAAACTCATTAAGAATATGTCTAATTGATAAATACCCACCATCATGTATAAGAGATATTCTAGAAAAAGAATCATTTTTCCGACCTGTAATTATTAATGCAATACAAGTCTGTAAATCATCAGTATATAAGCCTTGAAATTCTGCTGGAGTGGCTATCTGATCAAGCCTTACCGCTCCATCCATTGTAGTTTTAATAAACTTAATTGGCTTATTATGCATAGCGTGCTCCTTAATTCATATATACTTCTTTACTATTCACACTTATGGCTATTAGATCATCTCAGTTTTTTCCTCATAAGAAATATGTATTACTTAATAAATTATGAAATATAGAGCTAATTACTTGTCAGATTAATAGCTAGTAAATTAAAGTTAATTATATAAAATTAATTAATAAGGTTTATTTAAATTTATTATTAATTCTATATTTTATATCTTACTTGCATTTCAAAAAGTCCATATAAAATTAAGGTCTATCTTCATTTAAATACAACTACTTATACATATTACGTACTATTTAGATATGTAAATTGCAATACTCTTATTAAGCACTAAATAGCTATATTGCCAGAGAAATATTTTTATATTGCAATATTTAAAGACATAAATATTGTTTTAAATACAACCATAGAAGAAAGCTATGGCCTTTTGTTATAACCATAGCTTAAAAAAAGAAGTCCTCAATAAAGTAGTGTATATGGGGTTATAATGCAATCTTTTCTTATTTTTATTTAACTTAAGTAATCTTATTTGTATTTCTTATAGAATTCTTTAATTTGTAGTTAGTACTTTTAATAAAGGTTGTTAACTATTATCTGATTATTTCTAATTGTACACGTTATTAACTTTATAACTGCTTTATTGTTTATTAATATGTTATTACTATCTAAATCTTTTGTTTATACTTTTGCCTACTTATATACTATATAATATTCTATAAACCCTTATTTTTATTGTATGCCTGAAAATAATAAGACAAATACTTCAAACTCAATAACCAATGAAGTTAAGAAACGTAAAAGCTCTATGTCAAAAGAAGAGTATAATAAAACTCTACAACTTCTAATTACTCAATTCCCTGATACTTTTAGTGATAAGAACCCTAAAATACTCAAAATTAGAATACATAGAGACTTAAAAGAAAGAACTACCTTGAGCAGCAATACTATAAAGTATTTCTTAGGCAAATACTGCCGTACAAAGAAGTACAAAGCGGCACTTATAGAGACAGCACCCCGTTATGATTTGGAAGGCAATATAGCAGGACATGTGACTCTAAAAGAAACAGCTAAGGCACCTGAACAGAATAAATAGTAAAATAATAATGCAGTGCAGGTTTGTTATTTTTTAGCATTCTGGAAGAATTTTATACTTTTAACTACTATATTTGTCTACCCCCAGTAGGCTTGCTTCTTAATAATGCCTCAACATGAGTCCCCTGAGTTTTTTGATTATTACCGGCAACAGAAGTAGTAGAGGTACCTGAATTAATACTTTCTATCGGTTTTATGGCTGTTAGTGCTTCTGCTGTTACGTTAGAAGGTATATTTGTCCCTGACGGGTTCCCTGGTTGCGGTAAAGGTTTGGAAGGAGTTGAAAACTTTTGTCCTGTAACTTGGCTTTGGGTAGATGCTGCGGATTGTTCTATAGTCTGGGTATTCACATGTTGCTGTCCGGGCTGTGGTAAAGGTTTGGAAGGAGTCGGGAATTGTTGTCCTGTAGTTAGGCCTTTTGCAGACGCTACAGATTGCTCAACAGGTGGTGTATTCGCATATTGCTGTCCGGGTTGTGGTAAAGGTTTGGAAGGAGTCGGGAATTGTTGTCCTGTAGCTAGGCCTTGGGCAGATGCTACAGATTGCTCTACAGGCTGTGTATTGGTATACTGTTGTCCGGGTTGCGGTAAGGGTTTGGAAGGAGTTGGAAACTGTTGTCCCGTAGCTAGGCCTTGCGTAGGTATTGCGGATTGTCCTATAGGCTGTGCATTGGCATGTTGTCCGGGTTGCGGCAAAGGTTTTAAAGGAGTTACAAATCGTTGCCCTGGAGCTAGACCTGCTTTTTCGGTCTGTTGTACGGATTGTTGATCCGGTTTCAATTGTTGAGGTTCCCCCTTACTATTAATAGCCATCTTCACTAAACTGTCAATAAGTTTTACCGGAGCGGAAAGTGCTTGACCAACCCCTGAAATTGCTTTACCGATCCCCTGTCCGACCGGCGAATTAGCTAACTTAACCGACTGACTTGATATCGAGGCTGCCGCTCCGAATAAGCCCATAATTAATAAGAGGGGTACGGCCGGTGGAAAGAAAATCATAGCTGCCGCCAATAATACACCCCAAGTCATTGCCATAGTTTTGGCTGAAGGCTTTAAAAAATCAGTTATACCCCCGAATGTATTTTCCAACCAGCTAGTAACCCCGCCTTTTTTCTTTTTATTATTTCTTTCTGAAGCTTGAGAAAATAGCTTATTAAAATCACTACCTACCGTGCTCGTAGTAGTAGCCTGTATTCCACCGGGAGCCGAAGCTGTAGGTATGGGTGGCAACGGTTTAGTGCCTTGCCGTCTAGCGTTAGCAGTAGGTTCTGTTAATGCCTGCGCATCCGCTGGTATCGGCGGTAACGGTTTAGTACCTTGTCGTCTAACATTAGCGGTAGGTTCTGTTAATGCCTGTGCATCTGTTGGTAACGGCGGTAACGGTTTAGTGCCTTGCCGTCTAACATTAGCAGTAGGTTCTGTTAATGCCTGTGCATCTGTTGGTAACGGCGGTAACGGTTTAGTGCCTTGCCGTCTAACATTAGCAGTAGGTTCTGTTAGTGCCTGCGCATCCGCTGGTATCGGCGGTAATGCCGGCTAACATTAGCAGTAGGTTCTGTTAATGCCTGTGCATCTGTTGGTAACGGCGGTAACGGTTTAGTGCCTTGCCGTCTAACATTAGCAGTAGGTTCTGTTAGTGCCTGCGCATCCGCTGGTATCGGCGGTAATGGTTTAGTGCCTTGCCGTCTAACATTAGCAGTAGGTTCTGTTAGTGCTTGTGCATCTGCTGGTATCGGCGGTAATGGTCGTTCAACTGTAGTAGCAGCTTCTATATTAGTTTTTTCTTGCTGCTGACTTGAAAAGCGGGCTTTTAAGTTTGAGGTTATGGCATTAATAGCTGTGGTTATACCTTTTAAAAAGGAAATACTTTGCGGTACTTCGGTTTTGCTTTCTTCTAAAGCCTTATTTGTTGACTGTGATGCGGCAGCATAACCGGCACTATTATTTAATAATCTAGGTAAAGCTCCATTCTCTGTAAGCTTTAATTTTATTGTATCGCTTAAACTATCATTAAAGTTTATGACATTTTCAAATAAGGCAGCCTTATTTTCACCTTTATATTCATGTATAAAATTATAAATTTTAGTTATGTTTTCCACCTGCTGGTTCTGCTCACCTGTTTCTTTAAACAGTTCGCGTATAACTTCGAATACCTTGTTGAACTTGTTAGAATCCTCGGCGATTTCCTGCATATAATTAAACATTTCACCAAATACAAGATTCGGATTTTTACCGCCTTCTAAAAGTTGATCAGCTTTTAATTTAGGATTTATATTTTGCTCAAATAAACCATTCATATCTTTCATATTAATTCACAGGAAATATAATTTATTTCTTTATGATAGATATAAATAGTTAATAAACTGTTAATTAGAGGCTTAATTTCTTATAGTTTTTTATCTATTGACCAGTTTTTTATAAATAGTTTAATATTAACCCATAACTTGAACTAGGAACAGCTTTTGAACTCATGTTATAAAATTATCAGGGCATATACTTAGGTCTTTGATAAGCAGAAAATGAAACCGAATATTTGCTTAAATGAGGCGCGCCTAATTACTCAATTTTTTGATACCTTTAGTAATAAGAACCCTAAAATACTTAAAATTAGGATACATAAAGACCTAAAAGAACTACTTTAAGCAACAATACTATAAAGCGTTCCTTAGTAAATATTGGTCTACAAGAAACGTATAAAGTATAAACTAAAATCTATTATTTTTTAATTAGCTTCCTTATCTTTTTAGCTTTAGGGAAAGTTAAGATAAACTCGGTATATTTACCTAACTTTGATTTGCATTCAATATAACCGCCCATGTCCTGCATTACCATCTTGCAAAAAGCAAGACCGATACCCGTACCGCTTTTACTCTTACTATAGAATCTGTCAAATATGTAAGGCAGGTCATCTTCCGCTATACCTTTGCCGTCATCTCTAAAATATAGTTTATTTTTCTCTGCTCTGATTTCTATTTTTACATTTCTGCCGCCGTACTTATATGCATTGGTTAATAGGTTTGAAAGCAAGTGCTTAACATAATGCATGGAGCCGAAGAATGAGAAGTTATCTGCAATATTAATATATACACCGTCTTTCTCGGGGTTTAGGAGTTTGTATTCCAATATGCTTGTGGTCACACATTCTTCTATAGTTATATTCTTTTTATCGTCGGCAATTACGGTGCTTTTTAGAGAAGCAAGAAGTCCGTCAACTGTGCTTATGCCTTGAGAACTGACTTTAGTTAACATTTGAGTGAACTCTGCTAAAGTATCAGCATCTTCTTCTTTAAGAGTGAAAGTACAATTTCCATCTTTTACTTGCTTATTATTAAAGGCTCCTTGAACTAAGCTATTAATGGTTTGGGCACACATATTAAGCGTAGCGAGCGGGCTTTTTACCTCATGTGCCATAGCTCCTCCAAATACGTGCATAGTTTCAAATCTTTCCTCTTGTTCTTTTTCACGTTTGCGAAGAAAGAAGAGGGTAGCAAATAAGAAAAACAGGTAAATATATGCTATACGACCGGTGGTGGTAATTTCCTGGAAGCCTTCTAGACTAAATCCGCTTAGCTTGAATAAAATAAACCCGCCAAGTGTACCGATTGAATAGAGTAATAAAAATCTTCTTGCATCGACGAATAAATATAGTGAAAAAGCAGATAATATTCCATTAATCATCCAGAACGGATCATTAAATCCGATAAATAACATATAGCTTGAAACAAAGGGTAAACAGAAAGTAATCAAAAAATACCAGTAATAATGTAAATATTTATTAAGAAATTTGCTGGTAAATAAGTATTCTCTAAATAGTAATAGCATACAAAGGAAATAAGCTATAGTTATAAGATAAGCAAATATAACGTGCCCCGGGTTCGAAGTGACATCCAGGCTATATAAGAAGTAATAAGAAAGGGTGAATGTGCAAAATTTACGGATCTCTAATTTATGTTGTGCTTGGCTTTCCGTAAGTAACCTTAATATAGTTTTAATGAATTTATATTGATTTTTTATAACTTCTAAAGTCATATTTTTATTTTGGGTAAATAATAAATCTTTTCTACTTCGCGCTGCTGGTTGAACTTTAATTTTGCTAATAGCTGATTGATAATAATGCATACCAAATAAACCGATTGCGCTACCTAAAATACCGAAGCTCCAGCTCATAATAGCAAAATCTTGAACTACAGCTCCTGTAGCTAAAGTAAAGATTATAGCAACAACCACACTTACTAAAAATGACTTGCTATTAGTTTTTAAGCCTAAAAATCCTGATACACTTGGTACTAAGATTAAAGTCTCCCAGAAATTGGCAACTAACCATATTAAAGTTAAGATATTATTGCTGAATTTAATAAGAACAAGAGAAGATACAGAGAGGATTATGGTAGTCATCCTCAACGCTCTAAGTTGTATAGTATTATTTATATTAGGGCGCAATATTTTTAGAGCATCATTTACAAGAATAATGCTGCAAGCATTAATTTCAGCCTCAGCCATAGACATAATTATAGCCATTAACCCGGCTACCATAATGCCTTTAAGGAAGGATGGTAGAATATCTATAAATTGTAACAATACAGTATTAGGCGCTATACCAGGAAAATCTGCCCTAATTTTATATGCAATCAAGCAAAGCGCCGCAGAAAAAGGTAAAGATATTAAGGCTATCATTTTTAGCGCCAGTTTCAATTTTCTAATATCTTTAGCTATTAAACATCTTTGTATAAAAGCTGGGCTAACCCCGGGTAATAGAGAATATAAAGCAAAGCTAGCCAGTAAACTTATATTCTCATTAGATAACTTTATATTTAAATGAGAATCCGGAAGATAAGATATAAAATCTTCAAGTCCGCCAGTGCTTGCAAAAACGATTATATAAGATATAGGGATAATGAAAAAGAAAATAGAAAACTTGAAAATTTCCGTATGAATAACAGCTCTAATTCCTCCCATAGCAGAATATATAGTAATAATACCATATCCAATTAATATTCCATATCCAGTTTCAATCCCTAAAAAATAATTAAATACGCCCCCTAATGCTAAAGCCTGAGCTGCTATAGTCCCTAAGCTGGCAACAGTTGATGCCAAAACCACTACCCACCTGCCAGGGCTTCCATAAAGCCTATACATTATTCCACCTAAAGACATACAATCTTTAAATTGCTCTATATTAGATGCAACAATTCGCGTAGTTATTAACCAATATATAGGTGCAAGTAACTGTTTAAGAACAAAGATAGCACCGAATTCGTAAATTTTACCTGTTATTCCAATAGTGCTACCAGCTCCTATGTGAGACGCATATATGGTGCAGACTAATGTGGTGAGAGAGACGTTTTTATAGCCTATAGCAAATTCTTTTAAATCTTTTATTTTAGTAGTCTTATATAATCCAATAATTAGGCAAGAAATTAAAAATGCAAAGATTAATGATAAATCTAAGGAATTCAACTTTAACATTAGAGGTTGCTTAAATGTTTTTTAAATTATAACCTTATTGCTAAATATTTGCAAATATATTAATAAAATAAATAATATATATATATATATATTTATTTAAAAGTGAGAATTTTATAAATTTATAAAAAGATAATTAAGAGAATGGGGAAATTTATTTATCTCTTTGGATACGAGGTATATTATTATTTAAAATTAGACTAAGACTGCTTATGGTTACTTGTTCTACACTGCTAAACATGCCTATCTTGCTATCGGGTATATTATTACTAGAAAATGCACACATGCATAATGCCACAGCACCTAATATAAAAGCTTTTTTTAAAATAGACATTTAAATTGCCTCAAAGTTATTTATTTAACTTCGAAGTAGATTAAAGAATGTTAATTAATTTGACAATAGCTATTTTATTAAGAATTAGATAATATATAATTACCCTCCACTACATTAAAGTGAATAGCTAATTGGTTGGAGCGATATTTAGCTCAAACTAAGATTTAAGCTTTTTTAGTTAATACACTATTGAAACAATGTAATATAAAACATACCTTTTGATCATCCAAAACTAGGTAGAGTCATAAATACTCATACCCAGTTTATATTAGTTTATTATCGTTGTTTATGTGGCTTCACATCATGATGCAGCAACCTTTTTCTTGCTCATTTGTGTGATTCGAATTTCTATAACGCTCAGTTTTTTCCCAATTGATATAAGCCCTTTTTAAAGTATCTTCATCAATATTTGCTGTAGGTGTAACTTGCTTTAAAAGACCTAAAGCTGTGAACCCATTATGGTTACGAGCATTGGTATCATAGCCATTTAATAGCATCCAACCTAAAAATGGCATACTGAATTTAATATGATATTCTGGCGCTTCTCTTATCAATTCTATAGGGCTATTAGTCATTTGTTCACTTAGTTCACCATTCCTTTTAGCCCATAAATGTAAAGGTGTATTTCCTTCGTTATCTTTTGCATTCAAATCTGCTCCTTGCTCTTTCAAATATTGTGCATTAACTATGTATTGAGGGCTTTGCCCATTACATACAGCAAAGATATGCATGGGAGTATATCCATATTCATCTTTTCTATTAATAAATTCATTTCTGTCTTTTATCTGGTTCTGTAAAATTTCTAATATTTGTTTTACATAATCGCTTTTCTGGGCGCCTAAACAATAATGTAAAGGAAAGATATTTTGTCTTTCTTCACTCTCATAATTAATATTTCTCATCAATTATCTCCTAAAAAATAGCTTATTAACTTTTTTAATAAAAGTTTAATAAATTATACACTTTTTATTTACTTTTTGTCAATATCGATAATAAAGAAATTTAAATAAAAGTTTTGATACTATTTTATTATTATGTTACTTAAAATAGATTATTTATTAAATTTTAAAAGCTTTCTAGCGTCCGGGGCTCACGTTTCTAGCTATTCCTGCTTGCTTTCCTGATTTTAACATTTCTACAAAGCTACCTTGTTTATCTGCTACTTTGCTTATGTTTTCCTTTTTACTATTTATATTTTCTTGATTTTTACTCGCTAACCTATTTAAAAAGTTATCAAATTTAATCTCTTTTTCATTACCCTCAGCGCTTTTATTTAACTCTTCTATAAATTCTCTCTCATTACTTTTATGCATTTCAGTAGTATTATTAACTTTTTCAATAAATGCCTCCGCTAATTTCTCTTTTAAAATATCCTTCCCATGCTCTTTTATTACTTCTTTATGTATTAAGAACCCCTTTAAATCTGCTTCTAAACAATGCTCGAATTTTATAATTTTTTCTTCAGCATGCTTAATTGTTTGCCTAAATTTAGCAAGTAAGCTTTTCTTATAATTAGGATCTTCCCGCTCTATTTTTTCTAATTTATCATGTCTCGTAACAAGCTCTTCTTTTTCAATTTTCAAAGTTTGTAAATTAGTATGTGCCTCAAGAAATCTTTTTTTGAAAATTTCTTCCTCTTTATAATCTTCCTGTAATTCCTCGGTAGCTTTTTTAGCCTCAAGAGTATTTGGATTATTTTTTATTTTTTTGAGTAAATCTGCATTATGAAATAATTGATAATGTTTGGTTTCATATTTATTAATTTCATAATCAAAGCTTACAATCTTCTTAATAGATTCATGATCCATATTGCTTTGCATTTCATCCCAACTATTTGGTATGGAATTTACTGCTACTAGAGAGGTATTAACTACCGCATAAAATTCGGCTGTCATACCTAAAGATGGAAATTCTTTTGATAATAAACTTCCTTCTGCCATTAACAAATCTCTTTGAAAAGAGGATAAATTACCACTCCTCAATAGTTGTATAATTTCTTTTAATCTAGTTTCTGCTTTTACTATATTTTCTGATTTTTGTTTATTTTTATCATTGCCTAGTATTTCTTTTTTTGGTTGCTCATCCTTTTCTACAATTAATTCTT
>JACGYV010000040.1 GCA_014116815.1 Holosporaceae bacterium 'Namur'
CAATCTTATACCTAACATGCCATTTGTTTACCGTGGTCTTGCTCAAATTAAATACCTTTGCCGTCTCCCTTTGGCTATTCCCGGCTTCCAGGTATTTTATTACTTTCTCTCTTAAATCTAAACTATATGGACTCATCTTCATCTCTTTCTGTTTTACTCTACCTTACCTCCGTACCATAGCTAAACTTATTTTACTATATGTATAATAAATTAAGTTTAATATCCTACATACATTGAGCATAGTTGAACTATAAAAAATTAAACTGAGTTTGCGTATAAATGACTATGTCATTTATACGCGCACGCGCCATAAATGGCTGCTAGGCGCGTGCTTCTTGCTACTTTTATTATCTGATTTTTCAGTTGCAGGCTATATAGTCATATTAGACTTAACTTATTATAATTGGATAAATGCGTTAGATAGTCAACTTAATTTACTATATATGATTTTTTATCAATCAGTAAGCTAAGAGTATTTGTTCTCAAATTTATAGCTTACTATATTCTCGACACTGACTTGCATGCTAAGTTAAAAAGTAGGATTAAAACTCCAATTAACTTGCAACATTTTAATCCTATATTTATCCTTAACTTATGTGAAAATAGCTATAATTAATTCATGCTCTTCCCTTAAGATAGTTCTAATATCATGGCTTTTTGAGCTTCGTAAGCTTTGACAAAGCTATTAAAATTGTGATATTTTTCAGAACAAGTTACAAATTCTGCTTTTGTTGCTTCCGGTATTCTCTTATCTAATAGAAGCCGTATTTATCAGGGTAATAGTGTTTAAGAGCAAGAATAAAATTTTCAGTATTTATTTCACACTTAAGATAATTCGGGAAGCGCATTAGCTCACGAATCTCCTGATGTGTTATATCGAAATTAAAAATATATTCTGAAAATCCAGTTTTAACTTCGTCAAGTTTCTTATCCTGCTCTTCTTTAATTCTATTAAAATCTTTTGAACGCTAATCTTTGTAGAAGGTTTCTAATTTGCCGAGTTTATCTTCGGAAGGAAAATTTAGCAAAAATTTATGTAACTGAGTATGCGCTTCATTATATTTTTTTAGGTTAGAGTTGCGCCCGCCATCATCTGTTAAAAGTGAAAAACTTTTCCAATTTTGACTGATAAAAAAATTATAAGCTTCTTCGAAGTTTTCTTGTTTAACAAGTTGAGATAGTTTATTTAGTGCATCTTGCTGCCTTGTTCTGGCTTCTATAAGTTCATTATCAGTAGGAAATCCTGTGCTTGGAACAAATTCCCACCTCGGGTCTTTTAAATCTTTATCTAATGAACGCATTGTTTTTATCATAATACAAATTTGCATTAGTAGGTTTATACATTATTTAATCAATAGGGTAAATAACCCGTAGTATACCTATGTTTAGTTTATTAAACAAAAAGTAAACAATTTAAATTTATAAGATAACTATTTATATTATCAAAAGTTATTAATTTGCCTTAATTAACACCAATACTCCTCAGGAAAAATATCGGGCAAGTTTTAGACTAACTTTTATACCTTCAAGCTCAGCTTTTTCCTCATAAACTTGCTCTTCAGCAAATTTATCCGAGGTAATTTCAACACATAAAGTTTGCTCTTTGATATATTGATCCCATGCTTTAATAGCTTGAGTTATATTTTCATCACTTGAAATTAAGGATACCTTAATACGCTCGGTTATTTCCAGATTAGCGCTCTTTCGCGCCTGTTGAATTAACCTGACAATATCGCGCGCTATTCCTTCCAACCTTAATTCTTCGGTGATATTGAGATCTAATAATACAAGTGCATCATTGCTTGATAAAGCAGTGATTCTTCCCGCAAACTCAGCTTTGGGTTCTAACTTTAGCTCAAATTCATCTTCTCTTAATTCTTCGCCACCAATTAATAACTTGCTGTTTTCAAATTTCCAGTTACCTTGCTTGTTGGCACTGATAATATCCTTAACTTTTTCAGGGATTCTCTTGCCCAGAACGGGAAATTTGATTTGTAATTTATAAGTCGCATAGTCAGTGATTTTTGATTTATCAACGCTATTCCAAGCCTTGACATTAATTTCATCCAATATTAAATGGCTGAGTTCTTCCGAAATCACATTCGCCGCTACCCCGATAAAGGTAACTTTTGCAAGCGGTTGCCTGACCCTAACTCCTGATTCGCTTCTGATATGAAGTGCAGCCGTGCAAGCATCACGCACTCTTTCCATATCTGAAATCAAATCTTCGTCAGCTTGATATATCGCTTGATCAGGGAAGGTTTCCAGATGTACGCTACCCGTATTATTATTCAGGCCAAGATAGATTTCTTCAGTAATTAACGGTAATAGCGAAGAGACGGCACGGCAAATCAGATTTAAAACACTAAATAAAGTATTATAAGCATCCAGTTTATCATGATCGTGCTCGGATTTCCAAAATCTTTCGCGTGAACGTCTGATATACCAGTTATTAACCACTTCAAGTAAGTTCTCAACAACTTTAGTTGTGCTTGGAGTATCGTATTCATCCATTGCCTTTTGAATTAAGCTTATACTTTTAAAGCATTTAGATAAAATATATTTATCCATTAAATTTTGTGAAGAAAGATCAAAAATTGCTCTTAAATTATCGGCATTTGCATAAAGCGTAAAAAAGTTATATGCATTCCATAAGGGCTTAATTGCAGATCTTAAGCTTTCTTTCATACCGCGAGCATCTTTATCGATCACTACTTCCTGACCGCGCATGACGGTTGAAGAAACCATATACCAGCGCATTGCATCCGAACCTAAAGTATCGAACACTTCATTTGGATCAACATAATTTTTAAGCCGTTTGGAAAGTTTTTGGCCGCCGTCTCCTAAAATTACCCCGTGACAGATACAGTTTAAAAATGCAGGCCTGTCAAATAATGCGGTTGATAACACGGTTAACGTATAAAACCAGCCGCGTGTTTGCGCTAAGTATTCGACAATAAAATCAGCCGGGAAGTTATTCTCAAACCACTGCTTGTTTTCAAACGGGTAATGTACTTGAGCAAACGGCATCGAGCCGCTCTCAAACCAGCAATCCAGAACATCGGATACCCTTCTCATCATAGATTTACCGGTCGGGTCTTTTGGATTAGGCCTTGTAAGGGTATCAATAAACGGCCTATGTAAGTCTTTTACTTCTACTTTGAATGCCTCTTCCAATTCTTTTATTGAACCGTAAACTTCAATATTGGGATATTTCGGGTCATCACTTTGCCAAACCGGGATCGGGCAACCCCAGAACCTGTTACGAGAAATTGACCAATCACGTGCATTTTCTATCCATTTGCCGAATAATCCATCTTTAATATGACCCGGGATCCAATTTATCCGCCGATTATTCTCAACCATTTTATCTCTGATCGCCGTCACTTTTAAATACCATGAAGGAACGGCTTTATAAATAAGCGGCGTATCCGTACGCCAACAATGCGGATAGTTATGCAGATATTGTTCGGTTTTTATCCAATTGCCTTGTTCTTTTAATGCTTTAATTATCGGGTCATTGGCATCAAAAACTTGCAGACCGAGAAAATCTTCCACCGGATGAGTAAATTTACCGCCGTTATCAACCGGACAAACAACTTTAATGCTATTTTGCTCACATAATATTTGGTCATCCTCACCGAAACCGGGCGCGATGTGAACGATACCGGTTCCGTCCTCCGTAGTTACGAAGCTGCCGGCAAGAACTCTAAACGAGTTTGCATGATTGGTGAAATATTTGAATAAAGGTTCGTATTGTAAGCCGACTAATTCTTTACCTTTGATCTCTAAAACAACGTTATTACCTAACTCTTTCTCGTATTTATGCAGTAGAGCGGAAGCAATAATATAATGTTCTCCCTCTTTCTCTACGCATGAGTAATCAATATCTTCACCGACTGCCGCCGCTAAGTTTGAAGGCAAAGTCCAAGGCGTCGTTGTCCAAATTACAAGTTTACAGGATTTGCCGCTTAGCTTTTGAGGTACACTTTTAAGTTTTAGTGTTACCGTAATTGCTTTACTGCTCTTTTCTCTATAAGAATTATCCATCCTGGTTTCAAAATCCGAAACTGGTGTTTCGCATGCCCATGAATAAGGTAAAACACGCTGGGATTCATATAATAAACCTTTGTCATAAAGCGCTTTAAAAGCCCACAATACACTTTCCATGAAGTTAATATCCATGGTTTTATAATCATTTTCAAAATCAACCCAGCGAGCTTGCCTGGTTACGTATGTTTCCCACTCTTTAGTATATTTAAGTACTGACTTTCTACAATAGTCATTAAATTTATCTATCCCGTACTCTTCAATAGCTATCCTTCCACTGATGCCCAATTCTTTTTCGGCGCCCATTTCAGCAGGTAACCCGTGACAATCCCATCCGAACCTACGCTCCACTTTTTTCCCGCACGTCGTCTGGTAGCGAGCAAAAATATCTTTGATAAACCCGGTAAGCAAATGGCCGTAATGCGGTAATCCATTGGCAAACGGAGGGCCATCATAAAATATAAAATCTTTATTCCCTTTAACTGATTTTTTAAAGGTGTCCTCAGCTTTCCATCTTTCTATAATCTTTTCTTCAAGGGTAGGGAAATGAGGATTGGAATTAACTTCAGGATAATGTACAGGGTTATTTGTCATACTTTCTTAGCGAATTTAGTAATTAATATGTAATGCAATATATCTTAAGAGGTTTGTATGGTCAATAATCTTAGGCCTCTACGTTTTAATATTAAAATATTTGACATTAATCATCCATTGTAGCTCTTATAACAAATTCGTTACTTATTTTAGTAACATAATAACTCAAACTTGTACTATTATAGTAAGCACAATAGTAATTTGAGGCAATTTATTTTTAGAGGCAGAAAAGATATGTATCCAAATTATCTTTTAAATTGTGATTTAAAGACAATATTTAAGACTAATACCTTTAAAATATGTCGAATTGAAGATAGTTTTACCGATAAAAGATATTATTACGTAGTAAATTTAAATGAAGCCCTATATCCAACCGAGATAAAAGATTTCTTTAAAATATCCGTTAATGATTTAGAAGGGACTGTAGCAAAGGTTGGGTTCAATTCAGTTTATAAATTAAATTCCAAGGAATTAATTATTTTTATAAATACCCCTCCTCAATTAGTAAGAGAAAAAGTATTTAATGATAAAATAATTTATCCTTATACTATAAGTTTTAAGATTGCCAAATACCATGCTTATATAAGCATAAGGGAAAAAGAGACCGACCTTACTTTTGATTTCGGCTTAGCACCTGCGGTTTACGGTAGTACATTTGGCGCTTCATATATTAGAAATGAAACTCTTTACGATAACAAGCACTTTAAAAAAAGAAAAAGGGAAGGATTCGGACAAGAAGACTTAGATGAAGCATTTGAGAGAGGGGCGCGTGACCATGTTGTTGATTGGGCATCGATGTCGGTTGAAATTGACCTTATTAACGACCAAGTTATGAAAATAGAAAGTTTTTTGCATCAAGCAAATAGTAAATTGTATAAAAACAATTATTTTTTATTTGGGAAAAATTGTGTTGATTTCACTAATAAAATTTTTGCTTTCATATTTGGCAAAGGTAGCTTTATAGAATATTGTATGGATGATAGCTTAGAATTACAGGATAAAGGAGTGCTATATGCTTTTATTTCAGCCTATCCTGAAATAGCCCATAAATTTATACCTCAAATATTAAACGCTTTGATTAATCTTAGTACCGGAAAAAATTTATTGGAGTTTTTAAATACCACTTATTTAAGTCTAAATAATCATTCAAACAAAGCTTTATTAAATATAATAGATGCTCTATCTGTAACTTTTTATGAAAAAAAGGGGTTTGAAATTATAAATGAGATATTTTTTAAGGATGATGAGTGTTTTAATGATAATGAAAATACTGAACTACATGTAGCTGCATATAATGAAGATATAGAATTTTTAAATAAATTATCTCTAGATTATTTATTAACTAACAAAAATAATGTTAATTGCCTTGGTGAAAGCTCATTACATATTGCAGCAAGCAAAAGTTATATATTTACTAAAAAACTCCTAGAAGTAAAAGCAAATCCTAATTTCCCCAATACTAAGGGTTTAACTCCCCTTCATAGTGCTATCACTTCGCAAATGAATGGGGAGAAAAAATATCAGATAGTTGAAGCTTTATTGGATGCAGGAGCAAATCCTAATCTTCTTGATATTACAGGTTTTAATAATCCTTTAGTTGAAGCTGTTAAAAATGACGATGTTGAGTTATTTAAATTAATATTAAAATCTTGTTATTTCAGGACAAATTTAAGAGAAATTCCTTTCTCTATACAGTATGGATATAATTTTGGAATTAAATTTACTAATCCAGATGGAAAAAACCTTGCACGTATTGCTGTTGACAAAGGTAAAGAGAAAATGAAAAAATATTTTAAAATAAATCATTATGAACTATTTAATCAAAAAGCTAACGATGGTCATACTCCTAGGGAATTTGAAAAAAAGCTGAGAGATTGGTCGAATGGTGAGTTAAAGTATCATTTTAAAACAATAAAATTTCCTTTTGAATATTACCAAAAGCAAAATGATTCGGAAAAAAATATATTTGAAGAGCAAGAATATATTGTAGTAAACGGAACTTTTCATTCCTACGCTATTATGTATACAAGTTCTACAGAATAATTTTTTCATTATTGTAAATACACTTAAAAATTAGCTCTCAGAAAAGGAGCAAATTAAAGCAAATTATTTGCCACTAAGTTAGCATAGTAACATATAATTATTTGAATTGACGAGTTGTAGCAAATTTATTAATTATCTAGTTAGTATTGTATTTAATAAGCATTAGAAATTTATGGCTCTTGATTTAAACACCGCACAACAAAGATATTTTATTCACATGACGGAGGCTGGTAAACTGGAGGCAAGAAAAAGCTCAGGTATCAATATCAGAATATATGATATAGATGATGAGATAAACGGTATAAAAAATCATTATGTTATCGGGCTTAAAGATAGTCCTTCTCTGAATATAGAGGAAGAGCAAACCTTAAAGCTGCTCTTAGAAGGTAAAACAGAGCCTGTCGTTAATGACGGATATAATTCAATGATTAAACTAGATTCGGGTGAGTTGGTAATCTTTAGAGATACTCCTTCCGATATAGTGCGAAAAGTATTAAATGATACAACTGAATATCCTTATCTCATGAGCTTTAGAATTGTTAAAATGCATCATTATATCAGTATACAGGAAAAAGAAACCGGTGTTTCATATGAATTCGGCGTTGCCCCGAAAACATATAATAGTATTTTTAGTACACCTTATATCAGAAATGATACCATTTATAATTTAAGACATTTTAAAGAAAAAAAGTATCCTAGTAATATATCTCAAGAACACGGAAAAATATTTGATACTGTTTATTCTAAAAATATTCCGGATTCTGCATTAATATCAATTAACTTTGATTTAACAGCTAAGCAAGCTCAAGATCTTGAGATATATTTAAGGCAGGAAAATAGCAAGTTTTCTCAAGAATGGTATATGTATTTTAATTTTTATATTCTATTTAGTAATAATTGTGCTGATTTCGCCGGCAAAATTTATAAGAAATTATTCGGTAACGGTCATTTCGGTGAATATATTATTTCTGAAAACTTGGATTTTAATGATAAAGGAGTATTATATACTTTTATTTCTTCACGTCCGAATAAATTTTTTCAATTTCTCTCAAAAATTGTGGATGGTTTATCCGATACGGCTTTTGATAAAAGCTATTCAGAGATACTAAACGATATAATGTTAAGTTGGAGAGGAACTTCATTATCTAAAATCTTGGAGAATGCATCAAATTCTCTATATAGTAATTATTATATAGAAAATATTTCCGAGTTTTTAAGTAATACATTTCTGGAGGTCAGTAGCTACCTTGGTAATAAAGATATCCAATATTTTCTTTATTCCCGTACCGGAGAAAATAAATACGCTTATGACGAAAGCTTTTATGGTAACACTAAATTGCATGTTGCCGCATATAATAATGATTTATATTATCTTAAACAGCTTTCGGAAAAAGAGCGGTTTATTATTGATGTAACCAATCAATTCGGGGATAGCCCATTACATATTGCAGTAAAAAAAAGCTATGAGTTTGCTATAAAACTATTGGAAAAAGGAGCTAACCCTAACATTTTAAATAATAAAGGTTATACACCGCTTCAGTATGTTATATCTTCTAATTGGGATGAAGAAAAAAAACTTAACTTACTCGAGCTTTTGCTTGAAAAAGATGCTAATCCTAATCTTGTTGATGACACCGGTGATTCCAATGCTTTGGTTGAAGCGGTTAAAGCTGGTTGTAGCGTGAAGCTTTTTAAGTTAATTTTAAGTTATTGCAATAAACCTATTAATATATTAGGAAAAACTTCCAATATAGGAATTAACTTCACCGATACTCAAGGAAAAAATTTAGCGCGCATTGCGGTTGAGAAAAAAAATGAACAAGTTAAAGCTTTTCTTAAGGAAAATTATTATTATTTATTTAGAGGGCAAACCGTTGATGGACAAACCGTGGAAGAGTATGAGGTAAGAATGGAGAATTGGGATATGGGAGAACTTAAATATCCGTATGAACGGATAATTTCTCCATTTAAGTATAATCAGAAAACCTATGATGTTTGCAAAAAGAAAACTGCAAAGCAGCAAAACTCCAAATACGAATCCGTTTTTTCCTATTCCGAAGAAGAAAACTATTGTATCAAAGAAAATATTTACGAGAATTATGAGCATATTTGGGCATAGAAAAATAATCCGATAAGGGTATAATTCATGCGACAGTTGCTTTTTCCATATTTTTCATTATCGTATAATTAAAGAATATAAAAATATACGTATGAAGTTTTTTATTGACAGCTGTAATATAAAGGAAATTGAAGCCTTGCATGAATTGGGATTGGTCGATGGGGTGACTACTAACCCCTCACTGGTTGCAAAGACAGGAAGAATCTTTTCCGAAGTTTTAAGAGAAATTTGTCATATAGTTAAAACTTCGGTTAGTGCTGAAGTAATATCCACCGACTATTCAGGGATGATGAAAGAGGCTGAAGAACTGTTGAAGATAGGCAATCACATTACTATTAAAGTCCCGGTTACATGGGATGGATTAAAAGCTTGTAAAACACTAACCGATGATGGGCATATGGTTAACGTTACACTCTGTTTTTCTTTAGCCCAGGCATTGCTTGCGGCGAAAGCAGGTGCAACTTATATCTCTCCTTTCGTCGGCAGGCTTGATGACGTGGGGCAATGCGGTATGAATCTGATTGCCGAAATTTGTGAAGCTTTCCAACATTATCCGAATATTACTACCCAGATATTAGTTGCCTCGGTCAGAAGCCCGCAACATATCATAGATGCTGCAAGGATGGGAGCTGATATAGTGACCGCTCCACCACAGATAATTAAGCAGATGTTTAACCATCCTTTAACTGATAAAGGCTTGGATATCTTTTTAAATGATTGGAAGCGGGCTTATGAAAAATAGGATTTTCTCAATCATTTTTATAAGTTCTTTATTAGCTGTAAGTACAGCGGTTGCAAAGGATAACCTTAATGATCTGACGGCTTATATGAAATATTTAACTGAGAGAGATACGGTTTTAGCGCAAAATATCGCGAACGCGGATACACCGGGATTTAAACCTAAAGATTTATCGGATTATAGCCGAAATCCTATACAAGGAATGAAGCTTACAACTACAAATTCAAAGCATTTAAGCTTAGAAGGAGAATCCGAGTTTCATATAAGAGATAGTGAAATACTTGAACTGAAACCTAACGGTAATGCGGTGACTATAGAACATGAACTGCAAAAGAAGAGCGAGAATGCGGTTAAGCTTCAGGAGATAGCAAACATATACGGCAAATCAAAAGGAATGTTAAAAACTGCAATTACGGGGCACAACTAACCATATATGAAACGGGGGAGGGGATTTTTAAAATTTTTGGTGATATTTAATATATTCATCTGTAATTCACATGCAAGCGAAGGAGATAGTCTTAGCTCCGCAATTGCAATTTCAGCAGCTGGTATGCGTGCTCAAAACGAGCGGCTTAAAATCATTACTCAGAATATTGCAAACAGTGAAGTAACGGGCGCTAATCCGAATGAGGATCCTTACCGCAGAAAACAAATAATTTTCACAAATGTATATGATGATAACTTAAAAGCGGTAACGGTTAAAGTTGATCGAATTACTCCCGATAAATCCGATTTTATTTTAAAATATGAACCTAACCATCCTGCAGCCGATGCAAACGGATATGTAAAGTACCCTAATGTTAATAACGTGATCGAATCCGTGGATGCTAAAGAAGCGCAACGGACTTATGAAGCAAATTTAAGCGCTATGGAAATAGCAAGAGCAAATCAATCTAAAATAATTGACCTGATGAGGTAAATAAAAAAATGCCTACAAGTAAAATTTCAACTAATCATTTTAATAAGGCGGTTAATGCTTATAACAAAGCATTGACTAATAATAAGGCAATTTCCCCGAGTAAGGAACAACAGCAGATAGCACAGCCGCTAAACGTGCTTAGAGCCGGGGATGTTATTGATGTTGTGAGCAAGCAATCGGCGAGCTTTTCCGGTTTAGTAAGTGAAATAGTAGCTCCTCAGATAAAAAAGATTCAGGAAGGTGAGAAAAAATCTACGAAAGTTATTAACTCTAAAGAAGATTTAGTTGAAGTTGCGGCAGCACTAAATAAAGCTGAAGGCGCACTTCACTTGCTTGTGACTGTTAGAGATAAAGTTATCAATGCCTATCAGGAAATTTTAAAAATGCCTTTATAGGGTATAGCTTAAATACCTATTTAAGTAATAACTGCTTTTCTTACAACGCATTATGCCAGATATTATTCCTCTAATTTAACAAAAAAACGGACTATAATAAATATAGGTATATTTTTATTCAGTTTTCTCTTATTAACTAGGAACAAAGTGTATGAAAAAAACATATTAGGAGAAAACCTATGACCGCTCGAAAAGATATATTAAAACCTATTATTATGTTTTCCAGCCATTCCGATCCGATTGCACCTAAGTTGATTATAAATGAGCTCCGTACTCTATACGATAAAGGATATAAAGTAATCTGTTTAGAGCTTGATAAGCAGAAACCCGTACATTATTTTTTAAATCAGTTAAAGACTTTAGAGAAAGCAGGGCGCGGTGCGCGACTCAATCTCGGCATTAAAAAACCTTATCATAGAAGTCGGGTTTAAATTTGCTAATATAGATCCGCAATCCTTAAATGATGCTTTGCAGGATATTATGAATAATGATGTCGAAGCTTTTGAGTTTAAATTGAATCCGAGAGATACGTTTATGTCTCGGGAGATTATAAAATATGCGTATAAATATCAAGGAGGGGTTATAGTAAAATAAGTTTAGCTATGGTACGGAGGTAAGGTAGAATAAAACAGAAAGAGATGAAGATGAGCCCGTATAGTTTAGATTTAAGAGAGAAAGTAATAAAATACCTGGAAGCCGGGAATAGCCAAAGGGAGACGGCAAAGGTATTTAATTTGAGCAAGACCACGGTAAACAAAT
>JACGYV010000041.1 GCA_014116815.1 Holosporaceae bacterium 'Namur'
GTATAACATAACTACATATCTTATTATTTCACCAGGGTACCTATGCCTCTTATACATTACTAGACCTATATAATTTTATTTTAATATTATATACTAACTTAACTAAAAGGTTAAGTTGACGGTACCGTTGTATGCAGTTCTTTTTTGAGATAAGCAATAAAATTATCAGGTTTACTAGGTAGCCTGACTAAGTCGCAATATTCGTCTATTTCCTGATAAAATTGCTCCCAAGTAATCAATTGCTTATTAGGATTATCATATGTATTTGCCCCCTCTACGTAAACATCTCCGCAATTTAAGTCATCAACCGCAAGGCTAAGTATAGCTAACTCATAATATTTTCTATTAATTTGTGTGAATTTACTTCCCTTAGTCCTACCTGTAACTATTTTGAACCATTTTTCAGGTAACCATGTCAAATCAAGTATTGCATTTTTACCTTGGGGATCTTGATAATTTATATCTAACCATTCTTTATGAGAATTTTTATGGCTTTTTATAAAGTAAAATGCTTGCTCTAATGAACAATCTTGTGATGCAGATTTTATTTCCAGATGACCAAGAAGCTGAAAAATAAGGTAGCGTTTATTATTATATGGATGCACCATAAATGAAAGATAATTATCATTTGAATAAGCCATATAATTCTGACATCTTAAGATAATCTTATCAGCATCCTCATTAGTGTATTTTTCTATTATGACTGATTGCTCTTGAGGTAACTTACTTTCCTTTAATTCAATTAATATTTGATATAAAAAGTTGATCAATGTATCTGTTTCTGGCGCATGTTCTAAACGGTATTTATCTAGGCTTTGTTTTCCATCGCTATGTAACTTTTTTATCCATCTTATTAAGATAGTGGTAATATCGTCAATGGCGCTAGAAGTTTTAAAAATAATTAGTATTACAGCTAAGCTGTACCTTTTATTTGGTGTAAGTTTGCGCATATCAGCGGCATCCATTGATATTGCTTCACTAACAAATTGTTCCACTCTGTGTGAGGGTATAAAATTAATATCTGTATTAATATTCTGGCGCAATTTTTTAAGATACTTCAAGTGTTCAATAAATATTCTAACCCCGCTTGCAGTAGGCCCCTTTGGTTCTTGCTTCAGTAGATGCCAATTGCTTGTTTCATTTACAAGGTTAACATAGAATAAGTTGTCAATCAGCTCTTTGCTTTCTAAAGATAAAGAAGCCATTACTTTCCTATAGTATTGCTCATTAGCTATTTTTCTTGATGCTCTAGCTAATCTTAATAATGTAGGAAACGCGGGCAATTCAAATCTTGCTTTTATTAATTCTTCTATCATATCATTGACTATATCAGCCAGATTCTCTTTAACATATGCAGATTTAATAGCTGCCTTCTTCATACATTCTTTACGAGCTACCTTATCGGAACTTACCTGCAAATAATCTCTAATAACTTTAATATGCCGTTTACGAGTTTTAGATTTATAGTAAGCATCTAACAAGGGTTCTCCTTGTAGATTAAATACTTGAGCAATATGCAATTTAATTTGGGAAGGCACCTTGTTTATAGCAATAGGATACCCTAGACACTGATAACATTTTAATGTAATCATAAACCCTAATTGAGTTGGTGTTGAACTCATTCTTTTTGTTAAGATTAATTCATTTTCAGTAGGGGTAAAATTTATTTCAAGCTCATTAACTGAGAAAGTAGATTTCAAACGAGGATAGGCTGTTTCATGAATGGCAGTCATACTTTTCTCCTAACAAGTTTAAAATTTAAATAAGTTAGATAGATTTATACATGGCTAAAATCTGTAAGTTATAGCCATACAATTTTCAAATTTTAAAAGCTAGAAAAAATTTGAGTTTACTCTATAGTTAAAAAAAGTTCCTCTTATTGAGCACCAACAATGTGCAGATTAAATATTGTATTATTAATAGCAGGAGAAACATATGTTGAAAAAATATATAGAATCCTTAAGAAAGGACATATTTAATAATCAAGAAACAAAAAAAGAAGTTTTTTTTATTTTATTAAAAAGAGCTGAGATAAGTACAATAGAATTATACTTGTATGGTTGGGAAGATTTAGTTGTTAATATACCTGCCCAAGAGATGTTTGGCAAAGTAGCAATTAATGTAGTCCGCAAAAATGAAGGACTTAATACTATTAAGTTTCTAATAGAAAAATGCGGATATAAATTTAGAGAAATTTATGATCCTGGCCATTGTAATCTCTTACAAGAAGCATGTTTATATAATGCTATCGATATAGTAAAATATTTATTAGAAAAAGGATTTAACCCTAATACTCAAGATACACTAGGGATAACTCCACTTCATAGAGCAATTCATACTGACAGCAAAGAATTAATTTCTCTCTTATATAGTAAGGGGGCTAATTTAAATACCAAGGATAAACAGGGTTTAACCCCCTTACATACCGCTGCAATAAACTTAAAAAGCAATGCACTAATTGAACTCAGGAGATTGAAAGCAAATGCAAGGATAAAAGAAAAGAATGGAATGGATTATTTGCAACTTAGCAAGGCTGTAAAAGAAGGGAGAATTAAAGTTGCAAAACAATATGAACTTGGTGATCAACAAAAACAGGATAATGAGTTTCGAGAAATTGATGGTTTATCTCAATATTATAAGGCCCTTCTTGAGAAAAAAATTTTTCAAAAGAAGTTTGAAGATGCTAGGGAGTTGCTAGAGACTGCTTACACTTTAAACAAAACTAATTCTTTTTTGCTTTCTACCTTAGTGGATTGCTTTGTTGTTTCAAAATCTATCAATGCAAAGCAATTAGGTATATATCTAGACCATCTAATCAACAAATATAAACTATCTAAAAACTATATAATAATAGGTTATTTTCATGTATGTGAGGTTCTAAAGAATATAGGAGGATACTCAGCAATAGAGCAGTTTATTGACTTTGCAATAAAAATGGTTAGCTCTTTTGAAGAGAGAGAAGTTAAAAATATTTCAATAAGTGAGCTATATAATCATGCTTGCAGCTTATATTTTGAATTAGGCTCCTACCAGAAAGTGGTAGTGACTGCACAACTAGGTCTTAAATATTGTCTACCTAATGAGGATAAGCGTATAGTCGGGTTTCTTCATTATAATTTAGGGCGCGCGCAATTTAACTTGTTTAATGTGGAGAGTGCTTATAGTAATTTTGAAGCCGCATTTTCGCTGGTTGAAGATGATATTGATATCTTTAATTCATTTCTCTCAAGGTTAATTGAAAGGAAAGAATATGATAAAGCATTAAGAATATCAACTCAGTCTAAATGTAATATATATCCTGAACTAAGTATTACTTATATCAAATTACTAAAAGGGGATATAACATGGGAGTTAGCTCTAAAAGAAGCAAGCAATAGGAAATATTTAAACGATAACTTTTCTTATTCCTTAGCCCTTGATATTCAAACAATATGTCATCATAGACTAGGCAACCATGATTTAGCATTATTATGTATAAAAGAATCCTTTAAGCACATAAGTGCACAAAAAAATATCAATTTAGACCATGCTATTATAAAATATCTTCACAATACTATAAGCTATGGCTTTAAGGAAGAGGGACTAAAATTTATAGAAACTACTAAAGACGTTTACCAAAATAATTATCGAAATAATACTTTCATAAAAATTTTTAAAGCTTTAACTTATGTAGAGAACTCAAGGATTGAAGAAGCTATCAACATAACATTAGAGCTATCAAGCTTTAATATTAACTCCCAGTTACTTGTAGGATTATATACTTCCTGTTCCTGTTTAGTTATTGCTCAGCATGACTCAGATAGATATGATCTTGCTCAAAACCTTTTAGAAAAAGTTTTAGAATTAGATCCATCTAACCTGTCTGCAATTTTATATAAAGCTTTAATTTTATTTCTTAGAGGTAAAACGAGTGAAGCTAATATAGGTCTTAGTGATCTGGATGAGAACCTTGTTTTACAAATCGCAAAAAGTGAGGATTTTCTTTTAGAAGGGGCGGAGGAAGAAGTAATTGGCGCTGAACTTTTTGACCCAGTAAAAATACACCTTTACTTTCAGAAGCAAAAACAACAAGCAATAACCGCTACTGCTAATGCTATACATAAAGAAACAGAACCCATAACATCTTGGTGCATTAGCTCTAAAGTATATAGAGAAAATACAGAGGGTGTCGTCCATATAGATAATGAGTTATTCAGTGATTACTACGCCTTAATTGATCCAGGTATATCTAATAAACTAGATAACCAGACTTTAAAACAGTGCCAAAATGCATTGGAAAAAGGGGTATGTTATAGAAAGGTTGGACAAAATGGTGTTAAGTTTATAAATAATGGTCCTATTGAGCTTAAGATACATGGGGATACTAGGTTATATACTACTCAAGTTTTCATTAATGAAGATGGCAAAAAACTAGTTATATTTGATGAGCTAGGACATCATAAATCAATTAAAAGGATAAGTAATAGAAATTTTAGCATTACAAATATAAAAGTACCTAATCAGAAAAGTAGTGAAATAGTATGTTCCACACAATCTGAGGATCCTGTCCACGACACACCTATACCTCAATTTATTGAGAAGATAAAAGTAATACCGGATTTAGGGACCCGTGGGTTTTATTAGCAGTCCTGACTGGCGTCACCTTTGAAAAATGACACATCTTTTTAAATAACATTATATTATTTAAGAAAGATGTCCCTTTTTTACCAGGATCCCGGCCAGACCTCTAATTTATCTACCCAGGCCGGATACTCTAAGGCTAAAGGATATGAACAAATTGGTCAGTTCATGGATTCGCATAACATTAACGAAGGACACGGGGTAAACTTCAGCAAGGATGCATCTACTGAAGAGAGGGAGGCGTTCCATAGAGCACAACAAGGTTTAAGGGAGTTTGCAAAAGCTCATAATGTTGATACTTCGACTGCATTCGGTATGGCAATCGGGCTTAATGCAAATGCAGGAGCTAGTACAGGTAAAAAAGGCGGAGCAAGTGCAGGGTTTAATATAAACGGAGGTTTAAGCGGAAATGCAGATTCCAGAAGCAGCCATAGTAATTCCGATTCTGAAAAAGTAAATATCTCCCAAAATTTATCTAAAGATTTGACTACTGTTGCTAACGCAGTGAAGAATAATAGGATAGAACTTAGTGATTCTCACGGTAATGTTTTAAATAAAGGAATAAATCAAAATTTCTCCGAAGCGGATAGATTCGAAGAGCAGAGCAGAGTTTATTACGATGCTGCAAAAGGTTTTAATAAGCAAGCTCAACATGTGAGTAGCAATACAACCTCAACACAAAGAGAGTTAATTCCTGATATTATAAATCATGCAGCAGATATTAGAGAAACGATAACCGGTAGACCAATGGGTAAATTAAAAGCTGCCGAGATAGTCAGTAATCCGGATAAGTACCCTGAGCAATATAATTTAATAATGAGTCATTATGAACATAGTCAATCGGGTACTCAGCAATTAAGTAATCTAACTGCTTTTAATCAGCATGCGGCGAATTTAGGGGTATCAAACTTAGAAACTCAATATGAACAAAAAGCTAATAATATGAGAAATACGAGCAATGAGAAGATACAGCATGACGATAGTATAGTTCAAAGCAAATTTGAGAATGCAACTAAAGGCAAGGCTATAAAACATGAAGGGTTACAAGAGGATGTAAATAATAAACTTAAGGATAATAGTACACGAATACATAATACGGAAATTGATAAAGCAGGAGTGCGGAACGAAGTGCAAGACAAGCTAAAAGATGATGCATTTATAAGCCGAGTTAAAACTGTAAAAAATAGCATAAAAGGGGCATTTAAAAACCCTGAAAGCTCAAAAAGTAATTTTAATAATGAGGAATAAATATGGGGTTATTTGAGGATATGGAGAATAAAGATGTGGTAGTAAGGCTCCGTCTTTCAAAAACTAACTATGAGCATATTAAAAAAGAAGCTAGCTTATCTCACCTAAATATTAGTGATTACATTAGGATTAGGTTATTTGATTTTGAACAATTACTACAAGGAAGAGAAAAAAAAGATAATAAAAATAGATTTAATTGCGACCATGATAGAGAAATGATGCGGCTAATGGTCAGAGCATGTAGTCTCATACAAGCACTTGCCGATAAATCCTTAGAAGATGAGGAGACTGAGGAGTTAGAAAATGATGCCATAACTTTATTAAGAAAATGGGGTTATGAAAATGACTAAGTCTTTAGTTAGAGGCGGTCAGCTAATACTTCATTCGGTTAGAATGCTAAAGCAGGTATTTGTAACCTTGCTTAGGTGGGGATTAGTATTAATGTGTATAGCTACCGTCTACTTTTGTTGTCTTAAAATAAGCCTTTATCATATTAAGGTTTTATATTGGTTTTATCTGGCTGACCTTGGTGCAAAGCTCGGGAAGTATAATAATATAATACAGATTGAAAGCCCTGACGGGGAGCCGATGGCATTAAAAATTATAGATATAATAACTAATCCTCAGCTGATATGGGTTAAGAACTATACAATACAAGCTTTTTTAGAGAGTTTAAGTTTAGCGACCATTATTACCGGAATTTCAATTATAATATTACTCTGGTTGTTTTCTAAGAAAGGCTCCAATGTAAGTAAAGACGAAGAGATTAGAGGGCAGGGATTAATTAATAGTGATACGCTTAAAAAGCTAATAGAAAGCTATAATCATAAGAAGAAATATAAACCGTATAAGTTAGCAAGCATTCCTTATCCCGCTTATACGGAAACTATGCATACATTAATTACCGGAAGTACCGGTTCCGGAAAAACAATACTGATAAGCGACCTTATAAATCAGATTAAAGCTCGAGGGGATAAGGCTATAATATATGATAAAATGGGAGTATATAGGGAAAGGTTTTTTGATAAAAGTAAAGATGTTATACTAAACCCTTTCGATAAGGATGCTAGGCCGTGGAACATTTTCAAGGAAGTAAGTATAGCTGCAAACTTTGACGCTATAGCATCGGCATTTATCCCGATGGAGAAAGGAAATAACGACCCGTTTTGGGTGAGAGCTGCAAGAACGATATTTGCAGAAGTATGCAGTTCACTGTTTGAAAAACAAGGAGTAAGTAATCAGGAGCTGGTGGATATTTTACTTAAAAAGAGTTTAAGCGAGGCGGCAGCATTAGTAAAAGGTACGGCTGCGCAAGCAATTATTGATGAGCAATCACCTAAGACTGCTTTAAGTGTAATGTCTATGCTTGCTACTTATTTAAAATGTTTAAAATACTTAAAAGATGAAGGAGAGGTTTTTTCAATTAGAGATTGGATAATGGATGATAAAACAAGTGGTTGTGTATTTTTATCTTCTACAGGGGAACTACATGCAACTCTAACCCCGTTAATATCTGCATGGATTGAAATAGCTACTAACAGTATTTTATCACTTGATAGATCAAGAGATCGTAAGATTTGGATCATACTTGATGAATTACCTTCACTACATATGCTGCCGAGTTTACAGCAGGGACTCGCCGAAGTAAGGCAGTTCGGAGGTTGCTTTGTGCTTAGTATACAATCTATCTCACAACTAAGGGATAGATACGGCCATAACGGAGCACAAACTTTAAGCTCATTATGTAATAACAGGGTATATTTAAGAGCAGGGGATTCAGATTCTGCCAGGTGGTATTCAGAGAATATCGGGGTAACCGAAATTGAGGAATTTAGAGAAGGTTTATCTTATGGAGCTCATGAAATGAGGGACGGAGTAAGCGTTAATAAACAAAAGATTACTAAGCATATAGTTTTATCCTCCGAGATTACCGGATTAAACAGTAAAGAAGGATACTTTAGTATGGCTGAAGGGTTCCCTATAGCTAAGGTAGCATTTGAGTATAAAGATTGGCCGGCAGTAAATAAGAAAGAGGTAATAGAGATTAAAGAAGAAAGTAGTTCTGAGAATGATAATGCTGTTTTCCAAACTGAAGTAGTACATGAAGATAACCATAGTTTAAATCATGAAACGGTTAGTGAAGTAATAGAAGTAAAACAAGAGGAAGAACAATTGCCAAAGCAAGATAAAAAGAGGAAATCAAGACTTTTAAAACAATTGATAGAAAACCAAGAAATAGAAGATAGGGATAATGAGTAGTAAATATGATAAAATATAGAGAGCAGAAAATAAAAAACCCCGGCGCGCTTAAATCAGAGGCTCATCCGGGGACCATATCCATAAACATACAGGTTTTTAGAAAATGTTCAATATAACAACAGGGTTTGAACGTATTAAATATTATTTTTCTTATTTCAGCATGTCTTCAATTATAGAAGATATAAAAAGCATTTGTAATGAAAGTCAATTAAGGCAATTTGCAACTATTGCAAAATATGCAACAGTTCAAGCTTAAGGTATAAATAGGATTAAAATAGTAAGGAGCATATATGACTAAAGACTTAACAATAGATAAAGCTTATGTAGAGCTTATTAATGGACTTAAGCAGAAAGTAAAAGCTACACAGATTAAAGCTGCCTTATCCGCAAACTCCCAAATGGTTATGCTTTACTGGGAAATAGGGCAAAAGATTATAATAGAGCAAGGAAAGCACAACTGGGGAGATAAAGTTATAGAGAAGGTATCACATGATTTATCAAGTTCATTCCCTGAAATGAAAGGCTTCTCTAAGCGAAATTTAATTTACATGAGAAAATTTGCTTTTACTTTTTCAGAACCTTCAATTGTGCAGCAAGTTGCTGCGCAATTGCCATGGGGACATAATTTGTTATTATTAGATAAGAAATTAACTATAGAAACATATCTTTGGTATGCCCGAAAAGTGATAGAAAATGGGTGGTCGAGGATTGTATTAGACCATCAAATTGATATTAGACTATATGAAAGAGAAGGGAATAAAGATAAGATTAGTAACTTTAAAGAAACTTTACCTCCCGCCCAATCTGATTTAGCGCATAATATATTAAAAGATCCGTTTGTATTTGACTTCTTAACTACTGGAGACAAAGCGCATGAGAGGGATATAGAAAGGGAGTTAACCAAGCATATACAGAAGTTTTTACTTGAACTAGGTCAGGGGTTTGCTTTTGTAGGTAATCAATATCATTTAGATGTAGGAGATGAAGACTATTATATTGATCTCTTATTCTATCATTTAAAGCTCAGGTGTTATGTAGTAATAGAGCTTAAGTCAGGTAAGTTTAAACCTGAGTATGCCGGTAAAGTGAATTTCTATCTATCCGTTTTGGATGATAAATTAAAACATGAAACGGATAACCCTTCCATAGGTTTAATTCTATGTAAAGATAAGAGCAAAATTACGGCCGAGTATGCATTAAAAGATATTAATAAGCCTATCGGGCTTGCGAATTATATTACAACGGAAATCATTCCCGAGCAGCTTAAAGGGAGCTTGCCTACTATTGAAGAAATAGAACGCGAACTTAGTGAAGAAGATACCTTAGAGTAAAACATGCTTTCCATCTCCAACATTAAAAGCTCGGCTGCTGTGGTACATTACTATGAGCATGATGACTACTATGCTAAAGAGACAAATGAGCATAAGGAGTTAAGTGAATGGTACGGTAAAGGAGCGGAAAGGCTAAAGCTTGAAGGTAAAGTTGAGAAGGAGGATTTTAAGCAGGTACTGGAAGGGGAGTTACCGAACGGGGTTGAGCTTGGGAGGGTAGAAGACGGGAAGAGAGTACATGCTCCGGGTATGGATTTAACCTTTTCTGCACCTAAGAGTGTTTCAATACTTGCGGAAGTATACGGGGATAAAAGAATAAATGAAGCACATGATAAAGCAGTAAAGAGTGTTTTAACCTATATAGAAGAAAACCTGGCTTATGTCCGTAAGACGGAGAACGGTAAGACATATTACGAGAAAGCGGATAATATACTGGCCTCATTATTTCAACATAACACTTCAAGAAATCTTGACCCTCAACTGCATACTCATTGTATATTAGCTAACGCAATTAGGCGGGAAGACGGAGAGTGGAGGTCTGCTTATTACGGTGAGGTATTTGAGAACAAAAAGTTTTTAGGAATGATGTATCGTTCTGAGCTGGCACATAGTTTAAGCGAGTTAGGCTATACGATAGAACGTACGCATGAAGATGGAAGATTTGAAGTTAAGGAGGTACCTCAAGAAATCATCCAAGCATTCAGCAGTAGAAGAGAAGAAATTAAAATTGCTTTAGAAGGATATGAGCATGTAAATGCAAAGACGGCAGCAAATGCTACGCTTGTTACACGCCAAGCTAAAACGGAACTACCGAAGGAAGTTCTCATAAACAAATGGCAGGAGACGCTTAAATCTTTCAACTTTAACTTAAGTGAGCAAAAGGAAAAGATTGTAAAAGAAAGAGAACAGTTAAGAGCAAGCCTTAATAAGAAGAGTATAGGTGAAACAGTAGTTGATACATTATCTTCATGGCTTAGGGAAATAAAGCAGAAATTTGAGTTTAATGCTTATGCTCCGATAAGCCATATAAATAATAGCATAGAAGAGAAGAAAGAAGCATATACCGATAAATCGGTTGAAGAGCGGGCAATTGAATACGGTGTAAAGCATTTAAGTGAAAGAGCATCAGTATGGGAAGAAAAAGAACTAATAAAAGTTGCCACAACATATTCTTTAGGAAGGACTTCTGCAACAAACATATTAGAACAAATAGCAATATATAAAAAAGAAGGAACGCTTCTTGAAAGTAAATTACGACCCTCAAAAGAAATACCGGTTAAAACACTTACAACTAAAGAGGCATTAGCACAAGAACTTGAGTCGATTAAGCTTATGCAAGGAGGTAAGGGACAAGTTGAGCCTATATGTAACGTTAGAGAAATTAACGAGTATATAAAGAACACAAGCCTAAATAAGGGGCAAGCGGAAGCTATTAAGGTTATCCTAACTACCAGGGACAGAGTAGTAGGAGTACAAGGATATGCCGGAGCAGGAAAAACATATATGATGAAACAGGCTAAGGAATTAGCAGAGAAGAACGGATATTTACTCATAGGAATGGCACCGAGTGCAAGTGCGGCAAAGACCTTAGAAGCGGATACAGGAATAAAGTCCCAAACGGTAAGTAGATTCTTAGCTGATTATGAAAGGTTAGCAACTGGGAAAGAAGCTAGACTTAATGCAGTTAAGATGAAGCAGGAAATGCAGGGTAAGGTACTTATAATTGATGAGAGCTCATTAGCTTCAACTATACAGTTTAATACACTACTTAAAGTAACAAGCGATCTAGAGGTAAGACTCGTTGCTATCGGAGATACAAAGCAGTTAGGAGCTGTGGAAGCAGGTAAGCCTTTTTATCAGCTACAAAGGGCGGGTATGGAAACTGCTAAGATGACTGAAATAGTAAGGCAGAAAGAAATACTTTTAAGGGATGCTGTATATGACTCTATAAATGCGCGTATAAAACAAGCAATGTTTAAGATTGATCTTGTCCCGAATTTGTGGAGAAGTAGTTAAGCAACTTTGTAGTAGTAATATTGCTCAAAATTAGTTGGAGAGCAATAATATAAATTAGAATGCCTACGTTTTCTATTGTAAAATATCTCTA
>JACGYV010000072.1 GCA_014116815.1 Holosporaceae bacterium 'Namur'
CATCTCTAAGGCTACCGTTAAACCTTTCATTGAATCCATTCTCCCATGGGCTGCCAGGAGTAATATATGCTGTTTTTACCTTTAACACTTCTAACCATTTCTGGAGAGTTTTAGCAGTAAACTCACTGCCATTATCTGAACGGATAAAATCAGGTATCGCTTCCGTCATAAATAACTTAGATAATACATCAATCACATTATCAGATGTAAGGTTATAACCAACCTTGATTGCTAAGCATTTACGACTAAATTCATCTATTACTGTTAGCATCCTGATCTTCCGGCCATTACTTAGCCTATCTGTTACAAAATCGTAACTCCACACATGATTAGCATACAATGGCCTAAGTCTAATACAGCTACCATCATTAAAGTATAGCCTTCCTCTCTTTTTTTGCTTTTTGGGGACTTTTAATCCCTCTTCACGCCAAATACGCTCAACCCGTTTATGGTTAACTTGCCATCCATCAGCTTTTAGTAATGCGGTTATCCGGCGATAACCATAACGTCCATATTTAGTTGCTATATCTATAACATCTTTACGAAGAGCATCTTCATCATTAGCTTTTTTAGGTATATAACGCTGAACAGAACGAGAGATAGACAATAATTTACATGCCTTACGCTCTGATATATCATATTTTTGACATGCTGATACTACTGCTTTACGCTTCTGCTCAGCGCTTATTAGTTTCCCTCAGCTACATCTTTTAGAATTAAATTACTAAGGGTAAGCTCAGCTATAGCGCGTTTTAAACGCATATTCTCAACTTCAAGATTCTTTAGACGTTTAGCCTGAGAAATCTCCATACCACCATATTCTTTACGCCATTTATAATATGTAGCATCAGAAATACCTAACTGTTTGCACATCCTGATAACGCTCTCTCCCTGGCTAAGTATTACCTCCGCCTGCCTTAATAACCTTATTATCTGCTCACTATTATATTTCTTTTTCATCATATAATTACTCCATCTAATTTTATTTATAGATTAGCTCAATAGCTATCTATTTACTAACCTATTCATGGCGCTATTATACGGGGGCAGGACA
>JACGYV010000073.1 GCA_014116815.1 Holosporaceae bacterium 'Namur'
CCTACTGTCGCAGAGGCGCAAGAAGAATATGAGAAAGTTATTAGAAAATTCCCAATATAAGTTCCGTTTTAAAATGTTGATTTCTTAGCTACGATTGCCATTTTCACAGCTTCCCTACCTCTAGGCCTAAATGGCTATACTTATATAGAGCAATTGATAGTAACAAAAACACTATTGACTTTTATTTGAGCAAGACACGTAATCACAAGGCAGCTAAATTATTCTTAACTAAATTGCTCAATAAGAAAAATACTTATGAACCAAAAAGTATCACGGTAGATGCTAATCCCTCATATACTTTAGCTTTTACCCAACTACAAAAAGAAGGTAAGTTTGTTAATACAACTATAAGAAAGAACAAATATCTAAATAATATTATTGAGCAAGATCATAGACGAGTAAAATGGAAAACCAAAGATGCTATGGGTTATCATAGTTATAAAACAGCTTATAATACCATCCGAGGTATTGAGACAATCAATATGTTATTCAAGGGGCAGCTTTATCACTTATTTAAGAGCTCGGCTATGAATATTAAATACTTCATTGAGAGACAATTTAACTTACCCACTCCTGCTTATAAATTCTAAAAAACCTCATAAAACTAGATAACTTCTTCCTTCAATTTTATTCTTTGCAACGCTACCCTTTCAAGAATATAAGCTTTTAAGTTATATATATCCTCAACATGGGTTGCATAAGATGCAGGCTCATAATCAGGCCTATAAGTCGTGGTACTTAATATAACCTCAACCTCTATTGGTTGTTGAAATTTTTTGCGATGTTCAAGAGGTGTTTTATAGTAAGGTTCAAGTGTCGGCTCAGCTAAATAAAAAGTAAACTTCTCTTCCGCTTTATTAATCCCTTTAGGTATATAATACCTAGGCACTCTTAGCTCCACTCTCTTTTCCTTCGGCTCACTGATGTTATCCCGAGAAATTGGAGAGTAAGATAAGAAACTCTGATAAAAATAAGAGAAACAATCGGAGGAATGAAATGACAAAACAAACCAGGAAAAATTATACAAAAGAATTCAAGGTAGAAG
>JACGYV010000042.1 GCA_014116815.1 Holosporaceae bacterium 'Namur'
TTCCTGATCCGCTACTATATGAGGCACCGAGGAGTATGCCTTCATCATAGCCGTATATACTTTCAGCTATTACTTCAGCTGCTTTAATATATAATTTGCCCTTATCCGTATATGTGCCGTTCTCATTACGTTCTGCATTCGCTATTACAGCTCCTGCTATTTTCAGTGTTTCATTGATTACTAACTCTAACTTCTCTTTACCTATTATCCCGGCTATCTCTTCTATCCATTTGGTTTCACTCCTGCCATAATAACCACCACCTCCGGTTAAAACGGTATCTATAGAGGTTATATCTGACCCGCTTAAACTAAAGCCGGAACTCTTAGACTCAGCCAAACGTTGCACCGACTTAAGCACTAAGCTTTTTGCATTCATTACTATCTTATCAGCTTCCATATAGCCGCCTTCAATATTTACCGGCCCCCCGATATCAAAGATTATCTCATCTTTTATCATGACTTGCAGCATATGATAGTTTTGTACACTTCCTTTATTCTTACTTATCGGAGTAACACTTAAACTCGGGATAATACCTCCTCCTAGCGGTATAATTATCTCCCCTGAACTACCTGATCTGGATTCTTCATAGCTGCTAAATGCTGCAGCTAAATGCACATCTTTTGCTCTTACATACCATTTGTAGCCTATAATTTTAGTGCCTTTAAAATAAATCTTATCTGTTTCATGGGTAGTATTACCAAAACTGGTAAATTCACTTACAACCGGTTCAACTCGAGTTATTTCCAACCTCTCTTTTTTCATCTTTCCATGAATGTACATCCCCCCTTGAACCGGCATAGTTACAAACTTAGCCCAATTTATCAGCATATTATGCGCCTTAAATGCTGCATTGATCGCGCCTTCAGGAGTATCAACATTACTTTGAAAAGTATCTTTAGTGCTATCTATCGCATTTGATAAGCTACTGCGGAACCCTAGCTTAAAATGTAGACTTGCACTAAATTCTTTATTTAATTGACTAGATCTTTGTTCAGCGGGTTCATCAATATGTCCTAACCCTTTAATTAGTGCATCTTGATAGGTAAGGATAGCTCCCCTAGTATGTAAATAACCATTCTTTGAGTGTAATTCGAGCTGCTTAGCTGTTATACTGGATTGTACAGGGGTAAAATTTACATTTTCGCGATATGATTCTCTAATTTCAACCCCCATTTTAAGCCCTATTTCTTCTTTGGTGGCTGAAACTCCAAATCCTACCATTTCTTTGGTTGTATGAACAATATTAACTATTTCATTATCATTAGCTCCGATTTCAATCCCCTCCGGAGCTATAATAACGAATTTACCCGTCTCATGATTAATGTGGCTTGAAAGCTGAGTATACTTACCATTGGTTACTATATATGCTGTATTATCAGCCGGGTCATTCTTGTCGCCAACTACAACTATTACAGAAGGCTCTTGATTTACTCGAGAATTTTGAGTAACCGTAGTAGTGGTTTTAATACCTACCATCCCATTACCAAAGCCTAAACCGCTTTTTTCAACCGTAGTTTGCTCAAATGACTGAAGTCCTACAGAACCTAGTATTACGTCAGCTTTTTCAGGATTATTAACTCCCGCTTCCATGTAAAGTTTCTTTGTATAAACCTTAGCTGCATATAGTGCTACATCACCATATGATTCTATGGTTAATGATCGAAGCGGTTTGGTTAGTTCTCCTAACTGGTTACCTTTAGCAGTTTCCTGGTATGATGTATGAGTTGTAGTCTTATCGCTAAATACCCTTTCTTTAGTTTTTTGCTGCTCGTGAAAATTTTTATCAACTGCTACAACTAATTCAATGCTGTTTTTTTCGCTAAATAAGTTGATATTAGAGCCACCTTCGGCAATTACTCCTTCATAGTATTGTTTTCCTTTAGAATTAAGGCTTATATCACCTTTAAACTTATTTAGTATATTATTTAAAGAAGCATGACGGATATACCCTTTCTCTTCATAATGCTCAAACATACTTAACATACGAGCCGGTATTACTATAATATCCCTTCCAACATGTGCGGTAATTCTTCCTTCTAACTTTGCTCCTTGTATCATAAAATCTTTATTAACTAAAAGCACAAGCTCACCTTCCGCTTCAATACCAGCATAGGAAAGTCTTTCTGTATAAAAACCATTATTAGTTGAATGAATATACATCATTGAGGCTGTTACTATGTTTTCTGCTTCAATGGTTAAAACCCCGCCTTTTGCTTTCTTAATTTCACCGGCGATTGCCAAGTTATTTGCTTGTATTGACCCTTCTTGAATATAAGCAGCTGAGCCAATAAAAAGGTTATCAACTTTTATGTTTGAAGCACCAGCTGTTATAAATGCACCATTTCTAGTTGGCGCTGTGCTCAATAAATCTTTAGGGAAATATACTACGGGTGCAAGAATTTTGAACCCCTCATAATTTTCATATACTGGCCAGATAAAGGGTTTATCTATACTGTCAAAAACTTTCTCACTAATGGGCTGTCCTATTACAGCACCAAGCGTATCCTTTACTGCAACAGCATTATCAAGCAAGTATTTAACCGTTAGGCAGTCTCTATCTCTTTGTTCATTAATGTTTAAGTCTTTAAAGTAATCTCTGAGCTCCTGAAGGACTACTGATAAATCTCTAAATCCAGTTTTTCTCTCTAATGAACTCTTAACCAACTCTAACTGGCAATTTGACTCACAGAATATCTTACCAACTGACTCAGGAGGTACCTTTAGTTGTTTCAAGATATAGTCTATGCCTATACTGCATGACTTTAATGGTTGGTAGCGCAATGTATAAAAGTAGTCATATGCCTCCTTATTACTGTCTCCTTGAAGGGTAGGAAGCGAGTAGTATGGGTTTGCTATATAATCATTAGATTCAAACCTAGCTTTATTTAAGCCTTGTAAAGGTCTTACCACTTGCTCATGGGCTTCTACTTTGCGGTTAGGATCTAGCATTACCAAATGCTTTTCTAAAGCTATTTGTAAATCATTTATTCTTGTTGGGAGTGTTAGCTGGTTTGAGTTTAGTGTACCAAGCATATTACCCGCTCTCATGAAATGAGTATCCTCTATGTTTGAAGAAAAGGTTCCCTCATTATAAACGGAAATTTGATTGAAGTTTCCATGTATGCCTTTTACACCAATAAATGAGCCATGTTCTATATGATATACATATTTTGGCGTTGGGCTTTGTAGTCGAGCTTTTGCTGCTTCTTTACCACATACGTAATCACCATACCTATAGTGTGTCCAGTGCCAAACTATTCCACATTTTTCTCTAATTAAATTATTCGCGTCAATTCCACCATCCCAACAACGTGGTCCATCTGACCATTGCTCCCCCCATTTATAAAATGCTTGCCCTTTAACATTCAAAACAGCTTTTCCAACATTAACAAATTCTATTTTCCCTTGTGCATAAACATTGCTTTTATCCACAGAAAAACTTTGCGTATCAACCGTAAAATCATTTTGTACATCTATATACGATCTAATTAACACATACTTATCTCTGTGGCATTCTACATGTGTATTTACTTGGGTATGCCGATATACTCCAATGTCTTGAAACCCTGTTTCATAAATTTCATCTCCAATAACCAGATTATAAGGCGCTAATTCAACACTACTCGCTTTCACAACAGCATTATTTCTCACCTCAATACTTGCAGAATGTAAACTTAGTTTATCTATCCTTGTACCATCAGATTTAGTAACTACTAAATCCTTGGTTTGTATCTTACTGTTTTGACCGAGATATACCTCTTTCTCGACATTAATAATAGTTGCTTGCTCAGATTCTATAGCTCTGCTATAGAAGGAGATTTTAGGAGCAATCAAAGTAACATTACCTAGTGATTGAAATTTTCCATATATTTTTAATTCTTCAGTTGAATTCACAACAATATTCTGGTTAGATCTATACAAACCATAAAATTCATTGAAGTTTGGGGCTTGTAAGTTTATATCTCCGAGAGCCATTATTTCTGTGTTTCGGCTGATACATATCTTTTTATCTGATCGTAAACTTATCTCACCATAAGCTTGGATTTTATTTATGATGATTTCTGCATCAGTAGCATAAATTTTTACTGGTCCGGTAGCATTAACCGGAGATAGTGTTATTAAATTATTATTATAAATTTCTAAATATAACCCACCATAATTAAGTTCTTCAAGGTTAGCTAGCTCACCCATAGTCCTAACAAAACCATCGTTTGAAGGAAGTTCTACTATATATGTACTATATACCCCTGTATTTTGATGTATATTACCAATAAACCCAAATGTACCTTTTATATTGCCATAATCAACTCTTGGCTCCCAAGCATTTACATAATTTGAACCAAAAGTTTTAGCTGTCCAGTGAAAATCTCCTTCTATTACTATTTTATCAGCAGTTATAGGGTAATATGTTTCAGTTGCTAAGGTAAAATTGCCTGCAAATAAATTTCCACGCACTGTAAATTTATTTGCTACTATATCTAATGAATTTGTAATATTAAATATAATATTATTAAGTAGTAATGGGCCTGAGGTGATAAATGTTACTTCTTTAGCTTTCAAGTTTCCAGAAAAATATAAATTTCTATAAGAGCTCGGCACCTGGAGTTCGAAGTTATTTGTTGTTACATTACAAGATGAGTAATTTAGTGGAGAAGTAGTGGTGATTTCTTTTGAATCATCATTAATAAGAATATTATATGATCTAACTTCAATATTCCCTTTTTTACAGCTATTGAGATTTGTATAAAATTCTAAAATTGTATTGTTGCCAGAAATATTACCTAAAATGGTGGTTTGGTTTAAGCTTTTATAAAATTTCTGTTCATTAAATTCAGTTATATCATATTCATAGACTGCACCTTCTCCAAAGTAATCTTTAAAGTCAGCAGCTATTAATGAAAGCTTAGGTAAATTACTTAATTCAAGATTTTCAATACTGAACCCAGATTTAGAAAAAATATATAGCTGGACAGGTTTACCGTATATATTTAACTCGCTTTTAAGCTTGGCGGGCTCATCATCACTAACATTAATTACTATTGTGTCACTCTTAGTATTATAAATATTAAGGCCTTCTTCACCAATGGCAAGTTTATCCATAAATATCGGATAGAGATAATTTATACTGGTTTGGTTATTGCTTAAAGGCGTGGTGAAGTTATTATACGAATACTCAAGGTTAACAAGCTCACCGTTTAAATTTATTACATAGCTATCTCTAGGTAATGAAATATTATATTCTTTAACATAAGGTTCTATAACCTCTAAAGATGACCAAGGAGCACTCCAGGTATTATGTCCTAAAAACAACCCTTCAGATTCTGCAAAATGATATTCAGCCATGTAATAAATTTGTAAGAATTAATCTTAAATAAATATGTTAGGAGATATGCAAGGTTAGCAAGTTAAGAAGAGGGTTATAAATATTTTATAAATTGCAATAATATATCAATTATATATAAATATTATACTTATGTGCATAATTATTATAATTCTTACTAATGCAATTTTTATTAAAATTAAAAACTGAATAAATATAGTATTCTTAAACTGATAAGATTGTATTAATGTCATTTGTGAAAGTAGCATAAGCTAGCAAGCTAACTTATTACTTATAAATAGATGGATAAATAATTAGAATTTAATTTAACTTACTACTTAAATTTATCTTATTTCTAAATTAATTTACTAGATTATTTCCTATCTATATTTCTTTATTCTTTACAATGTCGTATTATATGAGTTTTTAAATATAAAATTATAGATATTATTTTAATGAGAAAAGTTATAGTATTGTGACTAAGCACCTAAATGAAAAAATAACCTCATTAGTAATAAGCCCTGGCTCAGGTGAATTTATTTATTCGCCTTTAGTAATTTACGATAAATATAATACTCAGTTAAATGCTAGCTCGAATTCACCAAAATCAAATATTCTACTAACGATTGAACAACTAAAGCATGACTTTCCAAACTTAAAAAATATATCCTTATTAGTAGGTTGGTTTGCCAATAAAGTAGAAGCAAATAATATTAGTATAAAACCAAAAGTTGAAACTAGAACTGCTGTACAAGGTGAAGACTGGCAAGTAGCAAACTATACTAGAAATACAGCAAAGCTAGTATCTCAAGTTAACGGTAAACCTAACTGGGGCGGAACCCCGAATGATAAGTCAATTGTAGAAGTATGTGAATTATTAAAAGCGAATGGTTTTAATATTACATTATACCCTATACTCTTTGTCGATCAGCCTGCTAAACCTTGGCGAGGATTTATACATGCTGAATCTGACCAGGAAATAGAACATTTTTTCAATGAATATGCAAAATTTATAATTCACTATACTACACTTGAATATGAGAGTAAAAAACTGAAAGATTACATCAGTAACTTCATCATTGGCTCAGAGTTTAGGGATTTGCTAAAGTATAAAAATTCTAATAACGAATTCATAGCTGTTGATAAGCTAATAATATTAACAAATAAAGTTAAATCGGAGTTAGGAGAAAAGATAAAATTAACATATGCAGCTAACTGGGATGAATACCACCATACTGATAATGGATGGCATCATTTAGATTCTCTATGGGCATCTGACAATATAGATTATATTGGAATAAATGCATATTTCCCACTTACCGACAACTTACCTCAAAAAAATATAAGTTATGATATAATAAAGGAAGGATGGCAAAGCGGAGAGTATTATGATTATATTAAAGACAAAAATGGCAAGCAGATACCGATCGAACCCAAGTGGGCAATCAAAAATATTGAGTATTGGTGGAAAAACTACCATTACAACCCGGATGGAAAGGTAACTAAATGGCGACCTAAATTGAAGCCTATAATTTTCACTGAGATTGGCTTCCCTTCTATAGACGGGTGTACTAACCAACCTAACTTATACATTGATATAACAACAAATAATACTAAATTACCCCCGAATTCAAAAGGACTAGTAGATTATAAAGCTCAGCAGATAGCACTTGAAGCCACTTTAGATTATTGGCAAGATAAAGAGTTAATACAAGGTAATAGGGAACTAATCGGAGGTAAAGGAGCGTTCGTTTATAGTATAGATGCAAGATATGATTTTTATAAACAGCCTAAAAATTATGCAGATGTTAAAAATTATAAATATGGTCATTGGATTAAATTAAATGATACAACAGATTTAAATGAAAGTAGTTTTAGTTTAGCCATATCTTCACTAATAGTTGTTTTAATATGCTTTATAATTATAGCTTATAAAACCAGATAGCTGCTGCATTCGCCTAAATCATATTTAAAAGCATTTAATAATAGGCAATAATGTTAGAAGCATTTCTAATGTGGCAATATTATTTGCTAAAAGATTATTTCTACTCTTGCACTAGCAAAATAGTATAGTATATCTATACATACTCTGAAATTAAAATAGTTTATCTAGCTTGGGTTTTAATTTCTGCAGCTAATAAACATTTTTATCTATATTTAATATTAGTATAGTTTTGTAGTTAAATATTCTTTTATAAAATCATATATAGCTTTGATAATATTGTAATATAAGTAATATGGCTTAAAAAATAATATAACCTTTTAAGCGTATTCGAGTATATAAATGGGTACTAATCACCTTAAAGAGGAGAAAATAAGCTCACTCGAAGATTATCAATTTATTGAAAATTATTATTACAGTCAGAAGGCGAAGAAGCATCAGGTAAAGCCAAAAAGCTAATTAATAAATATGGCAGCTTAGCAAAGATACTTAAAACTGAGCAAGCCTGTATTAAAGAATATGCAAATCTTAATGACCAATCAATACAGCTTCTTAAATACATAAAAGAATGTGTTAGAAGAAGCAAGAAAGATAAGCTGGATAAAGTATCGGTATTAAACAATAACAAAATGGTATTTAAATATTGTAGAGTAGTTTTTGGAGAAAATAATAAAGAAGTTTTTGCTATACTCTATTTGGATCATAAGTACAAAGTTATTCAAGAAGAATTTATCTCTGATGGAAGACTAGAATCCGTAGTAATAAACCCTAAGGATATTGTAAGAAAAGCGCTTATTTATAGAGCAAAAGGATTAATAGTTGCGCACAATCATCCTAGCGGTCTGCTTTTACCTTCAAAAAAAGATATAGAAATAACATTGAAACTTTCTAAAGCCTTAGAAATATTTGATATTACTTTGCTGGATCATTTAATAATAAATGAATTTAACTACTATAGTTTTAAAGCTAATGACCTGATAAATGGTGAAGTAAAACATTACTCTCTAAGTTTTAATGAAAAAATACAATATATAAAAGCTTTAATCCTTATAAGCCAAAAGTATATTGAGCAACAAAAGAAGCAGCTTAATGTTAAACACCCCTATAAAGTATTTAGTGATATAGGTATTGTTGTATGTAATGAGTGGCTTCTTACTATCAGTGGATTAGATACTACTTTAATAGGCAGTGATGTTGCACATGATTTTTGTAGGGATTACTCTCTGGAAGGTTTTGATAGCTGTTATTTAAAAATTTTAAATTCCATGTCCTCAATATTTTTTTCTTACATTGATAAAGAACATAATATTTTATTCTTAAGCGAAACATATGAAGAAATTTTAAATATACCTTGCAAAGACATAGTTGGAAATAATCTTAAAGTTCTAATTGGAGAGCAAGGTTATACAATATGTAAACCATTTTTAGATAAAGCATTTTTAGGAGAAGAGGTTGTTTTCAATTATTTATGGCAATATAAAGAACAAGAGTTTATGCAGTTAGAAATTCATTATATACCAAACTTTACTCCCGGTAAAAAAAATGTATCCGGAATATTTTCCTTTATTACTAAATCTAGAATTCAAAATATGGTTATAGGTGAACACTTATCTCCCCTAGGTAAATTTTTACCAAATTCTTCATATAAAAAGCCTTTAAAGCTTAAGAACAAACTTCTTAAACAAGTAATGTTACAAGTTAATAAAGTATTAAAAACCTTTGAGGTTAATTATGATCATAAGACTATGTTAGATATAGCAAATAATGTATATGAGAACTTTTATTACTTAGAAGAAATAGACATTAATTATATTGAGAAAATTATTAATACAGGTATTAAGGCAGGAAAGCTTTCCTGCCTTAAATAAAGATTTATAATCCTAAGTTAGGGTGACTTATCTCGTAAGCTTTAGAAAAACCTTTACGATCTAAAATATCACATATCTTGTTGCGAACACTTTCAGGTACTACTAAAACTACTGAAGATTCAACCGGAATTGAACCTTTATTTTTCTCAGCAACAATAAGTACATCATCAATATAATCATTTAACTGACCTTTATATTTTAAGGATTCTAAACTTGTCTGAACAATGAATTCAAGTAACATCTTAAAATGTTGGTATTCAGTATTAAGCACAGGAATACTGTGGTTATTAATAGTGCTTGAAGTAGATTTTAGTAAGTCTAAAGCCATTTTATGATAATCTTTAGGTAATGTTATTATTGAAGGTATCATAAAATCACAATATCTAAATTGAGTGCTATCTAAACAATCTTTAATCTTAAAAGCAGTTTTAGTATCTACTTCCGCACCATATTTTCCCCTCAAAATATTTGGAATAGAGGTAGAAGATTCATGGATAGACAGCAGAATACCATCATGGCTCTTTTTGGATAGTAAAGAATGTATAAACTCCATGACATTAGGAGCATAGTATGCAACATTTGAAGCTAAGATAATATTCATATCATTAGGCAAGTTATCAATATCGGAATTAAAACAGCTTCCTTGTTGGAGACGATGATAAACTTTTAACTTTATTAAAGCTTCTTGAATAGTATTTATAAATCTTTCCTCATTATCTATACCATAATAAGAAACTGAAGATAATTGTGTTGACCAAGTTTGCAGAATTTGCATAGCCAGTTCTCCTTCTCCGCATCCAGCATCTAAAATAGATAACGGAGTCTTGAGTATTTGAGCCCCCTGAAAATCTAGTAATAGATTTTGAATTACCATCCCGGTAATCATTTTTTGGTTTGTAGATTTTAGAAAAGCTTCAAACCATTGTGCTACCCGTTCATTAGTTATGTTTTTAAAGTACTGATTAATTTCATCTTTATTAATAGACTGAGTAGTACTATAATTATTTCCTGAAATAGGGTTTAAAATATTACGCATTTTTTTCTCCTGTTTACATTAAAAAATAGTACTGCTTTAAATACTGGCAGGTATTTGAAGCAGTTTTGCTTAATAGCTAAAATTAAAATATTAAGAATATTTTCTATATTTATTTAATTTTTGTAATATTAAGCTTGTAATTGCATTATAATGCCTACTATTTTGCTATGGAAGTCCCTTTACTTAGAAAATGTAATAAATCTTTAATAATTCTTGTAATCCAGACCTAATAAGTTTTATTCAATTTAGTTGGAATAGAACTCTTTTGTATTTATCCTTGGTAGCCACTCCTCTTTAATCTTAAGGTAATTTTCATCCGAGCACAGTATATAGTCTAGTCTAAAGCTTTTGAAGTTGTAAGGAATAAAGCTATTATTAGGGGCGCTTATTAACTAAATAGAAATAATTTAGCACTAATATTAAAAGTAATAATATTATTTGTGGCATAATATGAATGAAGTAACACTGCAAAAAGCGTTAGGTTTAAATAATGATAGAGTATCATTATTTTTAGATTTTAAAGAAACTGTAAATACTGATTTAGAAAACATCATATATTTGCATGATAAAACCAACAGTAAGACACATGAAATTAAAAATATATTACAATCTATATACAAAAATAAGTTAGTTGACCCACTTAAGATCTTTATAAATTACCAAAATAGAAAGCTAGCAGCATTCCATTTAGAGAGGCTAAGGAAAACAGAAAATATATTAGATGTTAGTAATGAATTATTAAAAATTACTTTTCTGAATACAAAACAAAAAGACCTACTAAAGCAATTTATGATGTTGTTTCATGAACTGGATATTAAAAATATCAGGATCATCGAAGGTTACAAAGCTGACTTAAGTAGACTAGCTGATAAAATACTATTGTCCTTAATAAATTACATCAAAAGGTTGGATTTAAGTACCTACGACGTAGCTACTTCTAAACTTTTAAAATCATTTAAGTTTAGAGATCCGGACTCAGGATATTCCAGACAAATAATTTTTAAAGAAGTATTGCATAGATACGCTGATTCTAAAGAATTAATCAACTTACTTAAATTAGTATACGAGGGAGAAATAGAACAGGTAAAACAAACTAAGCTTAAAGATGATATACCTAAAGAATATATACTTCTTATAACCGACCTCGTAAACTTCGACGGTAATACTGAAACGATGAAAGCCTTAGTAGAACATGTATTACTAGGAAAGCTAGATAAAGGAATGATAGATAGCTTACTGACTAAGGCAGTAGAATATAGAAATATAGATTTAGCTAAATATTTTCTTGAAATAGGGGCTGATCCTAACCCCTTTGGTGCTC
>JACGYV010000074.1 GCA_014116815.1 Holosporaceae bacterium 'Namur'
TCGAAAAAATGCTATACCGAAACTTAATAAAGGAGAAATTGAAATGTAAACAATCTTGTTATATCTTGCACTTAGGGGGTCAAATAGACTGAAACTCTAAGGGGTCAATATCAATGACATTCAACAAGTATCAAGTATAAATAAATATGCATATTAGTTTTAGTACCCCTTTTAATCTCTTAATTCAACCTGGCGTCAAACCAGAGGTTCTTAATAGAATAATCCTCAAACCGTAAATTTTGACACGAATGAGCCTGATACCCCTAGTAAGAAATAAAGCAGAAGACTTTTTGTTATCACTGACAGGTTTTGCTACTATTTCACACATACTTGGTAGTATCTTAGAGTATATTTATCCAGCGCTAATAATGCTTACAATAGGCTCTATACTGCAGAAATACATTGAGTTTAAACCTATAAAGCAATTATTCTGGGGATGTGTTGCAACTGCATTTATATATAAATTGCTTTATTAAGCATGTAGTCAATAAGTAATAGTTATAAGCGCGCGTCTCGCTGACCTTCACGCGCGCTTAGATAAATAACTAAGTCATTTCCCGATAAGCTTTCAATTAAATTTGGTTAGACTAACTGTATTTAAAATACCAAACAAGCTTAATGGTATTTTTAAAGTTTCTAACATTTTTAACTCCTTGAACAAGTTTAGCTTATTTATATAAAAGGCAAAAGATTACCCACTGCCTCTGCCTCTACCATAACTATGTGGACTAGAGCTGCCTTGCACTGTTGACCTACAGAAGGTAGACTGGGATGATGTAGTTCCTCTTCCCATATTAATGACTCTAGGCATAGTTGGTCTGGGAGGAGTTATTAATTGATTTTCTTCTCTTAATGCACTATTACCTTTACTGCTGTTAAACTGATCTTGTCCCGAATTTGTGGAGAAGTAGTTAAGCAACTTTGTAGTAGTAATATTGCTCAAAATTAGTTGGAGAGCAATAATATAAATTAGAATGCCTACGTTTTCTATTGTAAAATATCTCTA
>JACGYV010000075.1 GCA_014116815.1 Holosporaceae bacterium 'Namur'
TCTCTTATAGGACTCTTCAGCCATTCATAGTAACTACTGCGTGACACCTGCATAAATCTGCACATCACGGCAATTGAAAAATCACCCCCCTGCTTCTTTATCCATGCATACCTTACCCCGAGTCCTTTGCAAAGTATGCGGCAGCCTTTTTTAATAAGTCTCGTTCCTGTGTTACTCTTACTAATTCCTTTTTCAGTCGCTTCACTTCGTCGTATATATGCTCATCGGTTCTCATTGCTGGATCCTTGGGCTTTGAGTATTTATCAATCCAAGTATATAAGGTATTAACATTAACCCCTAGTCCTCTTGCAGTTTGTGCAATCGATTGCTTCGACTCATTAGCTAATTTTACCGCTGATTCCTTAAATTCACTGGGGTAACTTTTTTGTTTTATTTCGGACATGCTTTTATGACTCCTTTCTTTCAAATTTGTATTACATATTCTGTCCGACTTACTTTAGCCACTTCACTGGATGGTGGAGAATAATAGTAATAAATAAGAAGGCAAAGTTTTTAAAATATAATGCACATATTATATTCAAAAAGAGCTCTCCGGATCTATATAAAAATATTAAACTATTTATGAACTTTTTAAACAAACGCAAATTCCATTAATAACTTATTAATAAATATTCATTATGATTATATTTAAAGCATAAAATAATTATGATAAAGAAAATACTTAACCGGGGGATGGGGTGAAAGAGAGAACAATAGAAGAAATGCTAACGGAAAGGAAGCAAGAACAGGGCTTGAAGCTGATAGCGGAAATTTTAGATAGAATTAAATCGGGCGCCGGTGATTTACAATCTTTACTTATGGAAGGAAGAGCTATTCTAGCCCAATACGGCCTTGGAAGCGATATAGCTGCATTGTTGATTGCTGCGGTGGCGAGTGAGGAATATCAAAAATCAGGAATGAACCAAGCTAAAGCA
>JACGYV010000076.1 GCA_014116815.1 Holosporaceae bacterium 'Namur'
ATTAATTAGTTTTTAATTTAACTTAATCAATGCGTCTAGTTCATTTAAAATCTACCGGCATGCATAGAACCAGCCTAATATTGATTAATTTATGCTTACCATTAGGTAATAAATTTAATTTAATAATATTTATTTAAACGCTACAAAAGTAGTTAAAACTTTTAAAAACCTACTTTTTGTAGAACAGAGAAAGACTGTATGTCTCTTTTTTATATATTTATTATTTAAAAATTAACCGACTTAAAAAGCAGAGATCTACTAATCTTAAACATCTTGCAGATGTCATCTATGCTGTTACTCTTATCTGCGTATAACCTTCTCATCATCAGTAACTCAGGCTCACTTAACTTCTTAGGCCTTCCACCTAATCTTCCTCTTGCTCTTGCCGCACTTAACCCTGCTAAGGTTCTTTCTTTTATTATATCCTTCTCAAATTCTGCTATAGCTGCAAATATATGGAAGAACAACTTACCACCTGAAGTAGTAGTATCTATATTCTCTTGTAATGACTTAAATCCTACATCCCTACTATTTAATTCTCCTATCTCATCTATCAGATGTCTCAATGATCTTCCTAACCTATCTAGTTTGTATACTACTATTGTATCTAAACCACTTCTTACATACTTTTTTAGTTCTATGTATTTAGGCCTATCAGCCTTGGTTCCGCTTATCTTCTCTGCAAATATTTCTCCACACCCTGCTCTCTTGAGTGCATCTATTTGCATATCTAAGTTCTGATCACTGGTTGAAACCCTTGCATATCCTATTAGCATTATCTTACCACTATTATCTCAACACCCCGGTGTCCTGCCCCCGTATAATAGCGCCATGAATAGGTTAGTAAATAGATAGCTATTGAGCTAATCTATAAATAAAATTAGATGGAGTAATTATATGATGAAAAAGAAATATAATAGTGAGCAGATAATA
>JACGYV010000077.1 GCA_014116815.1 Holosporaceae bacterium 'Namur'
GTGTCAACACTTTTCCGGACATCTTGCTAAGCAGATTTTTGTATATATTCAAAGTCTGCCGGTGATAGATAGCTGATGGTAGAATGGATTCTAATACGGTTGTAAAATACCTCAATATATTCAAATATCGTTTGTTTTGCTTCCTCCCTGGTTTTAAATTTGCATTGGTGAATTAATTCAGTTTTCAAGGTATGGAAAAAGCTCTCTGCAACGGCATTATCAAAGCAATCACCTTTACGGCTCATACTTTGAATAATATGATGATCATTCAGAATTTTTCTATGACTTTCGGAAGCATACTGGCTACCTCTATCTGTATGCCAAATAAGCCCTCTAGGCGGCTTACGCTGCCAAATTGCCATAAGTAATGCATTATTAACCAACTTAGCCTTCATGCTGCTGCTCATAGACCAACCTACAACCTTCCTTGAGTAAAGATCAATAACGGTTGCTAAATATAACCAACCTTCTTGGGTCGCAATATAAGTAATATCACCGACATAATAACGGTTCGGCTCCAAAACGCTAAATTTCCGTGCCAATAAATTAGGAGCTATCGGTTGATTGTGCTTAGAATCAGTGGTAGCTTTAAATTTGCGCTTTGTCTTACATACCAAATCCGCCTCCCTCATCAACCGAGCAATTCGGCGGCGACTTATTATGATATTTTGCCGAGCCAGCTTACTCTTAATGCGTCTTGTTCCATAAGTAGCACGACCTTCCTCAAAAATCAGCCCGATCACCTTTTTCAACTCCTCATCCTCTCTCGCTCTATTATCATCTCTTATAGGACTCTTCAGCCATTCATAGTAACTACTGCGTGACACCTGCATAAATCTGCACATCACGGCAATTGAAAAATCACCCCCCTGCTTCTTTATCCATGCATACCTTACCCCGAGTCCTT
>JACGYV010000078.1 GCA_014116815.1 Holosporaceae bacterium 'Namur'
CATAAGAGGTAATTTATGACTAAATCAAATATAAAGAAGAAACCCCATACAGCAGCATATAAATTCAAGGTAGCGCTAGCAGCCTTGAAAGGAGATAAGACGATAAGCCAGCTTTGCCAAGAATATGTGGTAGTATCCAGCCAAATATATAAATGGAAAGCCGCCTTATTAGAGCATGGTTCTGAAGTATTTAAGAACGCTTGCACAACTCAAGATCCAAACAAAGAGATAGAAGCGTTACATGCTACTATAGGGAGATTAAAGGTAGAGAACGATTTTTTGTCGAAAGTGCTAGGCAAATAATCCTTGCAAAGCGACAACAAATAGTAAATATGTCTAAAGGTAGCAAGCTAAGTAAATGTTGCAAGGCAAAATTATTGGGAGTCAATCTATCAAGCTTATATTATAAACCTAAAGGGTTATCGGATGATGTTACTTTGATGAATGAAATTAAAGATTTACATAACCGTTATCCATTGATGGGCTACAGGAGGATTACGGTATTACTGAGTGAGGCCGGATATGAAGCGAACCACAAGCGTGTATTAAGGATAATGCGTATATTGGAAATACAGGCTATCTATCCTAAACGTAATTTATCAAAGCGCAGGCAGGAGGATGTGGTGTATCCATACCTACTTACGGAATATAAACCTGTTAAACCTAATGATGCTTGGAGTATTGATATTACCTATATAAAGATGCAAGGAGGATTTATCTATTTGGTAGCACTAATAGATATAGTATCACGCATGATAATAGGGTGGTGTTTAAGTCCCTACCTTGAAACGGAAAGTTGTTTAGAGGCTTTTAATATGGCTATTGTATTAGCTGTTCCTACTATTATCAATT
>JACGYV010000013.1 GCA_014116815.1 Holosporaceae bacterium 'Namur'
GCGTAAGCACTACAACGAAATTAGACCTCATAGCTCTCTAAATTACAAGCCGCCAGCCCCTAATACAATCATTAACTACATGACTTGTCACTAACTAAAAACTGGAACATATTTCGGGGGCTTGACAAAATATTGCTTACCTCTAATTTAGGCAACAACGCCAATATCAGTTACTTTATATATCGGAAATAGTATTATACGTCTTTGATTACTAAAAAGGCTATCGGTTTTTGTTTGAAAATATCTTAAAATGCAGTTAATCCAAATTGATCATAAAAGAGAACAGATGATCGCTAAAATCACTTAAGCTACTACCTATAAAAGGAAAAAGGAAAATAAGGCTTAAGAATACTACAATGACTTTCGGGACAAATGACAGAGTAGCTTCTTGAATTTGAGTTAATGCCTGGAAGAGGGATATTATCAGCCCGATAAAAAGTGAAATAAGTAAAAGAGGCAAGGCTAACTTAAAGTATACCCAGATCGCCTCTTTTGCTATATCAATTATTAGATTAGGTTCCATCAGTTTATGACTTTGCTCTCTTCTTCTTTATTCGGTACCGCTTCATTGGCTTTCTTCTGAGAATAAAGCCCCATGAAATCAATAGGTGAAATCATAAGCGGCGGGAAGCCGCCGTCTCTGGAAACGTCGGAAATAATCCTTCGGGCATAAGGAAAAAGAATAGAAGGACAATAAACAAGAAGGGTGAGTTCTTTTTCGGCGTCATTCTCAGCTTCAAGGGTAAACACTCCTCCGTAATGCAAATCAATAATGAATAAATCTGAGCCCTTAGCAGAGCTCCGCACCTCAATACTCAGTACTACTTCAAAAATTAAAGGCTCCAGAGGAGTAACTAAAATATCAAGTGAGACATCCATCTGGGGTTGTTCTTCGAGCATTAAGCTCATAGGAGATTTAGGATTTTCAAATGATAAATCTTTAATATATTGTGCATTTACTACTACTGAGCTCTTTTTCTGAAGTTGCTCCGAATTATTTTCCATATTGCTTCCAAACTAATTTACTAAATTTAATTTATAGCAAATTATCTTGTACAAGACAAAGATAATCTGATAAAAATATAGTATAAATAAATTTATAAATTTGAAAGTATTATTACTATGTTGGATGTATTGATTTTAGCGGTTATTGCAGGTTTTATATTTACTAAGCTTTTTAAAACTTTAGGAAAAGTTGAAGATGGGGATGAGACAAGAACAAATGAAATAATAAAGAACTTCAAAAAGCGTCAATCCGGGGAAGATAATGCCGAAGCTGAAATTAATATTGCTTCGGCCTTTGAAGCTTCAATGTCGCAAAAAGTAAGAGATACTTTTGATAAAGCGCGAAAAATAGATCCGAAATTTAATGCGGAAAAATTTCTAAATGGAGCAAAGCAAGCATTTGAGGTGATTGTGAAGGCGTATGTAGGAGGTGATAAACCGACATTACAACAACTGCTTAGCCGTGATGTATTCAGTAGCTTTGCAAGAGAAATCGAGAGAAGAAATGAAGCGAAAGAAGTGCATGAAAATACACTTATAAGGTTTAAAGAGTGCGAAATTACCGATGCAGAGCTAAACGGTAATATTTTAACTATTTCAGTAAAATTTATCAGTGAGCAAATTAATCTGATTAAGGATCACTTAGGCAATATTATCACGGGTGACCCTTCAAAAATTCAAACAATTCAAGATGCCTGGATTTTTGCTAAGCACCTTAAAGGTAACACTTCCATCTGGGAACTGGTAGAAACAAAAATTATATGAGTTTAAATAAGATAAAAACTCCATGGATTATGTTTCTCTTAGTTATGATTGGGCTTAGTTCTTGTGCCCCGACCAAAACTAAAAAACAATTAAAAGAAGTGCATTTCCAGCAAGCAGCTTTCAGTGATTTAAAACACTGGGAATATGATTGTCAACTTGATGCCTTTAAAGCTTTTCAAAAATCTTGCCAAGCTATAATAAAACGCAAACCGAATAAACACATCAGCAAACTTACTGATATCGGCGGAACCGTGAGTGATTGGATGCCTCTCTGTAATGAAGCACTAAATTCAAACTTAAAAAATAACTTAGAGGCAAGGCTATTTTTTGAAAAATGGTTTACTCCGTACAAGGTATTTGATGCTAAAATGAGTGATGTAGGTAAATTTACCGGTTATTATGAAATTGAATTAAACGGTAGCAGAAAAAAAACAAAGAAATTCAAATATCCGATATATGCTACCCCTAAAGATATTTTAAAATTAAAAGGTAAAGCTCACTTTTCGCATTCGGCAATTAATAAAGGCTTATTAAACGGTAAAAAATTAGAAATCGCTTATACGGATAATAAAGCAAGGCTTTTCTTTATGCATATCCAAGGATCAGGGGTAATTAAATTACAGGAAGGAGGAGAGCTTAAGGTCGGTTACCATAATGAGAACGGGCATTCCTATAAGTCAATAGGCCCTCTTTTTAAAAAACATTGTAAGGATAAAATATCTTCAGCTGTTGATATGATGGTATGGCTGCATAAAAATCCAAGTGCGGGCAAAAAGATTATGGAGGAAAATCCGTCTTATGTATTTTTCCGTTCAGTTAAAGGTGATAGTCCGATAGGCGGGCAGGGCGTGCCGTTAACTTCCGAGAGATCAATTGCAATTGATGCGAAATTATATCCTTATGGAGCCCCGATTTGGGTGGAAACCACTACCCCGAAAACTACTAACTTTCCCTCATTGGATTATAATCGTTTATTTATAGCGCAAGATACGGGCGGAGCGATTAAGGGAGCGATACGTGCGGATATATTTTACGGTAGGGGAAAAGTAGCGGAAGAGCTTGCGGGATATATGAATAATAAAGGCTCATATTATATTATGTTTCCAAAGAATATCAAGATCCCTTGTGTTTATCATGCTCATTAAATAATTTTGCATCTAATTTAAAAAATGGTAAAGTGGTGAAGAAATTTATATTTAGTATTCCTCATGAAAATCTGGATTGTAGATGCTTTTACCTCCGAGCAATTTAAGGGTAACCCAGCGGGTGTCTGTATTGTTAAAGAATTTCCTTCTCAAGAATTAATGCAAAATATTGCAAAAGAAGTAAATCATTCCGAGACTGCTTTTGTAAAGCCGTTGGCTAAAAATTCCTACCATATCAGGTGGTTCACTCCTAATTCCGAAGCTCCGCTCTGCGGGCATGCAACGCTTGCATCAAGCCATATCCTTATTCAAGAAGGATTACACAATGAAAATGATGAAATTAGTTTTAAGAGTTTGGCCGGGAAGCTAATTGTCAACAAAACCGGAGAATGGCTAAACTTGAATTTCCCGCTTTATAATGTAACCTCGATTGAATACTCTCCGTCAATTGCTGAAATCATTAAAATTAAACCTGTATTTGTCGGGTTTTCCGAGAATTGTATTTTTACCGAATTTGCCGATGCTAGAGAGGTAAAAGAATTAGCTCCCGATCTGGCGTTGCTTACAAAATATCAATGTCGAGCTTTGATCGCAACTTCTCGTGATGATAAATATGATTTTATTTCAAGATATTTTGCTCCTCGAGTAGGGATCAATGAGGATCCGGTATGTGCATCGGCACATTGTAGGCTTATCCCTTATTGGAGCGATAAATTGAATAAAATTGAAATGCTCGCCTATCAGGCTTCCGCAAGGGGTGGGGTGATTAAGTGTAAAAATCTCGGAAATAGGGTTTTAATTTCAGGTAAAGCTGTTACAGTAATAGTAGGTGAATTAAACTTGTTAAATATTAAAGAGTTAAGAGATGTTGCATAGTATACACTGGGACGAATATTTTATGACTATGGCTTATTTGGTTTCAATGAAAAGCAAAGACCCGAGCACTCGTGTTGGGGCAGTAATTGTGGGACCTGATAAAGAAATAAGATCAACCGGATATAACGGATTGCCTAGAGCAATTGCAGATCATGATTACCGCTATTATGATAGAGAGTATAAATTGCTTGCGGTTAACCATGCCGAGGAAAATGCAATTTTACACTGCGCACGAATCGGGGTTTCAGCTAAAGGTTGCACAATATATACACCTTGGATACCATGTTCAAGATGTGCTAAATCAATTATTCAAGCCGGTATTACCGAAGTGGTTTATGATGTTAATTTCCCGGGCAATCACCAAGATAACCAGGAAGATTGGAAACGTAGCATTGAAATTTCCCGTGAACTTATGACTGAAGCTGAAGTTAAGATAAGAGAATTTAGCGGTAAAATAGTTAAAATTGAAGGTTTATATAAAGAAAAACCTTACGATCTTTTTTAGTAATTATCAAAGTTTACGCTTTCAAGTAGCATTTTTTATATTTTCAAATTTTATTATTTATTCTTATATTTAAAATATATTATAGTGAATGAAAATTGATTAAGGAGATAGAAAAATATGACTAGAGAAGAGAAATTAATTTTTTTATATGATGCTTTTTATAAAAAATTGGGCAAAACCGCAGATCTTTTTTTTGATGAAAAAAGAATTAAACTTTTAGCAAAGGAGGCGGAAAGTACTTTAAATAAAGTGGTTGAAAATATAAAACCTCTTAGTAATAAAATTGTTGAGCAGGCTTTGAACTTTATTACCAAAGTAGCACCTGCTATAAGTGAAAAGGGCGGCTCTAAGTTACATTATGATGTAATAATCAATAACCCTAAGCTTTTGATGAAGGATTTATCTTTAGGCATGGATCCTGATATACAAGGTAAGGAGGAGGGGTTTACCCCGCTTCATTTAGCAGCTTTTGAAGGCAAAAAGGATTTAGTTGAGCTATTATTGAAATATAGAGCTGACCCTAATATATTAAGTTATGAAGATAATTATACCGCACTTCATGCGGCCTCTGTTTGTAAGGATCAGGATAATGCATTTGAGGTAGCAAAGTTATTGCTCAGGTATGGTGCAAGAACGGACTTAATTGATGATCAGGATAATAAAGCTTATGATCATGCGCTTAATAACAATGAAAATATAGCCGGTATGCTTAAAAGTACCGAAGCATCCAAAGATATATGGAGCGGGTACCATAAGATAATAAAAAGTGATGAACTGCCCGGAATTGATATAGTTGAGTTAAGGCATGCACTTAATAACAACCGGTTTGACGTGGTATATAAACTTAGCGAAGAAAACCATATAGATTATCATGAAGTAGCTGATTGGGCTAAATACCATAACTATGAGGATAAAGTCGGTAGTATTTTGAGTATGTGCGAACACACTCACCACCATGAGCTGTAAGAATTATTAATAAATAAAAATTACGGGTAATTTATATCATTATAATTACCTTCTTTTTTTTAACTTCTTTCTGTATCATGGCTCTGTGGTTTTTGTGCATTGCCTAAAAATAAGTTACAAATCATACAATGAATAAATGTATGTCAGAAGGGGCAGAGCACTCTTCTTTATGGCGCGAAGAGATAAGCTACTTTCAGAATTCTTCGAATTCCATCCATAGCAATATTTAATTTTATCTATAGACAAAAAGAGCGCTATTACCGGCGCCCTTTTTTAAGTCTTAATAATTAAGATTTAAACTTATAGAACTTCTTCTTTAAGTTTACCTTCATTTATGCTTTTCTGAAGGTTACTGTTAAATTGCCCGTATGCAAAGTAAATAACCAGTATAAATGAGATCCAAATACCTGCATAAATAAATGTGGTTAATGAAAGCCCGGCAATAATTTGTACGAATAATATAACCCCTGCAAGCGGAATCCATGGAACCAGCGGGCATCTAAAGCCTCTTGGAAGGTCAGGATATTTATATCTTAAGTAAAGTGTACCGAAGCATACAATCGCAAAAGTAACCATTGCACCGAAATTTGCAAGTTCAACAAGCTTATTGATTTGTAAAGTTGAACCGAGTATCGCTATAACACCTGCCGCAAGGAAAGTTAGAATATGCGGAGTATGATACTTCTTGTGACATTTAGCTAAAGCTTTAGGCAATAAACCGTCATGAGTAACGGTATATAGAACTCTTACCACTCCATATATTAAAACTAAAATTACCGAAGTTAAACCGGCAACCGCTCCGATTTTAATTACAGTTGAAAACCACGGCATATTCATTTTATCAACCGCAACGGCAATCGGGCTACCTACACCGAGTTCAGTATAATTTGCAACACCGGTTAGCACGCCTGATACTAAAATATAGGTAATGGTGCTGATAAATAGAGAGCCTAAAATCCCGATCGGTAAATCTCTTTGCGGGTTTTTAGCTTCTTGTGCAGCAGTTGCAACCGCATCAAATCCTGTAAACGCCAGGAATACTACTCCTGCTCCGCCTATAATCCCGGAGATACCGAACTCTCCGAATTTTCCTGTATTCTCAGGAATAAACGGTATCCAGTTATTTACATCGACCTTAGTTGCACCTATTGCAATAAACCCGAGCAACACGGTCATTTTAATTACAACTATAATAGTATTAATCGTTGCCGAGGCATCGGAGCCTAAAAAAACCACTATTGCAAGTAAGCCGACAATAATTGCCGCAGGAAGATTTAAAATACATGTAACCGAAGAGCCATCCGGTAAGCTCAGCGCATTACCTGTCGGACAGGTATACTGAGGTGCTAAAGTAATACCATAATCACCTAAAAAGCTTAGCATATAATCCGACCAACCACTGGCAACTGCCGATGCTCCTAAAATATAGGTGAGTAAAATCATCCCTGAAATTATCCATGCTACCAATTCACCTAGCGTGGCATAGGTATATGTATAGGAACTTCCGGAAATCGGAATAGCGGAGGATAGTTCTGCATAACATAAACCTGCACAAGCACAGGCAAGGCCGCTTAAGGCGAAAGAAATAACAACCGCAGGACCGGCATAGTGGCCTGCCGCAGTTCCGGCTAATACAAATATTCCTGCTCCTATAATTGCTCCGATCCCAAGCATTATTAGTTGGAAAGCGCCTAAAGACCTTTCCAGGCCATCTGAGCTATTTGCTTCTTTTACTAATTCGTCTATAGGTTTTCGAGTAAAATACCTTTTAAAACTCATTGTTATGCTCCTTTAAATTAAGCTAAATTATAATTTAGTGATTTTAGTATGCTGCAGTATTGGTGCTGCTATATATATGGACGAATAAGTACCAAAAGCAATACCTATTAACATAGCCATACTAAATCCGTAAATTACTTCACCTCCAAAGACGACTAAAGCAATACAAACAACTAAAGTGGTAAGTACCGTCATTATCGTTCTTGAAAGAGTTTCGTTTAAACTTAGGTTGATTAGTTTTGCAACATCCGTAAGTTTATATTTTCTAAAGTTTTCTCTGATTCTGTCAAAAATCACTACCGAATCATTTATCGAATAACCGATTACGGTCAAAATCGCAGCAATGGAAGTTAAATTAAACTCTTCACCTGAAATTATATAAAACCCTAAAGTAACAAAAGCATCATGAGCCAAAGCCAATATCGCGCCTACTCCGTATTGCCAGTTAAACCTGAACCAGATATATATCATCATGCATATTAAAGACAGCACGGTTGCTGAAATACCCTTAAATATTAAGTCTTTACCTACTTTAGGGCCGACATAATCAACTTTTCTGAATTCCACCTGCTTATCAAGGTGATGGATTAATAAATCTTTAACTTCTTCAACTTCCTGTTTCTGTTCCGCGTTATCTTTCGCTTGGATCCTAATCAAAATTGTATCCGCTTGGCCTAAATTTTGTAAAGTTGCACCTTTGTAGCCCGCATTGCTTAATAAATCTCTAAGGTCTTTCAGCTCGACTTCTTTTGAGGTTTTTATTTCAAATATTATTCCGCCTGTAAAATCAATACCAAGGTTCAAACCTTTTACAAAAAAAAGCACGCATATTATAAGTGTTAACACTAAGCTAAATACAAATGCTATTGATTTTTTACCAATAAAATCAATCTGTGTACCGGCAGGTATTAATGTAATCGGGAACTTCATCTTTACCAAAATAAAAAATAAAGCCTGATTATATAAAAAAGATTATATATTTCAATAAAATTTATCGAGAATTTTTATCTACTGATTTTAAAAGGTGTTAAATTTGTGCTTTGCAGCTTAATTTAATTTATTTTAATTATCTTTTACTTCAAAAGGTAAATTATGCAAATTTGATGAGTATATGTTATCTAAAGCAAATTCCAGTTTGTTTCTTTCTTTATAAATTTCATACCAAACTCCGTATGTCAAAGGTTTAGGTATTTCCTTATCAAGGTTGCTCCTGCTCGTTATAGAATTGGTTGTGCTGCCTGAAGTGCTCGGTTTTTTTTGTTTAAAGTAACCGGTTATAGAAAATAATGATAACCAAAACCTTTTTAAAGAGAGCAGTCTAAATTTAGAAGGTGTAGTTTCTAAATTAGTGAATAAAGTAACTGTTGCCATTTTATTCCTCATGCTTGATTTATTCTTGCAGGTTAACAATCAAAAGTTAACAAATAGTTAACAAATTACTAAGAGGAAAAAAATTTTTGTTTAACTAGCCAAACTTTAACGACTGACTAAATGAATTTGCCCTTCCGTTTTTTTAAGTGCATAGCCTTTATATAATAATTCATTGGAAAATATAGGGGGAGGTAATGTATAAATAATTTCAATTTCAGCTTCGGTTGCGCTTTTGCTTAAAAGCTTTATCTGTAGTATTTCTTTGATCTCTTCCAAATCTTTTTTTATTTTCATCCACCCTGCAGGCTTCTTATATTTAACTATGAGTTTTGAAGAGTAGTATCGTTCATTATCAAATACTCTTTCACCTTTCCAATCAGCATCGATTTTAATAGTAAGCTCATGTGCCGCACGCTTATAAAATTCTTTTTCGCTCTCATCTTTATTTCGTAAAAGCGAAGTATATCTATAGTAATTATTGGTAGGATTCAAAAACCTTACGGTGATATCAAGCTTATTGTCAAGTTCGGTGCTGAATATCGCAATCAAGCTTCCCGATTCATAATCTTTAAGTATCGAAGTATATTTTTCAAGAGGTGCCGACATTATTTCCTTGGGATTAATCGTGCCTATATCAATCAAATCTCCTTCACTTAAAATATAATTCATTAAGCCTACTTTCAGAGAAGTTCCCTCCCAGGCATTTCTCCAATCATCGTTACTCCATATGGTGACATTACCGTCTTTGCTATATAAAATCGGTATCAATAAAGCATTTTGGACAGTTCTACCGACATATTTTATTCCCGATGAATTTAAAAGGTTGCGAATTTTTTTATGGTTAAATTTATAAGTAATAGTTGCTTTATAGGAATGAGAAGTCATTCTTTCGGATTCAATTTCAGTAGAATTAACAAAATCATAGGCATTGGTTCGATTGATAATGGAGCTGTTTTTATGGCGCTCGTCATATACTATAATATTATTCAGTAATTTATCCAAAGCTTCAATACTCCCGGCTCTAAGTGCTTTGTCGGTCGCTTCTTCCAAGGTTTCGCCTTCAGCATAAATTTCAATGTTTTTCACGGTAAAAATTTTCTGATCGCTGTGTTCTTCTTTCTCTTCGGAATATGTAATTTGTGCTAAAAATATAAAAAGAAGAGTAAAAGCAAACCTGATAAGAACTGCGCCTATATTTTGCTTGTGGTTGGAATTATTTAACAATAGTATGTTCATAAAGTTTCTTATAAAATTATAAAAATGCAAAAACTAATTGAAAAGTTATGTGATTTTCTTCCCCTGCTTGTATTCATAATAGCTTATTACAAGAGTGATATTATAACTGCCACTACTTGCTTAATCATTGCTTCCCTTCTTTCTCTTTCGGTTGTTTATATTATAAAGCGCAAGCTACCTAAGGTTATGGTTTTTTCTAATATTATTCTCATAATTTTCGGCGGAATCACAGTTTTTAGCGAAGACTCCACTTTCATTAAAATTAAGCCTACCATATTATATTTAAGCTTTGCTTCAATACTTATATATGATCTTATCGCAAAAAAAGCTTTATTAAAACATTTGTTTGGCCAAGCATTTGAGTTAGATGATAAAACTTATTTTAATTTATCAAAACAATGGCTGGTTTTCTTTATTACCTGTGCGGTTTTAAATGAAGTAATCTGGAGGAATTTTTCCGAAAAAACTTGGGTTTCCTTTAAAACTTTCGGGGTGTTGGGTTTAACTTTTGTCTTTACCCTTTTGCAGGTTATTGCTTTGCAGAAGAAAAGTAAAACTGACATCAAGTAAAGAATAGGGAGGGGCGCGATATTCGGTAAAACCGCAATATGCAGCGCCGAAAAGGTTGGTAATCAGTTCCAGGTATTTTTCTTCGGTTAAATCGGAAGGAAAAAGTTCCTTAATTGTTTTTGGATGGTAATTTACGGATTTATATACTAAATGCTTACAGGCAAAGCTGATGAAATGCTTAATCGAGTTTGCATAATCTTTTTTAGATGATAACTCACCCACTACTTGGATGGGTAGTTTTAAATTCAATTTATTTATAGTATTCATTAAAGAATTATATTTTTGCTCAATGGTTAAGAAGAATTTATTATCAATTTGCAGAGGGAAAAACTGCCTAGCCGCATTTAAATCAGTAAGTTCAACTCCAATTAATGACTTTAATAATAAGTCATTAACTACGGGCGAAGCGGTTAATAATTTATTAAGTTTACTCGGCTCGGTTGCATGTAAAAATTCTTCTAAGCCATACCATAAATTAAAGTTTAAGAATGTTCCTTCAATCGTGTTTACTTGAGAAATCGCTCTAATCCCCGCCAGCACTTCCCCGTTCGGATAATAACCTGGATTGAGCCATGGCTTGAAAGCAGTGTTTTTACTATCTTCAACTTTTCTGGAGCTAGGTCTGGAGCTGAAATTGTTAGTTTTAACAAATAACCAATAAGGTGAAGCTACGGATAAATAATTTTCAAGTGAGCTTAAATTATCTCCTTTCTTAAAAAGGTCCTTAAAGGAAATAACCGAAGATTCTGCTAATTTAGTGACCTCAGGAAGAAAGATATCTTCAACTTTATGTAATTTAGAATTTAGTGTATGGAAAAAATATATTAAGGTGTTATCTATCGTATTAAATAAATAACGTTTTTGATTACCTTGAATAGTTTGCTCGCTTTCAAAAAGAGTTGACCCGCCCCTGGATAAATCAAGCCCGTTGCCGTGAAATATAGAAAGTTCCAGGTTTTGTTTTTCGAAATGCTTTTTAATATCCGAGGTGACTTTTTCAATTAACGGAAGGATAAAAATCCCTGCTTCTTTTTCCGAATCACTATAGCCCAGCATTATCTTTATCGGCTTATTCCCCCGTAAAACTTGATAATGGCTGTTGTTTAAACAAGCTTGCATGATAGAGTGTGCATTAGTTATAGCTTCTATAGTTTCAAATAGAGGAACTATGGTCGGGTTTACTTTAAATATTCGGCATAGTGCAGCCGGGTTTAATATATCCGATATATTTTTGGTATCGGATATAATTAAGTTAGAAAATATATGGGGGAATTTAGCGATTGCTTCAATTCTTAAGAATTCAGTTTGAATTAACGGGTAATCCTTCGAAAACTTATCTTCTTTAAATGCTTTAAATAAAATTTTTTTGAGTGAGTTATCTTGAATAATATCCGTATAGGTTATAGGTTTTTTAAGAAACTTAGAAATTTGCAGGTAAACCTCATCGTAAACTCCGGCATTTTGTCTGACATCTATTAAAGCAAGGTGAAAACCGAAAGTATTCAGCTGCATGCTAAAATTTTCCAATATTGTTTTGATACGAGGATATTGTTTCAGAACAGCTTCATTTCTAAGCATAATATTATTAAAGAATGCTACAAAGTTTTTATAGTTTCCTTCTATATTTTTAATATCGCCGTGGTATTGTACTAAAAGCAGCCTTAGCTGCATGATATTTTTGTATAGTCCGATGTCAGAAATATCTTTCAGGATTAATTGATTTAATACCTTTATATGCCAAGCAATCACTGTTTTTGATTGTGCTTCAACTGCATTTACCATAGTGAGAGCGGTAATATTCGGGTTACCGTCGGCATCCCCACCCGTCCAGCTTCTCGGCGTCAGGAAATTATGTTTTTTAATTGTCTCTATCTCACTGCTTGAAAATGTCTCAACTATCTTGTTAATAAGTATAGGTAGTGCTTGATACAACTTATAAAAATACTCTAAATTATCTTTCACTTCATCTTCAACTGAAAGCTTGCACTTCGGTGTGAGCGGAGTTTTCATCAGCTCGAGCAAAAGAGCAGCTACAAACTTATCATCAAAAGAAGCCTGATTTTCTTCCAGGTGAATATGTAGTTTAGAGACTTTATGTAAAATTTCATAAGAAAGCGGCTCAGTCGGGTGAGCTGTCAACACCGGTTCAAAGGTTATACCCGTCAGTTTTTTTAATAGTTGACTACTATCAAAGGTATCTTTATTTATAATGAAATTATCGTATTTTTTTTTATATTCTGCAATAAACTCCAGGTTGTTAATTAGATTATTTAACAGCAGTTTAATTGTTGTATATTGAATAAATTGTTGTAGGCATATTATTGCTTCCGTATTTTTCGTATTATTAAGAAAGAAAGTATCTTTATCTTTTGCACTATAAAACTCATCTTCGAGCTTAAGCAAGGTTGGGTAATATGTGCTGATTACTTTTTGAAGCGTAGAAAACAATAAGTTTCTAAGATTGTATTTATTAGTACTCATTTAACTTTTCGGTTCTGTATAAGTGTTAATTTATATGAGTATAAATCAAATAGTTAGTGTGTTATATAAAAAAATGTTTTAACTTAATAATAATAGAATTTCAATATGTTAAAGACCAATAGGGGAGGAGAAATGAATACCAACTATGATTCTCATAAATTATCCGAGAATTTGATGCATGCATTCACGGCTTACCAAAATGCTTTTAGTGAAATGGCGGCGAATATGTCCGATAAAATGAAAGCTGTGGAGCCGGATCCGTTTAATTTATCGGATGTAACACGCAAGGCTATGCAAGAGATATACGTGCATCCGGAAAAGATGCTGGAGCATAGTTTGGAGCTATATAAAGATTACTTAAAGCTTATGACTAATGTTGCACATAAAGCTGCCGGAAAAGAGATTGAGTCTGAATTTAAGTCGGAAGGTAAAGATAATCGCTTTATTGATGAAGCATGGGAGAATAACCCTTTCTTTAATTTTATTAAACAAGCTTATTATCTGAATTCCTCTTGGGTAAAAGATGTAATGAAAGAATGTCATAACCTGGATAAAAAAGAAATTCATAAACTTGATTTCTTCATTAAGCAATTTATTGATGCAATGGCACCGACTAACTTTCCTCACCTTAACCCGCAGGTGATTAAAGAAACTTTGGAAACAAACGGAGAGAATATTGCTCACGGCGCTGAAAATTTCTTAAAAGATGCAATAAGAAGTAAAGGTAATTTTTCAATTGCTACCACTGATTTCAAAGCTTTTAAAGTAGGTGAAAACTTAGCGATTACCGAAGGAAAGGTGGTATATCAAAATGATTTGATGCAGTTGATTCAATATGCACCAACGACCGATAAAGTAAAAAAAGTTCCTTTAATCATGATGCCTGCATGGATTAATAAATATTATATTTTGGATCTTAAGCCGCAAAATTCTTTTGTAAAATGGATCGTAGATAAGGGCTATACCGTATTTATGATTTCTTGGAACAACCCGGATGAAAACTTTAAAAGTAAGAATTTTGAAGATTACATGAAAGAAGGCCCGCTTGCCGCGCTTAAAGTTGTGCAGGAAATAACCGAAGAAAAAGAGGTGAATTTCTTAGGTTACTGCTTAGGGGGTACATTGCTTGCCTGTACTTTAGCTTACCTAAAAAGTAAGAAAATTAATAATATTAAGTCTGCAACTTTTTTAACCACATTAATTGATTTTGAGGAATGCGGTGATTTAGGCGTATTTATTGATGAAGAGCAACTTTCCATGCTTGAGAGTAGGATGGATAAGAGAGGTTACCTTGACGGTTCCGAAATGGCGCAAACTTTCAGTATGCTAAGAGCTAATGACATGATTTGGTCATTTTATGTAAATAACTACTTGCTTGGAAAAGAACCGTTCCCGTTTGATATTCTTTACTGGAATGCCGATCCGACCAGGCTGCCTTCCGAAATGCATTCATTTTATTTAAGAAATATGTATCAGAATAATGCACTAATAAAGCCGAACGGTATATCACTCTGCGGCCAAGGTATTGATTTAAGTAAAATTGACCTGCCTACCTATGTGCTTTCAACCCGTGAAGATCATATCGCACCGTGGAAAGCTACCTATAAGGCGACTTCAACCTATAAGGGCGATATACGCTTTGTGCTTAGTGCATCAGGCCACGTCGCCGGAGTCGTCAATCATCCGAGTAAAAATAAATATAATCATTGGGTGAATGATAAGTATGATTCAGATCCTGATGCTTGGTTTAATAATGCTAAGGAAGTAACGGGTTCTTGGTGGCTTGATTGGGACAAATGGCTGGAGCCTAAATCGGGAGAATTAGTTGAGTCGCGTAGGATTAATGCTAAAGCCGTTATTGAGGCTGCTCCCGGTTCTTATGTTAAAAAACAGATTGTTTAAGTATTAAGTTAAATTAATACTTTTTAAAAGCGCGTTCTAATTTATTTTTAAGCGCGTTTTTTTATAGTATTCCCCCTTCTGCTTTTTAAGTTCTAGCTGGAGGTAAACCAAATTTATTTTCTCTATTAATGTCGGAAAAGATAATTAAGCTATATATCTATTATATATATCCTTTCCTATAACACATAGTATAAATATAAATATAATAAATAACGGTATTCCAGTTATAATATATTCCGTTTTTGTAGCTTTATCAGGAAGCGCACCAAATTTATTATCCCCCTTAGTCCCGTCGATTAAAAAAAGTGCTGGTTCAAAGAAAACTTGTACACCGGGGATAAAAGATAGTAATACCCACCAACCTTTAGAATTTAAATCATGTAGCCTTTTTATTCTTAATATAATCATATTAATAAACCCAATACAAAAAGGGATACCCAAAACAACTAAAATAATATATGAATTATCATTTATAAATTCTTTCATAACACCAGGAAAGATAATACTTAAACCGTGTATGCCGACTATTAAACTGAAAAATACAACGATTACAATCAATAAATTTAAACCGGTTCTAGCAAAATATCGAATTCTATTTATTCTTGAAGGAATATTAAAAAAAATAATTCTTTCAAATAATCGGTTTAATTTCCTTGTTATATTAGTCATAAGTTATAATCATATTTAAAACTTGCCTATTTGATATTTTTATTTTAAAAATATCAAATAACTTTTTAATGATGAAAAATTATAGAATAGTAAACAAAAGAATCAAAATTTTCTTAATAAATTTTTAACTTTTTGTCCTATCCACCGAATGAACGCAATTAAGTGCTCTTACCGCAGTGATTAAGCTGACCAACTGCTGGGTACCTTTAATCTCAATATCAATTAATAATTCAAAGAAATCCAGTGAACGGCCGACTACTTTTATGTTGGTAATGTTAACTTCCTGTGCCGCAATACAGCTCGTGACCGCTGCCAGCCCTCCGGTTTCATTAGCCACTACTACCTTAATTCTGCCGACGTAAGCTTCATTCCCGGTACCTTCCCAACCTACGTCTATCCATCTTTCCGGTATGCTTGAGAAGTTTTCCAGCATTTCGCAATCGAGTGTATGAATAGTAATTCCTTTCCCTGTATTCACGATCCCAACTATTCTATCGCCCGGGAGCGGATGGCAACAGCCCGCAAAGTGCACTGCCATACCGGGAATCAAGCCTTTTATAGGTAAGGATTGGCTTGCCTCTTCTTTTTTCGGTTTAAAGCGTAGTAGAGAGAGAGGATTTAAAGATTTACGTGCAGGTTTTTCTTCCGGATGAATCGCTCTCAATACTTCAAGCCTATTTAATATACCATCCCCTACTGAAACTAAAATATCTTCAACGGTTTTACATTGAAACTGTTCGCAAATCGGTTCCAGATCTTTCTCTTTATATTCTTTTCCGGCTTGCTCAAAAGTTTTAGTCAAAATAGCCCGACCAAGATTAATATATTCTTCCCTCTGTTTAGAGCGAATGAATTTTCTGATTTCCGCTCTTGCTTTTCCTGTTATAACGATTTTTTCCCAGGTCGGAGAAGGCATCGGTACTTTAGAGCGCAAGATATCAACTTGATCACCGTTTTCAAGCTCGGTTTTAAGCGGTACTATCCTGCCGTTAACTCTGGCTCCGATACAGCTTAAGCCTACATTAGAGTGAACGGCAAAAGCAAAATCAATCGGGGTGGCGCCTTTAGGCAGTGCAATTAAATCACCTTTAGGAGTGAAGCAGAACACCTGATCATAATACATCTCAAGCTTAGTATTCTCCATAAACTCTTCGGGAGAGGAGGCATTTTCTAAAATATCCAGGAGTTCACGTACCCATCTGAATTGGGTGCCTTCATGGCCGTAAGGGTTGTTTTGCTTATAAGACCAGTGAGCTGCAAAACCAAGTTCGGCAACTTCATGCATCTCGTAAGTTCTGATCTGAATTTCGATACATCTGCGCTCCGGACCCATCACAACCGTATGCAGGGATTGGTAGCCGTTGGCTTTCGGTGTACTTATATAATCTTTAAAAGTTCCCGGTATAACATGGTATTTTGAGTGCATCACCCCAAGTGCATGGTAACAATCCTCAATATTATCAATTAAAATTCTGAAGGCAATAATATCGGATAATTGTTCAAAAGTAACATTCTTGCGTTCCATCTTACGCCAAATGGAGCAGGAAGTTTTTTCTCTACCGTGTACCTCTGCTTTTATTCCCGATTGAGCAAGTATAGCGGTAATTTCGTTAACAATAGTATCTACAAGTGAGCATCCTTCTTTTCTGAGGAAAGTCAGTCTGCTTAGGATAGATTTCCTCATATCCGGATGCAGCTCGGCGAAAGCTAAATCCTGCAATTCATTTTTAAATTTATGGATACCGATTCTTTCAGCAAGCGGCGCATAAATCTCCATAGTTTCATGTGCGATTCTAAGCCTTTTATCATCACTGCCCATATAGCTTAGAGTGCGCATATTATGCACTCTATCGGCAAGCTTTACAAGAAGAACCCTAATGTCCTTAGAAATCGCCAGTAATAATTTTCTAAAATTTTCAGCCTGCTTAACATTTTCCGGTTGGTTTTCAATTTTGTTTAATTTAGTTACTCCGTCAACTAACTTAGCTACTTCCTTACCGAAGGTTTTTTCAATGTCTTCAATGGTTACATGAGTATCTTCTACAGTATCATGCAATAGAGCGGTTATAATTGAGGCGGTGTCGATGTTTAAGTCCAGTAAAATATCCGCAACTGCAAGCGGGTGAAGAATATAAGGCTCGCCGGATGCGCGAAACTGCGGCTTGTGAGCTTCATAAGCCATATTAAATGCAGCCTCGATTTTAGCTACCTTTGCTTTGGATTTGGATTCTGCGATCCGCTTAATTAATTTTTCTTTTTCCTGTAAAACAATGGGTTCCATCTAAGCGCCTTATATAGGAGTAGTAGTACTCTATTAATTTACATTATAATTAATCACAAGAAAAGAAAACCTTAGGAAATTTTTAAACTCAATTTGCAAAAGTTTTTATTTGGGTTAATAGTATATAAAAAACTATTCGATTAAGGGATTATGAGTTTAAGTCAACTTCAATTAGATGAAATTAGAGAAGCAAAGCAATTTAAGAAACAAACCTCAAGAGCAACCGTAGATGCACTTGAAGAAATACTTTTTGAACCGATCAAGGTTTTGGATCACGGCTTTGTAAGAGTAATAGATTACATGGGTGATGATTCTGCAATCGTCCAAGCGGCAAGGGTTTCATACGGTAAGGGTACTAAGAAAATTAATGAGGATAAAGGGCTTATTAATTACTTAATGCGCCACTGGCATACCACCCCGTTTGAGATGTGTGAAATAAAGTTGCATGTGAAACTTCCGATATTTATTGCAAGGCAATGGATAAGGCATAGAACTGCAAACGTTAATGAATATTCCGCTCGCTACTCTATTTTGGATAAAGAATTCTATATTCCCGCTCCCGAAAATCTAGCCATGCAATCACATACTAACAGGCAGGGTAGGGGAGGAGTTTTAGAAGGCGAAGAAGCAGCCAGAGTACTAGAAATTTTAAAAAATGATTCCGAACAAAGCTATAAGCATTATATGGAAATGCTTAATCTTAACGAGGAGACTAACGAAGTATTAGATCCGAGCCGTGCAGGGCTTACTCGTGAACTTGCCAGGATGAATTTACCGGTGAATTATTATACTCAATGGTATTGGAAGGTGGATCTGAATAACCTACTTCATTTCTTAAGGCTTAGAGCGGATGCTCATGCCCAATTTGAGATTAGGGAGTATGCTAATGCTATTATTTTAATCTTGGAAAAATGGCTGCCTTTAACCTTTGAAGCATTTAAAAACTATCGTTTGAATTCCGCTTCAATTTCCGAGCAGGGCATGAGTGTGGTAAAAAGAATGCTTGCCGGCGAAAAAGTGACTCAAGAGTTAAGCGGTATGTCTAAGCGGGAATGGGATGAGCTTATAATAATACTTGAAAAGTAATATTAGTTAATACGTTAAATTATATTTTCTTTCACCTGTTCTCTTTTGATAAGTAGAAATATTATAAGTTAAAGTATTTTACCTAGGAATATTAAAATTATTTTAGTTTATTTGAAATAGGAGGATAGAGAAATGAGAGCTTTAATCCAAAGTCCCGGAAGTATAATAAATAAAGAAATTGAAAAAGCCTGTTACGATTCGATGAAGTTAGTTTCGGCAGAGAACAATAAAAGTGCGAAAGATGAGATCGAAAAGCAATATAATATTGAGCGGGGTATAAAAAAAATTTTTGCTCCGGTGATTGCTTTTTCGGTTCTTAATAGGTTAAGAGCTGATGATATGTCTAAAACAATGATAGCACGTATAAGCTCGGCAGGAGATGAAACAGGGTGCGGGAAGGGTAGTTTAGAAGCACTGAAGCAAAACATTTTAGCTCAACCTCAACATGATTATGATTCGAAAAATTTTGAAGAAAAAAATGAAGCTTTAAAAAAGTTTGATAACTTTACTAAAGATCTCACAAAAGATTATGATGAGAAATATAATCATAACAGGTTATTTATTTCCAAGTATGGTTTCAAACCGAGCTCAAAGATAGGTGGTTTCGGGTGTTTTTTAATAAATACCATTATAGGTGCTACTTTAGGCTCGGCTTTTACTTACTGGGATGAATATAAATCAAGAGAAGCGTATTCCACTGTTATTTACGGAGCTGCTACACTTGCAATTACTTCACTTTGTATAATCGCCTGGAACAAGTTTTTTCCGACTAAATCTGCGGATAATCTGATAATGGAAGAAGGAATACTTGGGGTAGATAAAATAAAACTCAATTTTGATAAATATGTTGATGAATTTGTTAATTGTTTTAAACAAAAACAATGTTTACTTAAAATTGAAGATTACGATGCTAATGATAAAGGCACACTAGAAGATATTCGCTTAAAAAAAATGGAAAAATGGCAAAAGAGGCTTGAAATACTGCATGAAGAATCTAAGGCAAGCAACTCGGAAAAGTCAGTGCAATTTGCCCTCGGTTAGAGGATAATCAAGCACAGTTATCAAAGTCATAAAACATGAAAGTTTGCCCGATTCTTCGGGCACCTTTGCATTTTGCTATGTATGCCTTCTTTTCCTTAGGAAGTAGTTTAAGTAACGGGATACTAATTAATAAGTACCTTGAGTTGCCGAAATTTATATTAAAGTTCTTATGGTGCAGTTCCATCTGATAAAGTACATATTTTTTGAAACCAAAGAACCCGGGATCAGCAAGGCCTGAGTAGTAAAGTTTTAAGCTATCAATATTATTATGAACCTCAGGAAAGGTAAGTGCATATTCCAGCTCCTGGCCTATATCAAAATCACTGTCGATTAAAATTTCTTCAGGGGAATCCTGCGCCAGTAAGTTAAAATAAGCTAAATAAAACGGGTGGGATAGAGCTGTGGTAACTAAGTAGGCTGCAAGTAAAAGTATAGTTACTCCTTTTATAAATAGTTGCCTTTTATCCAGTAAAAAGCCCAGTGAGTAGCCTGCCGTAATACAAAGAAACGGGAAAATCGGTAATAAATGCCTAAGTCCTATATTCATGTTGAAAGTTGTGCTTGCTAAAAGCAATGTAAATATCACGATAACCGGGACTACTACTTTCCAATCTTTTCGGCTGATAAATATTTTTATTAATAAACAACAGCCCAATAGCCCTAAAGCTAAAACAAGTAGGGGAGTTTTAAAAAGGGTTGCAGCAGGGAAGAAATACCAAACTCCTTGAAATAGTAAAACTTTACCGAAAATATACCCGGCGTAAACGTAAGCAATGCGGTCACTAAGATCCGATAAGCCGTGAAAGAATTCCGGAAATGGTAAAATTTTTAAGGTAAATAATTTTTTGACCGAATTTTCACTTAAACCAAAATTCTGTAAGCCGGCCTTTAATGCGTTTACCTTCTCGGGAGCTAAGAAATAAGGATAGGATAAAGTTGTAAGCTCAAAATTATAGGTGCTCCAAACCATAAAAAAAGTAATTATACTGATTAATATAATTGATGTAACTCTTGCTCCGTTAAACCCTTTTGAAACTTCCCCGGTTGCATAGTCTTTAGCAAGTATGACAGGTGCGGCAACCATTAAGAAAAAGATAGCGCCTGAAAATTTTGCTGTCACAAGTAGTGCAAAAGAAAAGCCGAGTAATAAAGTATTTTTTAATGAAGCTCTCTCTAACCAATTCAGGAGAGCAAAAACAGCACAGGTTAATAATGTGCACATCGGCATATCGGTAGTGGCAAGCCCACTGTTGGCAATGATTGTCGGAAGTGTCGTATAAAACAAAATTGAGTATAATGCAGCATAGCTGCCTATATGATTTTTAACATATATAAATATAACTAATCCGCAGAGAAGAAAATAAGGCAGTATGCCTAAGCGGCTTAAAAACAGCATTTTCTTGTAGTTATCATAATCTTTAGAGAAAAATATTTGCCGGCCTCCGAGGTTTCTGCCTTCAAAGCTCTGCTTATAACCGCTATTTTCATTAAAAGGATGGGAATACTTAGCATAAAATTCTTCACTCAAACTTGCTCCTCCCAGATAAGGAAGAATTGCAACCGATAACCTTGCCAGCGGCGGATGTAAAGCTTCTAAATAATAAGTTCCGTTCTCAATCAGTTCTAAACCGGTGGCAACATGCACTAATTCATCAGGAGAAATAGTAAGCTTATCATATGTTAATATAATCCTTATGCTTCCTGCTAAAAGAAGAATAAAAGCTATAAAATACAGAAGTTTATTGGTTGAGGTTTTCATTGCTTGCTAATTTGAATTAAAACGATAATACTCAAATAAGTATAAAAATAAATTATTTCTTTTATTTTTTAAAATATGCAACTTGACCTATTAAGATTAATCAATAAAATAAGCTCTGCTTTTAGGATACTATGGCCGAGTAGCAAAGTGGTAATGCTGCGGATTGCAAATCCGCCACTCGTCGGTTCGATTCCGGCCTCGGCCTCCAAAATTAAAATCCTCTTTTTATTCCTTGTTTTCTTAATTTTCTCCAATACTTCTTATTCGAAAGAGAACTTATTTAGAGACCCGCTTATTAATGCGGCAAATAACGGCGACCTGGCTATGGTAAAAAAAATTGTAACGTCAGGGTATCCACTTGATATACAAGGTGAGATAAATGTCACTCCTCTAATTAGAGCCGCCTATATGGGACATACGGAAGTGGTGAAATATCTACTTAAAAAGGGAGCAAACCCTGATGTACAGGATATGGGAGGTGCTACCGCTTTACACTTTGCAGCTAGGGAAGGCCATTATAAAATAGTAAGTTTACTAATTGATTATAGTGTTTATGGGGAAATCCCTGATTTTGAAGGATATACTCCTTCCATGCGAGCTATACTCAATGGCCGCGTTAAAGCATTCGAAGCACTGCTTAATACTCTCGACTTAAAGAGGAAAAATGATAAAGGAGAGGATATATTAGCTTTAGTTAGGCGATCATCCGGCACAAAGATTAAAGAACTGGTTAATAATAAACTAGCCATGAATAATTCAGTTATAAATCCGCTGCCTGAAGCTAGTTTAAATACTGAAGAAAAAGTAGCCAAAACGAATGACGGAGATAAACCGAAAGGCTCTTTTTTCAGCACCATTCTTCAAAAGATATTTAATACTAAGCCAAATACCGTAGCGGATGATAATAAAGTGATTATTACAATTGATAATAGTTTTGATAGCTACATAGCGCAAAAATCTTCAAATAAAATTAATCTCAAGAAAGCAAGAAAAGTTAAAATTACTGAGGCTGTAAGAGTAGAAGATAGCTCGGAATAAGTAATATACTTTTAATTCGAAGCGGCTGAAAGGCAACTTATAAATGTTAAAAAATAATTAAAATTTAAAACACCCTCTTTATTTATATAAAATTTTAGTTATGATACATATAGATGGGTAAGAGGTTAGAGGGTTAATGGAGTTTTTAAAGAAGCTGGGTGCGGCAAAAATCTCTGCTATTATTGGTGCTGCAATAATAGTGATAGCTTTCTTTATTTTTCTGGTTTTTAAAATGTCTTCGGCGGTTTTAACCCCGCTTTATTCTAATCTTTCGATAGAAGATGCAAGCATGATCGGGATGAAATTGCAATCAATGGGGATAAAGTATGAGAACAACACGGAGGGTACTGAGATAAGCGTACCCAGTGATAAGCTTTTAATGCTTAGAATGATGTTCGCTCAAGAAGGACTTCCGACTTCCGGAAATATAACGGGTTATGAAATTTTTGATCGATCGGATGCATTAGGCACTTCGCAATTTGTTTATAACGTTAATTTAGTAAGGGCATTGGAAGGTGAATTGGTGCGAACCATCAGCAGCCTTAACCAGATTGAAAATGTAAGAGTGCATCTTGTTATGCCTAAAAAAGAATTATTTTCAAAAATCGGTTCCGAGCCTTCGGCATCGGTAGTACTTAAAATGAAAGGGAATCAAGTGTTAAGTAAGCTTGAAGTGGCTTCCATTGCCAATTTGGTTGCAACTGCGGTGCCGGGACTTAAAATTGAGAACATAACTATAGTTGATAACCTCGGTAGGCCTTTGAAATTGGGGGCTGAGGATGCGAGTGCGGCAAATCTTGCTTCTACTGCAATGGAAATGCAGCTCAATATAGAAAATAAACTCAAGCAGGAAATTGAAAACTTATTGGAAAGAACGATCGGGATAGGAAAAGTTAAAGCTAATGTTGCCGTAGATATGGATTTGGATCGTGAGGTTATCAGCTCAGAGATTTATGACCCGAGTAGCCAAGTAGTGAGATCGCAAAAAAGCAGCGAAGAGAATGAAAATGATACCGAGCCGAGTGGTGTGGTCGGAGTTTCTTCAAATATTCCGAATGCTAAGCAAGGGGTGGCGGCAGGCGCTTCAAGGCAGCGCTCGAGAACTGATGAAATTATTAATTATGAGATTTCAAAAACCGTCAGTAATAAAGTTATAGAAAACGGTAAGGTAAAAACCTTATCGATTGCAGTGCTTGTCGACGGTAATTATGAAACTGACCCGATTACCAAGCAAATGAAATACAGCGAAAGAAGCCAAGCTGAATTAGATAAAATAAAATCGCTGATAATTTCAGGTGTGGGAGTAAATATTGCGCGTGGTGATAAAGTAGAAGTCATAAATATGCCTTTTGCTACCGATTTTGTTGATGCTCCCGTTAAGGAAGGAATGTTGGATTTCCTCAAGAATGATATACAAAATATTGTCCAAACGGTGGTAATCGGTATAGTGCTTATACTAATGGTTCTATTGGTAATAAGGCCGCTTGTATTGCGTTCTTTGGAAAAAGCTAAAAGTGCTATACAAGAACAAGGTCTAACCCCTGATGTTACGGCAAGCCTGGAACAGGAAATGAAAGGTATGGCTAAAGGATTAGCTGATACGAAAAATATGGTTTTCGGGCATGGTTTAAATTCCCAAGGAGTAAATCCGACCAATATCGATCAAAGTACTATGGAAGAGCAAAAGCAAAGGAGAGAAGGGGTGACCAAACGATTTAACGAACTCGTTGATAAGAACCCGGAGGAAACGGTATCCTTGATTAAAAACTGGATATACCAAGAATAATAAGGGGTAGGGGAAATGAAAAATAAAGGGGTTGAAAAGGCGGCAATGTTAATTATGACATTGAATGATGACCTTGCTACTAAGATATTTTCAATGCTTGAGGAAAGCGAGATTAGAGAAATTTCTTTGGCAATGTCTAATTTAGGAAGTATTTCTCCCGAATCAATTGAAAAGTTAATCAGCGAATTCAGTGTTGAGATTACCGAAAATTTATCATTAGTCGGAAATATAGAAAACACCGAGCGATTCCTGAGGAAAATTTTAGGTAAGGATAAGGTGGATGCAATCCTTGAAGATATCAGAGGCCCGGCCGGACGGAATATTTGGGATAAGCTCGCTAATGTCGGAGAGGAGTTGCTTGCTAATTACTTAAAGAAGGAATACCCGCAAACCGCAGCCTTAGTTTTAAGCAAGCTTGACCCTGTGCAATCTTCTAAAGTTCTTAGTTTATTTAGTCCAGAGTTTGCTTTTGAAGTAATTAAGCGGATGCTGGTTATGGATACGGTTAAAAAAGAAGTATTAGAAAAAGTGGAGAAAACTTTAAAATCAGAGTTTATAAGTAGTCTCAGCAAGACCCAAAAACGTGATAACAATCAAATTATAGCTGAAGTATTTAATAACCTGGAGCGTAATGTGGAAGAGAAGTTTATGGGGATGCTTGAGGAATATAGTGTAGAGGCGGCAGAGAAAATCAGAAGCCTGATGTTCACCTTTGAAGATCTTAAGAAAATCGAAGGTAACGGTATTCAAACCGTGCTTAGAGTTATTGATAAATCTAAACTTGCGCTAGCATTAAAGGGAGCTTCTGAAGTAATCAGGGATTTATTTATAAAAAATATGTCGCAAAGGGCTGCTAAAATATTATTAGAGGAGATCGAAGGTATGGGGCCGGTGAAATTAAAAGACGTTAATGAAGCACAGACTGCAATCATTAATTCGGTCAAGGAATTAATCAATAAAGCCGAGATAGAGATTGCAACCGGCGAGAACGGCGATCAGATGGTATATTAATATGACGACTGCAAGATTTCCGTTTGTCGAATTAGGGTCGCCATCACCTCATGCTTTAATGAATGATGAAAATGCTATATTATTTGATGATATTTTAGAAGTTGAGAAAAAAACAAATGATGATTTGAAAGATATATTTTATTCTCAAAAAGATTTAGAGGATGCGAAAAAGCAGGCTTTTAAAGAAGGCGAACTCCAAGGGATCGAAAAGCAAAAAGGATTAGAAGAGCAATTTAAACATACAATTATTGCTACGCTTAATAGTATAATGGAAAAAATTAATGAACTAAGTTTGAATATTAATTCCGATCAGGATGAGTTAATTCAAGGTTGTGCCGAGCTTGCTTTTGCTATTGCCGATAAAATTAAAGGAAGCACTGAACAGTCAGCCGATGAAAACTCTATTATTAATTTTATAAAAGATAATTTTAATCATTTTGCCGATGAGCCGATATTAAATATTAAATTAAACCCGGAAACTTATCTACATATGAAAGATGAGATAGAAAAAGCGTATAGTGAGCATAATTTTAAAGGAAGTTTAATGTTTGCTATCGATCATAGCTTAGGTAGAGAGGATTGTGCGGTTGAGTTTCAAGATGCATGCATTAAAAAATCCAAGCAGGAAATCATTGCCGCTTTAGATAGTATATATACAAAATATTTTAAAGCGGAAAAAAATGAAAATAATGTTGAAAATAATGTTAAACAACCTGAAAATAATGAAGAACCAGTAGTAGTTAACGAGGAGCAGAGTATATGACGGAAAATATGGAAAATTTAGGCAGCAGCCTTGAAGGTGATATTAACTTGCAAGTAGTATATGATATCCCGCTACAGATTTCAGCAGTGTTGGGCAAAGCTGAAATGAAAGTTAACCAACTGGTTAAGCTTACCCGCGGAGCGGTAATCGAGCTTGATCGCAAAGTCGGTGATGCAATTGATATTTATGTTAATGATCGCTTAGTAGCTAAGGGTGAAATAGTGCTTGTTGACAATAAAATCGGTATTACTTTAACTGAGCTCATAAATAAAGAATAAACCATTATTAGGTTTGCTATAAGAGAATTTATATTATACTTGCAAATGCTATGAGATATGTAATTTAAATAAGTGGTAGCGGAGGAGGGACTTGAACCCCCGACAAAAGGAGTATGATTCCTCTGCTCTACCAGCTGAGCTACTCCGCCATAATGATTTCAGAAGAGAATCTAATAACAATTTGCTCTTTTTGCAACTGCTTTTTTATATTTTAGGGACTAATATGCTTTATCCTCATACTTCTTAATTCTAAAGCGGGCGTATTGAACGAAGATTTTCAACTATCGGAGAAGAGTATTCCTCAAGAGAACTAAAGCTGATTGTGCCTTCATAGCCTTGAGATTTACTGATCATTGAAAATAAGTTTCTTATCTCTTCTTCAAGGTCGGAACTAAAAATAGTTTTGGACTTTAACTTTACGAATAACAAAGTAACATTCTTATCCTCGGTAAATAATCCGTCCAATACTATTTTTCCCGACTGCACGGTATCTAGTTCAATTACAAAACGCCTGACTAACTCTTTGGGTTCCTGTATAGGCTTCTTTATAAAAATTTTTATAAAATATAATATCTCATTATGAATGATGGGAGCAATTATAACTTGCCATGGCATTTTTAAACTGAGTTCATATATATGGCGGGTAACAACTTGTATTTTCCCTTCCGGCTCGTTCTCGGCTATGTGCAAATCCGTTTTACTAAAATTGGTAAGTAGAATTTGAGCAAGGTTAACAGCTAATAAATCATCTCTTATATCAAGCTTTAATTTAAGTGAATTTAAGTAGTCGGTTGAGTAAGAGAAAGATTGAACTGATTTATGTTCCAAGCTATCTAAAAACCCCAACATTTCATTTAGGTCATTAAGCTTTAAAGTTCCAACTTCCAAAGGTAAAATTGCACTTAACTCAAGATATATAAAGTCCTCGTTTTTAAATTCAAGTTCACTATTACTAAAAGTAAAATTACCGATAATAGTTTCTAAGATAGCCTCGCTAAATTTATCGTTAGCGTTTATTGTTGCAGATAAAATTATTTTATTTTCAGAAGATAGGTATATTGTCGATTCATTATATTCGGTAATTTGCAGCAATTTAAATTGAAAGCGGCTTCCTTCGTAAAAGATTCCTTCTAAGTTGCTTGTATTTTTAGGTAGATGGCCTGAAATAGCTTCTAGAATATTAGGGTTATCGGTAATTAGTTTTAAGTTTCTTTTATTGACTAATATTGCATGTATAACTCCGGAAGTTTTATCAATTGCAAAAGCCTGCTCAACACGGGTGCTTTTTGTATAAGGTTTGTGGCCCCGTCTTCGTGCCAGGTTAAAAGTCGTAAACGCAGCTTTATTTTCAGAATTTAGAGCATAAATTTTAAGTTTTACGTCCTCTCCCTGTATATAAGGCTCAATAGTAAGTTCCGTGCCGGTCTCATAATTTAACTTTGATTTAAGTATCACTTCACCAAGTGTGGTTTTTACCGTAATATATTGTTTATCTACGCTTACAACCAGCCCATTAATTCGTGTTTTAGGTTTTTGTCTTATCAAGCTTTGCGGGAATGAGGTTATCAGGTTTTCATACCCTATCGGGTCGATTGGTTTTATCGGGCGTATGCCGGTTATTTGATCTGACTCATCCATATCAATTATAGTGCATAAAATATTTATAAATTAATAAAATTAAACCAAAGCTAATTGGGATGCTTAAATTATCATCCATTTTAAATTTTTTGGAATAAAGCTCAACAAGCGTAGTGAATGCAGAGGCTATAATCAGAATAGTTAGACTATAGCCGATCCTTTGTAATAAAAATATATATAGAATTTCCGAAATAATTAGAGAGGAAATAAAAAATGTAAGGCTTCCTTCCAGTGTCTTATTATATATAGAGCGTTTACCTATGCTTTTACCTACTATTGCGGCTAATGTATCTGAAATGATCAAAACACTGAAGCTGATTATAAAAATTTCCGTATCAAAAATAAACGAGCAAAAGGCAGCGGAAGTCATCATATAAGTCGCACCGCTCAAATTATTTATTTCATGTTCACGATAAATAAAATTAAGTTTAATTTTATTTAAAAATTTTCTTATTTTTTGACCGATCGGTTTTTTGCTGATCCTTAGAGTATCAAATAAAGTTAGCGATAGAGCTAAAGTAAAAAAGACTGCTTGCATGAAGCTTATCGGAACGAAAAGTAAAGAAAGCGGAACCCATATGGAAGATAAGTGTATCAGTTTCCTAAATATCTCATTAGTTAAATTTTGTTTATGCTGCATTTTTCCCAAGCTATCTTATATTGTTAATATTTATTAGGAGTGATATTATAGATATATAATAGCTAAAAATTTCCTTATGCAAAATTTAATTTATATAATAATTGCGGCAAGCATATTAATATTGCTTTTAATAATAGTAATAAGCATTCTTGTATCTAAATCCGACCAAAAAAAGGTAAATAAATTAGTTGAAGAAATTGTTAATGAATCGCCCTTTCGTAAAAGTGATCCTAAAGCACTCAGGCCGCATAATGAACCGCTCGCACGTAATAAACTTGCAGAGAAGTTAAAAGCCGAAGAGATGGAGTCGGCGGTCAGCATATATAATCCTAAAGGCCTGGACAAACAATTTGAAGACGTTAAAATCGTCGGCCTTGCTGAGCCTAAAGGATTCTGGTCAAGATTTATCATGGGTCAAAAAATGAGTTATATTATGGCAAGGTTGCAATTTCAAAATAATGCGCCTAATAACGGGTTTTGGACTAACTTAATAAAAGCCCAGTCCGCTTCGCAAGGTAAAGACCAGGGTAGGGGCAGATAAAATTAAAATAATATTGATCAAGTCTTTATAAGTTTATTTATAAAGTTTCGCTTTATATTGATTCTTTAATATATTTGTTAATATTCTATTTATTGTGATAATAAAAAAGAAAGTATTGACATATATAAATAAAAGTATGAAAGGGAATATAATTATTGAATTATTAATGTAGGAGTTTTCTATGCCTAAATTAACACAAATAATTAAAAATTTAGCAAGTGATAAAGACGAAAGAGCTGAGAAATGCTTTAATGTAGTGGTGAAGGAGAACGGTATTGAGCTTTGTGACGCTAATACCGGGGTTAAAGTTGATTCTCCGACGGTAATAACCGGGATTGAGAGGTATGATGGGGGCTTATCGAGTGTAACAATCCCGTTAAGGTTCATGAAGTTTATAACAGCGGTGAGATTCAATGTATAAACGGTATTATCGATAGAGTACAAGTTCGTCCAAGCATTCTTGATTCCGGCAAAGAAATTTCCATAGGGTAGTCAATTAACCAATACGGCAAAGAAATACCGGGGTGTAAAATCATTATAAGAGATTTTAACCCTAAAGAAGGTGATCAAATTGACCTTTTTAAACTTTATGACAAAGCCTTTAGTGATGTAAATATGTTTGATATTACTATGAACGAGCAGCCTTCTAAAACTTTTCATATTGCGGGTGATTCGGCGGAATGTATCATAGCGCTTTACGGATATAACGGTGATTTAACCCAAGATATGTTCATATTGCCTCAACATATTGAAGGGCATACTGAGCTGTAAAGCTTAAATAAGCAGGTATGAGCTGGATGATAGAAAAACATTGACTTCCCTGTATAGTTTAAATGTTAATCATCATCCTAGCTTGCCTCACCCTCAAGGAATGCTTTACTGCTAAGTACATATTAATTTATTAAAACAATTTATATTCTTTAAAGTAATTATATAGTTACTTTGCCTTCATAACTTTAGCCTCTTGAACTTCCTTACTATCTCCTGCCTAATGTTGACAAGCCTTGTTTAATCAGCTGTTCTAGAGTTATTTCATTATTCTGATTATATATTTCCGTCAGCACCCTATAGGCATCGCTGCGATTAAACCCTAAATTTGATAGGGCGGAGAGAGCATCTCCTACTATATTTTGCGATTGCGAGATAGAAGTATTAGGTGTTTTGCCTAATGAACCGGAGTTAGTTAAACCGCTTGATAGTGAGGTAATACCTTCTTTGTTTTGCAGTTCGTTAACGATTCGGGAGGAGAGTTTGGCTCCGATCCCCGATACTTGCTTAAAAGAATTATAATCCTGTGCTAAAATTGCGCCGATCAACTGATCGGGTGTTAAAATACCTAATATGGAAAGTGCCATCCTAGCCCCTACCCCTTGTACGGTTTGCAGCAATTTAAACCATTTTTTCTGAGAAGTATCGGTGAACCCGTATAAAGTAAGCTGATCTTCCTTTACTATCATTTCAATAAGAATAGCTAAATTTTGATTTATGTTAAGAGATGCCAAGGTATTGCCTGCGCAGTAAACTAAGTAGCCGACCCCGTTTACATCAAGTATTAAATGATCATCTTCTATTGAGTCAATAACCCCGGTAAGTTTACCTATCATATAAATTCAAATAAGTTTTTTTATATAGAGCCATAAAAAATTACTTACTGCAATAAAAGTTGTTGAATTATTTGTAACAATAGGCATAATGCAGTTTCATATTGTGCCCGCATGATGGAATGGTAGACATAACGGACTTAAAATCCGTGGGGAGCGATCCCTTGCCGGTTCAAGTCCGGCTGCGGGTACCATTTATTTCTTCAGTATTCTTATTTATTAATAAAAGTTTTGTTTAACTAATAAATCCTCTAAATTATAATTATTTTGTATATTATTAATTTAGGTGAATTGATATGCTTAATACCTCGCTAAAAAATACTAATTTAACTATCTCGTTTCCAATTGAACAAGATGTTGAAGGTGAGACATTGGCAATATATAATGAACTTCCGGAGGCCTTTGAAAGAGTAAAAGTCAATGTCGGCTTCATTGGCGTGGAGCCGGGCGAACTACAGGAAGGGGGGAAATATGAAAATTTAATTGAACGTTTGAAGGCGGCCGGTTTTAATAATGCAGAAGCATCAGTTAAGGAAGCAATAATGGTATTGAAGGACGGGGGAAAGATGTGTACATCTGAAGCGCGCGTTCAATTAACTACTAAACGGAATGAAGTAAAAGGAGATATTAAGAATGTTATGTTTTGCCTAGATCAGCCGGAAGCATTACAAATAAAAATAAAAAATTTTTTGGATGATACCAATGCAGTATTAGAAATGGCGGTAGAAAATTATAATAATATAATTAGCTTGGGAGAAGATAAAAAAGCTCGTTTTTTTGAAAAGCTCCCAAACTTAAAGGATATGGTATATCTATTAGATGGAAATGAATTTCCATATTCTTTACCGCATATATTATTAACCAAAACTAAAGCTGAAGCCGGGTATAACAAAGAAATATTGTTTAATGCTTATAATCATGAAAGCGTTCTTAGTGCTACATTTATGCATAAGGATATATTTAATATAATTACCGCTGACTATAAACCGGGATTTACTATTTATACCTCAAGCAAAGTAAAAAAAAGTGATGATATAGCAGTATCTTTCCCGGACGGGGAGGTTTTTATGGTGTTACCAAGTGAAAGCTCGGAAATTACCCGCGCAGGTATAGTTCATGAAGCGGCGCACAGCATGTTTTATATGCTTTTTTCAAATGATAGCAAACCTTTTGGTGAAAATGATTATTCTATGAAGGAATTATACCTGAAAGCTGAGCGCGGTACCTTGGAAAAACTGGCTGAAGTGTTAGGTTTAACTGAAGAGAATTCCGGTCTTTCAAGGTATTCAAATCATGAGCTTATTGACTTGATCAAAAATAAATCCTTACTGGGTTTATTAGCTTTTAAAGAAGCTTATGATCAATTTAACTCAGGTAAAATTGATGACATTCAATTGGAAGATCGTGTAAAGGAATTAATTAAAAGATTTAGTGATAAGTCTGAAGAAGAGCTGGAAAATATCTACCGGCTGCCCGGTGAAGAGCGATACCGTGAAATAGTTAAAATTATAAATAATGTTTATAATAATTACAAAAATGAGATAGATAATTTAATTTCTAAATTCGGTAATGAGGAGCTCGTAGAAAGAATTCATGATTTTATTTATAGAGAGTCTCACGAATATGAAGCTGAGCTAATAGTAAGAGTGCCTGAACTATTTACCAAAGGTGTTAATGAGGAGCTGATCGGTTATTATTTTGCAGATATGATATCTTTTTGGAAAACAAACATTTCACCTGAAGTCTCAAAATATTTATATGCTACTATGGAGCAATCCGGTTTAGAAGAATTATCATATGATGAGTTCATTGCATCACCGGGTGAAAACGAGATAATTCAATAACATTTTTTCAGCTTTTAACCAAAGTGCAGTTTGAGAACCATGCCTTAAAACGGAGAAACATTATATAATAAAAAAGGGCTCTTATTAAAAGAGCCCTTTTCCAAGTAAACCTTAAGCTTTTTTATTCTATATCGTTATCTTGATTGAAAGCCTTGAATAAAGGCTGAAGTTATGCTTTTAACTTTATCCTTTTCTTCGATTACCCAATTTTTTTTCACAGGCTTCTTAAATTTTAAGCAACCTATACAAATGAGAATAACAGCTTGCAGTAAAAATATACCTGCGGTTATCGCGGAAGCTTTCAGCTCGGAATAATGAAGTAAGGTTATCGCATACTTATATATATAATAAGATAAATAACACTCGGCTATTATTACGCTGATAAATCCTAATAACATAAGCACTATAACACACATAGAAAAATTACTATTTTGCTGAGGGCTTACTATTTTGTTTTTAAGATATTCTAAAACCATATATTTAAGCATATACTTACTCTTATTTTTTTGAAAAAAGCTTAGCCAGCATTGCACCGACAAGCATTGCAGCAGTGAGTGATACCATAGGATGTGCTCTAACTTGATCTTCCAGGCAAGAAACACCTTTTTTAAGTTTATCTTCGGCATCGTTCATCATATCTTTGGCTTTTGCGCCCATTTCATAAGCTCTATCTTCAATATTTTCCGCCATTTCTTTACCTCTCTCTTTAAGCTCGTTGTATTTGTTTCCAATATTTTCCGCGACCTCTTTGCCTTTTTCTTTATATTCATTGTATTTATCTTCAGCAGCAGCGCCTGCTTTTTTTGTTGTATCGGCCAGATCTTTTTTGATGGATTGGTAGTCGTTCTTTAAGTTTTCAGTCTGTTTCATAAACTTATCTCCTATAATTTATTATTGTGTTTAAAACAATATTAGTTAGTAAAAATCGTTTAATGACCTAGATATCATTTGTAAAAATTTACATGATAGTTAGATACCTAGCACACAAAATTACCTTTTACAATTTTTTTTATCAGTTTTTATTATATATATTATAATTATTTAATATTCGTAGAGTAAACCCTTGGTATGGTTTAGAGATATTTTTTCTTAAGTTATATTGAGTTGTTTCAACTTCCCGATTGACAAATCAAGAGTACGCTAACAATATCTTTATAAATATTTTTTAACTTAAGCTTTATTTATGCGTAAATTTCTTACTTCGATCATTGTAATAATTATAATACTTTTAATAGCTAACTTCGGTTTTTGGTTTGCACACACCCGTACCATAACAAAATCAGTGGAAACTATGACCAAGCAGCTGGTTTTAAAAGGAGTGGAATTTAAGTATAAAGACATAAAATTTACTAATTTTCTGGCTTGGGATGTGAAAGCGGTAATTGAAAAACCTTCAATAAAATACGGTTCAGGTAAATATTATAATATTAAAAATATGGAGAGAATCGACTTAAGAAGTAATCCGATCCGTAATCGGATAAAAATAATTTTTCCGAATCAATTGCACTCGGTAGCTAACTCCATAAGTCATAAGCAGGAATTACTAATTAAGTTTAAAGATTTCGAAGGTAATAAACGGCCTTTTTTAAGTTTAAAGCTGAACGGATCTCTTGCAAAGCTTAAAGATGAGACGGATACTTCCCGGTTTAATAACCACATACAAGAAATGCTTTATTATAATGATAAGTTTGAAGCGTATGATAAAACTAATGAAAATCAGTTATTATTCAGCGGAGATTGCTTTAGTTTTTGGGTAGTCAACAAAAATGAGAATAATAGTGTTTCATCAGGTATAAAATTTACTATGCCGAATTTGAAATATAATCCTAACTATGCCGCTAAAGACCCTAAGATGCAATCCAGGCATTTAAGTCAGGTTGAGTTAGGTGATATAAGTTTAGAGCTTGATTTGTTAATTAATGAGTTAAAGCACACTTCTGAAGAAAGTGAGAAGAAAAATAAATCATCGTCTGCTTCGAAACCTGTAGTTAATACCCAAAAAATTGAGTTTAAAAAAGCTGAGATCAGTACCCGGCCTTTCGGTATAACTATTCAAGGAGGGTATGAAAAAATTCCAAGTGATTCTTTTCCTCTATTTAACTTTAAAGTTTATTTGAGAGGATATGAAAAGATGTTGGAAATCTATGCTTCCGAAATCAATAATTATATTGATCAGGTTTCAAGCAATCAGCGTTTAATGCCGATAAAAAAGGTAAATGAGGAGCAGGTTCACACTTTCGCCGGGATGTTAAAGAGACTTTCCGTCGGTGAGGTGGAAAATAAGAATGATATTATTTTAGAGATAATCAGAACACCGGATGCAGCCACAATTTCCGGTAAGCCGATAATGCTGGTGATTAAGCAGATTCAAGCCATTTTCTTTGCTAATCTTCCGGGGCTCAGAGCTTTTAAAGCTCCCGATGAAATAGCGGAAGATAATTCTATCAGTTCGGAAGAAATAATGAATCCTGCTAAGGAAAAATAATTTTATATGCCTTTATATTTAATATATGCGTTGCTTGGGATTTCAATAGGCATGTCTATAACTATAGTCGTGCTTTTAGTCAAGCATCAAACTTCATGTAATCTGATCAAAGAACTTAAGTTTAGTCTTACAAGATTATCGGAAATAATTGAAGTTAATTCCAAGCAGGCCAGGGAAGATAGCTTCCGGCATTTAACTCATACTAATAATTCCATTAGAGACAGCTTGCAAAGTATGGGGCAAATGCAAAAAGATCAATTGGAATTGTTCAGTAAGCAAATTTCCGACCTTACCAAGCTTAACGAAATTAAATTTGATAATATCAGAAAAGATTTATCGGAAAGTTTACATAAACTTCAAACCGACAATAGCTTGAAACTGGAAAAAATGCGTGAAACTGTGGAAGAGAAGCTTCATAACACTTTAGAAACCAGATTGAGCGAATCATTCAAAATGGTTAGTGAAAGGTTGGAAGTGGTGCATAAAGGTTTAGGAGAAATGCAGACTCTGGCAAGCGGTGTGGGTGATTTAAAGAAAGTTTTAACTAATATAAAAGTGCGCGGTATTTGGGGAGAAGTTCAGCTTGATTCCCTGATCACACAAATGCTTACTCATGAACAATATGAAAAAAATGTATTAGTGATTCCTGAGAAAAGTAATAGAGTTGAGTTCGCAGTTAAATTGCCCGGAAAAGAGCTTGAGAAAACGGTATGGCTGCCGATTGACTCTAAATTCCCTATTGAGGATTTTCATAGGCTACTTGAAGCTCAGGAGAAAGGAAATTTAGAGGAAGTAGAGCAATATTCGAAATTGCTTGAAAGCAGTATAAAATCTTGTGCTAAACTGATATCCGAAAAATATATTCAGCCGCCGCACACTACTGATTTCGCCATCATGTTTTTGCCTGTGGAAACCCTTTATGCCGAGGCGATCAGAAGAACCGGTTTGATTGAATATCTACAAAGAGAGTATAGAATAATTATTACCAGCCCGACTACTTTAAGCGCAATTTTAAATAGTTTACAGATGGGCTTCAAAACTCTGGTAATTGAAAAACGTTCAAGTGAAGTTTGGAAAGTTTTAAGTGCGGTTAAAAATGAATTTTATAAGTTTTCCGATATACTTAACAAAACTAAGCTGAAATTAGACCAGGCAAGTAAAGTGATAGGGGATGCCGAGGTCAGAACCAGATCAATTCAGCGCAAACTTAAAAATGTAGAAAGCTTATCGGAGAATGATAACTCAGGTGAGCTTCAAGACCTGGTAGAACCGCCGATAATATAGATATCCTACTTAAACATATTGAATTAATAAATGAAGGATATTGATAACGGATTACATTAGGCATTTTATTTATATTAGTTAATAAAGCTTTTGCTACGAATATTTCTGATTTTTAACCAAGAACCGCTCGAATTCAAGAAATAAGTTTAATAACTTTATATTATATGTTAAAATTGCCAAATATTCTGTAATTTCATTTTGAGAAAGAGGTTGGTATGAGAGAAGTTTTTTTTAATGCGGTAAAAAACGGTAATTTAGAAAAACTGCATGATCTTCGTGTGCAAGCACCTGGACTTGTTAATAACTTGGATCAAGGGTATATGGAATACAGTACCCCTAATACAATTACAAAAGTACCTCGCACATTTGGAAGTCAAGGCTTCCTGCTCGCCGCCGAGTATGGGCAAGTAGCAGTAATGGGTTTGATTTTAGATCTAAATGCCAAGTGTATTAATGCTATTGATGATATGGGGGATAGTGCGCTCTTTATTGCTGCTAAGCATGGTAAAATAGAAGTGATGATGTACCTTTTATCAATTGATCAAAATTTAATTGATTCGATTAATATGAAAGGAAAAAATATCTTTCTATATGCTGCCGAGCATGGTCGAATAGAAGTGATGAAATACATTTTAAACAAAAAACCAGAACTGATTAACTCGGTTGATGAAAACAAAGAAAACGAATATTCGGACTATGAGAAGGGATTCCAGCCGCTTAATGCCTGGGCTTCACCTCGTGATATCAATATTGCCGCTTTACTTATGGCTTATGATATTAAAGGGTTTCTTCCTCCTGCTAAAGAACAAGGGCTCTGGCAGATGTTAGGAGGTAAGGAAAAATCCGCATCTTATTTAAAAAGGCAGGAAATCTTGCCTGAATGGTTGAGCTTATTAGGGTTGCAAAATGAAGGTGATTTTTCTTTGCTAAGAGATGAGGTGACTAATTTTGGTAAGAATTTAATCTTTATAGGAGCTTTCAGTGATATGCGCTCATTAAATAAATATATGCCTAATGAAGTAGTTGAATATATTGTAAAAATAGCAGCAAATTCATTAGCAAGTGAGTCACGGTACTCAAACTTATTTTCGGCAATATTAAAAGATAGTGAAGCTTTAGAGCAGTTAAAACAAAGGTGTGCAAGAGAAATACTACAAGAAGTTTATCCTCACTTTATCGGAAATCATTCACCTGAGCTAAATTATATAGAAGAATTGCAGAAAGCGAGAAATTTAGATCATATTTTAAAAGCTTCTGAATTTATGGCGGATATTGTTATAAATAAATGTAGAAAACATAATAGTGGTTTTGATAAACTACCTGCTGCGGAAGAGATAAGTAGCTGGATAGCGCCTGTGCTCGGAGGTAAGTCGGAACAATTTGAAAATTATGTATCTCAAGAATTAAGAAGTGATCTTATGAATATAATGTATCAAGCGTTGGTAAAACATTACGACGCAAGTAAGGAAGAAATTAAGGGCTCAATTATAAGCGGAGTTGATAAGGCTATAGATGAATGTACTACCACGGAGCCACAGTTTTCTCGTGAAATTAAAAATGCTAATAAAAGGGTAGCAGATAATGAAAACACTTCCGGTCGGGAAAGTCAGGCGTGTAAAATTAAAAAACAGGATGATAAGGATCGAGGAGATGAAAAAAGGGGTAGAACATTATAATATATTATCAATATAAGTTTCATTACGTTTAATTCTTTTCTCGGCAAATGTGTAATACTTGGATTTAAAATAGGTTCTGAAGATTTAAGGTAAAATTTTACCTTAAATCTTTTTATTCAAACCTGCCGAAGAACTCTTTAATCAGCTGAGTGACCCGGTTATGATCCGAAGAGCGGTTGATAGATGATCTGAATTCAGCCGAGCCGTGTAGATTTGAGCTATACCAGCTGATATGCTTTCTTGCCATCATCATCCCTGCTTGCGTTCCGTAATATAACAATATCTCTTCATAATGTTCCAATAAGGTTTCAAGCTTAACGGCAATAGAAGGATCGGCAAGTTTTTCACCTGTTGATAAATAATGAGCTAATTGGTTTATAAGCCACGGTTTCCCGTAGACACCGCGCCCGATCATTATACCGTCAGCTTTTGATTTTGCTAATGCCTGATCCGCATCCGCAAAAGTTTTTATATCCCCATTGGTAATAACCGGAATACTGACGCTGTCTTTAACTTTCCTGATAAATTCCCAATCCGCCGAGCCGGAATAGAATTGACAACGGGTGCGCCCGTGAACAGTTATCATTTTTATTCCGACATCCTCTGCCATTTTTGCAAGTTTCGGAGCATTAAGGCTATTATCGTCCCAACCCATTCGCATTTTAAGAGTAACGGGAACTTTCACCGCTCTAACCGTCGCCTCTAAGATTTTAAAAGCTTTATCCTCATCACGCATAAGAGCGGAACCGGAATAACTGTTAACTACCTTTTTAGCAGGGCAGCCGAAGTTAATATCAATAATTTTTGCTCCCATATCCTCATTTAACTTAGCAGCTTCAGCCATGATATCAGGTTCACAGCCGGCTAACTGTACGGAAGTTAAGCCTCCCTCCTGGTCAAGCTCACACTTTTGCATGGATTGACGGGTTTGCGCAATCATCGCACGACTTGCCACCATTTCGGTCACCAGTAAAGGGGCACCGAATTTCCTTACCATCTTACGGAAAGGTTTATCCGTAACTCCGGACATCGGTGCGAGAATCACAGGTGAGCTAACTTTATAATTTTCAATGCTAAATGTCATAAATGTAATGTTATTGAAAAGATGTTTGTGATATAATTGCTACTTATTATTTAAAAATAAATAAAAGTGCAGGTTTTAAGCTTGTAAATCATATCGCGATTTATAATATCGCCCAAAATACAGCAAAACATATTGCGGAGCAAGTAAAATGAATAAATTTATAACGGCAACTATTCTTGGATTATTTCCATTAACGGCATTGGCAGGAGAGGATTTCGGTGGCTTGAGATTAAAGTTAAGCGGTAGCCTTGATACTCAGGTAGGGTATGTTCAGCAGAAAAAAGATTTTAGATATACAATGCCTACAAGAGCTGACAGCGGTAAACGCAATTCTTCTGCAATCGTTAATGATACAAAAATTAAATTTGAAGTTGACGGAGATTATAACGGTTTAAAATACGGTGGGGCAATTAAGCTTTACGCGGATACCTCAAGAGCTAAAAACGGATCGAAAGATATTGCCGACAGCGTAATGACTTATATTGAATCGGATTTGGGTAGGCTTGAAGCGGGAAGTCACGGCGGTGCAACCGATAAAATGAAAGTTTCTGCGGTAAGCATTGTAAAAGCTACAGGTGGTGTTGACGGTGCTTATAAATTTTGGATACATGAAAATACTTCTCAACGCGAAGCTAATCCCGATCCTGCCAAGCGGGAATTTGAAAGTTATGAAGATATTTTTGTTTCTGATCCGTATTTACCGGTCGGAACGGAAATCACTTCTAAAGCTAATAAAGTTTCTTATTATACTCCTTCATTCAACGGCTTTAAAGCCGGCATAAGCTATGCTCCGGATTCCGAAGCGAAAGGTACGATTGCAAATGCAAGAATGCATACCAGGAAAAATGACAGAGGCCTAGGTTATACTAATATAGTGGAACTTGCACTTCAGTATGAACAATCATTCGATGAGTTTGAGTTTAATACTTCTTTATTATATCAGCACGGGAAAGCAAAAAAATATATAGTTGAAGGCGTAGAAAAAGGTAGGAAAAAATTAAATGCTTGGGAAGTAGGAGCGCTTATTAAATACCAAGGCTTCTCCGTTGCAGGTTCTTATATCGATTGGGGTAAAACCGGGGCTACCACAGCTAAGGTTGCCGGGCAAAAATACGGTGCTTCGCTATGGAACGTGGGAGCGGCATATGAAACCGATAAATTCGGAGCTAGCGTAACTTATTATGAAAGTAAGCGAGGTGCAACCGTATCTTGGAACCGAGATGCCAGAGCATTCGTCGACAACCCTGCTTCCGAGTATAATAAGTTAAAAGTTCTGTCTTTAGGGGTGGAATATAAGCTTGCTCAGGGACTTATGCCTTATGCTGAAGCAACCCACTTTAAGCATGACAGAGCGGGAACCGTTAAAGATAACAAAGGCCAGGTTTACTTAGCCGGTGTAAAGATATCTTTCTAAATAAGACTTATTACTAATATGAAATGAAAGGCGGTACTCAAGTGTCGCCTTTTGTTATTGTATTAGGTGCTTTTTAGCAAAAACTTCTGTTGCCGAATCGCAACTTTTTCTTCTTAAAAAATAGAAATCAAAAAGTAATAGTTGAGAGCAAGCGCTAACTTATGCTTAATTAAAATCTATAAACGAGCCAATCGGCTTTTTAATAATAAACCTAAAAAAGGGAAAACGATGATTAAGAAAGTATTATTAACATCTGCACTTGTAGCAAGCTTCGCAGCTACTGCTAATGCCGGTGATTCATCTGAGGTTTCTGGCCCGCAAGTAACACTCGGCGGTTCGCTTGATACTCAACTCGGATATGCTCAACAAAAGAAAGCTTTTAGACACAAAGACCCAAGTAATACAGCAACTTCTAAACTTAACAACCATTCGCTTGTTAATGATACAAAGATATCGATCAAGATTGACGGTGAATTTGAGTCAGGCCTGAAATACGGTGGTGCGATTAAGCTTAATGCCGATACTTCTAAAGCTAAAGAAGACTTCTTCGGTAAAGATGATACCAACAGTAAAGCTGAACAAACTATGGCTTATGTTGAAGGCGCATTCGGTCGTATCGAAATGGGTAACTACCATGGTGCGAGCCACGCAATGCATGTTGGGGCTCCCGGAAGAGGATCTGAAGCAAGATATTGGATCAATCCGAATACCTCTTCAAAAGTTGTAGGAACTGCTACTGACCCGCAAACTACTCAAGATTCATTAGTAACAAACTTCCTAACTGCTCCGAATTTACCGACAAATGAATTAGGTTTGGTTGGTAATAAAGGCCGTAATGCCGGTAAGGTTTCTTACTTCACACCAAGCTTTTCAGGAATCATGATCGGTCTTTCTTATACTCCGGATGTTCAATCTTATGGAACCGTGGCTCAAGCTAGAGGAGTAACAACTTCTGTAACCAGCGGACAAGCATTTAAAAATGTATTTGAAGCCGGTTTAAAATATGAATACATGTTTGACCAAGTTGCTGTAAAAGCTGGTGTTACCGGTCAAGCAGGTGATTCCAAGAAAGTTAATGATGGAACAAACTTAAACAAAACTTATAGAAGTTTAAGAGCTTGGAATGCAGGCTTGAATTTAAACTTCATGGGTGTTACTCTTGGTGGTTCTTACGGTGACTGGGGTAAATCTACAGTGGCTAAGAACAGTTCCGTTAAAGGTACTAAGTATTGGACTTTAGGTGCAGGTTATGCATTTGGCCCAGCTGATGTGAGCTTAACCTATGTTAATACACAAAAAGGTGTTGTAGCAAATGCTAAGAGAAACAAGTTGGAAATGCTTTCTTTAGAGCTTGGTTATACATTAGCTCCGGGTTTAATGCCTTATGCTGAAGTTACTTGCTTCAAAGCTAAAGACAACAGACCTAATGGTGCTTCTAATTATGCGAACAATAAAGGTACGGTATTCTTACTCGGATCTAAACTCCAGTTCTAATACTTGTTGCTTAAAAAGCTTTAAGACTAAAAAAGCAGAGTGTAAAAGCTCTGCTTTTTTTATTTCATAAAAACTTAGTTATTAAAATATAAAAAATATTAAAAGTTGAAACGCCTATAAAATCTAACTTTTATTAAAATCAATTGAATTATTTTAATTTATATTATCTTGGTAGATTGAAAAGTATCTAAAATTGCTGTTTAATTAATAAATAAGGGGTTAATTTGTTATAAAGGTAATTATTATAAATTATTCTCTTGTGAATTAACCTAAGAGGGAGGCACTTATGGACTTAATAAGCAAAATTAACTATGCTAAAATGGTTGATGAGTTAAATCAAAAGATAAGCTCGGGAGAAGTTAAAGTTGAAAAACCTTTATATGAAAGCATAGGTACGGCAGCTACGGTTGGTGAAGTTGAAGTAAGCGGCAATGAGTTGGATTTTTCAGCATCGATCGCTAAGGGTGCTATGCTTCATGAGTTAAGCGGTAAAGTCATAAGCGGTGAAGTTCCGTATATTGATTTTGATTCAAGTGAAGCGATTGATGAGTTTGTTAGTAAAAACTCTGATTTTGAAGCGGCTTAAATAGTATATTTTTGTATTTTAAAATAAATTAAAAATTTACTAAAAAGGTCTTAAGTAGGTAAGCTTAAGACCTTTTCTATTGTAAGTCTAAATTATCGCTTGCATATCAGCAATAAAATACTAACATATAGATATTTAGTAGAATATTTATTGAATATGCAACATATAAAAGAACGGCCGCTATCCCCGCATTTAGGGATATATAAGCCCCAAATAAGTTCAGTTTTATCCATCTTTCATCGCGTCTCAGGTGTGGCTTTGTTTATCGGTTTAATCGTCGTCATCTGGTGGATTATCTATTTGCCGTATATGCAGGATCCGGAAAGTTGTATTATATGGAAGTTTTTTACTCATCCTATAGGTAAAACATTCTTAATGCTCTGGAGCTATTCGCTTTTTTTTCATACCTGTACAGGTATTAGGCACCTATTTTGGGATTTCGGTATGGGTTTTTCGGTAGAGGCTATGAATAAAAGCGGTTGGCTGGCAGTCATAATTTCCTTAATTCTAGCTGTAGTTTCATGGATAATAGCTTTAAGAATGGGAGTATGAATATGGATTATAATTCACCGTTAAGTAAAGCTAAAGGTTTAGGTTCCGCAAGAAACGGAACTGCGCATATGATTAATCAAAGGTTTACCGCAATTGCTCTGGTTCCTCTTTGTATATGGTTTGTAATCTCCGTAATATTAGTTTTAAGAAGCCCTAAAGAGATGATACCTCAATATATCATTTCGCCGATAAATATGACTTTTATAATTTTATTTATATGTGTTTCCATTTATCACGGTATGATCGGGATGAGGATGATAATAGAAGATTATGTGCATCGCAAGTATATAAAAATCTGGTCGCTTATAATATTGTATTTTGTTTCAATAGTGACTTTAACATGCGGGATTATTTCATTATTCAGCATGCATATCGTGTTTAGAATCGTCGGGTGAGAGTAAAGAAAAATGAGTGCTTATAAAATTATTGATCATGAATATGATGTGGTTGTGGTCGGAGCAGGCGGAGCGGGATTAAGAGCAACCCTTGGTATGGCTGAAAAAGGTTTAAAAACCGCATGTATTTCAAAAGTATTCCCCACCCGAAGCCATACGGTTGCCGCACAAGGCGGAATTAGCGCCGCACTCGGCAATATGGGAGAAGATGATTGGCGTTGGCATGCATATGATACGGTTAAAGGCTCGGATTGGCTCGGTGATCAGGATGCAATCCAGTATATGTGCCAAAATGCCCCGCAGGCAATCATTGAACTTGAGCATTACGGTGTGCCGTTTTCACGTACGAAGGAAGGAAAAATTTATCAACGTCCGTTCGGCGGGATGACTACAGAGTACGGTGAAGGTAAAGCTGCGCAAAGAACCTGCGCTGCCGCAGATAGAACCGGGCATGCTATTTTGCATACTTTATACCAGCAATGCTTGAAACGTAATGCAGAGTTCTTTATTGAGTATTTTTCTTTAGATTTAATAATGGTTGACGGGGAATGCAGAGGAGTGACCGCATATTGCTTGGAAGACGGAACGTTGCACCGTTTTAAAGCTCATCTGGTCGTACTTGCTACGGGCGGATACGGTAGGGCTTATTTTTCGGCGACTTCCGCGCACACCTGTACCGGTGACGGCGGAGGGATGGTTTTGAGAGCCGGGTTGCCGCTTCAGGATATGGAATTTGTTCAATTCCACCCGACCGGTATTTACGGAGCAGGGTGCTTAATCACCGAAGGGGTGAGAGGAGAAGGCGGATATCTTATAAACAGCAACGGCGAAAGATTTATGGAGCGTTATGCTCCGACGGCTAAAGACTTAGCTTCAAGGGATGTAGTAAGCCGCTCTATGATGATGGAGATCAGAGAAGGAAGAGGATGCGGGGCTAATAAGGATCATATTCACTTAGTGCTTTCTCACCTTGATCCGAAGGTAATTCATGAAAGGCTGCCTGGTATATCGGAGACGGCCAGAATATTTGCAGGCGTTGACGTAACCAAGCAACCAATACCGGTGCTACCTACCGTGCATTATAATATGGGCGGTATACCGACTAACTATATGGGTGAAGCTTTAACTAAAAAAGGCGAAGAAATGGTGGAAGTTCCCGGGCTTATGGCGATCGGGGAAGCAGCTTGTGTTTCAGTCCATGGTGCTAATAGATTAGGATCTAACTCACTACTTGATTTAATCGTGTTCGGAAGAGCGGCAGGAATTAGAGCGGCTGAATTAGTTAAACCTAAAACACCGCATAAAGAGCTATCGAAAGAAGCTCAAGAAGCAGGCTTTGCAAGGTTCGATAAAATTAGAAACTCAAGCGGCAAACTTCATACCTCCAAAATCAGGAAAGAGATGCAAAGAACTATGCAAACTCATGCCAGCGTCTTTAGAACTGAAGAAGTGATGGCTGAAGGAGTGGAGATGATGAAGAATGTTTATAACTCATATCAGGATATCGGTATATCCGATAGAGGGCTAATTTGGAACAGTGATCTGGTTGAGGCTTTGGAACTTGATAATTTAAGAGCGCAAGCAGTGGTAACCATCAATGCGGCTTTAAATAGAAAAGAAAGTAGGGGGGCGCACGCCAGAGAAGATTATTCCGAACGTGATGATAAAAATTGGATGAAGCATAGCTTGACTTATTTAGATGATAAAGGAGAAGTTAGTATTGATTATCGCCCGGTAGTTCTTACTACCCTCAATGAGGAAATGAAAGTGATTCCGCCTAAAAAGCGAGTGTATTAATAAATGATAAGAATGGTTGCATAAAAGCCATTCTATCAAGCTTAAAATCTTTCCTTACCATTAATTTAATATACTTAGTAATCTATAAAAAATATAGAACATAACTGTATTTTATCGAATAAACTTGACCTTATTTAATAAAATATTTTATAATTAAATTATATAATAAAATAAGGGGGGTTATATGGCAGCGCCATTAGTAGCTGCGGGTGCAGCAAAAGTAGGAGGCATGGGTGGAGCAGGCGGAGGAGCAAGTTCTCTAACGAGTGGAGGAGGAATGAGTTCTATGATTGGAGGCGGAGGTAAAGGCGGCGGAATGAGTGATATGCTGACGGGGGCTTTAAAAGAGGGGGTAAATATGGCTAAAGAAGGCGTGTCAGCCGTTAAAGATGCCGCCGACGGTAGTAAATCACCTTCTGCCGGCGGAGGTAAGGAGCAGAGTAAGGGGCAGGGTATTGTATAATTACTCTTTAATAGCAGAAGTTCAGGCGTATAAGCAATATTTATTACCTTAATAAAAGGTTATTAATATTTAACGAACCTTAAAAACTTTAAAGAAATTGATGTTTTGTTTTCAATGGAACTAAGGTAAAGTGCTCTTAGAAAAATTAATATGTTTTAGGGGTGTAAATGGTTTGTTCAAATTGTGCGGTTGCCGGAGCAGCAGGTGTAGGATTAGGTGCTTATTTGTATAAACGTGCTCTTGAAAATCCAAATACTTTTTTAAATTCAGTAGTTTTAAAATTTAATGCAGCTACTGTTTCCGTTGTATTCGCTGGTGCTGCTTACCTTACTTCAGCGGGGACTATGTCTCTCCTTGCTTATTGGTATGGGGGTAAAGTTTTAAATAGCATAGGTTTTAGCTGTCACGATGAACATGATATAGCCGATACTTCAAACACTAACAACCATAAAGACTATGTTCTCTTCACTCATCATAGCATTGCTGATTATGACCTCATAAAAGAAGTAAATATTCAAAGGATTCCAACCGATGTTATTATGGTAGATAATAATAATGAAAATAATTCTTTGATTGCTTCTACGCAAGGAAGTAAGATATTTATCAAAGGCGGAGTGAATTATGTTAGCGGAAATAGAGGAGAAGATAAATTCTTCTTTAGTATGTGCAGTACTAAAGTATATGGTGAGAAAACAAATGTAATAGATGCATTTGAAGGGGGGAAAGATAAAATATACTTGTTTTGCAGCAAGCGAATAATAGAGAAAGAGGATCTAGCCATCTATTATAATGAGCAATATAATGCAACGTTCTTAACTATAGCTAATAATCCGAGCGGTGAAATAGCAATTGCTTTCACAGGTGAGCACCCTGATCTGCTGAATGATGTATATCTAAATGAAAACTGGGCTGATCACATAATTTAAGCTAAGGCTAAAACTTTCCGTCATTCTTTAATAGTATTGACTAATCAGCTAATTTATAGTATAAAATGAGAATGATTCTCAATCTCATTTTGTCTAGGAGATTAATATGACTACTCCTGTTTCTAAGCTTAGAGAAGGTTTTAAAGGTATTGTCAAAAATATTGATCTTGAACCTATAATGAAGAAAAGGTTAATTGAGCTTGGTATTACGCCTGAGACGAAGCTTATGGTAGTTAATAAGCAAAAAAGCGGGTATATGATTATTGCCACCGAGAATTTTAAGTTGGCTTTTGATAGTTATATCGCTAAACATATAATCGTTCAGCCGATCAATTAAGTTTTAGGTTCAAGGGAGATGAAAAAGATAAGAGTTGCAATTATCGGTAATCCTAATTGCGGTAAATCTACAATATTTAATGCTTTAACAGGCTTAAAACAGGTTGTCGGTAACTGGCCGGGAGTTACGGTTGAAAAGAAAGTAGGTACGTTTCAACATAATGATATTGAAATTGAAATTATTGACTTACCGGGTGTATACTCTTTAAATCAATCCGGGTCTCTTGATGAAGAAATAGCCCATAACTTTTTAGTTAACGAGGAATACGATTTAGCCGTCAATGTTATAGATTCTTCCAATCTTGCCCGCCATTTATATTTGACCGTTCAGTTATTGGAAATGCAAATTCCTTTGATTTTAGCTTTTAATATGAGCGATGTTGCTAAAAATAAAGGGATTAATATTGATAGTAAAAAGATCGAGCAAGCCTTAGGGACTAAAGTTGTAAAATTGATTGCCAGGAAAGATGTCGGGGTTAATGATTTAAAAGAAGAAATAACCGGGTTTTCCGGAAATAAGGAAAATAAAGCAAGTTTTATAGAAAAAATTTATCCTCTGAAAATATATGAACAGATAAAGCGGATTGCTAAAGAAAATCTGATAAGCGAGCGGCAAGTTTTACAAGATATGGAAAATAGAATAGAGGATAATAAAGCGCCGGTTGCCTCTCACCAGATTCAGGCTGCTCAACAGGAGATAATGAAAGAATATGATGAAGAAAGCTCAATAATTATTCCCGGCATCAGATACGAATTTGTTAATAAAATAGCAGGGGGGGCTATAAGTCGGGAAAAAATTACACGTAGTGATTTTAGTAATAAGCTGGATAAAATATTTTTAAATAAATTTTTCGGTATACCTATTTTTCTACTTTCAGTATATCTGGCTTTTACTTTTAGTATAGTAATGGGCGGGGCATTTCAAGATTTTTTCGAATTGTTCTCGGAAGTAGTGTTTATGGATATACCGAGATTACTGCTGGAAAAAATTTCTTCACCTAAATTACTTACTTTTCTGATTGCTGATTGCATCGGGGGAGGCATTCAAACCGTGCTTACCTTTATACCTATCATATTCGGGTTATATCTGTTTTTATCCTTTTTGGAAGATAGCGGGTATTTGCTTAGGGCTGCGTATTTAATTGACAGAGCAATGAAAGCGATCGGGCTTCCCGGAAAAGCATTTTTCCCGCTTGTAGTGGGATTCGGCTGTAATGTACCTGCTATAATGGCTGCCCGTATTGTGAATAATCAAAATGACAGGATTGCAATCGCTATGATTGCGCCGTTTATGTCCTGCGGGGCAAGGCTTTCGGTATATGCTTTGTTCTGTGCGGCATTTTTCCCTAAAAGCGGCCAGAATATAGTTTTTTTACTTTATATTATAGGAATCATGGTCGGGATATTCACCGGGTGGTTACTTAAGAAAACATTTTTAAGATCAGAGCCTGAACATTTAATGTTGGAGTTGATTGATTATCATTTACCTACCCTAAAAGGATTAATACTTAAGACTCTCGATAAAGTGCATTCATTCGTGTTCGGTGCCGGAAAGCTTATAGTCATAGTGTTCATTGTGCTGCAATGCTTGAACTCGGTAAGTTTCGATTTGACTATCGGCAACCAAACTAACGGTAAGTCCATGCTTGCGGTTATCGGTAAAAAAATTACTCCGCTTTTTAAGCCGATCGGGATAAGAGAGGAAAATTGGCCGGCGGCTGTCGGGCTGTTTACCGGGATTTTTGCGAAAGAAGTGGTGGTGGGCACTTTAAATTCTTTATATCTTTCTATTGAGGGCAACAGTGAAATTAAGCCTAAACCGATAAATATAGCAGAGAAACTTAAAAATGCATTTTTAAGCATTCCTGAAAATATAAGTAAAATCACGGAAAATTTATCCACCCCGCTCTGGCTTAATCTTTCCGACCAAAATATCATAGATGAATTTTTAGATGCGGAAGGGGTTTCAGCATCAATTTACCGAGCTATGCAAAAAGGTTTTGACGGAAGAATAGCGGTATTTTCATATCTATTATTTGTATTGCTGTATTTCCCGTGTGTTTCGGTATTCGGAATAATAGTGCGAGAGATCGGAACCAAGTGGGCGGTTATTTCCGCCGTATGGTCAACATTGCTCGCTTATGTTGTTTCATGTTCTTTCTATCAGCTTGCAGTTATATCTTATAGAGAAGATGCAAAAGAGATTTATATGAGCATAGGTTTATTAATACTTATTACCGTATTTATACTTTTTGTAACTAATAAAAAAACGGAGCAAAAAGATGCTAATCTTGGAGCTTAAAAAATATATTATAGAGCACCCGAGAGTAAGTTTACTTGAGATTACTAAAAAATTTAATCTAAGTGGTGAGCAGGCGCGTAATATGCTTGATCCTTGGGTGGAAAGAGGCAAGCTAGACAGATTTAAACCGACTAGAATTTGCGGCGGCTGTAAATGCGTAAATGATGAGTGCTTAGTCCTTTCAATGGAACTTTATACTTGGAAGTGAATCGGAGGATATGAGTAAGGGGCAGTTTTGAGTTATAAATTCCATAATTAATAATGTTTATGTAATGCAAAATGCTTTGCATAAAAGTATATGCATGGTATTATATATTAAAATAATTTGATAAATAAGTTATGAAAAAAAATGTAACTATAAGATTGGATAAAGACGTAATAAATATATTAGATGTTTTAGCAAGTAAAACATCTTCAACAAAAACAGAAATTATTGAAAAAGCATTATATGCTTATGCCTTAACTAACAAGAAGGATAAAAGTAATTTACTAAAGTTTGCCGGCAACTGGAAAGAGGATGAAGCAAACAGGATGCTTAAAGATATTTATTCCTCAAGAATAAGTAAGGAGTAAATTCTATGAAATTATATTTATTTGATACTGACACGGTTATTTATTTCATTAAGGGGCATGACGCGGTAGTAGAGAAATTTATAAGCTTTCCGCTTGTTCAGTTATATATATCAGACATCACCTGTGCCGAACTTTATTACGGTGCATATAATTCAGAGTTTCCTGAGCGTAATTTAAGAACGGTAAACGGTGTAATCGGTAATTTGAGTGCAGTACCGTTTAACACCAGTGCAAGTAAAGTATTCGGGGAGCTTAAAGCGGAGTTGAAGAAAAAGGGTGAGCTAATAGCCGATATGGATCTAATGATTGCTGCAATTGCAGTGGCCGGTAATTACACATTAGTGACTAACAATGTAAAGCACTTTGAAAGAATTAAAAATTTAAAATTAGAAAATTGGAGCGAATATGAGTATAAAGCAAACAAGCACTAAATAATCTTTAGCTTATTTATTTTGCTTATAAACTCTTTAAGAGATTTAATTATAAACATAGCTGTAATACAAAATAACAGTTGAGGGGTTTAACTTGTAATTATCAAATATTAAATTAATCTCTAACCTTATAAGCGGTATGGATTGCGACCACCCCGAAAGTTAAGGTTCTATATTTTATATTGTCAAATCCGGCATTTTCGATCATTAAAGAAAACTTTTCAGGCTTGGAAAATTTTCTGATGCTTTCAACCAGATAGCTATATGAATCCTCGCTCCCCGTAATCATTTTGCCGATTTTAGGAATAACCTTAAATGAGTAAAAATCATAAAACTTCCTTATTAACCCTTCATGCGTACTGCAAAGCTCGAGGCAAATAAATTTGCCGCCCTTCTTTAAAACCCGGTGAGCTTCTTTTAGAGCTTTATCAATATGGGTAACGTTTCTGATGCCGAATGAAATCGTATAATATTCAAAGCTGTTATCTTCAAAAGGAAGACTCTCGGCATTACCGCAAATATAATGCATCTTATTATTAAGATATGCATATTCATCAAGCATCTTTTGTTTGCCGGCATTAAGCATAGCTTGATTCAGATCGCAAAGGTAAGCTTCTTTGCCGCCTGCTTCCAAAAATTTTCTTGAAATATCCCCAGTACCGCAGGCAACATCTAAAAGAGTATCATAATAACTCGGTTTAATCTCTTCAATTACCATATCTTTCCAAATATGATGAAGCCCTAAGCTCATTACGTCATTCATAATATCATATTTCGATGCCACGGTCGTAAACACGTTCTGTACTAATTTTTCTTTCTTGGTTTCCTCTACTTCTTTAAAACCGAAATTAGCTTTCTTCATTTATCATGCTCATTAAGTGATTCAGTTTTTTTTCCGCCTCTAAAGTCCATAGTTCCTGATTATTATTTATGAATGAAGAAGAGCAGAAATGGCGCTTAAATGCAATAATAACGTGCGCGGTTTGAAAGTCAAACTCACCGGTGGGATTAATGCTATAGCCGAAAATTTTAAGCTTATGTTGAATTTTGATTATATCCTCGTAGAATAAATTGCTTAGAACCTTTTGTTCAGCAGTATAATTTATGTTCGGAAATATGCCGATACCTTCGCTTGCCAGCAATTCCCAATTAAAAAAGTGGTTAGGGTCATCTTTACGGTGGGGTGCGATATCATAATGAGCCATAACGTTTCTGGCTTCGATCGGGTGCTTGCTTATAAGTTCTTTACTTAAAGCTATTAATGAATCAATTTGTTTAGGCGGGAAAGGTTCTGCTCCTTGGTTATCCAGCTCTATGCCTATAGAAAAATTATTTACCGATTCTCTGCCTCTCCATGAACTTATACCGGCATGCCAAGCTCTTAAATGATCCGGCACCAGTTGATAAATAATCCCATGCTTATCAATTAAATAATGGCTACTTACAGTGTATTCCGGGCTACAGAGCCTTCTTAGCGCGGAGTCCGCATCCTGCATGTTGGTGTGATGAATAATGAGAGTATCAATAGAGGAATTATCCGGTCTTTTATCAAAATTTGGAGAATTTAAATTTAAAATCTTCATAAAATAAAGCAAAAGGAAGCGTCCCTGGAGAATAAGGGGGAGGGAAGGGACGCTCTTAAGAATCATTATAATACACCTAATATATATATTCAATTCTTTTTTTAAAAAATTATGATATCTTAATTAGTATGTTGAAAATAATATAAAAAACTCCGTGGGGAAATTCGCTAAATCGGTGCTTGAGATAAACTTAGACAGGATATCGCAAAACTATAAAATTTTAAAAAGCTACTTAAGGAAGGCAATTTGCGGGGCATCAATAAAAACTGATGCATACGGTGTCGGGATGATGCCGGTTGCCGGAAAGCTTTTTGCCGAAGGCTGTAATGAATTCTTTGTTGCAAATCTTGATGAGGCTTTGGAATGTAAAAAAGTTTTGAGCAATAATAATATTTATTCATTAAACAGAAGTTGTGATTATAGTTTACCTAAGGTGGTTAATAATAGTGTTATAAGTTTAAATTATAAGGAACAAAAATTCTCAGCAAGCGGAGAAGATGGTTTTGAAAAATTACAGAATGAACAAGTTGTAAGTATAACTGAAGTTATTGACTCTAAAATTTATTCGAGAAATCCTAATATTTATATTCTGCACGGCGTAAGTTGTATTGAGGGAGCAAAAGCTGCCGCCGAGATAGGGTTAACCCCGATAATAAGTGATTTATCTCAATTGGAAATCTGGAATAATTATGGGAAAAAAATCGGTAAGAAACTGGCTGCCGTGCTGCATTTGGAAACAGGTATGGGAAGGCTTGCTTTACAAAAAAGCGATGCTCTAAAAATCAGTAAAAATTCGGAGCTTATTTCAAATGTTGAATTAACATATATAATGAGCCATCTTTCTTGTTCCGATGAAATTAATCATGTAATGAATAAAGAACAGCTTAACGAGATGCGGGAATATCAAAAAATGTTTAAAAACATTCCGGTTAGTTTCTCTAATTCAGGCGGGATATTTTTAGGAGAAGAATATCATTATGATTTGGTAAGACCGGGAGCTGCATTATTCGGAATTCACTCCTGTCATAAAAAACAAAATCCGTTTCTGCCGGTAATAACTTTAAAAGCAGGGATCCTTCAGAAAAAAATATTGGAAAAAGACCAGGCGATAGGATACGGTGCAACCGTAAGTGCAAAAAGGGGCGATAAAATAATAACGCTGGAGTGCGGTTATGGGGACGGGTATTTTCGAAGCTTAAGTAATCTGGGTAGAGGTTACTATAATAATAAAGAACTAAGGCAAATCGGAAGAGTCTCCATGGATATGATAATCTTCAATGCAAACAGTTTAACTGAAGAAGAATTTTATGAAATAGACTACGTTGAATTGCTTGGAGATAATATTACCGTAAATGAAGTTGCAAATTGTGCTGGAACAATTGGCTATGAGGTGCTAACCTCATTAGGTAGTAGATATAAAAAGGTTTATATAGGGTAGTATGAACTTAGTAGGAGTAGTAGGAAGCGTTTTTTTGGAATTCGTAAAGTCTTTGGGAAGGCTGGGTATTTTTACGTATGAAACCGTAAAATCTTGTTTTTCAGGTAAGTTTTATTTCAAAGTACTATTTAAGCAGATGATAGAAATCGGCTATTATTCTTTGCCTGTAATCGGTCTTACGGCAGTCTTTACCGGAGCAGTGCTTGCTTTGCAAAGTTATACAGGATTTTCTCGTTTTAATGCGGAAAGTTCCATAGCCTCGGTCGTTGTGTTATCAATTACCAGGGAGCTGGGGCCTGTATTGGCGGGGTTAATGCTTGCAGGCAGAATCGGTGCGGCAATTGCTGCGGAAATCGGCACTATGCGGGTAACCGAGCAGATTGATGCGTTATATACTTTAAACACTAACCCGTTTAACTATTTAGTTATTCCCAGGGTTTTAGCCGGGATCATAATGCTACCGTGTTTGGTGTTAATTGCTGATATTATCGGGGTATTCGGGGGGTACTTGGTAAGTATTTACAAACTCGGGTTTTCTCCGCATACTTACTTAAGGAGTACTATACAGTTTCTTGAGCCCAAAGATGTAACTTCAGGTTTAATTAAAGCTTCGGCATTCGGTTTTGTAGTAACGATCATGGGGTGTTATCACGGATATAACTCTAAAGGAGGAGCACAGGGTGTCGGTAGTGCTACTACCAATTCCGTAGTTGCCGCCTCAATTTTAATTTTATTTACCAATTATATAATCACCGGGCTTTTATTCACAAAGTAAATTATGGCAGAAAATTATAAAATAGTATTAGAAAACTTATCAAAATCGTTTGGAACCAAACAAGTTCTAAAGCGGATTAACTTAAATATTCCCGAACAGGAATCACTGGTGGTAATCGGCGGTTCAGGCAGCGGAAAATCCGTATTGATTAAAACAATTATGGGGCTACTGGAGCCTGATAAGGAAAGTTTAGTAAAAATTGACGGACAAGATGTAACACATATCCCGATCATAAATCGCGGGGAGTTGCTTAATCAGTTCGGGATGCTGTTTCAAGGCGGGGCTTTGTTTGATAGTTTGAAAATCTGGGAAAATGTCTCATTTACTCTTCTGCAAGGCAAAAATATTTCTCGTAAAGAGGCGAGAAGAATAGCTGAAGAAAAGCTGGCGCTCGTGGGTTTAAGCCAAGCAACGCTGGATCTTTACCCTAATGAGCTTTCGGGCGGGATGCAAAAAAGAGCGGCGCTTGCAAGAGCTATTGCAAATAATCCGAGTATTATATTTTTTGACGAGCCGACTTCCGGGCTGGATCCGATTACTTCGCAGGTAATAATCGAGTTGATTGCTAATCTTTCTAAAGAGCTTAAAGCAACCACGATTACTATTACTCATGATATGAAGTGTGTTAAAACTATAGCTGATAAAGTGGCCATGATTTATAAGGGCGAGATTATCTGGCAAGGTGAAGGAAAAAATATTGAGTCTTCAGGGAATGAGTATGTTGATCAATTTATCAGCGGAAGAACTACCGGGCCCATTACCAATAATGCTTAAAGCAAAGCTAAGCATTTCCTTAACATTGATAAAAAATTCCTCTAACTCTTTTAGAGGAGTAACTACTATATCCCGCTTATTTCAGCAAACAGTAGGGCAAAGGGTTTTAAAGGTTTGCTAAAGATAAAGTACTCAAAGGTATAATTATAATGAAAAAGTGATAAGAAAGAAAAATTGTAAGTTAATTTTTAAGTTATCACTTAAATGAGCATGAGTTGTATATTTTAATTGACGTAAGAAAAGAAAAAATTTATATATTAGCAACGACATATGTGCCCGTAGCTCAGCCGGATAGAGCAACTGCCTTCTAAGCAGTGGGTCGGGGGTTCGACTCCTCCCGGGCACGCCACATAAAATAAGGGTTTGCCTTATTAGCTTCAGATTGAAAATTCTTCCCGTGCTACTCTATAGTAAAATAAGTTTTGCTATGGTACGGAGGTAAGGTAGAATAAAACAGAAAGAGATGAAGATGAGCCCGTATAGTTTAGATTTAAGAGAGAAAGTAATAAAATACCTGGAAGCCGGGAATAGC
>JACGYV010000079.1 GCA_014116815.1 Holosporaceae bacterium 'Namur'
GCGTAAGCACTACAACGAAATTAGACCTCATAGCTCTCTAAATTACAAGCCGCCAGCCCCTAATACAATCGTTAACTACATGACTTGTCACTAACTAAAAACTGGAACATATTGCGGGGGCTTGACACTTGGTTACTAATGTAAACAAATCACAATATTTAATTAGTAATTCGTTTATATTAATATCTGGCTTTATCTGTGATTGCCTAAGCGACCCTTTATCTAATCCAGGGATAACTACTTCCTCTATAAAAGCACTAGCGTTCGAGTAGTAATTCTTACTCTTGTATTTCATGAATACCTTTAGGTTGTTCTTTGTGTTTGGGACTATAAAACATTTAAGTTTATCTTTTTTATAGCTATAATTATAGCGTATAGCTATGGAATTATTTAATAAATGCTATACTATTTCTTAATTTCTTTTATTGTTAAGTAGTTGCTTATTTTTGTAATTTATATTAGCTTTTTTTTCTTATCCACAAACTTTAATCAAATCCTAGGTTTTCTAGCAATTACTATTTTATTAAGCTTACTGAACTTATATTAAGAGCAAAATAGCAGACTAGTAATCATTATGTATACTTAAATACAGCGCTACCTTTTAAATCCCTATTGCAATCTTTTTAGCTTTAACTTCAAGTAACATCTTAACCTCAAAACTACTTGCATAACCCCCTGCGATTTTTCCGCTATTGTCTGTTATACCTCTACCTGCACCTGCACTTAGGGGATCTTATCCCGCTTAGTGAAGAGGGATAAGATCAGCTGTACTCTCTCCAATTCTTTATTTTGTATTTAATTTTCCTAAAATTGCTTCTTTT
>JACGYV010000080.1 GCA_014116815.1 Holosporaceae bacterium 'Namur'
TAAGCGGCAGCGTCTTTAGCTGATATACCTGCTTCAACCATCTTTTCAGCCGACCAGCTTGCAAAAGGCTTAACTACATTTTCAAATGTATAAGCGGCAGCGTCTTTAGCTGATATACCTGCTTCAATCATCTTTTCAGCTGACCAGCTCGCAAAAGGTTTAACTACATTTTCAAATGTATAAGCGGCAGCGTCTTTAGCTGATATACCTGCTTCAATCATCTTTTCAGCCGACCAGCTTGCAAAAGGCTTAACTACATTTTCAAATGTATAAGCGGCAGCGTCTTTAGCTGATATACCTGCTTCAATCATCTTTTCAGCCGACCAGCTCGCAAAAGGTTTAACTACATTTTCAAATGTATAAGCGGCAGCGTCTTTAGCTGATATACCTGCTTCAATCATCTTTTCAGCCGACCAGCTCGCAAATGGTTTAACTATATTTTCAAATGTATAAGCGGCAGCATCTTTAGCTGATATACCTGCTTCAACCATCTTTTCAGCCGACCAGCTTGCAAAAGGCTTAACTACATTTTCAAATGTATAAGCGGCAGCGTCTTTAGCTGAAACACCCGCTCCAACCATCTTTTCAGCCAACCAGCTTGCAAAAGGCTTAACTACATTTTCAAATGTATAAGCGGCAGCATCTTTAACTGAAATACCTGCTTCAACTAACTTCTCAGCTGACTGTTGAATGTCATTGATATTGACCCCTTAGAGTTTCAGTCTATTTGACCCCCTAAGTGCAAGATATAACAAGATTGTTTACATTTCAATTTCTCCTTTATTAAGTTTCGGTATAGCATTTTTTCGA
>JACGYV010000081.1 GCA_014116815.1 Holosporaceae bacterium 'Namur'
CTAATTTTACTGCTGATTCCTTAAATTCAGCAGCGTATACTTTTTGTTTTATTTCGGACATTCTATTCTTACTCCTTTCTTTCAAATTTGTATTACATATTCTGTCCGACTTACTGTAGCCACTTCAGTCATAGTAGAAGAAAAAAAAGTAACCTAAGAAGGAAGGAAGCTATGACAAAGATACTAAATAAAGAAATAAACTTAAAAGAAATAGCAAAAGCATTGGTAAAAGAGTACAAGACTGAGGAGGCGATATTTGGGGAAGGAGGAGCGTTGAAGCAGTTACTGGGCAGGACATTAGAAGCATGTTTAGAAGGAGAGATGACTGATCATTTAGGGTATGAGAGGTATAGCCGGGAAGGAGAAGAAAATAATAGCCGTAATGGATATGGAACTAAGAAAATACTAACTGAACAAGGTGAGATAGAAATTGAGGTTCCCAGAGATAGGGAAAGTAGCTTTGACCCACAGATAGTAAGTAAAAGGCAAAGTAGGATAAATGGAATTGATGAAAAGATAATAGCGTTATATGCCAGAGGGTTAAGTAGGGGTATCAGGCTCATTCGTGTCAAAATTTACGGTTTAAGTAATAATCATTATTTGGGATAATAATTTCTCCTATATTTTACCTACCTTGTACAGATATCTATTGAATTAAGTTGAAGCCTATAATTTCAGTATTGTTGAGCGTCATGGTAAATGACCCCTGAAGAATGATACAGTTTCAAAGATAATGACCCCCTAGTTTCAAATTATTTGACCCCTTTTGCTTAGGAAAGGAAGAAGGGAGTTGAAAGAGGTACCT
>JACGYV010000043.1 GCA_014116815.1 Holosporaceae bacterium 'Namur'
AAAGAAACAACCTATACAAAAAACTATATATAAAACCATAGGTTAGCTTCAAATATATAATTAAAAGTAAAGAATAAGCTTTTAGTATTAGTAAAAGAGTGGTTGCTTGTTTAAAAGCTATAAAACATTGCTTAAAATTATATGTTTAATTACTTTTTACGAAAATGAAAGCAGCTGATTTATCAAAAGATCCAAGTTCTACTGGTCAAGTTGCCTCTGTGGGGCAAGATATCTATTCACAAATACGTGTAATAGTTAAGAGCTTATTTGCAGGGGAATATTGTAGTGAGCTTAGAGAATATATACTCTCAGTTGATATAGGTGAAGCTTCAGATAAGAAGTGGGATGGAGTATTGTTTGATAGTCTTAAGAGAGTGGTTGAAGAGTATAATAATAAAAGTGGTATACTTTCGACATATGAAGAAGAGGAATTAGCTAAAGAAGCATATAGATTTGTTACCAAAAGATTAAAGCAGGGGAAATTTGAAGTTACAGAAGAAGCGAAAAAGCTATGTTGCGACATAATTGAGTGGGAGACAAATTTTAAAAAAGATAACCAACATACAAAAAATAAGTTATTTTTGAAAGCTAGAGAAACTCATTCCGGTGATGAACTACTTCAATTAGTTAGAAAAATTGGATTGACTGCATTTACTGCTAATGAATTAATGCCTTCTGAAGGATTTGAGAATATACACGGTTACTTGAAAGGGATAATAACAAATTACAATCAACGTAGAAGAGAATATGATGAGGCATCTAGTGATGTAGAGAAAGCAACCAAGTTTGAAAACGAAAATAATATATATTATACAATTTTTACTAATATAACTCTAGATGGCCTATTTGGACAAGCTGCAGAAGACCCAGATAAAATTAAAGAGCTGTGTGACAATGAAACTATAATAGAATTTTATAACAATCTTAAAAATAGTCATGATGAAAATAAAAGAGAAGAAGATCAAGAGAGATATAATAAAATACTATCTGAAATCATAAAAGATAATAGCATTCAACCTTATGTTATTGTGACCGAGCATTCAAACCAATGGACTCCAGACCAAGATTGCTTATCTTTAGCAATTGGGCTCGAAAAAGAGTTAATGAGCAAGGATAGTAAAAATGATAATATGGAAAGGACATATTATATTATTGCTAACAGAAGTGCAAACCACTGGATTACTATTCAAATAAAACTTTCAGCAAAGAATGAAGAAAATGAAAGAGAGATAGATATATTAATGATTGATCCTGCAGGTGGTAAAGAAGAAATAAAAGAGTATAAAAGTACAGAGAAAGTACTTGATAATAATCCTGGATATCTAAAGCTTCCAACTTTGCCAAGAGAATATAAATATAATTTAACTAAATTTGTAATAACCAACCAGCAGCGTAATGATTTGATCAGCTTAAGTACTTGCGGGATTAGAGCAGTCTTTAATATAAGTTTTATAACTGGTGTATTTGGTCAACTAATATTACCTAGTAATTTAGGGATTATATCCCCTGAGGAAAATGAAATTAGAAGGGTAGCTAATAAAATTATAAATAATAAAGATAATAGTGAAGCAAAATCTATAATTGAAACTTGGATTACTCAAGCTATCCGATATCCTCACAAAGCTGAAGAAGAAAAAACAAGTCAGGTAATTGAAGCTCAAGACATTCCGCATCAACCTTCTTTAAAAAAATATAAAGATAAAGATAAAGATAAAGATAAAGAGCTAGCAAAAAAAGGGTATAGAGATAAGAAAAAAGAATCTAAACTTATAAGCTTTATAGACAATCTTTTTGAAAGGGAGTTTGAAAGAATTATAAATAACTATGGTGAGAATTCATCTAAGCATTGTAAAGATATATTTAAAAAAATATTAAAGATAAATACTGCATACTATAGTTCAACTCCTATAGATTTTAACCTAGATAAATTTAATAACAATTTGCAAAAGAGCAAAATCTTAATTAACTCATTATTAAAAAAGAATATTAGAAATACCTCTTTAAGTGAAAAAAATGAATTAATACTCGTTATTTTTTTAAGCTTAGGTTTAAGTGCTAGGTTAGTAAATGACTATATATCTTCAATTAATAATCCATGTATAGCTGAATTAAAAATCATTTTCTCAAAATATTATGACCTTATTAAGTTAAGTAATTATATAATAAATAGCGAAGGTAATGAATATTTATTTGAAAACACTCAAGTTGAGGGTATGGAAAATGAGATATTAGAAGAAGCGGAAGATTTTTTTAAGCCCACTACTCATAATCCTATGTATGCCACAAATGCGCAGGGTGCCACATTTATGCCTGAATATAAATCACCTGATTTTGATTTAAGGCATATATATCAACACTATAACCAAATATTGAAAATATTAAATCAACTAATAAATATATTTGGCTATGAATTTATTAGTATTACTTCAAAGATAGAAGATACTGAGAATTGCTTACAGGATATTAAAGATGCGAAATTTAAATGTTTTGTGGAGTGGCATTTAGATTATTTTTACTTAAGTAAATTATATAGTAGTTTAAAATCCATCCCAACATTAAATGATAAAGATTTTAGGAATAAAAAACAAGAATATTACAGTACTTTATATAGGACTTTCTCATTAGGTTATCAAATTATAAATACTAAGCTCTCAGATAGAATTATAAAGGCTTTAAAAAATAATATTTTTTACCGGGTTTTTCAAGAAAACAGCAGACAAACGCATAATCATGAGCTTCTTTTACAAACAGCGGCTTTTGAGGAAATACCAGAAAAGGTAACTCATATAAATATTATGCCTACTACATTTGATAGTAGGGTTATGAGTCATCTTCTTTCAAGAATAAATATAGAATTACTTATTAATTTAAATAATTTAGAAATTGGCTTAATACCTGAAGGCGTGAGGAAACTAACAAATATAATAAATTCCCTTAAACAATTTAATTATATAAAATCAGCTCCCGAATCATTATCCGAGCAAACCGCTACACAATACAATTTCTTGCTTAATTCTCATAATTCCCAGAAAGCAAACTTAGAAGATAATGAGAGTTATATATTATTCCTTAGACATTTAAGAACAAAGATAGATGAGATATATAAAAGATTGCCCGAAAACCTTTTTGAAACTTCAGAGATTACTTTATATTTAGAATTCTATTTATCATGTTTTTATGAAGTTATAGAAGTATTATTAGACAATTTAGAACAAGAAGCCTACTTAATTGAGGAATATAAAGATCATTTAAAAATAATATATTCAGCTATAGAGTACTATATAGAAAACGAGTACTTAGTATTATATAACTATGAGCGACTTATTGATAAACTAATGTCAGCATTTAACTCAATAGCATTTGTTTTCAGAAATAACGCTCCTGAAAAAGCATTAGATAAGGTCTCAGAAATAGATAGTTTTTACAATATTAAATTACAAGAGTATTATCCTCCTTTTAAAAAAGGGTTAGAGTGGTCTATACCTAACTTAGCAGTATTAATTGGCAAAAATGGAATTGGGAAAACACGCCTATTAAATTACATAGCTAACTCTTATAGCACTCAACTAAATATTAATGCAAATCACTTACAAAATATTGAGCAATCTTTTAACTATGCACTAAGCGATGTAAATAAATTAGAGGATATGAGTACTGAAGAAATATGCTTGCATATAACTAATTCAGGTGCCTTTCCACGTATTAATATGTTTCCTATAATTGCTTTTCTATACATAGAATTTAGATATCCAGACAAAAATTCTTTAGATATCCAAATGTCAAAAGCTTTAGATATTACTATGGTACCTGAACCTATTAAAGACCCGTTAAATGCATTGTTAAAAAAATATAACCTTGAATTTGAGTTAGCAGAATGCAGATTAGAAAAAAACCAGTTTACTATATTCTTCAAAAAACAAAGTGAACTAATTTCATTTTCTCAACTTTCATCAGGTGAAAAGGTTATGTTCACCCTTATATCTTGTGCATTTTCAAACCAACTAGTAAGTAAGTATTTAAGTTTTGATTTGTCTAGCATTTTGTTATTTGATGAAATAGATATACACTTCCATCCTGAATATATAGAAAGTTTTTTTAAAATTATTAGGGATCATTTTTCTTCTAATACACATATCGTTATAACAACTCATAATCCCGCTACTATAGCCTTAGCAGAACAATTAAATAAGAAAGATAATGGCAAAGAATTTGGTTTTTATAATTTACTTCAAGAAAATGGATTGACAAAAATTGAAAAAGTAGCAAGTGCAAGAGCAGCAATTTCATATTTGTCTGAAGGGTTAATTAACGTAATAGAAGATTTTAATTATGTGCTTGTTGAGTCAACCGATGATGCTAAGTTTTTTGCATATCTTAATGAAAAATTAAAACCACATTACGCATCTTACCCGAAAACACAATTAATATTTTTACCTGTAGGGTTTCATATAAAACAGGATAGGAAAATTCAAACATTATGTGATAAAATACAAAAATATAGAAGGGATAATGCTCTTCAGGAAGGTTTGAGTGATCTATTGGAAGATGTTGTAAGCACTCTTGAACCTTATACACAAACCAATGAGCAGGGCGGAGGATGTAAACAAGTGTATTCTATGGTAGAATCATTGGCAGGAACTGCTGTTGGAACAGTAGACTGGGATCGACATAATTTACCCAAAGAAAAAGTTTATGTACTTAATTTTTATAGTATAGAGAATTATTTATGCTCTCCATTTAATTTATTGTATGTATTAAATAATAAAAAAGAAGTTTTGTGCTATGATTTAGTAATAAAAGAAATAAGTACTTATGAAAACCTATCTAATTTTGATATTGAGACAGTAAATTGGAATACTATCTCGCAAAAAGATTTACAAAATATTTCTAATAGTGTTTTCAAAGTATTAATGAATAACAATGTAAGTGATAAAGAAAAAAGAGGTTACGAGAAAAAGATAACTGTAGAGCTTATTAATGGTATGGCTATTGAAGTTCCTGAAATTTTAAGAACTAAAAGAGGCCATGATTTGCAGCAAATGATTTCGATGGATGCTACTCAACCAGAGATTATTAAACAAAATACTCATAGGACAAGAGCATCAAATAATATATCTAATAACGATTTATTAGAAGCTTTTAATAATAACCTACCTATACACTTGGCTCCAAAATTTTTACTTACATTATTACAAGATATTAAGAGTTCGAAAAAGCAAACTACTATTTCTGAACAACTTTTAGAACAAGAAGAAAAACTAGAAAACCATAAAAGATTAGACCAAAAGAAACCTAAAGAAGGTGAGAACGATCAATTAATAAAAAGCCAGTTTTTAGAGCAGTATCTTGATAAGTCAAGATACTTAATATCAGATATTAATGAAAAAGAATTAGAAAAGTTTTGTAAAACTCATTTAGGGATATCTAATTCTAATAGAGATAAATATGTCTTTGCTGCTGAACAACAAGGTTCTTATTATGTTACAGTTGGCAGCAATAGAACAGCAGCAGACAAGCTTAAAAGTTGGATAAATGAGGAGAAAAAAAGAAGAGGCGGAGATATAGATAGTTCATTGAGAAAGTAGAATTATATTACATAGTTTCTAAATAATTATAGAATTTACTTTGGTTAAAAGATTTCTGAATAGGTATCATTGCATAAAAAAACGAGCGTTTATTGGACACATGTAAAATGACACTAAAACAATATAGAAAAGCGCTTAAAAACCTATTGAAAAAACAAAGTAAGAATATACTATGCATATCAGCTTTTTAAACATAGGGTAAAAATATAAAAATGCTAATTGGTTATGCAAGAGTTTCAAAGGATGATAATTCTCAAACATTAGATTTGCAAAAAGATGCTTTAATACAAGCAGGAGTATTAGAAGATAGAATATATCAAGATTATGCCTCAGGTAAAAAAGATGACAGGCCTGGATTAGTTTCATGCCTCAAAGCATTACAACCCGGAAATACATTAGTAGTATGGAAATTAGATAGATTAGGTAGAAGCTTAAATCATCTAATAAATATAGTAGAAGACTTAAGAAAGAGAGATATAGGATTTAAAGTACTAACAGGGCAGGGAGCACAGATTGATACTAATACACCTAACGGAAGGCTAGTGTTTGGTATATTTGGAGCTATAGCGGAATACGAGAGAGAGTTAATTATAGAAAGAACTAAAGCTGGTTTACTATCAGCAAGAGCAAGAGGTAGGTTAGGAGGAAGGCCACGTAAGATGGACGTAGCAACATTACAAATGGCAATAGCTGCTATGTCGAATCGTAAGTCAATAGCCCAAGAAGTTGCAAAGAAACTAGGGATAAAGAAAGCCACTCTATATTATTATGTTAATGGAGATGGCTCTTTAAAAGAAGCTGGAGTAAAGCTACTGGATAGCTTTGAAAAAAGTAAAACATACATATAATGTATTTTAAATTATAGCGAATTAGGTTAACTTAAAGACATTATTGATAATTATATGGGTGCACAGATTGATTATAAACCTCCCCTTAATTATATTATTTGTTTTCAATCAAATTAACCTAGAAAACTATGTCATGATAAATACTACATCTTATAACATCTCACCTGCAAATATTACTGATTTTTGGTTTTCTAAAGAAAATCAACCTTTATGGTTTGCTTAAAACAAGAAGTTTGATGCTTTAATAAAAAATAAATTCCACAACGTTTACCAACAGGCAGCTTCAGGTAATCTTGATCATTGGAAAAATACCCCAGAAGGATTATTAGCCTTAATTATTATATTAGATCAATTTCCAAGAAACATGTTTAGAGATAAACCTCCAGCTTTTGCAACAGATGAAAAAGCACTATATTTTACAATGTATGCTATTAACCATGGCCTAAATAACAAATTATCTAAAAAGGAATACAAACATTTCTTATATCTTCCCCTAATGCATAGTGAGAACTTAACTGATCAAAAATTATGCTTAGATTTATTTAAAGAACAAGAAGAACCATTAAAATATGCTAAACTACACTATAACATAATTAATAAATTTGGCAGATTTCCTCACCGTAACAAAATATTGGGTAGAACCTCAACCCAAGAAGAACTAGAGTTTCTTGCACAACCAAATTCATCTTTCTAGTTGCAATTAATTCTGGGTAAAACTTGCACTTGATTGCTGGAATTTGCATTTATAAAATCAAGCCGTTACAGATAAGTCTGTACCTCAAATACCAGCGAACACATAATAATATAATCTTCCCTTCATAGTGGCGCCATTTGAAATCTACAGACTTATACTTTTTCATATACATAGTTATTAAGTTGCTTACTTTGCCTTATATCTACCTTCATATTTCATTTCTCGCAACACTGCCTTATCTATAACAGTGTCTCCAAAAACCAGCATTACTACTAATATTGTTATTTATTTAATAAATATTTTATGTATTCATATGATAAAAAGTGGTATTTATCGTAAGAATAAATAAATAAGATAAAAAGTAGTTATATGAAAAGAAAAGCTGAAGAAAAATCATTTACTTATAATAAATTATTAAGAAATGAAAATACTCAAGTGCGGAAGTATGAAATAGGGGATACGGTTGTTTTAAAAATTGTTAAATATGCAAGAAATCAGGATCATGAAAAATTACAAAAGATACCCAATCTTGATATTAATAAAATAGATTTTAAAACAAAATTAAACTCGGCAGCAATATTAGCGAGCAATGAGGAAATAGAGGCAATTAAATTTTTAGAACCTTATGGTATTGCAAAAGACTCAGTAGTATTTGGGTTTGCTATGGTGGGGCATGGTGAGCGCATGAAGGAGTGGCTTAACCAAGGAGCAAGTAAAGACTGGGCTGTATACGGAGCTATTCAAGGCGGACAAGAAGAGCTGGTGAAATGGTTGGTGACCCAAGGGGCAAGTAAATGCGAGGCTGTAAGAAAAGCTGCTCGAAGCGGACAAGAAGAGCTGGTGAAATGGTTGGTGACCCAGGGAGCAAGTAAAGACTGGGCTGTGAAAGGAGCTGCTTCTAGAGGACGGAATGAGCTATTAGAATGGTTGCTAAGCCAAGGAGCGAGTAAAGACAAGGCTATAATAGAAGCTATAGTTAATCAACAATACGGATTAGCAATAGATGTAATAAACAACCATCAAGTACTTCTTCCTTCAGCAATAGACGCTACTACTTCTAATAAATTAAAGTCATGTTTTAATATAAGATATAATACTTATTCATTTATATCTGGCATTACTAGCTATGATTTACAAATAAATTATATTAAACTCATATCAAAGATTATAGGTATGGATGATACAAAGCTTGCTAGGAATTTTAGGGCTCTAGAAACCATTATGTATCAACAAAAACTATCTATCCAAGATTCATATGTTTATTATGTTGAAGATAAATATATACAAAGCGGAATATCAACCCCGCTGGGTGATTATGTAGCATCATTCTATAATTCGTATACATCTGATAAGCTTACGGTAATGGGAGAAACTAAAGAGATAATAATACCTAATGAAATCTTAAATAAGATTGCTTACTATTATATGGCGCATCCTAAGCTTAAACATAGTGATACATTAAATACTCAAATATATCCTGTCTTTTCTGAAAGCATGGGAGCTAAAGTTGTAAATTTATGGGTAGATAGAATAAATGAGATTCGTTCTAGAAGAGAGAGAGTAAGCTCTGATTCTGTAGGAATGTAAGAAAACAGCTTTTTATAATACCCTTAATGATCTAATCTGTGTAGTGCGTTTAGATCGTTTAGGACGCAGCCTAAAAGGATTGCTTGAAACTGTTGAGTATCTAAAAGTACATAAAATCGGCTTGATGTCATTAGAAGAAAAAATTGATACCTCTTCTGCTGTTGGTGAATTAGTATTCCATGTCTTCAGTGCTATAGCCGGTCTTGTTGCTCAAATTGAAATCAAGCAATATATTCCCTATACCCCTGTTATTTAAGAGAGTTTTACAGATTTTGGCATACCCAGGTTAGTCATTTTATTCAGCATATGGCAACCAAGTAATGTTTCTGCATCTTGATTATCCCATTTTCTGAACCTTAGCTTAGCACCTATAATGCTTTTATATCGGTAAATGGTATTCTCTACAATTTCTCTCCTTCCGTATTTATTTTTATTATACCAAGCATGGTATCCTTTTTCTTTTATGTAATTTATTGTATCAGACCTATGTTTTTCTGTAGCCTTTTTAGCATTTTTAGGGGGTGGAATTGTCGGTTTAATGAATCCGTAAGTGTTGTTACCATCATAACCTCTATCAGCTAAAACCTCACCTACCTTCTCTTGGTTCGCTTGCTCTATTAATGGTTCTAAGCATCTACGATCGTCAGTGAAGTGATTTGACATAATGCGTGAAACTATTAATCCCTCTTTGCTAATTCCTATGTGTAGCTTGCGCCATACTCTTCTTTTTACTTCACCTCCATGCTTAAAAACTAACCATTCACTTTCTCCATATACTTTTATACCGGTACTATCTATTACCAAGTACTCATTTTCAACTAAAGATGGTAGCTTTATTCTCTTAAGCATACATTTAGCTCGCTTGGATAATCCGGCTCAAACTCAGGAACTTCAAGCCTGAGCTTAATAAGTTCAAATATAGACTTAACAAATCCTTCGGTTTGCTACTTCGGTAGCTTTAGTAACATACGAATAGTTAGCATCATCTCAATTGCATAATCAGAATAAAAGGTTAACCTTCCATGTTTACATATACTGCCTTTACTAAAATACCATAACTTCTCTATATCCTTACTTATCCAAACAGTAAGTGACCCCCTATTCTTTAGTGGTTGGTTATATTCTTTCCAATTCTTTATTTTATATTCGATCTTTCTAGAAGTATTCCTTCTTCCTTTGTTTCTTTTCTCTTTTTGGCTCTAGCTTATCAGTATTAATGTCTTGCTATTTTTAAGCTACTATTCTTATTTTAATTCTTTAGGTACTCAGGTAAACTTCAACAATATCACCTATTTGGCCTAGAGGTAGGGAAGCTGTGAAAATGGCAATCGTAGCTAAGAAATCAACATTTTAAAACGGAACTTATATTGGGAATTTTCTAATAACTTTCTCATATTCTTCTTGCGCCTCTGCGACAGTAGG
>JACGYV010000002.1 GCA_014116815.1 Holosporaceae bacterium 'Namur'
GCGTAAGCACTACAACGAAATTAGACCTCATAGCTCTCTAAATTACAAGCCGCCAGCCCCTAATACAATCATTAACTACATGACTTGTCACTAACTAAAAACTGGAACATATTTCGGGGGCTTGACACCTTTTCATTCTTACGCTTATAGAGCTTTAAAGCTTTTAAATGCGCATTTTTACATGCACGGCACATATTGGAGATATATTGATCATGTAGCTGAATCAGATAATCCATCATTACCTTTTGGGACTCATATAAAAATACAACAATTAATGTATAACGTTTCGATGGTTTAAACCGCTTTATTTTCCAAGCATCATAATATCTGCATGTTTGATAAAGGTGTTTAGCTAAAGCTTGAGGTATTTTAGATAAATCAGCTTCTGAGATCCTTATTTCAATTAGTTTTTTATAACGTTTAAGGTAATCTTGTAATAATGATATACTTGCTGAGCCTGGATATTCTTTAAACTTTTGGAACCAACTACAATTATCACTCGAATTATATTCCAATATACTATCTATTAATTCAATTAATGCTGGGGCTAACTGCTTATATACTGTATTAAAAAGGATTTCCTGATGTTGAGAGCATATTGAATTGATCTCTCGTTTTAAATAATACAAAGTTGGAAGAGCAATTTTATGGTTTATCAAAAATGCTTCTGCTTCCGGCACTAATTGCTCACCAATCATTCTTCCTGAGTTAACTTTATCTTTTAACCAATTATGAAATATTGGTTTGGACTTATCAAATTGCTGAAAAGATAAATACTCAAAGATTAGTTTCTTATGTTCTGTTCTTGTGGCGTCCCTGGATGGCGTATTAACGGTACCGATAATTGATAAACCAAGTGACTTACACGCATATCCAATAATTCTAGCATCCAATGTGTTTGGATTCCCAAGTAACTGACCAAAGAGCCGTAAAGCACAAATTTGCAAATATACCCAGAGACGATATTGATTACTGAAATTTCTGACAAATAACCTATCTTCTAAACTTAATGACCAGTCTCTAATAATTTCATCTTCAGATAAGTTAGCTTGCAGTTTTATCATTCTGTTTCTTTAGGTATTGATACAGAGTTTCTCGGCTAATACCAAAGTCTTTAGCAATATGACTTTTTTTATCACCTCTTTCAACCCGGACTTTTATTAGACTAATTTTATCTTGAAGCAATATAGGTTTTCGTCCCTTGTAAGCTCCTCTTTTTTTGGCAAGTGCTATACCTTCCATTTGCCTTTCTTTAATTAATGAGCGTTCAAACTCAGCAAATGCCCCCATAACCGATAGTAAGAGTTTCGACATAGCAGAATCTTCGCCTGTAAAGGTTAAATCTTCTTTAATAAATTTAATTTTAACTTTCTGTATTGTTAGCTGAGTTACTAACCTGCGTAAGTCATCCAAATTACGTGCCAAACGATCCATACTATGGATAAATACTGTATCACCCTCCCGAACATAGTCGAGCATAGCATCAAGCTGCGGCCTTGTAACGTTTTTACCTGAAGCTCTATCAATAAAACATCTATTTAGCTTAATGCCCTCAAGCTGTCTTTCAGGATTTTGTTCAAAAGTGCTAACACGAAGATAACCTATTTTCTTTCCTGTCATTATTCTTCTCTTTGGAGAATCAAAGTGTCAAGTTGGAGTCTATGATATGAGATAATAAGTGTCAATAAATTAATATTTTAACTCTAATCTGGCAACATTGTTGGTTTAATCTGACATCAGGTTAGAATATACTCTATATTAACATTCATGATTAATAGGGTTCCTTATGATTTTATTCAAAACGTAAATTTTGATACGAATGGGTCTAATATTCCTAATATTGCATATAAATCATTTATTTGAAAATTTATTTAAGAGACAGCTGTTTATTACCATTAAACTGAGGTATAATATTGATAATTAATGGTTTTATAAATTATTTAATTGAGTTATATAAAATATGAAAAAGCAAGAAAATAATGCTCTTAGAGTTATTAAACCTAATAAGGATGTATTAATAAACATGATGGTAATCGGGCATGAAGAAAAGCTCTTAGACATCATTAATTATTTTACATCAGAGGAGTTAGTAGAGATAACAGATGATAAGCTTGGAGCAAATATATTTTTGCATGCTGCAATGCGGGGATTTATTAAGTTAGCTCAGGAATTAATTAGCAGATTTCCTGAAGCAAAGGATGAGTTTTTAAGTTCAGTTGACCAAGAGCATTTTGGAGACTCAGGCGAGGAGTATGCATTTATGCTTGCTGCTCGAAATGGTCAATTAGAAATGACGAAATGGCTATTAAACCAAAAGCCGAGCTATATCAATTCCTTACACAAAAAAATAAACCCTTTAGTGGCAGCTGCTGGGAGTGGGAACCTCAAACTAGTAAAGTGGTTGTTCAAAAAAATTCCTAATGATTTTGAATCTAAAAATCTTTCTATACCTTATGTCTTCCTAGAAGCAGCTTACCACGGTAAACTAGAAATAATGAAATGGTTAATGGAAAAAAGACCAGATATTATAAATTCTTTTCCATCAAAACCTACATATGATGAAGAACAAGCATTTTTATTTGCTGCAGAAAGAGGATATTTAGATGTAATGGAATGGCTTTTAAGTAGAAACCAAGAAGTTATCAATGCAGTTGATTGTTATAAAGCAAATGCATTTTTAATGGCTGCTAAAGGAGGTCATTTAGAAATAATGAAATGGCTTTTTGAAAAAAAGCCAAAGTTTATTGAATTTGTCAGCAAATGGAGAAATGAAAGTGTATTTACAATTGCTATCGAGAGCGGGTACTTAGAGATTGCTCAATGGCTCTACCAAATTAAGCAGGGCTTTATTGAACCTGAAGATGTGTTTTTGACTGCTAGTACAGTATCCTTGGAAATTGTTAAATGGCTTTATGGATTAAAACCTGAGTTAATTAAATCTGTTAATGAATATGGATATAATGGCTTTACCCTTGCTTGCAGTCATCAAAAACTAGAGATTATGGAATGGTTGCTTGAGCAGAATCCAATGTTTATTAACTCTGTTAATAGTAATGGATATAATACCTTTCTTCTACCTTTTTGTGGTATTCATAATGATACAGCATTTCTAGAGACAAGAAAATTTCTCTTGAAAATGAATCCTGACTTTATCAATTCTACCCATGATGGTGAAGATGCTTGGACAAGAGGGCATGGCATTACTTTTAGTTTGGCTCAGCTTTATCTAGCATATGGAATAAAAAGACCTTTTCCACAATTTATTCTAGCTGAATGTTTAAATATATTACAAATAAAAAATAATGAAGAATTTAAGATTGTATGTGATGAGATAAATAATTTTGGTAGAAGTTTAGTTGTTATTGAAATTAATAAATACCTAAGATTTAAACACTTGCCTGGCGAGCTACAACTTTATATTACTGAGTTAGCATTTAATTCTTTAATAAAGAAATCTACATATCCACACATATGTGCAACTTTCCTAAAAAATGAAGAAATATTAGAGTTATTAAAGCAAAGATGCGCAAGGGAGTTAATAAGAGAATATGGATACGAACAGAAGTATTCTCCTGAAATTGATTATATAGAAGAGTTAATATCAATAGTTACTAAAGACAAACTCTGGTTTATATTAAATCATATGGCAACTACTGCAATCAAAGCATACAAAGAAGATACTAAACCTCAACAATCACTAATGGAAGAAATTATATGTTGGTTGCAGTATATAATAGAAAAGATGCATAGCTGCATCTCTTACATCTTAGGTGAAGCTTATGAAACACACGAAGATAGAGAGGCTAAAATTAAGGCATTCAAAATTACACATCTTATATCACCTATACTTGAAGAAAAACTTGCGCAATTTGACTGGAACATTTTTCCTGAGTTACGTATAGAACTCACAAAAACAATGTACAAAGCGTTACTCCATGATACCATGGATACTATTATAGAGGGAATTAGTAAAGTAATAACAACAATACCCGAATCTTATGTAAAGATGTATGATGGAAGACAACATGTTCGCTGTCCAGATCTTGGTGAAATTATTACAAAGTAATATGAAAATTTAGTAAACTATTAACCTAAGCTGTGAAAGCTAGATTTATCATTTTTTCTGAAAAAATTTGATACTGAAATTGTAGACTTTAACTTAGTTCAATATATATCTGTACATGGTAGGTAAAATATAGGAAAAAGTATTATCCCAAATAATATTTATTTCTTAAACCGTAAATTTTGACACAAATGGGCCTGGTACCCCTAATAGTGTGTTTTTATAATTTCCCAATCTATAGTTTCATCTGTAAAAATACTCTCTATATGGGTTTCTTGTCAGGTTTATAGTACCATAAATGCTTGAAATTTCTGATCCTGGGCATAACCTGAATAGCAAGTAGTACTGAGAAGCCAAAAACTACTTCACTTTGAGCACCTGTATCACCGTGAATTTTCTTAGGTTGGATTTTTGATTCGTTTGCTATTAGATCGTTAAATATATAAATTGCTTCATGTACTCCACAAGGAATAAAGTTGCTAAATAATGCCCCCATACCCTGATTAAAAAGCCAAGCTATCTGTTTACGACTAAACTGTTGTAAGCATCTTTCCACTTGTGTTGGACCAAGGTTACAACTATATGCGAAAGATGTGGTAATGAATCTTAAATCATGATCTTTTAACTTCACCTCATAATCTTTTGTTTCTAAGGCTAATAAGCGCTTCTTTATATTATTCAGATCATGCCTAAGCCATATCGATCTTACTCCTCCGGGGGATCTAATATACCTTGCTTCTTCCCCTCCATTCTCATATAGTTCTTTAAATCTATAGTAGCTATCTCTACTATAGCCCATTGTCTTGCATGCACTGGATATGTTGCCTAATCTCTTTGCTAATTCATCCTAACTTCGGCTTTATTATTTTTTGTTTTAAGTTCATAACTAATCTCCGATTATCTTATTCCTATTTTATATAACCGCCGGATTAAATCTCAACCAGTACAAATTCGGCAATCAACTTCTTAGTAAAAAATTAATTTATTTACTCTTAAGCGGTATACCGAGCTCTTCTAATTTACGTTTAATATCACATATCGATTTATTTGCCGCATCCATACCCGCTTGATAAAGCTCTTCATTTTTACTGCCGTCATCGAAAGTGCCGTAACCGTCCATATTCGGATGTATCTCTATATCAGCCTTCTTGGCTTGTAGTCTTGAGAGCTCATAATAAAATATCCAAAATGCTCTGTAAGTTAAATCCAGCATATTCCCCAATTCATCTTTCGGCGGCGGCGCGCTGATATCTACCGCAATTATAATTTTAGATCCGTATTGCTTGGCAACTTTTACCGGTACAGGCGCTTTGACTCCGCCGTCAACTAAGGTTCTGCCGTAAATTCTTACCGGGGTAAATAAGGGCGGAATAGCTGATGAAGCATGCACGGCAGGTACAATAGGCCCTGTTCTTATAGCAAAGAGATTATTGGTGCCTATATCGGTTGTAACTGCAACAAAAGGAATTTTCAAAGATTCAATATTTTTTGTATTAAGGTTTTTTGCTAAAAACTTTTGATAATAATATCCTCTAATCGGCCCTTTCAGGGTAACAAGCATTTGCAAGGAATCACCAATTGAAGGATCCAATAATTCTTCTCTTTTAATATTAATTAATTTATTTTTGATCTCCTCGGCGTTGGGATTATCTGCATATAAAGCTCCAACGGCACTACCTACACTACACCCGACAATTAAATCTATAGGAATGTTATTTTCTTCAAAAACTTTCAATACTCCAAGATGAGCGATCCCTTTAGATCCCCCTCCCCCTAAAACCAGTGCCACATTAACATTTTTTAACGGCGGAGTATAAGGTGGTTCCTTAGGCGCTTGAACAAACAGTTTGGTTTGCGTACAAGCGGAAGGAAGTAATACTAATAATAAAATAAAGCACTTAAAAAACTTTTTCATAAATAATTGTAAATATTCAACTCATCTTTCTATAGATATACAAGCAAACCAGCTAAGATTAAATAAATTTTTTATAAGGATTATGTATAAATTATACAATCCTTTATACAAGCACGCGCCACAAAGTGCGGCTAAAGACGGACTTCTTAATCTTAACTTAGTATACCTATTTAACCTGCAATTAAAGACTTAAGCATCCAACAAATTTTTTGATGAAATGCCAGCCTTTGGGTAAGCATATCATTTGTAGTATAATCATGCTCTTCTTCGCAAATTTTTATAAACTTTTCAATATTAGTACACATGTTTTTATGATCATTTAAGAGGTCTTCTACCATTTTTCTCCACGGATACTCCGAATTCGGGTTTTTTGTACTACTAAGTGCGCTGAATTCACTAAAAGTTCCCGGAGCCTTCTCTCCTAACATTCTGATTTTTTCCGCCGTTTCATCGACCATTTCCGCTAATTGCTCATATTGCTCTTCGAGCATTTTATGTAAAGAGTTGAAATGCTCACCAACGACATTCCAATGATAATTTTGAGTTTTTAAATAAAGTGAATAAGTATCAGCTAGGATAACTTTCAATTGGTTAATAACCTTAGTCATAGTTAACTCCCCTTTTAACTACTATTGCCTCTTATATTTAAGTCTAACTCTTAAGCAATGAAAAGACCACTATTTTTTATTGAGCGCACTGAAAAGAGATTCGATTTTAGCTGCCTTTTCTTGCGTTTCATCAAGTGCAAACCTGAGCTCGGGAGAAAATCTTAATTTTAATTTTCCTGACATTGCTTTACGAATTTCAGGAGCAGTTTCTTTTAAAAATTTTAAAACTAACGGCTTATCTTCAAATTTGGAAATAAGTATAAAAACGGTAGCATGTTTTAAGTCAGGACTAATTCTTACTTCCGTAATAGTAATCATAACACTTTCTAATAGGGGATGATAATATTCACCCTTTATAAAATATTCCGATAATGCGCTCCTTATTTCCTGGCCGATTTGCAGTTGCCTACTGGATGGAGGTTTAGAGTAAATTTTAGTCATTATAAAGTTCTTGCCTCTTCAATAAGCTCATAAGCTTCAACTTTGTCACCCGGCTTAATATCTTCATAGTTTTCAAATGACATACCGCACTCAAATCCTGTTCTAACTTCTTTAACATCATCTTTAAATCGTTTTAAAGCTTTTAGTTTACCATCGAAAATAACTACGTTATCACGAATAAGCCTAGCATTAGCTTGTTTTTTAATCATCCCTTCTGTTACATAGCATCCCGCTACTTTACCGAACTTACTTAAATCAAATACTTCTTTAATATCAACATACCCTAGAATATGCTCTTTAATAGTCGGTGAAAGCATGCCTGACATAGCTGCTTTAACATCATCAACCAAATTATAAATAACCGAGTAGTATCTGATTTCCACACCATGCTTTCTGGCGAGGTCACGCGCAAGGCTATTCGCTCTTACGTTAAACCCGACGATGAATGCTTCGGATGCATTAGCAAGAGTAATATCGGATTCCGTAATTCCACCAACGCCCATATGCAGCAATTTAACTTGAATTTCTTCGGTAGAAAGCTTCATTAAGCTATTGGAAATAGCTTCGACGGAACCTTGTACATCCGCTTTAATAATAATATTAAACTCTTTAAAGTGGGAGTTTTTAGCTTTTAAGAATAATTGCTCTAAAGAAGTTTTTCTGGAACTTATTAAGGCTCTTTCCTTTTCTTTATTAATTCTGAACTCAGCAATTTCTTTAGATAATTTTTCATTAGCCGTTATGATAAATTCATCTCCGGCAATCGGAGCTTCATTTAATCCAAGAACTTCTACAGGTGTTGAAGGCCCTGCTTCGGTAGTTCTCTGTCTTTTATCATTATTTAGAGCTTTAACTTTACCATATGCCGTTCCGGCAACAATAAAGTCACCGTTTCTTAATGTTCCGTTTTGAACTAAAAGAGTCGTTGCAACCCCTCGCCCTTTATCCACTTGAGCTTCAATTACCACCCCTTTGGCAAGCCTATTAGGATTAGCTTTTAAGTCCATCACCTCAGCTTGTAGCAATATTGACTCTTCAAGTTTATCAAGGTTAATCCTTTTTTTAGCGGAAACTTCAACAACTATGGTATCACCGCCCATATCTTCAGGAACAAGCCCATGGATTAATAGTTCATTTTTAACTCTATTAGCATCCGCATCCGGTTTATCAATTTTGTTAATTGCAACAATTATAGGAACTTCAGCTGCTTTTGCATGGTTAATTGCTTCAACTGTCTGCTGCATTATACCGTCATCAGCCGCAACAACCAGAACTACTATATCAGTCGCTTTAGCGCCCCTGGAACGCATTGCGGTAAATGCTTCATGACCCGGAGTATCCAGGAATGTAATATAATGGCCGCTTTCAAGTTTAACTTGATATGCTCCGATATGTTGAGTAATACCACCTGCTTCGCCGCCGACTACATCGGTAGATCTTAGAGCATCAAGCAATGAAGTTTTACCGTGATCAACGTGCCCCATTACCGTAACAACCGGTGGTCTGGTTTTTAAACTTTCAGGAGAATCTTCAATTTCACTAAGCAATGATTTTTCAATATCCTCAGCAGTTACTCTTTTTACTTTATGACCGAATTCTGTGGCAATAAGTTCAGCAGTATCCGCATCAATTGATTGGTTTAGAGTAACCATCATCCCCATTTTCATTAATGCTTTTATAACATCCGCAGCTTTTTCCGACATACGGTTTGCAAGTTCTTGAACACTGATTACATCAGGTAAAATAACTTCACGGAAAACTTTTTCCTTATCTTTCGGAGCATCAAAATTTCGCTTAAATTTATCTTTAGATCTTTTAAACGGTGAGGAGCTTTTGTTTCTTCTGAAAGTTCCGTCTTCCTGATCCATCATCATAACTTGTGCAACAGAGAGCTTTTTATTAACTCTCTTATCGGGTTCCGCTTTTTTAACCGGAGCAGTGAATTTTTCTTCTTCCTCAATCTCAGCTTTAGTTTTCTTCTTAGCGATTATGACCCCGGGCTTAATATTAGTGTCCGCAGGTTTGGTCTCTTTATCCGCTACAGCGACAGTATCTTTTTTAACTTCGGTTTCAGGTTGTTTTTCTTCTTTAGGTTTTAAACCTGCACCAATGGTATTTAAATTTTTAACTTTCCCTTTAGTAAGAAGTATAGCCTTTAGCTCATTACTTCTTTTCTTAGCTTCTTCTTCATGTCTCTGTTTTTCTTGTGCAATTCTTTTTTGCTCTTCAGGGCTTATGTTTTCTTCTACTCTTTCCACTATCGGTTCAGGTTCTGCAACTACTACTTTTTCTTCTTCTTTCTCTTCCCGGGCTTTATTTGCTGCGGCTTCTTCAGCCTCTTTTTTAGCTTTACTGATAAGCTCCTGTTGCTCCAAGCGTATTTTTTCTTCTTCTTTAATCCTTTCTTGTTCCCTTTTTTTATCTATTTCGGCTTGGCGTAAAACTTCAACTCTTCTTTCTCTTTCTTCTAAAGTTAACCCGTCTAATTCATCAGTTCCGTAGTTACTGACTTTTTGTTTAGGAGCAGCCTTAGTTGAACCTCTTGCTTTAGTAACAACTACAACAGTACCTTTTGAATGAGTAACCGGTTGTTGAGCAGGCCTGTTTTTTATCTGTACCCCCCCGGGTACACCAAGCTTACCTCCGGCATTACTAAGACCCAAAGTACCTGACTTTAGTGTTAAAGTTTTTTTGCCTGTAGATTGGTCTTTATTATCACTCATTAAATACTACCTCGCCGAGAATTTATTTTTGAGCTGCCTCAGGTTCGAAATACGCAACCTTTCTTGCAGCCATAATTATATTATCAATTTCTTTGTTGCTAAGCCCGCTTTTCGGACAGAGCTCTACTAACTCATCATGAGATAAGTCCGCTAAATCATTTAATTTTTTGATATTGCTCTTATATAATTTTATAGCAAAATCATTAGTTATACCTTCCAGTTTTAGAATTTCAGGATCAACCTTGCTTAGCTCTTCCGCCTGCGGGGTAATTAATTGCGAAGCATCCTCATGAACTAAAGCATATTGCCCGGCTCTGGAAATCAACTCTTCGGCAATACCTTCATCAAGCCCTTCAATATTGGCTAAATCTTTAATTTCCGCATCAGCAATGTCTTGAATTGAGGAAAATCCTTCTGAAGCAAGAAGTTGGGCTAAAATTTCTTCCAAATCAAGAGCAGCCATAAATTTAGCAGTAATTGCATTAAATTCTTCAGTTCTTCTCTTAGATTCCAAATCTTCGGTAATTACATCCAAGTTCCAGCCCACTATCTGAGAAGCAAGCCTCACATTCTGCCCCCGCTTACCGATTGCAATACTTAATTGCTCATCGGGAACGACAGCCTCAATTCTTTTCTTATCCTCATCAATAATAACTTTAGTGACTCCGGCCGGAGCAAGCGCATTAACAACCAGTGTTGCATAATCCGAACTCCAGGGAATAATATCAATCTTCTCACCGCCCAGCTCGGATATTACTGCTTGAACCCTTGAACCTCTGACACCTACGCATGAACCGACTGCATCTATTGAAGAATCCGAGGAATACACTGCTATCTTAGATCTTAAGCCCGGGTCTCTCGCCACTGCTTTAATCTCAATAATTCTATCATAAATTTCAGGAACTTCTTGAGTAAATAATTTAGAAAGGAAATCGTTGTGAGTTCTTGTAAGAACAATTTGCGGTCCTTTGCTGTCTTTATTAACTTCAAGCACTAATGCCCTAATTCTATCACCTTGCTTCACTTTATCATTTTTAAGAAGATTTTCTTTTTTAATTAAAGCTTCTGCCGAACCGATTTTGATTAGAATATTTCCGTATTCTACTTTTTCAATTACTCCGCTTATAATTTCGCCGACTCTGTTCTTAAACTCATCATATTGTTTATTCTTCTCAATTTCTCTAACTTTATTGGTAATTACCTGCTTGGCGGATTGGGCAGCAACTCTTCCCAGGTCAATAGGAGGAAGCGGTTCTGAAATTATATCGCCGACTTCGGCATCTTCACTTTTATTTTTTGCATCCGAGAGCGCAATTTTGTTTAAACTTCTAATATATTCATCAACTTCTTCACCTAATTCATCTTCCACGTTGTCAACGACCAACATTTCTCTATAAAGCCTAATTTCTCCGGTTTTACGATCAATTTCAGCACGAACTGAATGTTCATGACCATACTTTCTTCTTGCTGCAATTCTCACAGCTTCTTCTAATGCTTCAAGAATTAAATCTCTATGTATGGATTTTTCTCTTGCAACAGCATCTGCGATTTGTAAGATTTCAGTACTTCCAAAACTTCTCTCGCTCATCTTAGCTTAAAACCTCGTTTATTTCGTGTTAGAGTTTATATTAGAATCAAAATATTGCAAGAAAGCTTCTTCAATATTATTAAAATTTAAATTTATTATTTCATTTGCATCTTTCGGCAAAATTACAATATTTTCTTCGTTGACTTCATTGATTTTACCGATGAACCTTCTTCTTCCGTCTACTGCTTCAAATATAGTTAACTTAATTATATTACCTATATTATTTTCAAAATCCTTTAAACGAGTTAACGGCCTATTTAAGCCGGGAGAGCTAACTTCCAGGGTATATCTTTCATCGATTATATCCTCAACATCAAGCAGTGTGGATATATGTCTGCTAACTTGTTCACAATCTTCAATAGCAATATTCTCATTATCCATTCTATCAATCATGATTTGCAAGGTCTTGCTTCTCCCTGCTTGGAGATTTTTAATTCTGACTATATCAAAGCCTAAAGCCCTAACTGATTCATTAATAATCTCAAAAATTTTACTTTCCGCTTGTGTTTGGTAAATTGCCATGTCTTTTAAAAATTAATTAAAACAAAAGGCGGGAAAACCCCACCTTTTGTGGTATATAAACACTAAATCAGAGCGATTGTCAAGAATTGTTATTATCAATGAAATTATAATAACTCCGCTAATTTTTCCCTAATATATTCTTCTCCGATATGAGAGCTAAAAGCCACGAAATTCGGACATCTTAAAGAATTTTTATTGTAGGTTAGTATATTACCCTTTCTATCGAAAATTAAACCTCCGGCGCAAGTCAAAATAGCATGCCCGGCGGCTATATCCCAAGTGTTTATGCGTGAGAAATTTGAATACATATCATATATTCCTTCCGCGACTAAACAAAACTTAAAAGAGCTTGAAACCTGATCTGACGAAATAACATTAAGCGAAGCGATAAAATTTAAAGCATCTTCACCTAAGTGCCTGGTCGGAACTACAATATTTATTGCTTTATCGTTTTTTATATCCCGGTTAACTTTTATTTGAGTAGTAATGCCGCTATGTTCCTTGTAAGCTTTTTTATCAGTTCCTGTATAATATAGGGCTTGTTTTAAGGGTTGGTAAATAATACCGAATTTAGAGGTTTTATTTTCAATTAAAGCGATATTGATTGTAAAGTCGCCCTTTTTTCTAATAAAAGATTTTGTGCCGTCAATAGGGTCAATTAGCCAGTAAGTATCGTTTTCTTTCAATATATCCATATTATGTTCCTGATCCGCTTCTTCGGAAATAATCGGTATTTGTGGAAACATTTTGGTAAGTTGTACGGTAATTAAATCACTTAACTCTTGATCTGCAATTGTTACAGGAGATTTATCGGACTTATACTGCACATTGATATCCGAAAAGTCATAATACCTCCTCGCCTGCTCTCCGGCTTCTTTAACTAAAATAATAAGCTTTTCTATTTGATTTTGTTCAAGCAGCATTTTTCAGTTTCATATCTAATAGTTTTACTACTTCTTTAATAATTTTAGAAGCATTTAGTCCTGCTTCTTCATACATAACATCCACATTATTATGATCGATAAATCGATCAGGTAAGAACATTGCTCTGAATTTTAGATTATTGGAATCAAGTAACCCTTCCTGCGATAAAAATTGCATTACATGAGAACCGAACCCACCTATCGCTCCTTCCTCAAGTGTAATCAGCACCTCATGGTTTTCGGCAAGATTTAAGATTAGCTGCTCATCAATAGGTTTAGCAAATCTTGCATCAGCTACGGTAATTTTAATATTAAATTGTTTTTCAATTTCGTGAGCAGCTTTTAAAGCTTCCTCAAGCCTGGTACCAAGCGAAAGGACGGCTACTCTCTTACCTTCTCTTACCACCCTACCCTTACCTATGATAAACGTCTCAATCTCGGCAGGTATCTCCGCACATGCGGCTTCCCCCCTTGGAAATCTGAAAGCCGACGGCCTGTCATTAATCATATAGCAAGTTTGTACGGCGCGCATTAATTCAAGCTCATCGCTTGGTGCTATAACTACAAAGTTCGGTAACATTGCCAGATATGCTATATCAAAAGAACCTGCATGCGTAGAGCCGTCTGATCCGACTAAGCCTGCTCGATCAACTGCAAATCTTACCGGTAGTGATTGAATAGCAACATCATGTACTACTTGATCAAATGCTCTTTGCAAAAATGTTGAATAAATAGCAACAAACGGCTTAACCTTATCAAGTGCTAAGCCTGCTGCAAAAGTTACCGCATGCTGCTCGGCAATCCCAACATCAAACATCCTATCGGGGAACCGTTCCGCAAATATATTCAGCCCTGTACCTGAAGGCATTGCTGCCGTGATACCGACCACACTTTCATCATATTCAGCAATTTTAGTTAAACTTTCGGCAAACACTTTAGTATAGGTAGGTCTAATACTTTTTGACTTGATCTGAATTTTAGTATCTAAATCAAACTTGGATACTGCATGAAATCCTTCCGAACATTCTTCAGGTGAACCAAATCCTTTTCCTTTTTTAGTTATAACATGTAGAAGTATCGGGCTTGAAATCCCTTCCGCTTCTTTTATATTCTCCAAAATAGGAACCAGTTGCTCAAGGTCATGCCCGTCAACCGGGCCTACATAGTGAAATCCCATTTCTTCAAAGAAGTTTCCGCCTGTAGTAAAATCCTTAGCATATTTTTTAGCTTTCTTAGCAAAATTTTCTATAGGGGAAGGCATATGGTTTAAAAAATTTTTCGCTAGACTCCTTACGCTTAAATAAGGCTTCGATGACATAAGCCTACATAGATATTGGCTCATTGCGCCGACTGCAGGTGCAATCGACATTTTATTGTCATTTAATACCACAACCATTTTTTTCTTCAGGTGCCCGGCATTATTCATCGCTTCATAAGCCATTCCTGCGCTAATTGAACCATCTCCGATTACTGCAATCACATCATGGTCGCTTTCATTTATATCTCTTGCAACGGCAAGACCTAAAGCAGCCGAGATAGAGGTGGAGCTATGCCCTGCCCCGAATACGTCATATTCACTTTCAGAGCGTTTTAAAAATCCTGAAATACCCCCGGGTTGTCTTATGGTATGTAATTTATCTTTCCTGCCGGTTAATACTTTATGCGGATATGCCTGATGCCCGATATCCCAGACCAGCAAATCTTTCGGAGTATTAAAAACATAATGCAATGCAACGGTAAGTTCGGCGACTCCTAAACCGGCGCCCAAGTGTCCGCCCATTTTGGATATGGTAGATATGATTTCTTCTCTTAACTCTTCAGAGAGCTGTTTTAATTCTTCAATATTTAAGTTTTTTAAATCGGAAGGGTAGTTAACACTATCTAAGATTTTATATGGATGTTGTTTGACCATGCCGGAGCTTCATATTTTTGCCCACGAGTATAATGAAAAAGATTAATTTTATCAAAGAAATAAACAAATAGGTGGAATATTTTTTTGCTTGTTTTATATAGGGTATATATAAAGTAGGTATTACCGGTTAAATCATAGGGAAGATTTATGGAATATAAATTAATTGTGCAGGCCTCTGAAAATTCTGAAATTACTGAAATACTTAAGCAAGGAGTTAGATCTTACAGTTCTGCCTATTTTAACGGAGTAGTAGGAGGAGATAGCTTTGTTATATATGTTCAAAATAAGATAGGGAAAGTGATCGGAGGTATCTCGGGTAACTTGGGAAGGTATGCAAAAGTTGCGTGGGCGTGGGTTGATGAAGAACATCGGAACCAAAAGCTCGGGACTAAACTTTTTAACGAACTGGATAAGTTTACAAAATTAAAAGGTTCGCGATATATTCTGCTTGAAACATTTGAGTTCCAGGCAAGGCCTTTTTATGAGAAAATAGGTTATGAATGCATTGGTACGGTAAAGCAGTTGATAGAGGGCTATGATTGCCACTTTATGAGAAAAGAGTTATAAATTTTTAGGGGGAGTGACTTATGAAAAATCACTTGTTTTGTTTCGGGCTTGGTTACACTGCTCTTGAAGTTATAAGAGAGCTAAATTCATTAGAACCTGAAAATTGGAAATATTCGGGCACAAAACGTAATCCGGCCAACGTTCCCGATAAGCCGATAATTGAAATAATTGATTTTGATGATCTTATCATTATACCTAAATCAGTTACTCATATACTTCTTTCCATACCGCCTAAAGAAGATGGTGATATAATATACAACCGATTTTTATATCAAATCAAAAAGTTACCTAACCTGAAATGGATAGGCTACTTTTCAACAACCGGAGTTTACGGGGATTATCAGGGTAAATGGGTAGATGAACAGAGTTTGACAAAAACCGAGAACTCCAGATCACTTCTAAGGCTTAAAGCTGAATCACAATGGCAAAGTCTTACCGAATTAGCAGCTGTTAATATATTTAGGCTTTCCGCAATTTACGGAGTTAATAGGAGTGAGTTTGAGAAGATTTTATCAGGTAGAGCTCAAGTTATTATTAAACCTAATCATTTTTTTTCCAGAATTCATGTAAATGATATTGCTCAGATGGTTGAAAAAGCAATAAATTTTTCAGCTAAAAATGAAGTTTATAACTTATCCGATGATTATCCGTGTGCGCAGAACGAAGTTACTGAATATGCTTATAAGCTTTTAAGCTTAACTCCTCCGAAATCAATTGCTTTTAAGGAAGCTGAGTTATCGGAAATGGCACAATCATTTTATCTGGAAAGTAAGCGTGTCAGCAATAATAAAGTTAAACAGGGCTTAGGTATTAATTTAAGATACCCAAGCTATAAAGAAGGGTTACAAGCTATATTCAAAGAGATTCATGAAAGCTAAATTTTATTATATTTTAATAATCATTGTGTTAGCTATTTCTCCGTTTGTGGCTTTAGCATAAAATGCTCGTATAAGTTTAAGGTTATGGATAATACAATATTGCAAGGTGTTGTATATAGCCTAACGTAATAAAGTATTATAAAAATGCATAAATCTACTTTTATGATTAATTAACTAAACCTATGCAAACTTAAGTATAAATTCAGTATATTTACCCAACTCTGATCTGCACTCTAAAGCTCCCCCCATTTCCTCCATTACCATTTTACAAAAAGATAAACCTATACCTGTGCCTTTGCTACTCTTAGTATAAAACCTTTCAAAAATGTGCGGGAGGTCTTCCTTACTAATCCCTTTTCCATAATCTTTAAAATATAACTTATGATCTTCTGACCAAATATCTATTTCTACATTACTGCCGCCATGCTTTAATGCATTGCTGAATAAATTATATAATACATGTTTTATATAATGCTTTGATCCGTAAAATATAATATCATTTTCAATATTTATATTCACTTTTCCTAAAGATTCAGTTGAAACCATAAAATCCTTTATAGTTTCTTCTAAGCATTCTTTTATTGAATATTCATCTTTATCTTGAGCAATTACCATAGCTTTTAAGGAAGTTAACAATCTATCTACCGTGCTTATCCCCTCAATACTTGCTTTTTTCAGTAATATACAAGTTTCCTGCAAAGCTTTCAAAGCATTATCTTTTTCAGCTATGCTTGATATAGCCTGCTTTTTATCCATTACTTTTTGAGCAAGAAGTGAGATATATTGAGCCCCCATATTGATTGTAGCAAGCGGAGTCTTAACCTCATGAGCAATTGCACCTCCGAATAATTGCATAGCCTCTAGCTTTTCTTCGGAATTAAGTTCCTTTGGGCGTGCAAACAAAATACCGATTAAGCTTGCAAACAGACAAACATATATAGATAAATATATAGTTTCAAAATCAGCGGGTAGAATAGCATCACCAATAACCAACTCATAAAATAAAAATCCGAAAAGCATACCGGCTAATGAGATCAAAATAAAACTTAACCAATCTACAAGCATTGTAAGCAGCATTATTGATAAAGTTAAATTAATTAACCACTCATAGTGCGCTTCTAATATAATTAGCATTACGGTTGTAACAAACGGCAAACAATACATGAGCGTAAAATGCCAATATAAAGGAAAATAATGTTTCAATTTTTCAGGCCAATAATCTTTCATTAATAAACCGACGCACAACATTCCCGCAAATATCCTTAATTCAAGCATAATAAGGTAATGCGTAGGCTCCTGATATGTCCACATAAAGTAAGGCACCACATAGTTAATACAACAAAATATCCCGAACATTAGGTAGTTAGCACCATATCTTTTAACTTTATCGTTAGAGTATTGATATATATTTTTCGGGGTAGGTAAGTATTTACTAATTATTTTAACTAACTGCATATTGTTAAATTTAATATTTTTCTTCTTATCGGGCACTTTAGAACCCACAAAAGCAATGCAACGGTTTTGTATAATATGTGTTGAAATAAAGCCGATAAATCCCAAAAGAGCAATAATAATCGGGATTGAAAAATCTTGAAGTCCAATTGCCTCAGTGACAAGAAATGACATTATAGAAACTAAGTTACATACCCAAAATGATTCTTTACTTACTTTAAATTTAAGTAAGCCGAAAAGCAAAGGGATTCCTATTGAGGATACCAGCAATAAACTGGTAATTACAAGTAAACTTACAATATTATAATTTTGTAAAGATATAAATATCCCTAGCGCACCGGTAATTAAAGTTGACACCTTCATTAAATTTAATTTTCCGATTTCCGTATTAAAATATTTTTCAGGGAAAACATTATGGGCTATCAGTATGCCTGCTGAGTTAAGGGAAGAATCGGCAGTCGACATAATAACCGCAATCATTCCTGAAATCGCAACTCCTTTCATAAACGGGGGTAATAAATTGTCTATAATGGTTGGAATTACAGCTTTCGGTTCAATATTAGGAAATAATTTAAGCGCGGAAAAAGCCATACATACTACTATAAATATTAAAGCAAAAGAAAGGAAAGAGTATATATATGTTATCCTACTTAGTTGATTATGGTTTTGCGCCATTAAATATCTTTGAATTAAATGCGGCTGAAAAATTACAAGCGGGATAACCATAAAAAGAAATAATGCAATATACTCATCAAATTTCGGGTGAGAAAGAATATGAAAATGATAGGTTAGATTCGGGTTAGAAAAAACTTTAGCTAACCCTCCTACTTCAGTTATAGCAACGCTTGCAACCAACGGGATAACGACTATTAATATGGCAAACTGCAGCACATCAGTCATAGTAACCGATTTTATCCCCCCGAACGTAGAGTAGCAGACTATTAAACTGCAAGCTGTATAAATTGCAGTCGAATAGTTAATACTTAGAAAAGAAGCCATTAAAGAGCCTAAAGCAGTAAACTGCACTCCAAGTACTCCTAAGCAAACGGCATATCCGACAAGACCTGAAAACACCTCTGCTTTTACTCCGTAGAAATATTTAATTATATCCGAAACCGAAATCATACCGTCAAAACGATTATCAAATTTAGGCGCTATATACTTAGCAGCTAGAAATATCGCAATCGGAATAGCAAGGCTCGGTATAAGATATACTAATCCGTCTTGAAAGAATTGGGCAGTGTCACCGGTTGTAGTTCCTCCCCCAATCATGGTTGCAAGCAGAGTAAGTGCAAGGACGGGTGTACTATATGACTTATTAGCTATTGTATAATCTTTTATATTCTTAATATCTCTGCCGGCAATAATCCCTACTATTAAGGTGATTATTAAAAAAGCTAATACTATAGCTTTATCCGGATCAAAAAATTTAATAATACTTTCCATTGCCATGTATTTTGAATAATTTAATTAATTGATTATGTTGTAAAGGTAAAGCAATCGGAGAATTATTAACCATTACCAAAATTTTACAAATACATAACCATATGTTAAAAATTATGCAATATTCTTATAATTTAATTATATTTAGTATTTTTTAAGTTAAAGAATAAAGCATTGAAATCTAATAGGTTAAATAAGAAATATATTATTGTGTAAAAGATAAACTTATTCTTTTCCTAACACGTGCCTTTCAATGCTTTCAATCATGCTACCGGCAATATCCTCGCCACTAACACTTTCAATACCTTCTAAACCGGGAGAAGAATTAACTTCCAGAACTTTCGGCCCGGTATCAGATCTGATTATATCTACTCCCGCTACTTTAAGACCTAATATTTTTGCAGCGGATATTGCCATTTTCTTTTCTTCAGGGGTAAGTTTGACAGGCGCAGCTACTCCGCCCAAATGTAAATTTGCTCTAAATTCATCATCGGCTGCTACTCTCTGCATTGCACCAACTACCTTACCGTCAATAACAAAGCATCTGATATCTTTTCCTTTTGCTTCCTTGATATATTCCTGAACTAAAATATTTACTTTTAAACTCTTAAAAGCATTGATAACGCTTTCAGCAGCTTTATTGGTTTCTGCAAGAACAACACCCACTCCTTGGGTTCCCTCTAATAATTTTACAATCAGCGGAGCTCCTCCTACCGTCTTTATCAGATGCTTAGTATCTTCAGGTGAGTTTGCAAACCCGGTTATAGGCATATTAATACCTTTATCGGCAAGCATTTGTAAACTTCTCAGCTTGTCTCTGGAGCGAGTTATTGCAACGGCTTCATTTAAGGAGAATGCACCGGATGCTTGAAACTGGCGGGTTACCGCACAACCGTAAAAAGTGGTAGATGGCCTAAGTCTCGGTATTACCGCATCAACGCTTTTTAATATCTCACCGCCTCGATAGCATACAGTCGGCTCATTGGCGCTTATATTCATATAACAGTGGCGAACATTTATAAACTTCATATTATGTCCTCTCAGCTCACCTGCTTCCATAATCCTTCGATTAGAATAAAGATCAGGGTCGCTTGCAAGAAGAACTATATTTAAAGAAGCTTTTTTAGACACATGAAGTTTATACAGATTCCTTGCTTCTTTGCCGGAAATATCGGAAACTATGAACACAGCATCAGGATCAACTAAAACTTTATTTTGCATAGCTTCTCTACCGAGCAGCATACGATAGCCCATAGAATCCCGATTGGTCAAAGTGATTTCAATATCCCAAACTTGGTCACCAAGCTTAATAGGCGTAACTACTACTACTCGCTTTTCCACTTCACCGTTAGAGCTTCTGACTACTCTTCTGTCAACAACGGGAGCTATGCATCTATGAATAATTTTACGATTGTTTTGAATCGGGTGAACATCAAACTTCGCATAAGCTTTACCTCCCTCATCATAACAATGGATATTAAAAGCATGTAAAGCGGAAGTTTTGGCTCCGGAGTCAACTCTAATCTTTACTGCGGGTAATCCAAGCTCCGGTAAAGAACACCATTCCTCACTTCCAATTATAAACTTTTCGGTCATTTATTTACTAAAATTAAAATCTAATAAGTTATTTCTGATATATATAAAAAATTTATTAAGTAAATATATTTTTAATATATTATTTAAATTATTTTTATTTTAGCATCAGGTAGCCTAATGTAAAGAGGATCAACTTCATTTAATAACTCAGTATTATAATTTTGCAAATACTTTAATGCTGCTATACCAACATTCTTAGCGTTCGGAACATTTATCTCATCGGCAAATTTATTACCTATTATTTTAAAGCCGGCAGCAAATTCACTTACTAAACTATATTCAACAAGCTCAATAGCACTATGCGGAATTCGATTAATAAATTTTTGTGCATATACTTGGTTCCTTCCCGCATCCAAAACCGAACAAATTTTTTCATCCTTACCGAAAGCAATTGTCTCCAAGCAATTTATACCGATTACTTTTTTACCGGCTGCAAAAGCGATTGCATTGGCGGTTGCAACCCCTATTCTTATACCGGTAAAACTTCCCGGGCCATTAGAAACTGCAAGATAATCGAGCTCTTCATAAGTAATATTATTTTTCTCAAGTACCTGCTCAATCATTAAAATTAGCTTTTCCGATTGTTTATGAGCCCTGCTTTCTAAGATATAAGATATAGCACCATACCCATTTAGGAGAGCGACCGAACACTCTCCTAAACAAGCTTCTATAGCTAGTATTAGCATATATACTTAGTTCTTATGTCTTCTAGGGTCGCTTTTTAAAGTCATATGACTTACAACCTCTTTAACGCCTTTAACTTGGCTTGCTAATCTAACAGCTAAATCTAATTCTTTTTTAGTTTTAGCAATACCGATTAAGTATACTACCCCGTTATTTACATCAACGGTGTAGTTAATTGAGCTTACGCCTTTTTGGAAAAGAAGCTTTGTTCTTATTTTGGTAGCGATCCAAGAGTCATTTGCTCGTGTTTTTATATCTTTATCACCGACTTCCAGTTCATTGATTACTTCATGAACGCCTTCCGTAGACCAAGCTATTTTTACTGCTCTTATGGCATGTTGATTTTTAGCAACGCTTCCGGTTAAAAGGACTCTACCCTCTTTAACGGTTACACTGATTTTCGATAAAAGGTTTGCTACATCTTTTTGAGCAAACTCATTCTTTATTTTTGCCATGATGGTTGCATCATCAATTATATGTCCTAGAGTTCTCTCTTCGGCAATAGAGGCTCCGACTTCACCCGTAGCTACTACTGCCACCGGTGCGCAACTGGTAGAGCTTAAGACTATAATTCCAAGTGATACCATTATACTAAATTTATTCATTGCTACTATCTCCTTTTAATAATATATCTTTTGCTTTATTTAATTTTTGGGCTATGTACTTCGAACCTCCGTGGTCAGGGTGGTTCTTAAGTATAAGCTTTTTATAAGCTGCTTTTATTTCTTTTTCGGAAGCATTTTTATTTACTCCTAAAATTTCGCACGCTTCATCTTTGCTTACCTCTTGTCTATCACTACTAGCATTAATTTTTCCGTATTGCACTCTAAAATTCTTTATAAAAGGCAGAATGGCTAACAAAATATTTGCAAAATACATTAATTTCAATGGACTCGCTCTTAAAATAATAAAGAGAACGGCAATCAGACTTCCGAAGCTGAATAATTTATCGGTTTTTCTAACCCTATTGCTTTTCCTATTTAGAAAGATAAAAGCGAAGCATATTAATAATGTTATTAATGCAATATAAAGAATCAAAAAAGTTAACCATATTATATTTTTAGCAGTGTTACCTAAGTTGATCGCTAAATCAACAGAGAATATAATATAAAAAAATGCGTATGAAAAAGAAGCATATTATAAAGTTTAAGGAGCCTTAAGTTAAAAATCAGGGCTCCTTTTTTTATTTATATTCTTAAGTACCTTAAGCATGCTCATAAACAAATAAAAAAAGTAACTCTTTATCATATTAACAACATATTAAAATTTTTCCATTAAACCTTATTTTATGTTTGCTTTTTAAAGTTTTTTTAATTAGCTTAAATATTAGCTATTTCAGCATGTAGCTTTTTAGCATTTAGTTATATTTTGCAAAAAATATTTCAACCTTTTTAATTTTTTTTAAATAAGGGAGGTCTAAATGGCACACGTCTCTTTAATCGATAAAACAATGCATAAAACTTATTCATGGCTCTATGAGATTGAAGAACACATGGGCTGGGATGAAGGTAATGAAGGAAGGGCATTATCATTACTCAAATCCACACTCCATAGGCTAAGAGATAATTTACTTATAAATGATTTAGCACATTTTGCCGCTCAGCTTCCCGTTTTAGTCAGAGGATTGTTATTTGAAGCCTGGAACCCTGATCACACCCCTGTCAAAGATAGGAAGCACGGAGAATTTTTGGCAGCTGTATTACACGGATTACCGGAAACACACAAAAATATCGATATTGAAGAAGGAGTAAAGGCCATTTTCAAAACATTATATTATAAGATTGATCCTTTGGAGGTTGAAAAGTTAAAAAAAGTGCTCCCTGACAGTATCAAGGCATTGCTTCCTTGAGACGCATGGTAATAGCCGATTATTATAAGAATTAAAAAACTAATATTGAGGAAACTATGATTACAACAACTGATAAGGGATATAAACAAGATTTAAATAAAGATTTAATAAATGGTGAATTCGAAGCCGCAAAAAGTGATAGTCATATCGAAGATGAAATATCTGAACATTTAAGTAATATTGACGGTGGTTCTATACAGATTCATGATCCGATCAATGATAACTTTCCCGGAGAACTAGACAATGGTTTTGCGACAACTAATGATAATAGCAGATCACCGTATTATAGCCTTGGCGACGGAGGAGATTAATTGCTACCCAACTTAACTTTTTGCAATAAAAAATATTTCATTTAATTAATTCGCGCCGTAAAAGTTTTAAAGGCGCGTTTTATAATATTATCTTACCTTACTTCTTAAGAACAACATATCCGTATTTAACAAGTTTATTTATTATGTTCATTATTGCAACTTTTTAGCTATCCGATAATATGAAATCAAATATATTAACTTTCGGCAAATAATGATTAAAAATGTAATCCATAATCTTGCAAGAGGAATTATAATTCACGATAATCATATATTACTGGTTTCTCATCCTGATTGGGATAGAAATACATTTTATCTTCCGGGGGTATATAGAACATAGAGAAACTGCCGTTTCAGCATTAATAAGGGAATTAAGTGAAGAAGTAGGGTATGAATTTGGAGTGGGGAGGTTTTTAGGTTGTCTGGAATATATTTTTAACCCTACTATTAATATTACCGTTTGCCATTCACATGAATTTAATTTTCTCTTTTTAGCCCCCTCGATAAGCATTCAAGATATTTCTCCTATTGCTCAGCAAGAAGCAAAAGTTAAGTTAACTTGGGTCAATATGGATAACTTAAATAAGGTTAACCTTTTACCAAGCCCTTTAAACAAGCTTATCCCTAAATGACTTAAGTTAAATTTAAAAAACTCATTCGCTAGTTATTAATAATGTTGCAATAATATTAAAGAATAAGTATAACTTAATGACATTGTTAAATTATATTGGATAGTCGCTATGACGGGGATACTAAGTAGAAGTCGAGAGGGAAATATAGTGAACAACGCAAATCGTGATATTAAAAAAATGATAGGAGCAGAGAGCGAGGAAGAATCCGTAGAGCTAACTAAGTTTTATAATGCTCAAAATAAAAATTCAAGTTTTATAAATTATAAATTTATTGAAGAAGTAGCTTTATCTATATGCTTATATTCACCTTTGATCGCAATTCCCTTTGCTTATTTCCCGATTACTTTTAATAATGTTACTTTAGTTTGCCTCTCGGCAATAGCATTAGCTGCTAATACGGTAATGGGCATAAATTTACTTAAAAACTATTTTTTGCAGGCAAAGAGCTTTGTTGCCGAGATATCTGCTGAGAATAATAGTAGAGACTTTAAAAAATTACTAAATCTCAGTAGTGGTGAAAATGAATGTACGGAGGAAGGAATAATAACGCCTAGAATTTATGATTTTAACGAAGAAAACCCTAATTCTAAAAGAGAAAATATCATATCAAACCTTCGGAGAAACAGTAGTTTTAGTGAAAAGGTAATGCTCAGTAGGCTTGAAGAACGGTTAGTTATTAAATTTTAATTTAATTATGGAAAACCTTTCTTTCTAAACATCTATTTTCCTTGCTTATAATAAATAACCTAATATATTGATAATAAAAAAACTTATCAAATTATGAGTGTTTTAATTTCCACCGAACTTAAAAGTATTGTTAAGGATTGGATCAGCTATCTTTCTAATATAAAGAAGTATTCTAAGCACACGTGTAACGCATATGTCACGGATCTCTTTTACTTTATTTCATTTATTTCAAGCTGTAACGGCGGGGAGCAAGTAGATTTAAAGCTAATTTCAGCCCTTGAAGTACAAGATTTTCGTGCATGGCTTGCCGGCAGAAAAAATAAAGATTTAAAAGCTACCTCAAATGCTCGCGCACTCTCAACCTTAAGGACATTTTATAAATATTTGAGTAATCAAAAAATTATCGAGAATAAAAATATATTTAATATAAAAATTAACAAGGTGAATAAGCCGCTTCCTAAAGCCCTGCTCCCTAAATCCGCCGTTGAAGCGACTAAAATCATTGAAATTTTAGCTAAAAAAGATTGGGTAGGAGCAAGAGATACCGCTATTTTACTTCTCTTATATGGCGCCGGGCTTAGAATCAGTGAAGTATTATCACTCAAGCTTTGTAATATACCTAAAAATTCAAATGAAATGCTTTTGATTAAAGGTAAAGGTAATAAAGAACGGTTTATCCCCCTACTCCCTAAAATTTTGGATGCAACAAACCATTATATAAAACATTGCCCGTATGACATATCGGAAAATGAGGTTTTCAGAGGAGCAAACGGCGGGGTATTAAACCCTGATGTCTTCAGACAAACAATCAGAAGCTTAAAAAACACTTTAGGCTTACCGCATTACACTAGCCCTCATGCATTTAGGCATAGTTTTGCCACACATTTACTGGGGAGCGGGGGCGACTTAAGAACAATCCAGGAACTGCTCGGCCATCAAAGTTTATCAACTACACAAAGATATACTAAAGTTGATGCTGAAAATATGATAAACTCCTATAAAAGGTTCCATCCCAGAAGTAAAGAAGTCAAGAGCGAGTAACTTTTTGTCTTATAGCTCGTCGGTATGTTGAGGAAAAAGTTGCTCAAAAACATTTTTAGTTTCATTATCAATTTGGAATTTTTCGTTTAAAATGTTTTCAATTATGTTATAATATGCGTTATCAAAATAACCTTCTTCTTCATAAAGGTAATTACATGTTGTTAATCTTCCTAAACTAATATTTAGATCTGCAAATGTTAACTTTAAACACATGCCTTTTAAAATATCATAATAATCAATAGACTCGGATACTTTCTTACATTCTAATAGCTTATTATCCAATGCTTTTTTATATTTTAATCCGGAATCTTTTTCAAAAGCTTTATTTTGAAAATACCTCACAAATATATCAATTTCATTATCAATAAAATCTTTAATCCCGCTTATTTTATCTCTATAAATTTCTTCCGAGCAAATTTTCTTGACTTTCTCTTTAGCAAATCTATTATCAAGTAGGTTTAAAGATCTAATATTCTCTTGACCCATTAAAGGGAAGAGTTTATTTTTATAATCGTAATTTTTGGTTGCTTTGTTTTTAAAAATAATATTAAAATTACTAGAAAGGTCATTATTTAATAGAGAAAGGTTTGGATTCTCTGAATTTTTGTATACTTTGATTTCACTACAATTAAAATTATTAACTTCGCAAAATAGGTAATCATAATATTTATTACCGTATTTTGAAAGTTCTGCATTAAGTTTTTCCATGCAGGCCAATTTTTTTGCTTTATTTATTATATTTATTTTTGTCATCTTAACCCGTATTATGTCAAATTTATTAATAATTTATTTATACGAAAAAAAAATTTTCAGTCAATTTTAGATATATTAAAAAATTGGGAGTAGCTATAAGCAGCAATAAATTAATAATAGTGAAATATTAAGAATATCTATGCAATAACCTTTCTTTAGTAATTAAGAGAATTAAGGGTAGCTAGCCCTTTTATCCTATAGCTCATCGGTGTGTTGAGAAGATGTTACATTAAATAACTCGTTTATTATTTCTTCCTCATTAGTTTGTATTGAAGCAACATTAAATATTTTATTAAAAAGTTCTTTATTATTATTATTATTTTCTAACATTACATCCAGGGCTTCTTCAAGTTTAGGGTAATATTCTTCATTTAAACATCCATTATTTTTAAAATATTTATTATAAGCGTTTATTTTATTGTCTTCTGAATCTGATTTTAAACATACACTACTGAAAACATCATAAATATAAGGTACCTCTTTACCTTCATCAATTTTCTCCAAAAAGGTATCTAAAACCTTCTCAATTTTAGAGTAGTATATTTTATCAAAGTATCCTTCTTTTTTAAAATTTTCTTTACATAATTGTAGTGTATCAAACTCAAATCTTTCTTCAGTAAAAGCCGATTCCATACACATACCTTTTAAAATATCATAATAATTAATTTTATTTGAAACTTCTTTACATTCAGCAACTTTTTCTTGTAGTGAAATTTTATATTTATACACGGAAGTTTTTTCCTCAGCTATATTTTGAAAGTAGGTAATAAAAGCTTCCTCTTCAATTTTGCCGAAATTTTTACTTTGAGGTTTACAACTTATACTAATTTTTTCTTTAATAAGATTTATATCTTTCAATGTTAAAAAATTAATATCATCCTTAAGTAGCGGAAATGGTTGTTTAAGAGGATCATATTCCCCTAAATCTATGAGGATGGCTTTAAATGAAATGCCATATTTGTATATATTAGCATCTGACTCCGGATTTGTAGCAGCTACATTACAATTAAAATTATTTACCGCTTGAGAAAATTGATCATATAACCTATCGGTATTCCCAATCACCCTATCTAAACTTTTTTTACAATTTAATATATCAATTTTGTTTATTAAACTTTCTTTTTTCATACATTTTCCCATTAATATTTAAAATTAAGTATATATTAATACATCACAGTGTTGACATTGTATAAAAATTTCATTTCAGTCAATTATAAGCATATTAATAATTCGGTAGTAAATGATAAGCTAATTTTTAATTGTTAAAATATATAATTAAACCTATTTCTTACCAAACTTTTTCCCCCGCAGGCGCATTACATAGGTAATTACTTCAGCTACCGCCTTATAATGCTCAAACGGAACATACTGGTCAATCTCGGTAGAGCTGTAAAGTGCTCGAGCGAGTGGAGCATTTTCAATGACGGGAATCATATTTTCAATAGCAACTTCCTTAATTCTAAGTGCAATATTATCCTGCCCCTTAGCAATAACCTGCGGTGCCGGCATGTTATCCTGATCATATTTTAAAGCAATCGCAAAGTGGGTCGGGTTGGTGATTATCACATCAGCGCTCGGCACCGAGGCCATCATACGTTTCTGCGCCCTTTCCATTCTAATCGATTTCAACTTGGATTTAATTTCAGGACTTCCTTCAGTTTGCTTATATTCCTCTTTTATCTCCTCTTTAGTCATCCTTAAGTTTTTATAAAATTCGTACCTTTGATAAAAATAATCGATGGCCGCAATCGCTCCCATTACAATGCAAACCGCTATCATCATTTTAGTTATAAACTTCAAAGTGAGTGCTAAAAACCCGTAAAAGCTTAAAGTATGAATCATAGGCAGAACCTTAAGTTCTGAAGAGATTGCCAGATATATCGCCATTGAAATCGCGATCATTTTAAAAATCCCTTTAATAAGCTCAACAACCGACTTCATTGAAAAAATTCTTCCGAAACCCTTAATCGGGGAAATTTTACTTAGGTCAAACTTAAGCACCTCGGCAGACAACACAAAACCATGCTGTGCGAAATTACTGAATATAATTGTAATTACCGCAATTACCAAAGGAATAGATAATATAAAAAGAAAATCAAAGATTAGCCTCTTAACAAGATGCATTATGCTTATCCCGTTATCACCTATAACCAGCTGATGAGCCGAATAAATATAAAAAGAAATTTTATTTTGGATCATTTTTAAAAGATAGGGGTAAACCCAGCTTAGCAAAATGGTAAATGCAAGCAGAGTAATAAAATTATTTACTTCTTTAGAAGTGATCACCTGCCCTTTTTTAAATGCTTCATCTAGCCGTCGCTGGGTAGGTTCTTCAGTTTTTTGATCCGTATCTTTATCATCCGACATATTTTAACTACCGTAAATCTGTGACAATTGCTCTTGGTAATAATCTACAAACCACATACTTAGGCTTGATAGTATAAATATAAATACCAAAACGTTTATTATAATTTGTATAGGAAAAATCAATGAAAATACTTGGAGTTGCGGAATCAGTTTTGCTAATATACCCACCCCTAAAAAGAGCATCAAACTTACTACCAGAAAGGGTAATGACATTTTAACCCCTGTTATAAAAGCATTTGATGCGCTCCTGATAATCAACTCGGAAAAACTCTCAAAATGCCGGGTAAACCCGCCGATCGGCAAGTGTTTATAGGTATCAGCAAGGCCGGAAATTATTACTAAATGCAAATCAAGACTTAAAATAAGCATTATAGCAAGTATTGTAAAAAAATTACCGAATAAGCTGCCTTGGGTAGCTTGAGCAGGATCAAAAAGCATGGCGGAAGCTAAGCCGGATTGGGTTGCCATCACCAATCCGAATACATGTACGGCGCTAATGATAAATTTAGTTACAAGCCCGATCATTACCCCGATGCTTATTTCCCCAACCAGTAATACTACTATTGAAACTACCGAATCAGGAAATAAAATATTATTTGGCATTGAGGAAAAAATCAGTAGACTTACCGCTACGGCAAAGATTATCTTTACCATGGAAGGAACACTTGTTTCACCGATAGCCGGAATGAACATAAACGCTGATCCCACCCTACTGAAGATAAGGAAAACCAAAAACAACCCTGAATTGGAAAATTCAACTAATGTCATATAAAAAATTAAAATTTAACTCAATGATAACAAATAACAAATTGCATTTATTTGCAATATTAAGTTAACATAAACATTAAATAATATTAGAAGTTAAAAAAGTCTATATGTTATATTTAGTAAGAAAGCCGGAAGAGTCCATTATTATAAATAATAATATTGAGATTAAAGTTATTGAAATAACAAAAAAATATGTAAAACTAGGGCTTAGTTTTCCAAATTCTTGTTCGGTTTTAAGAAAAGAAGTATATGATAGAATGCAAAAAGAGAACTTGGAAGCTCTTATTGCTTTCGATGTTGAGCAAGATGACAATAATGATGATCAAATAAAATAACTATGAAAGAAAAATTAAAAGAAATAATACTAAGTAAAAAATTTCAGGTTGCAGCCGTAATAACTTTAGTGATTGTATTAACTGCCGTAATTACGTATCTGATCAGTTATACTTTACTTACCCGGCAGACAAAAGATGTGGTTTTAGTTGAAGCTAAGCACGAATTCCCGCTGCTCGTAAACAGTCATGATGAATATCAGGGCAAGGCTCTTATTGAGCACGGTACATACAAAGAACATTTGACCCCTATTATTAAGAAGATTGTTAAAAATGACGGCACATGTATTGATATAGGTGCAGGCTACGGATATCATACAGTTTTAATGTCTAAACTTGCAACAGATGGAAAAATTTATAGTTTTGAAGCTATTCCGAATGTTTATAAGCTGCTTCGTTATTCGGTTAATATGAATAAAATAAAAAATACTAAAGTATTTAATAATTTACTTTCTTCGGAAAATACTAAAGGTTTCTTAGAAACTTATCCGCAATACCCTACACTTTCTTCTACAATAGTAAGCTCTAAAGCAACCCATATTAAAAAAGATCATTATATTGAAAAAAATGCAGAAGCACTTGATTATTTACTTCCTGATTTAAGTGATGTTTCCTTAATTAAAATTGATACCAACGGAAGCGAACTTGCAATCATTAAAGGAGCTAAAGGGATTATAAGCAGATCTCCTAAATTAAATATTATATTACGTTGGAACTCTAAAAAGTTTGCCTATTATGGAGATATTTACCCAAGATTAATTGATAATTTTGTTAATGCAAAATTTGAATTCTGGATAATTAACCGGGATGGAAGCATGAAGTTGATCACTAAAGACCAATTGCTTATCTTAGAAAATGCCGATGTATTAATCACTAAAGACTATATTGGTTAAGAAGATTAAGATAAAACAAAAAAATAACTATAATGTTATATTTAACTTTTTATGGTATTTTATTGAATTATAAGTTAAATTAAAAAGAATATAAGCTTTTATATTTTGAGGGGATTATGAAATTCGGGGATAAAAACAGCACCGGGGCAAAAAGTAAGTTAAAAATCGGAAATAAAGAATATACTTATTTTAATTTGAATAAAGCAGCTCAAAGCTTAAATATTGATGCTAAACGGCTCCCTATTTCAATGAAAATTATTTTAGAAAATCTTTTGAGATTTGAAGATAACCGAATTGTTAAAAGAAAAGATCTTGAAGCTGTCGCTGAATGGCTAAAAACCAAAAAATCCGATCATGAAATAGCCTTTTTGCCGGCTAGAGTTTTAATGCAGGATTTTACCGGAGTTCCGGCTGTGGTTGATCTTGCTGCCATGCGTGATGCAATAAATAAATTGGGTGGAGATGCGAATAAAGTTAACCCCCTTATTCCGGTTGATCTGGTAATTGACCACTCCGTGCAGGTAGATAAATACGCCACCCCTGATTCTTTAAAAGTGAATGTAAAATATGAAATGGAAAGGAACCTGGAAAGATATGAATTTCTAAGGTGGGGTCAGGATGCTTTCAATAATTTTAGAGTCGTGCCTCCGGGCACCGGGATATGCCACCAGGTAAATTTAGAATATTTAGCTCAAGTAGTTTGGACAATGTCGATGAGCGGTGAAACTTTCGCGTATCCCGATACTTTAGTCGGGACGGATAGCCACACAACCATGATTAACGGTTTATCAGTTCTCGGTTGGGGCGTCGGAGGTATTGAAGCGGAAGCTGCAATGCTCGGGCAGCCTATCTCAATGTTACTGCCGGAAGTAATCGGGTTTAAAATGAGCGGCAACTTAAGAGAAGGCGTAACAGCAACTGATTTAGTACTAACGGTTACTAATATGCTTCGTAAAAAAGGCGTAGTCGGTAAATTCGTTGAGTTTTATGGAGAAGGCTTAAAACATTTGCCGCTCGCTGATCGTTCCACAATTGCTAATATGGCACCGGAATACGGAGCAACTTGCGGGTTCTTCCCGATTGATGAAGAAACCGTAAAATATTTAGAGTTGTCGGCAAGACCCAAAGAGGTGATAGATTTGGTTGAAACATATGCTAAAGAACAAGGTTTATGGCGCGATGACTCAATGAACATGGAATTTACTGATACCTTAGAGTTAAACTTAAGTGAAGTAGAACCAAGTTTGGCAGGCCCGAAAAGACCGCAAGATAAAATAAATCTTTCTGCAATACCACAAAATTTTAAAAAAGAGTTACCAAGCTTAAATAAAGATAGCTCTAATACGGATAAGGAATTTCATGTTCAGGGCAAAAACTTTACGCTCGGTAACGGTAATGTAGTTATCGCTGCAATCACAAGTTGTACTAATACCTCTAACCCAAGTGTAATGATCGGTGCAGGACTATTAGCTAAAAAAGCTTTAGAAAAAGGCTTAAATGTTAAACCATGGGTGAAAACTTCACTTGCTCCGGGATCAAAAGTGGTTAGCGAGTATTTGAGTAAATCCGGATTGCAACACTATCTTGATGAATTGGGGTTTTATCTGGTCGGTTACGGGTGCACTACATGTATAGGTAATTCAGGGCCTTTACTTGAAGAAATTGAAAAAACTATAGTGGATAACAACCTGGTAGTTGCAGCTGTTCTTTCAGGGAATAGAAACTTTGAAGGAAGAGTACACCCTTATGTAAGAGCTAACTATCTTGCTTCGCCACCGCTTTGCGTAGCTTATGCGATTGCAGGAACGATGGAGATCAATCTTAGCTCCGAGCCTATCGGTAAAGACAAGCATGGGAACAATGTTTTCTTAAAAGATATTTGGCCGAGTAATGAAGAGATTAGAGAAGTTATGAGCAATGTAATTGCTCCTCAGATGTTTGCAAGTAAATATGCCGAAGTTTTTGAAGGCGAAGAAGAATGGAAGCAAATTACCATTTCAACCGGGCTTAATTATACATGGAATGATAAGAGTACTTATATCAAACAACCTCCGTACTTTGAAAATATGAGCATTAATCCGAGCGGAACGGATAATATATCAAATGCTCGAATACTTGCTCTTCTTAGCGACAGCATTACAACCGATCATATCAGCCCGGCGGGAAATATTGCTAAAGCCAGTCCGGCTGCTAAATACTTACTTAGCCATAATATTCCCGTCGATGAATTTAACTCTTATGGGTCAAGACGCGGGAATCATGAAGTTATGATGCGTGGAACTTTTGCCAATACCAGAATTAAAAATGAAATGGCCGGCGGTGCTGAAGGCGGCTTAACCAAATATATGGGTGAAGGTGAGGTTGAAAGCATTTATGATGCTGCAATGAAATACAAAGAAGAAAATATTCCGTTGGTGATTTTCGCCGGTAAAGAATACGGAACCGGTTCATCTAGAGACTGGGCAGCTAAAGGAACTAATCTTTTAGGGGTAAAAGCGGTTATTGCTGAAAGCTTTGAAAGAATTCACAGATCAAACTTAGTCGGAATGGGAGTTATGCCTTTAGTATTTCAAAACGGTTTAACCTGGAAAGATTTAAAGCTTACCGGAAAGGAAACCGTGAGTATTACAGGTTTGGAAAATATTACCCCGCTAAAATCGGTTAAATGCACTATTTCATTAGACGGTAGGATTATTAATGAAATTACTTTAACTCTAAGAGTTGATACTGAAGTTGAAGTGGAATATGTGAATAACGGCGGTATTTTGCAATATGTGCTTAGAAAATTAGTTTAATTATTTAATTAATATTTGCTTGAAAGAGCAAACGAAGAAAGGTACAAAAGGTTCTATGAAGTAACCACAATAACAAAGTAGAACCTTATGTCTTTACCTCCCGTTGCCAAAAAGATTCCTTATATATTTGAGATCCATGGTGAAAAATTAACCGATGATTATGCCTGGTTAAGAGATCAAAACTGGCCAGATGTTAAAGATGAAGAAGTTCTAAATTACTTGAGGGAAGAAAATAAATATTTTGAAAGTATTACGGCTTCTCAAAAAGATGTGGAAGAGGCCATATATAAGGAACTTAAGAACCGTATAAAGCTCACTGATACCACCTACCCCATAAAGCGCGGAGAATATTATTATTACTCCAAAACAACCGAAAATTCCAATTACCAAATTTTTTGCAGGAAGAAAAATTCCTTGGATAATCCTGAAGAAATTATTCTTGACTGTGATGAGCTTGGTAAAGATCTTTGTTTTTTTGATTTAGGTGCAATTGCAGTAAGTCCTGATCACTCTATGTTAGCATATTCTGCCGATACTACGGGCGGTGAAAGATATAATATATATGTTAAAAACTTAAATAATAACGCATTATTAAAAGATGAGATTAGTGATAGCATTGGAAGCATAGTTTGGCATAAGAGCGGGAAAGGTTTCTTTTATACTAAACTAAATGAATTTTGGAGAACGGATAAAGTTTATTACCATGAACTCGGTACTTCAAGTAAACAAGATAAGTTGATATTCAAGGAAACCGATCAAATATTCAGAGTTAACATTAGCAGATCAAAGAGCGAACAATTTTTAATAATTGAGTCTGAAAGCAAAGATTATAATGAAAGCTTGGTGCTGGATTTTAACTCCGATAACTTGGAACCAAAGTTAATTGAGCCGAGGAAAGATGATCATCTTTATTACATTGAGCACAGAGGTGAATATTTTTATATAAAAACTAATTCAGGCGGCAAAAATTTTAGGTTGGTAAAAGCTCCCCTAACTAGTCCTGAATCGGCTAATTGGCAGGAAGTTATCCCGCATAGCAATGAAAATTACTTGACTGATTTCTTTACCTTTAAAGATAAAATAGTGGTGCAGTCTCAGCATAAAGGCTTAAGTTGTTTAAAAGTATATGATTATGATTTTAGAAGCTTCCATGAAATAAATTTTCCCGACCCCAGCTATTTTATTTCACCGATCTTCACAACTTTCAAGGCTTTAAATATTCGGTTTTCTTATTCCTCATTAAATTCTCCTGAGATAATTATGGAAAACAGCTTCTCTGACAATCATTTAGAAACCTTGAAAACTAAGGAAGTGCTAGGCGGGTATGATAAATCTCACTACGCCTCTGAAAGAATATTTGCTAAAGGTAAGGATGGTGTAGAAATACCGATTTCTTTAGTTTACAGGAAAGATAGATTTAAGCATGACGGCTCCAATCCGTTATATCTTTACGGGTATGGTTCATATGGCTACCCTACCTATGCAAGATTCCGTTCTGAGATAGTTTCCCTACTGGATAGAGGGTTTGTATATGCGATCGCTCATATTAGAGGCGGCGATGAAATGGGACAGGAATGGTACCAGGATGGTAAGTTATTAAATAAGAAAAATACTTTTTATGATTTTATTGCTTGTGCCGAATATTTAATTGCTGATAACTATACTCGTAAACAAAATATTGTAATAGTCGGCGGCAGTGCAGGAGGTTTGCTGGTTGGAGCCTGCGTGAATGAAAGGCCTGATTTGTTTAAAATGGCGGTGGCGGATGTTCCTTATGTCGATGCGCTAAACACTATGCTTGATGAGAGTTTACCTTTAACTCCGGGGGAATATTCCGAATGGGGGAATCCTAAAAACGAAGAATATTACCACTATATTAAATCTTATTCACCTTATGATAATATAAAGAGACAAGATTACCCGACATTATATGTAACTGCCGGATTAACCGATCCTAGGGTAACTTATTGGGAGCCGGCAAAATGGGTAGCAAAACTTAGGGAATATAAAACCGATAATAATCTGCTCGTGCTTAAAACTAATATGGACTCCGGCCACTGCGGAGCTTCAGGCAGGTTCGGATACTTGAAGGATATCGCACAGGAATATAGTTTTATACTTAAAATCTTCGGGGCTTGATTATTATATTACAAGCCCTTAAAGTTTAGTACTTACAAACTGAATTACGCAGTATATTCCCGTCTGGAAATTCTGCAATTATTCTTTCTGCCCACGGCTTAACTTCTAGTTTATTTAAAAAACTCACAATAGCAGCTTTTCCTTCGGAAAATGCATAATCCGCCGGAGTTTCACCTCGCTTATTTTTTAAATTAATTTTTAATCCGTTTTGCCTCAGAAGTTCAAGGGTATGAAGTTGACCGCCAAGCGCAGCAAAATGCATAGCCGTTTCACCTCCCTCAGTTACAGCATTAATATTCGCTCCATTTCTTTGAAGAAGTTCAATTATATGGTTATGCCCGTCTTGTGCCGCATAATGAATCGGGGTTTCACCTTCCTCTGTTCTTGCATCTACTTCAAGCCCTTTATTTATAAGAAATTCTACAGTATCTTGATACCCGCCTTCAGCGGCAAAATGCATAGCCGTTTCATTGTCTATGGTTACAGCATTAATATTGGCACAAAACTTTTCAAGAAGCTCAATTATATGGTGGCACCCTTTTTGTGCAGCATAATGAATCGGGGTTTTATTTTCTTCCGTACTGGCATTAACTTCGGGCCCATTTGTTAATAAAAGTTCTACTATAAGTTGGTTTTCACCCCCAGAAGCAAAATGTAAAGCCGTTTCACCGCTTTTAGTCTTAACATGAATATCAGCCCTGTTTTTTATTAGTTCATCTATCCTTTTTAAATCCCCTGCCTTCACAGCATCTATGAATTGCTCATTAATTTGATCTTTCATTTTATTTTCCTTTAATATTATTTCTTTAATAATGTACTAATTCGGTAATTAATTATTACAAAGAATCTATATAGCAATAAACAAAAGAATATACAAATGGTGTTTAAGTATGATTTATAATAAATGTTCAAGGATGGTATTCGGATATTACAGTCGAAAACCCAAAATCACCGAGAAGGTTAATCCTCTTCAATATCCCAAATATAACGCTTAGTTTTGCCCGTCTGATAGAAGCAGGCAACCTCCTCAATGAAGCCCTGAAAGTCCTGATTCTCTTCAACCAACCTATTTGCAGTATCCCAATCAATATCTGTACGCTCTCTTGCAGGAATTAATACCTGGCTCTCTACAGGGGTTTTATGACCAAGCAAAATAAAGCCGATTCCATGTAGGGCAGATAGAATCTGCAATTCACGCTTGGTATCGGAACCTTCCAATTCCGCAGCTACCAAATATCCATAGTTAGCCCAGGAAGAATTAGATACTGCCTGAAAAAATGCTTGGCGGACATTTGAACGGTTGATGAGCAGCTTAACTTCAAATGACCACAATTTGGTTTTTTTATCTGAATATTGCCGGACGCAATCTTTTACTTTCCGATTCCAGTCAGCCGTCAAGTCTTCCATGGCAACAAGATCAGGGTAAAGCTATTTATTGCCGTTCGCACCATGATTGTTTGATGAACGTTTCTCATCAATGCGTTTGCTGTAAATGCTATATTCAGTCCAAAAAATGCTTGAAAGCATCGGGTAAAGATCATGTTCCGCTAAACGTGCCGCATCGCTTTGAGACATTGATGCAGAGAGGAGATCAGACTCTGCTTCTTCTATTTCGGCCTGATCGCTTTGAGTCGTGTAGTAATATTTGCGGGGTCGCTCTTCCGTGGTTTTCAGTTTTGCGTTTCGTTTCTGCATGTGCTTACGCCGTGCCCCGATTTCTGTGATAATTTGCTGAATTAATGCTTGATCATCATTAAGCTTATTAACTGTTGCTTTACTGCGTTCCCGTTTGGCCTCACATTCATCCGGGTAGATTTCAAATATCCACTTTGCAATTTCGCGGGCAGTAAACTTTTGCTCGGGATTGTTCGATAGGTACTCAATAATTTTTTTACTTAAATCCAGCTGCATATTCTTACTTTTTAAAGTAAGAGGACAAGTAATCCTATTAATTTATCAAAAAAATAACAACAGAATGCAAAAGTTTTTTCGTCATGTCAAATAAAACGGAATAATTCTGATTTAATATTATACATACTGAAATACCATACGGCACATTAGTTAATCTTAATAATTAATCCTTATAAAGGAACACCAAAAAAATTTTGAGTTTTATATAGATTGCTGAAAGCCAGATTTTATGTGGTGGAGACAAACGGATTCGAACCGATGACCCCCTGCTTGCAAAGCAGGTGCTCTACCAACTGAGCTATGTCCCCATATGCTTTAAACTGCTTACTTGCTTATAAATATGTTTTTATAAAAAAGCAAGCACTAAATGGAGCGGGAGAAGGGATTCGAACCCTCGACCCCAACCTTGGCAAGGTTGTGCTCTACCCCTGAGCTACACCCGCATGTTTTAAGCAAATGCCAATATAATTGTAAAATTAATAATTGCAATAGTATTTTTAAAATTTCTCATCCTGAACTGTTTCTCCGGGAGTTATAGCTTAAGAACCGCTAAAAAAGTTAGGGTTTCTAAATATAAATTCAGATTTATTAATCTCAGTATTAGTTTTTATATTACTAAATATAATTTCTACCTCCTGACCGCTTTCATCAAACACGTCAACTTCGACTAACTTCATTTTATGATTATCTTTACGTTCAAACTTAAGTGTCAACCCGGCTATAGTTGATTTTTCATAATCTTTGTTCTTCTCTAAGATAACAAGTTCGGAATAATGTTTGCCTGTCGTATATTTCTCAACATGCACATCTTTTTCAAGGTTGATTTTTTCTTTACTTAAAAAGTGAGCAAGCACGGCTTTGGTTGAAAGATAACTAGCCTCCTCCAGCTCATAATCATAATATGTTATATTTTTTCCGTTACTGATAACAACGGCTTTTTTTGGCTTTAAGTATTCCCATTTCATCTTGCCTGGTTTTGATAATAAAAATTTACCTTCTTTAATTCTACCGTCGCTGCTATATTGCTTAAAATCAGCGCTAAACGTTGTAATTGAGTTTAAATATTTTTCAACTTCAATAACCGAGTCAGCAGCTGCAAACATTGTATTCGGGATTAGCAAAAAAAAGATAAAAAGCAGTGATTTATTATACATATGATTTTCCTTATATTTCTTATATTTTAAAGCATTAAAAATTTATTATTTTATGTTATAGTAGTATAATAAGTGAACCCAACTCAAATATTCAAGTGGTTATTAGGGCTTTTAAGATATTAAGTAAAATTATTTTCAGCTTGGTTGCTTTAGCGGCAATATTGTTGTTTTCAATTTATATTTGGCTTGCAAGCGGTTCAAAATCCATACCATTCGCTGCAAAATATGTTTCCAACCAAGCGACCAAACTAGTACCTAATGCAAAATTTAACATAAAAGAGTTAAAAGCCGGACTTAATAAAAAAGATTATAGCATATATTTTGATATTAATAACCTAAACATTACCCTATCAAATTATGACCCTTTAATTTTAACTAATACAAAGATAAAATTTCATCCGGCCGGTTTAATTCCCTTCACCAAGCAACCCTTGGTTAATTTAGAACTTTCACTTGATAAAATTAACTTTGCTCCTTTAAAAGGCGGTAATCGAGAGTTAACTAAGGATATTCCGGTAAACTTAATTGATGACTTTATTTTAAAAAATAAGAAGAAATTAAAAAGATTTAATTTCATACTTCTTAATACCAGCTTTACATTCATAAAGAATAATAACCCGATTACATTTAAGGTTGAAAAAGCTTCATTTAGTCCGGTAAAAAGTGGTAACACCCTATTACTTAGAGCAAAAGTACAAGCAAAAATAAATAAGGAAAATATTACCATTAATTCTTTATTTAATACTTCGTCTAAAAAAGAAATTGTTATCTCAGGGGTGGTTAAAGGGATAAGTTATAAATCTCTTAATGAGCTTGGATTTGGTACAAAGATACTTAATAATGCCGATATTAAATTAGACTTAAATTTTAAAGTGATAACTACAAAGTTTAATACTTTTGATCAGCTCAATTTTAATATTAACAGCACTAAAGGTTTAATCAACCCTAATCAGGATTTTACCGCACCGATAATATTAGATAATTTAACAATCCTAGGAAAGTGTTTAAACGGTTGCAGTACTATTGAATTTGAAAGGCTTAAGATTCTCTTCCAAGGCAATCAGATTTTAATAAGCGGTAAATTTACTGATAACATATTAAGTATAAATGCAAGCACCGGTAAAATTAACTTAGAACAAATATTAAAACTCTGGCCGAGAACCTTATCTCCTAAGTCATATACTTGGCTAAGCGAGTACTTAAAAGCGGCAGAAATAAAGGGAGTTAGCGCACACTTACATTTTAACCTCGAGGATTTGGCAAGCGGAAAGGTTTTAAATGATGATAGTTTATATGTAACATTCCCGATTGAAAATGCAGCTTTGCAATACCCTAAAAATTCGCCCCTAATAAGCAATATTAACGGCATAATAGATATTTATCCTAATAAAATTGATATAAAAATTAAGAATGGAAAAATACTTTCTTCCGAACTTAAAGATTTTGATATTAATATTAATGATCTTGTCGGCAAAAATACTATACTTGATATTAAAGGTAAATTAATCGGATCAATTCAGGATTCTATAGATTTAGCTTATATATACTCTGAAAAACAAAATTCGGAGTTTAAAAACTTACAGGGCAACATAATTTCTGAATTAGAAATATCAATACCGCTTACGGTAGAAGAAAATAAAAATTTCAACCTTAACGTGGCTTCTCAAATATCCGATCTTAAAACTGAGGTATTTAATAAATACCCGATCTCTAACGGGACATTAAAATTAAATTTAAAAGATAATATTTTACTTATAAACGGCACGGCAAATTTTGTTGAAAATATTCCGCTTACAATTAATCACGAAGAGTTTTTAAGCCCGGAAGATACTAATAAATACATTAGCAAAACTATGGTAGAGCTGGCACTAACTAAGGATTTTATTAATAAACAGGGGCATAGTATCGGTAATATTATTGCAAGCAATAATAAAATCCCTGCTAATTTAGTTATCACTAAGGATTTAAACCGGGAAACCGGTGCAGAAATTGAAATTAATTTGAAAAATAACAGCTTAAATATTAGTAAAATAGGAGTTAAGAAAGGAATCGGAGATCCGGGTTTTTTAAAATTAAAATTGGATAACGTAAATGGCGAATATAAAATTAAAGATTACAAGCTGAGTATTCCGAACCTTACCAGCGAAGGCACAATTGAAACTGACCAGAACCTTAACATTGCAAGCGTAAATTCCAATAAAACAATTGTAAAAGGCAGCTCATTCGGCTTTACCTATAAAAACTCCATAAAGTCCGATTATTTACTTTTAAGAGGTAATGAGGTAAATTTAAGTACCTTAGATTTTTCTAAACTTTCCGAAACATCAAACACTAAGCGAGATAAACCATTTATATTTGAAAGTAAAATAAGGAGGTTGGTGCTTAAAAAGGGAATAATTATTAATTCACCGGCATTTAATGCAAAATGCAATCAAAGCAGCTGTAATTTCTTTAATTTTAACGGAAGTTTAGGAAATAATGAAACAATAGAAGCAAGCCTTAATTATCCCACTCTTAATATACAAACCTCTAATGCCGGTAAAATTATTGCTGCTTTCGGTATTTCACCTAATATAGAACATGGTTCATTGAAGCTGACCGGAACTTATTCACAAAAAGATAACCTTACCGGTAGCTTGAACATAACTAACTTTAACTTGAAAAATGCTCCTATTTTTACTAAGCTACTTTCAATATCCTCACTTACAACCGCATCAGGAATTATTAATATGATGCAAGGTAAGGGCGTATCTTTTGATAAGCTAAGCTGCCCGTTTACCTTTAAAGCCGGGGTTATAACTATAAATAATTGCGTTCAGAAAGGGCCGGTTTTGACTATTGTTACTGAAGGCACTATAGACTTAAATAAAAAATATATTGATATTTCAGGCACATTAGTTCCTGCAAATATTATTAACTCTATCGTTGATAACATTCCGCTAATCGGTAGCACCATCTCAGGCGGTAAAAATTCAGGAATTATCGGCACTAAATTTGCTTTGAAGGGTAGTTTAGAGGGTGAAGGCCCCTCTCCTTCCGTAAATCCGCTTTCAATATTAACTCCCGGCTTTTTAAGAAATATATTTTAAGATTTGCTCTTTAATTATTGATTTAACGTGATATATTTCTTACGCGAAACAAAATATATGAGTAATTCATGAGAAATATTAAACTGAGTGATGACAGGAAAAACAAAGCTTTAAATGAAGCACTTGATGCAACAGAACCTGTTGATAGAGATGTACAAGAAATGCATGAGCTTTTCACTACTCTATCTTCTCAAGCTATACCCATGTCTGATGATAATATATTTGCAGTTATTTTAAATAACATACATCTAAATTTAAGCTTTGTTAATAGTTTTGTACTTAATTCAGCTGATCACTTAAGCGGGATTAGTAAATAATTAATACTATAAAACTTTAAAATGCTGCTAAAAATTTATTTAATAAACTAAGCAGCATTTCACAACTATTCATTAGTCTTTTGTTCTAAACTTTTAGCTTCTTCCTGATATCTCTTAAGTTCCTTTAAATTTTGAGGCATCGGCGGCACATCCTTTAAATCGGGATTAATCTTTTTATTTTCTTCCATATCCTGATCTGTAATTATCGGAGTCTTTAACTTACTTAGTTCATTCATTTCATTGTTGGAATCAGCTTTATTATCTTCAGCTTCAGCTGCATTTGCTTCATTAAATTTAAAAAGGCCTGATGCTTTTTTAACATACTTTTTAAAGAATCCTTTAAATGAAGTGGTTGGCTTATTTTGCTGCAAGCAATACTCATCAAATTCAGTCTTTTCCGGGTAGGGGTAAAATACCACATCTCTGTGATCCATTCCTTTATTAATAGGAACTTCTCGGTTTTCTTCATATCCGACATTATTAATAGTTACATCATTATTAACAACTTGCGGTTTTCTAAACTCTGAGCCGGGGACATTAGGTTTTGTTGTTACTGCGGCAGCAGAAGGGGACGGCAAATCATCCGCAAAGTCATAATAGCTATAACCCAGACTTGAGCTACCTCCCTGCTCCGTTATATTTAAATCATCGTCAGGCAATGATTGATTGCTTGTATCATAATTTCCCTTCGGTACTCTCTTAACTTCCGTCGGTGCTTGCTCTATAGCATTTTGCTGTGAAGAGGGGTTATTATCTTCACCGCTGAAAAAGCTTTTTGTTTTTCCTACTCCGCCTTTAAAGAAGCTCATAATAGAAGATTCCTCACCTTTTTTCTTCTTAGTTTCGGTATTTCGGTGCTGAGTAACCTCATTATTTCTTTCTACCTCGGCACTATAGGATCCGCCTAGAGGATTCTTATAAACCCCTGTAGTTTTATTAATAGGCTTAATTCCGGGATTAGTTGAATAAAATCCGTTTGCTCCGATATCAGTAGTAAAAGGATTGTTTTTAGATTTTTTAGATAGGCCGCCGTTTTCAACAAACATATTATCCCTAACCGGATGGCGTTTTATAAATGATTGTTTCCTTTGCGGATGCTTATTATTATACCATGGATTAATCGCGCTAGAGCAACCCAAAAGCGAAAGTGTGCATGATAGCACCACCAACCTCGGTAACAACTTTATTATAGCGTGACTCATAGTAAAAACCCCTGTAACAAATGATAACAAATAATATCCACGATACTAATATGATTTATTTCTGTTATCAATTAATTTTACTTTAATACTCACTTATAAATAATTGACTAATGGTTGCTTAACGCTTATATGTAATAAAACTTCTTATATAAGTATATATTTCTAATATTTAAGAGTAATTCCATGGCTTTAATGCAAGTTATAAAAGAACCGGATCCTTTACTAAGAAAAGTTTCAAAACCCGTCCAAAAATTTGATGTGAAGCTTATAAATTTTATTGATGATTTAATTGAAACCATGTATGAGGAAAAAGGCATGGGAATTGCGGCAATTCAGGTAGGTAAGCCGATTAGAGCATTAGTTGTAGATATCCCGATTAAAGAAGAAAAGAACCCTTTTATCATAATAAATCCTAAGATTAAATTTTTATCTAAAGAGACGGTAATTCTAGATGAAGGGTGCTTATCGGTAAAAAGCGACAATGGTACTTTAGTGAACGGTAAAGTTGAAAGACCCGTAAGCATCACGATTGAATACCGGGATTTACAAGGTAACTTTAAAGAGCTGGCAATCGACGGCACAAAATCAGAATATGACTTATGGTTTGCAAGATGCTTACAGCATGAGCTCGATCATCTGGACGGCGTTTTATTTATAGATAAGCTTTGTGCCATGCAGGATATTAACACGATAAATAAAAAAGAATGCATAAAATCTTAAGAATTATGCGGATTATTAAACCTCTTAAGCCGATTGCGCTTGAATAAATAGAAGTTTTAAAATACTATGCAAACAAAAAAGTAGTTTATGTCATTTAGTGAAAAGTTAGATAAAATTATTGGCCGCTTTGATGAATTGAATCAAAGATTCTTAAACCCGGATGCTATTCCGTCTGCTGAATTTTCTAAGATAGCTAAAGAACGATCGGATCTTGAGCAGATCGTTCCTTTAGCACAAAAATACAGAAAAACCGAGGATGCAAAGCAGGAACTCGAACAAATGCTCAAAGATCCCAATCTTGACCCTGATTTTAAAGAAGTTGTTCAACAGGAGATTAAAGATAGCATTAAGCAGCTTGAAGATCTTACGCAAGAACTTAAAGTTGCTTTGATTCCAAAAGATGAATACGATGAGAAAAATGCTATTATAGAAATTAGAGCAGGAACCGGCGGAGATGAAGCTGCACTTTTTGCGGCAGTACTTTTCAGGATGTATCAAAGGTATGCTGAAAAAAACCGCTGGAAAGTTGAGATATTATCCGCGTCGGAAACCGGTTTAGACGGATATAAGGAAATTTCCGTTTCTATTACAGGTCGAGGCGTATTTGCAAGACTTAAGTTTGAATCAGGCGTGCATAGGGTGCAGAGGGTTCCGGAAACCGAGTCAAGCGGAAGAATTCATACTTCAGCTGCAACAGTTGCCGTTTTACCTGAAGCCGAAGAGGTTGATATTCATATTGAAGAAAAAGATTTAAAAATTGATGTCTTTAGAGCAAGCGGTGCAGGCGGGCAGCATGTAAACACAACCGACAGCGCAGTCAGGATCACCCATATACCTACCGGGGTAGTCGTTACCCAACAAGATGAAAAATCTCAACATAAAAACAAAGCAAGAGCTTTAAAAATATTAAGATCAAGGCTATTTGAAGCGCAAAGGGAAAAAATCGAAGCTGAACGTTCAGCACTTAGAAAGGGGCAAGTGGGAAGCGGGGATAGGTCGGAAAGAATCAGAACTTACAATTATCCGCAAAGCAGAGTAACAGACCACAGAATAAACATTACTTTATATGATCTGAATAAAGTTACCAATGAAGGATTTATAGATCCGTTTATAGACGCATTAAATGCTGAAGACCAAGCTGAAAAACTCTCTGCTTCCGAGGATTAAAAAATGACTAAGGAATTTAATACTGCAAATGGCCATAAATTCCTTAACATTAGTTGGAAACTATTATTAATTACGTTTTCCATCTCTTTAGTCGGAGTTGCATTGTTATATTCTGCCGCTAACGGCAAAATGGAACCATGGGCAATTAAACAACTTTATACAATTTTGTTTACTCTTCCGTTAATTATTCTTTTATGCTTAGTTGATACATATTTAATTTTTAAATATGCATATGTCTTTTATTTCATTTGCCTCTTTTTATTGGTTTTAGCTGAGGTTCTCGGGCATAAGGCAATGGGAGCACAGAGATGGTTAAAACTAGGTTCTTTAAATATACAACCTTCCGAATTCGTTAAACTTGCTATCATATTATCATTGGCACGGTACTTTCATACCTTACATTCAAACCAGGTAAGCAACTTTAAATCCCTTATAATTCCTATATTAATTTTTTTACTTCCCGCGATTCTTGTTTTAAAGCAACCTAATCTCGGTACTGCGGCAATAATTATTATGATTTCTGCTGCAATTTTTTTTGTTTCCGGAGTGAGGATTTGGAAATTTGCTCTGGTCATTATAGCGGGTTTAGGTATTCTGCCGGTTATTTGGCAATTTATGCATGATTACCAAAAACAGCGTGTACTTACTTTCCTTGACCCGGAACGTGACCCTTTAGGCGCAGGATATAACATTATTCAATCGAAGATCGCCATCGGATCAGGTGGAGTATTAGGAAAAGGTTTCTTACAAGGTTCACAAAATCAACTTAGCTTCTTACCTGAAAACCAAACTGATTTCATATTTACTTTACTTGCCGAAGAGTTCGGCTTGGTTGGCGTTGCTATATTACTTATTATGTATTTTATAGTTAGCTTATATTGTTATTACATATCATTTAATTGTGACAGCCATTTTTGCAGGCTTGCTTCAGTCGGAGTTGCAACCATGCTATTTATTCATGTGTTTATTAACATAGGAATGATTTCAGGTATGTTACCTGTAGTCGGAACTCCCCTGCCCTTTCTTTCTTACGGAGGCTCAAATTTAATTGCTTCATTTTTGGGCATCGGGATTGTGCTTAATTCCCAAAGTAATAAAAGTTTAAAGCTTACTAAATCGTTATAATATTCCCTATATATCAAACATATAAAATTATATTGCATTATCATTTTAATCTATTACGCTGATATACTTATTGTTAACGGGGGAGGCTAACAATGAGTAAAATTTTCCAAAGGGAATCTATTGTAGATTTACCAACCGATGAATCTTTGTACCGTATAAGCATAATAAGAAAGCTAATCGGTTCTCTAAACATTCTTAAACTTGATAAAGATTTACAGGAATTTAAAGATTCATTCCATAGGTTAGATATTTTACTTGAGCATTTTAATGTCCAGGATTTGATCGAAGAAACTATTAATTTTAAAGCAAATTTCCATGACGGCTCAATGGAAAGAAAGTATCAATGTATTGATTATTTAGTTTTAAAGGGCGCAAAATTAAATGAATCAAAATATATCTTTAACAACTTAAATATCTATGAAATCCAGCTCTTACTTGATAGAGGGTACCCTCAAAATTTAGCATTCAAAAGTATTTTGGAAATATTAAATCAACATGATAGTCGGGAAGAAACCTTACATAAAGCGAAATTGTTATTAGACCACCTTATACAAGATAATAAAGAAATAATTAATGAGCTGAATCACAAATCATTACCGGACAACCTACCGAATAAGTTTATTCACTTTCTTATCGAAAAAGGACTTGATTTAAAAATAATATTTGCTAAAGCATTGTTTAGTAATCCTGAAAATAGTTTAGAAATAGATGAGATACAAAAAAAATACTTTGATATCGCGTTTAAGCATAAACTGGATATTGATAATATCTTCTATGATTTAAGTTTATTTAATCTTACAAATATTAATATTATTGTTGTTGAATATTTGCTTAACAATGGGCTATCACCCGAGGCGCTTACTAAAACAATAATTAATTGTTTAACTATAGAAAATTATCTTAACTATGATTTGGGCTTACAAAAAGAGTTTGTAAAAGAATTACTTGAGCTTGCTTTAAATAATGGCACGGAGACTAATTATACAAAAAAGAATAATTCTTTAATTGATGAATTTGCAGAATTGGGTGAGTATGAGCTTCTTGATTTAGTTCTTTCCGGAGGTACGGATAATGTACTTTCTATCTCTGCTTATATTGAAAGCTGCTATTCAATTACGGCTTGCATGGAAATACAAAAAAGGTTCCCTGAGACTTATTCCGAAAAAGAAATTTATCAATATTTACGAGCGGAAGGCAAATCAAATTCCGAAACCGGATTATTTTTAGATAAATATAACTTAACCAAAGATTATTTAAATTACCAAAATGGTTTCGAAAGCAACCTTAGCGATATAGAAATTGCTATAATTGAATCGCAAAATATTACCGCGCTCGCGATAGAAGAAGCTAAGTCGATCAATAAATATGGCTTCAATCTATTGCATATCGCTTTGTTAAATCGAGACTTCGCCCTAGCCAATAAACTAATAGAAATGGGGGTTGACCTTACTGAAGCTAATAATAATGAAGTATCCGGAATTCTAATGTTACCGAGAGCTTATGACTCCAGAGGAGTTGATGAGAAAGAGGTGGAAAAAATATACGATATAATTATGGCTCAATATAAAGACATTGATATTATACTTTCTAACGGCGAGAACGTTATTGATCATTACCTGAGCAACCAAACACACAAAGAACTGGTAATAAATAAATCCAAAGACCCGTTATTTTATTTTTTTAAAGATCATTCGGATCTGTTTTTACCTTCTCAACAGACTGATAAGACCCACATAGCAATTAGCCACGGTGAGCATTTTTGGTCAACCGGCATATATGCATTTGCAAGGCTGGTAATGAAAAAGCATTTCGATGTAATTTTCCATCTGGTTACTAAAGAGATGCTGGAAAAAGGCGGAGATAAATTTATTCAGCAATTTGACGGGTGGATAAACCCGGGCGCAGGAGACAGTTACCCGAAACATCTTAACGAGTTTAATATATCCGACTGGCAACCGCAGTATGAAATTGAAGAAGCTTATCAATTAGCATTAGATAAAACCTCTTTGTACAATATTCCTTATATGGGCATATGTGCAGGAGCACAACATTTTATACTTTATAATAAAGGATATTTAAGCCCGTTGAATGATTATAACCATGGTCGGCATGAAGTTACATACCTTAAGGGAACGCTGGCGCACTTCCAAGCGATGACTTCATTAGAGCAGCAGCAAGCACTCTTAAGTTGCGAATTCCCGGAGATAAAATTTATGGGCGACACTGCTCATCACTTTGCGGGAGTTTTAAATAAGCTTGGAAACGATATTGAGCTCGGTGCAATTTCAGAAGATGAGGTACCGATGTCATACGCTCATATCAACGGGTTAAGTTATGCTACGCAATTTCATCCCGAGCATTATTATAATATGAATAATGATGAAGGGTCTGTAAATTACCAAGCGGTTTGGCTGGATAATTTTATAAATTTAAGCAAAATGCATCATCAGGCGATTTATAATAATGAAATCTATCCTGAAGTTTATATGGATAAAATTATGCAAAGGCTTGAGGAATGTAATAATCAAAAAATAAATATTAATGAAAATGAACCGCATGAACAACCGTTTAATACTGAAAACACTGAGTTTTGCACTTAATAAGTTGATAGCAAATTATAATAATAACAATGTTGAAGCCGATATTTTAATCTTTCATTAAAAAGATTTACTAAAATTAATATCGACTTTTCGGTTCTTTTGTATTGACGGGTTTATGTATATGCACTACTATATCAAAATTATTTTTACGCGAATCCACAAGCTCTTTTTTATATATTTGAAGCATGGAATTACGTAAGATTGTGCAACAAATTTATTAAAAGGACGCTACTTATGTCAACAGGAACAGTTAAATGGTTTAACGCTCAAAAGGGTTATGGTTTTATTGAATCGGAAGAAGGTGGGGACATTTTTGTTCACATTAGTGCGGTTGAGCGCGCAGGCTTAAATTCACTTCGTGAAGGTCAAAAACTTACTTATGAAGTTAATAAAGGCAAAGACAATAAAGAATCTGCAGTTAATTTACAGCTTTTAAAAGGCTAATTAACCTAATCAATTTTCTAATAAAACTTCTTTTAAAGTTCCGTAAAAAAAAGCTTTCAAAACAAGTTTTATATATATCTAAAAGCTTAAAAGCTAGAAAATTATAAATCTATATTAGGTGAGGAAGATATTTATAACCTTCCTCATTTAGTTTTAATATGAGAGTTTTTTTATGAGTAACTTTAATACAATGAATCTTTCTGATTCATTACGGAAATCTATTACCAAAATGGGTTATACAACCCCTACTCCAATTCAAGCGGAAACAATTCCTATTGCATTAACAGGTAAAGATATTATCGGGACTGCACAGACAGGCACCGGGAAAACAGCAGCTTTTCTTATCCCCCTTTTTTCAAAGTTAATGGCTTCCAGAGAAAGTCATGCTATAATTTTAGCTCCGACAAGAGAGCTTGCACTGCAAATAATGCAGGTTGTTGAAAGCCTTATGCCTCAAGACGGAAGATTTCCGACCGCACTATTAGTCGGCGGCGCAGATATAGGAAAACAATTAAGGCAACTTAAGGCGAAACCGCGTTTAGTTGTAGCAACACCGGGAAGAGTTAACGATCACATAAAGAGAAGAAGTATAAATCTTAAATTCTTTAACTTATTAGTTTTAGATGAATTTGATAGAATGCTGGACATCGGCTTTACTCCGCAAATTGAAAAAGTTATAAGCTTTATGGGAGAGAATCGTCAAACTTTAATGTTCTCTGCTACCCTAACCCCGCAAGTAATTAAATTATCTAAAAAATATTTAACGGATCCTGCGGTTATAAATGCCGGTACAGTTAATACTCCGGTTAAAAATATTGATCAGAAGATGATTAACACTACTGAAAGAAATAAATATGATGACCTTTTATCTGAGATAAGCAAGCGTGACGGCTCAATAATTATATTTGTCAGTACAAAAAGCGGAGCGGATAAATTAAGCTTCAAATTAAATAATGATAACCAAAATACCTCTCCTTTCCATGGTGATATTCCGCATAGAAAGCGTGAGAGAGTGGTTAAAAACTTTAAATCTCAAGATTTTAGAATTTTAGTTGCGACTGATATTGCGGCACGCGGTCTTGATATTAATCATATTAGGCATGTAATTAATTATGACCTGCCAAGATGCCCGGAAGACTATATTCACCGTTTAGGAAGAACTGCACGCGCCGGCGCTAAAGGTTCTGCGGTTAGCTTCATAGTTCCTGCTGATGGTAAAAAGTGGACGGCGATTAAACGCATAATGAAGCAAGCATAAATTTCATTTAATTCTAAGTATTAAAAACTCCTTTGAGACAACCCTTAAGGGAGTTTTTTTTATATAAGAAAGTTTTATATATAGTAAAAGCAATTAAAGTATGGTACAATAAAAAAAATAGTGTAATATAGATTGTAAGACTTGTATCAGCTTTCTAGTGCCATTATATGGCTTATTTCATTATAATGGTGGAATCAATACGAAATTATAAATATTTTTAGCAATAAGTAAATTATCAAAAGCTAAATAACCGAATTACCACTTTAAATAAAAATTTAACTATATTATACAAATACCATACTTAAATATATAGTAAAATAAGTTGAATATCTAACGCGTTTATCTAAATGCAATAAGTTAAGTCCTGCGACTGAAAATCAGATAATAAGAATAGTAAGAAGCACGCGCCTAGTCGCCATTTATGGCGCGTGCGCGTATAAATGACTATGTCAATTATACGCAAACTTAGTTTGATTTTTTATAGTTTAACTATGCTCCGGGTATATAAGATATTCAACTTAACTATACTTCTCGGCAAAGACATTCACGTTTTAACTTGTAATTTCAATGGCTTACAACCACTATACTTTTAAAATAACAGCATTTTACTCTTTTTGCATAAATTAAGGATAAGCTTAATAAAAATTTAACATCTTTTCACCTTCTTCTTAACATAACTTAAATATTAGTATGTTATAATGAGCATTAATTATAATGAGAACTAGACACATATGAATAAGAATAAATTACTAACCGATCATAATGAACATAATAAGCAATCTGAGCTTTAACAGCCCTAACAATGAATGAATTGTTAAGCTATTAACAAGTTGCACCCTTAAATAAAAATAAAGACTTTATAATATTAAATAAATTAAAAGGTAAATAACATGGCAAAAAAAAATTTACTGGCAGCAGCTTATAGTCAAGTAATTGCAAATCCTAATACTCCAACTAAGATGAAAGAGGAAGTTATTCAGAATATCCTAAAAGGTTATACAGGATCATTTAATTCAAAACACCAAGAGATTGCAAAAGCTGTATTTGATACTGTTCAAACTGGACAAGCGCAAGTTTCAGAAAAATTTAAGCAAGAAATTATTGCTAAATACGCACCTAAAACTGTTGCACCTGAGCCAACCGTAGAAACTGAAGCACCTAAAGCTGAACAAGCTTCTACTCCTAACGAAGAAGCTAAAACTTCACAACAACCTCAAGCTGAAGCTGGCGAAAATATAGCAGGCAGTAGCACACAAGGTTCTTCGAACACTACATCAAATGAAGAGGCTAAAGCTAGCGAAGATGTAACAGATGATAGTACGGAAGCTTCCTCAAATACTACTACTGATAAAACTCAGCAAAGACCAAAAGAAGGATTTTATAAAAATTTTACAAATTTTTTTGAAAAAGGGTTTAATACAACTCAAAAGGCATTTTATACCTTTACAGGTGCTGATAAATATGACGAAAATGGAGAGCCGATAAAGCGCCCGGAAGAAAATAAAGAAGAAGATTTAGGCACAACTAATAATAATCAAGAAAATTCTACACCTTCTTCCAAATGGTATTCATTTATTTTTGGTAAGAAACTAAATAATAGTGCAACACCTGAAGCAAGTGCAACACCTGAAGCAAGTGCAACACCTGAAGCAAGTGCAACACCTGAAGCAAGTGCAACACCTGAAGCAAGTGCAACACCTGAAGCAAGTGCAACACCTGAAGCAAGTGCAACACCTGAAGCCAAGTGCAACACCTGAAGCAAGTGCAACACCTGAAGCAAGTGCAACACCTGAAGCAAGTGCAACACCTGAAGCAAGTGCAACACCTGAAGCAAGTGCAACACCTGAAGCAAGTGCAACACCTGAAGCGACTAATTTAGCTGAAAATATAGCAAAAGGGTTTGAAGAAGTATTGGCTAGTATGCCGGTAGTAAGTGAATCACCAACCCCTATTCCTTTTACTACACCAAGTGCAAGCCCTGAACTGATTTATTCGCCTTCACCCAGCATAAATGGTTTCTTTAAATGCTATAATGCTGATGGAAGTGTCTCCGGGGCTAATTTGCATCTTCCCGAAGATCCTAATGGGCCTACTCTTATTTGCCCTACTCCGGATGTAACGGATTATACTTATTAACCTTAATCGCGGCTGCTATATTTTACTTATCAAATTTAGCAGCTTTCTTTTAAAGCTAAAAAGGCAAAAAATATATTAACGCTTAATTAAATAATATATTTTTCAGTGTACTTACGCAGAATACCCTTGACAACAACCTTTCAAGCGAACTACTGTTTAAAAAAAATTGTTTAGTTTAAATGTACTAAAATATATAATCATTTAATATGCAAAAAATAAAATTGGACAATTAAGGAAATAAATTTATGAACACTAAGATATTTACCGCTCTAACCGCCTTAGCTGTTATAACCCCGCTAAGTGCGCTCGCAAATTCATATGATGAGAAAAAGAATAGCTCTTCTTCAAACTTTTTTAATAATGATATCTTTAAAGATACATATGTTTCTATCGGGTATGGGAAGTCTTTACCGCAAGGGAAGCTTAAAGGACTTACGATCGATAATAATGATGAAGAATTTTATATCAAAAAGAAATTGAAGAATACAAATATTTTTAAAACAGCGTTAGGGAAAAAAATTGATAGCTTAAGAGTAGAGTTTGAGTTTTTACATAGCAAAAAACATAACCTTAGCTTTTTTAATAAAAATATAAGTGCTAATGATACTTATTCATATAAACTCCATAGTACTCATTACACTTATTTCATCAATACTTATTATGATTTTCAAAATCTATATTCCAATCTTAGACCGTATGTAGGATTGGGTATCGGCTTTTCAAGAAATAAACTTTCATCAGAATCAGTTTCTTTAAACTATTCTACAAATTTCTTAAAATCTTCTAAAAAATTTTCTAACTCATTTGCCTGGAATGCAAGCTTAGGTATGATAGTAGATATTAATGAGCATTTATTTTTAGATTTTTCTTACAAATATATGGATTTAGGTAGAGCAAAGGGTACCCCATTACAAGATCCCCTTGGTACAATCTCCACAGACAACAACAACATCAAGGGTAGATTTAGAAACAATGTGTTCTTAGTAAGTGCCGGGTTTAAGTTTTAATTAAGCTTAGAATATTTTATATAATTAAAAAGAGGTATAGATAAAAATTATACCTCTTTTTTTTATGCCTTTTTTATCCTTATGCTTCTACAAATAGTTATAAAAAGACTCACTGCTTTCATAAAATTTTTCAAACCAAGCAGTGAGTCTTTTAGGGCTATAATTTAGAATAAGATAAAAGTTTAATCTAACCTTCATCTTTATTTATTTTTTTACCGGCATTAAAATCTTCATGAGCCATTTGCTCTTTTCTTGCTTCGCCGCCGATTTTCCCACCCTTTTTACCCATAGCTGAATAATTATCATGCATTTTTTTCTGCTCTTCGCTACTTAAATTAGAATTATCATTTTTAGATTGTTGGTTTTTATTTTCTTTATTATTTTGATTAACAGCCATAGCACTCTCCTATTATTTTTAGTTTTTTAATATCACTTAAAAAAATAAGTAATTACATATAACTTTAAAAATTTAATCTCATATAATATAGGTAAAAATTTATTTAATTTTACCTGAAAAGTATGTATTAATTTATTAGCTTTTTATAACATTCCCGTTATTTCCTGCTTTTATTATATAAAACTCGGTATCCAATGATTTTTTTATACCGCTATATAAAAGATCATAAGCAGTAAAGTTTGAAGAAATCAGGGGCTGTAAGCTGTTAGCTACATGTACGGCAACAAAAGAATTATTGGCACGTGTATAAGAATTAAAAAAATTTTCCTTAAAGTTATATAAATAATCCTTTATCGACTGTGTGTGGAGTAAGTCTGAAACAAAGTAAGCAATTACTACTGCACCAAAGCATTGAAGATTATATATAAATAACCTGTTAGAGTAATTTTGAGAGTTTTTATTACGGATTAATGGTGCTTCATATTTAGCAGGCATACATGCTGCTTTTATACTTTGAAAAAAAGTAAATTTTAATGCATTCATTAAGCAGCTATTATTATAATTTTCATTATTACTAATAAATAAATTAGCTATCTGAGTATTTGAAATAATACCAAGCATGGGAATGAACCCGGTTGATAATATTCTTTCTAAGTAAGCGGAGCCTAATGTTTGAAAAAGTATTTCTTTACAGTAATTAAAGGAAGCTGCGAATATTAGCCCGCCTGATGTATAATCAATTAAATCCTTTGTTTGCTCGGAAATATATTTTTTCTTATTTAGCAAAGAGGTAAATATTCTAATTGATAGATCAAAAGTTATAATACCCGTAAAATAATGCGGATCAGAAGCAAGGAAGGTACTTGTTGAATACATAATAGCCATGCTTAAAGCTAAATCAATATTACCTTTTGATAACATAAGTAAAATCCCCCTCTTTACAGCCAAGGAGGAATTGCCCTCAAGCTTGCTGAGAACCTTAAGGATAAATTTCTCCCCCTTACCCGAATATTAATTCACTATATAAGATTAAAAGCTTAAAGAAAAAAGGCAACTAAGAAATTTCATGCATTAAAATAATGATAGAATTTAAGTAAGGCGCTTTACTCTGCTGATATTAATTATCATTAGCAGATTTATTAAGCTGCTTAACAAGTTCTTTACTTGGTCTAAAATAAAGAGAGCCTTTATTTCCAACTTCAATTTTTTGATTAGTTTTAGGGTTTCTTGCAACTTTCTCCCCTCTTTTTCTCACCACCATCGAACCGAAGCCTCTAAGCTCGACTCTATCACCGCAGACTAAAGCAGTAGCAATTTCACTAAAGAAAATATCTATTACTTCTTCCAGTTTATTAAGTGACATACCTTGATTATGTTTTTTTAACCAAGATACAAGATCTTTTTTACTAACTGCTTTACTCATATTTGCAATAAATTATAATTTTTAAAAAATTATATCAGTATTAATGGCAATTGTCTATATTTATTGTAAAACCATTGTATTAGCTGAGTATTTAAGATTAGAAAAAATAGTAGCTGTAGAATCCAAAATCTTTTCCAGCCTGCTGGTTTGCTTAACTAAGCTGACATCAACCACTTCTAACCCTTTTATATTTTTGTCTTTCGCAAGCCAGGTGATTGCTTCATCTTCTCCACCTAAAGCATCAATTAAACCATATTCGAATGCTTGCCTTCCCGTGTACACTCTACCGTTTGCAATCGTTTTTAATTTATCGCTTTCTATTTTTCTTCTTTCTTGAACCATATTAAAGAAAACCTCAAAACTATCCTGAATAGTATCTTCAACTGCATTCTTTACTTCTAAAGGCATTTTTTCAAACGGATTAGGCGAAGCTTTATAAATAGATGTTTTCAGTGTTTGTAACTTAACTCCTAAACGTTCGGCAAGCTCGGTAATTTCAAAGGATTTTAATAATATTCCTATTGAACCAGTTAAAGTTCCTTCACGTGCTAAAATATGATCAGCTCCAATTGCAGACATATATCCTCCGGAAGCTGCTATTTCACCCATTACGGCTACCACCGGTTTTTTATCGGCAATTTTTCTTAAAGCATAATATACGTTTTGCCCGCCGACGAATGACCCGCCCGGACTATTAATATGTACAATTAAAGCTTTAACGTTTTTATCATCTGCTAACTCCTTGAGGGTTAAATTTCTCTCATGATCATCCATTATGATCCCTTCGAGCTGAACCCTAGCTATATATTTCGAAGGGGAGGATATATTTGCTTTATTTCCAAATAAGCTCCAAAGTAATAAAATAAGAGCGAGTAATGCAAAAAACCGCCAATTAGCTATTTGCGTTTTAAGTTTATTTCTATCGAAAATCTGATCTGAGGTAAATGACATATTAAAATATTATTATTATCTTTTCTAAAAAATTATATTAACCTAAAACTTTAATTAATCATCCTTTTTTTAGTAATTTTTTAATTGACCTATAGCTGAAATGAGGTTACACAACCCTTAAAGTTAATTTTTTAAATATGATGCTGTTATTATTGATTTTATGCCTATTAGGATACTTTATATATTTTAAGGATAAATTTAATTTATCATATAGCGTTGCTATTCCGGTTTCTACTTCATTAATTGTTTCTCTTCTTTACATATCAGCTTTGCTTAGAATCTTAGATTTTACTGTATATTTTATTTATATTTTAGGAGTTGTACTCTTTATTTATTATATTATCAACAATTTTGCAGATAAAAAATTATTAACTGAATTTTTTTCTCACGATCTCTTATTCCTACTTGTTGCAATCGGTATATATTATGTGAGAATAACACCTTCATACTACATTTCATGGGATGATTTCACTCATTGGGGAACCGCTGCTAAAGAGATTCACCTTTATAAAGGCTTGCACACGGTAAGTGACCTGACTTCTCTTTACCCGATCCATTTTAATTATACTAGAATACCTGCTCTTTTTTGTTATTTTATAACTAAGAGCATCGGATATACTGAAGGTAATAATATGTTTGCCATGGGTTTATTATGTATGCTATTCAGCTCAACGGTGTTAGTGCGCCGAAGCATGTTGCAAAGTGCATTATTATTCTTTTCAGTGCTCGCTGCTGCAATACTTTACACTCCGATTTTAAGATCTCTTTATATAGATGGAGTAGTCGGCATAATTTTTGGGTGTGTTATATCAATTTATTTGCAAGAAAAACATAAAGCAAGAGCTTTACTTTATGTTCTCCCCATATTGTTTATATTACCTAACATTAAGGAAATTGGTTTTTGGCTCGCATATCTTGCAATTGCAGCTATTATTATAGATTTATTTATTCGTCGTGAGCTAAAAGGCTGTATAATATTTTATATATTACCTTTACTTATTGCGCCGTATGTTAGTCATAAATTATGGGTAATTTATCTAAACAAATTTAATATAATTTCTTCCCACAGCACATTCAATATTGTATTATTCTTTAATACTTTTATAGGCCTGCCTAACTTAGCTTACGGCAAAGCAATACTTTTAATGTTTATGAAAACCCTTCCCGAGTTTGCTATAAAAGAAGGAACTATTGTAATTTATTCTCTATTTGCAATGGCGGTATATTTATATAGAAAATATCAACTTCCGCAAAATGAGTTGGTTAGAATTAACTCTATAATGCTGGTTTTATTCTCCCTTTATTTAAGTTTAAGGCTATTTATATGGTTACATTATGCCGGAGTTTATCTATCATCAAATAATAAAATTCAGTCTTCTTCATATTTGAGATATTATGGATCATTTTTTATAGCCTTCGCTTTTATAGCAGCTATTTTTATAAAAAAAGGATTTTTAAATTCAGCTTATAAAAAAACTACTTTAACTGACAATATTACTCTAATTTTTACATTAATTTTCTTTAGTATTATTAGTTATAATTTATATAAAAGGCCGCCCATTACATTCGATAAAGATAGAAAATTAGCTTTAGATGCTGCCTCTCCTCTTCTTGAATTTAAAAAAAATAACCACAAAGTAATGATAATATTTAATAATGTCAGCCAATTTCATTGCCCGCAAATCATTTATGAAATCGCACCTTACGGGACTTTTGAAGAATTAGATATATGCAGAAATAAAACCGGAAATTTCTGGCCGGATTCTTATAAATTAGAAGAAAACTTTACCATTGATTTTGACATGTTCAATGATAAATTAAATAATAATAAAAATTCTGAAAAATATGATATTTTATATATAACTTCATTAGATGATAATTCAGAGAGAATATTAGCTAAAGCCTTAGGCTTAAAAGAAGTTAAAGACAAAGCGTTTATTAAAATAAACGGCAAGTTTACTCCTTATAAGACATAAAAATTGATAAGTTTACCTTATTAAATAGCTTTTTTATTATAATATGTTTATTATTATAATTAGAGGTTAAAAAATAAGAGGGAGTTTATGACTAAATCATATAAGGAAATTACCGGAGATATATCCGTATACTTAAGTAAAATGCATAAAGAAATTCCGGATGTAATGAATAGTTTAGGGGCTTTATCTAAAAGCGTCAGTAAAAACGGAGTTTTAGATAAAAAGACAAAAGAACTGATTGCTATGTCGCTTGGGGTTGCTGCCCGCTGTGACGGTTGTATCGGTTTTCACACTAAAATATTATGTGAACTGGGAACCACACGCGAAGAACTGTTGGAAGCGATTTCTATGGCTATTTACATGGGCGGCGGCCCTTCTACGGTTTATGCCGCATATGCGCTTAAAGCTTTTGAAGAATTTAATAGCCAGTAAGACTAAACAAAAAGAGGTAAGAAGCTGGGGATATGGCACTCATTCGCATTAATTTTATTTAACAGCACAAATTCACCCTGCTTTTTTCTTCTATTTATTTACAACTTATAGAATAAATTTGATATATATAATAAGAGATAAAAAGATATTACTACTCCAGTTCTCTAGATTGGAAGATATTCTATTTTAAACCATACTAATAAATAATATTATTTTAAGGCATCAAGCGATTCGAAAATTTCTTTTGCCATGGCTTTAGCTCTTAACCCGCCATATTTGTTTGATTCTTGCTCATCCAAAATGTTTAGAGCAAAAATATAAGTCCGACCTGGTTTTTCCAGAAAGCCTATAAACCAACAAAGCCACATATCTTCCTTTTTACTATCATCTTTATTTTTTTGTAAAGCGGCTACCGGATTTACCGTATAACTTCCATCCATCGGCTAATTCTTCGATAAACATAATATTTTTAGTATGGTCTATTGCAGCCTTAGAGATCGGTAACTTATAGGCAATAATTTTGTTTAAAAACTCTATCTGCTCATTAGCCGAAATTTTGAGCGATGAGTTAAGCCAGCTCTGTGTTAGACCATCTTTTTTGCCCGTGTTTCCGGTTATCCCGGTTACCGTAAGAAAGTTTTGCTATATAGTTTTCAAACTTCTCCATCCCTAATTCTCGGGTTAAAACTTGAGAACACCAAACAACTGAATTAGCCATCCATCCCTTTGGGGTATGATCTTTAGCATGAACTTCAAGTACAGGGGAATATTCAGGTTTAAATTTCCACTTAGGGTTATCTTCGTCTTTAAGAATACCGCTATCGAACCCTATTAAACTCAAAGCAACCTTAAATGTAGAGCAAGAAGCAATTCGCTTATTACACCTATTGCTATTAATGATTTCAGCAGTCTTTTCCTTATTTAAATCATATAAAATAAAACAAGGCTTAACACCGTCGAATATTTTATTATAATTCGGCTCAGCACCAGCATTGCTTACAAAAAACAAAGATAAGGATAAGGATAAAAATTAAGGTTTAAGCAATTTCACAAGATATAAGCTCCGGTTATTAAAAAAAGGAGATTAATTAAGTAAAAAATAAAATAAGCTCTACCTCATCACTATAAATTTATCTTCCAGATATTCTAAAATACCTGATCTTCCCCCTTCTCTACCGATACCGGATTCTTTAACCCCACCGAATGAAGCAACTTCGCTTGATATGCCTACATCATTTATTGCAACCATACCATATTCCAACTCCTCACTCACTCGCCAAGCTCTTCGCATATCTTCAGTATAAATATAAGCAGCAAGACCGTAATTAGTTGCATTTGCCCTCTCTATTACTTCATCCTCATTTTCAAACTTAAATAATGAAATTATCGGAGCAAAGATTTCTTCTTTTGCAATTAGAGTATTATCTGAATTATTACTAATAATTAGAGGCGCTAAAAAGCAAGGGGAAGGCCTATGAATTTTCGCCTGGTATAAAATTTCTCCGCCGTTTTGTAAAGCATCGCTCACTAACATATTTACCTTATTCACAGCCTTCTCGTTAATAAGTGCTCCAATGTTGTTAGTTTCATCAAGTCCGTTACCGACTTTTATGCTGCTAAATTCTGCTTTTAGTCGTTTTAAAAATTCTTCAAAAATATTTATATGAATATAAACTCGATTTACACAAATACAACTTTGCCCTCCGTTTCTTAGCTTTGAAGCTAACAGTCCTTTAACGGCTTCCTCAATATTTGCATCCTCAAATACAATAAAAGGTGCATTACCGCCTAGCTCAAGCGTAACTTTTTTAACGGTTTTACTGCATTTTCCCATTAATAATTTACCTACACTTGTTGAGCCAGTAAAAGTTAACATCCTAACCTCAGGGCTTAAAGTTAAAGCATCCCCGATTGCATTCGCATCTCCGAATATTATATTTAGCACACCATCAGGAAGCCCGGCTTCTTGAGCAAGCTTTGCCAAAAATAATGCTGAATAAGGAGTTTCCTCTGAAGGCTTAACTATGACGGTACATCCTGCTGCAAGTGCAGGGGCAATTTTTCTTGTAATCATAGCTGAAGGAAAGTTCCAAGGAGTTATAGCAGCTATCACCCCGATTGGCTCTTTAAAAGTAAATAATTTCTGCTCTGCTTTAAGTTTAGGTACAATATCACCGTAAATTCTTTTAGCTTCTTCAGAAAACCACTCTATAAATGAAGCTCCATACTCAATCTCAGCTCTAGCTTCAGAGATAACCTTACCCTGCTCCATCACCATAATTTTTGCAAGCTGCTCTTTATTAGCTATAATCAGCTCATAAAATTTACGTAAAATTTTGCTGCGTTCTTTTCCGGTAGTTTTTTTCCATGGCAAAAATGCATCTCCGGCTGATTTAATTGCCAATTGCGCATCAATTGTTGAACAGAAAGGAACATACCCAAGAATTTCTCCGCTTGCAGGATTATATACGGAAAAAGTTTTTCCTGAAACAGCATTTTCCCACTTACCGTTAATAAAACATTTGTTTATAAATTCCATGCCGACCCCGTTCTTATATGTCTAAGGTGAAGGCATGTAACCAAACTTTTATTGACTGCTTTTATTTCAAAAGCGGCGACCAAGCAGGGTCTGAAGCATCACCAGGTGTTTCAATCATTCTTTCATGATAACCTGTAATATCTATTGCGTAAATATTACTTTTGCCACCGGGCTTTTGTCTTTCGAACATAATAACCCTACCATTCGGAGACCAGGTCGGCCCTTCATCCAACCAACTTGAGGTAAGCAATCTTTCACCGCTACCGTCAACTCTCATCACTCCGATATAAAATTTTCTATGCTGCATTTTGGTAAATGCTATATAATCACCTCTGGGCGACCATACGGGGGTTGCATAAGAACCGCCGCCGAAACTAATCCTTTTTATATTCGAACCGTCGCGATCCATAACATAAAGCTGCCTTGAACCACCTCTATCGGAATTAAAAGTAATTTTAGTTCCGTCAGGTGAATATGAAGGAGAGGTATTAATAACCGCACGATCATAAGTTAACTGCTTAACGAAATTACTTCTTAAATCAATTTCAAAAATATTAGTTGTTCCGCTCTTTGCAACCGACATAATTGCATAATTACCGTCAGGAGAGAAGCGGGGTGCAAATGACATACCCGGGAAATCACCGACTAGTTTTTGTATTCCCGTTTCCAAATCCAGCATATAAACTTTCGGTACTAAATTTTTATAGGACATAAAAATAGCTCTTTGGCTATTAGGATCAAACCTTGGGGTAATAACCAGATCACTGCCGTTACTCAGCAGCTTTAAGTTTGCTCCGTCCTGATCCATTATAGCTAGTTTTTTTATGCGTTTAGTATACGTCCCGCTTTCAGCGATAAAGAGAATTCTGGTATCAAAATATCCTTCTTCCCCGGTCAGCCTTTTGTAAATTACATCCGCAATTTTATGCGCTACTCTTCTCCAGGCGTTTTTGGAAACCGTGTAACTTCCTCCTTCAAGCTGAATCTCGTTATATGGATCCCACATTTTAAACTTAATATTAATATGGTTGGAATCTTTTATTTCAACCTGACCTGAAATTAATGAAGCAGCATTAATTTTTCGCCAATTGGAATAGGTGGGTGCCTTATCTAAAGTTATATTTTCCAAGAATGCATTTTTATTAATAGGTCTGAAAAGCCCTGAGTTTTCAAGATCATTGCTGATGACTTGCTCAAGTTTTTCTCCGATCTCCTTACTATAACCACCGGCTCCTTTGAAACCGGCAACTGCAATCGGCATGGCCTCAACGTTTCCTCTGGTGATATCAATCTCAACTAACGCCTGAGCTAAGTTAACCTGCAATAGTACTAATGAACAAAAAATAATAACTCTATTCAGCATTCCTTACCTCTTTTTATATTTTTCGTCAGTATCCTGCATTAATTTACCGCCGATAGCATACCCGTTACCTGGCATTTCATTAATAATAATTTTCACTTTATGCGATTCACATTTTAAAGATTCACAAACTGCATTAGTGACTTTTTCAACTAACAATCTTTTTTGATCATCAGTCCTTCCTTCCATCATATTAACTACTAATACCGGCATATATTTTATCCTACTTAATAATAACTATTCCGTGATTAGAAGCGGAGCAGCATCACTGCTTACATCGGCATTCACGTTACCGCTAACCGCCTCAGCTATAATTTCAGCTTCTTCTTCCGCTTCATATACTCTTGTCACGGAAATAACTTTCTCACCTTCTTTAACATCAAATATTTTTACTCCCATGGCATTTCTGCCTGTGATTCTAATATCATGTACTCTGGTTCTAATTAATGTACCACGGTTTGTGATCAAAATAATTTGCTCATCTTCATGCACCGGGAAGCTTGCAACAACGGAGCCGTTACGTTTTGAGGTATTTATATTTAGTACACCCTGCCCGCCTCTATCAGTTATTCTATACTCATATGCCGAGGTACGTTTTCCATAACCGTTTTCGGTTATTGCCAGTATATATTCTTCATTCTTAGCCAACTCAACAGCTTCTTCTTTAGTTAATTTCTCAAAATTATATCTATTTAGTTTGTTTATTGCGCTCTGGTCTTCCGGGTTTGCAGCAATCATCATTCTTACATTTTCACTTATTTTTAAGAATTCATCACGCTTTTCCATCCCTATTTCAGCACCTTTTAAGACTGATAGTGAGATTACCGCATCTCCTTCTCTGGCAAGCCTAATACCTCTCACACCATCCGAAGACCTGCTCTTAAATACCCTTACCGAATCTACCGGGAAACGAATTGATTTACCCATTCTGGTTGAAAGCAACATATGATCATGAGATTCGCAAACTGCAACACCGATAAGTTTATCATTATCATCAAGTTTGATGGCAATCTTACCGTTCGATTGAATATTTACAAAATCAAGTAAGCTATTACGTCTGATATTACCGTTAGAAGTTGAGAACATAATATTTAATTGATCCCAGGTAGATTTATCTTCCGGGAAAGCCATGATATTATTAATTTTCTCACCGTCGGCGAGCGGGAATAAGTTAACAAGTGCCCTTCCTTTGGATTGAGGGGTACCCAGCGGGAGCTGATAAACTTTTGTTTTATAAACTTTACCGATATCCGAAAAGAATAGTAATGTAGTATGGGTGTTACTTGCAATTATGTCGGTCGTAAGATCTTCATCATGCATTGAAAGCGCTGACCTACCTTTACCTCCGCGCTTTTGCGACCTATAAGCATTAAGCGGAACCCTTTTAACATATCCGGTTAAAGTAAGGGTTACCACCATTTCTTCTTTCTGAATCAAGTCTTCAATATCAACTTCGGCTTCATTCAATTCAAAATCAGTTTTCCGAGGAGTTGCAAATTGCTGTTTAACTTCCGCAAGCTCAGTAAGTATAATTCCATATAATTTTTCTCTTGAAGAAAGAATGCTTAAATACTCTTTAATCTCAGCTGCAAGTTCTTTCAGCTCATTTTCTATTTTTTCTTTTTCTAAACCGGTAAGCCTTTGTAATCTCATTTCCAGAATGGCTTTTGCCTGCTCTTCAGTAAAATAGCAAGTGCCGTTAACCAGATTGTTTCTGTAATCATCAACTAAACTTAGTAATGATTCAACCATTTGCGCTTGCCAGGATCTCTCCATTAACCTTACTTTTGCCGCTGCCGCATCAGGCGAAGCTTTAATTAGTGCAATCACTTCATCAATATTACTTACCGCTAAATATAAACCGATCAATACGTGCGCTTTATCTCTGGCTTTAGATAGAAGGAAAGAAGTTCTGCGCGCCACTACTTCTTCTCTAAATTCAACGAATGCTGCAATTATGTCTCTGATTGACATAACTATCGGGATACCTTTATTAAGCGCAAGGGTATTATAAGCAAAAGAAGATTGAAGTTCGGTAAATTTATACAGCTGTTTTAATATTACGTTAGAGACAACATCTTTCTTAAGTTCGATTACCACTCTTACACCGAGCTTGTTTGATTCATCTCTTAGCTCATAGATACCTTCTATTATCTTTTCTTTAGTTAAGTGCTCAATATGTTTAACCAGCTCAGCTTTATTAACCTGATAAGGTATTTCATTAATAATGATTGCTTGTCTACCGCCGATTTCCTCAAATTCCGTTTTTCCTCTGACGATTACAGAGCCTCTGCCTGTCATAAGTGCTTTTTTAGCTTTCTCCCGGCCTAAAATTAATCCTCCCGTCGGGAAGTCGGGTCCCGGAACATAAGCGGTTAGTTCCTCAGCGGTAATTTCCGGGTTTTCAATATAAGCACAACAAGCATCAATAACTTCACCAAGATTATGGGTTGGAATATTTGTTGCCATTCCGACCGCAATACCGTTGGTACCATTTACCAATAGGTTGGGGAATCTTGTCGGAAGAACTCTCGGCTCTTTTTCCGAACCGTCATAGTTATCTTGAAAATCAACCGTGCCTTTATCTATATCGTTAAGTATGGCTGAGGAAATTTTAGCAAGCCTAACTTCAGTATAACGCATTTGCGCCGGAGAATCTCCATCCATAGAGCCGAAGTTACCCTGACCGTCAATAAGGGGAATTCTAAGTGAGAAATCTTGTGCCATTCTTACTAATGCAAGATAAATCGAGTCATTCCCGTGCGGGTGATATTTACCTATTACATCCCCGACGATTCTTGCGGATTTTTTATAAGGTTTATCATGAAAATTGCTCATTTCATACATTGAAAATAATATTCTGCGATGCACCGGTTTTAAACCGTCTCTTGCATCCGGAAGCGCCCTGCTTACGATTACGCTCATTGCATAATCAAGGTAAGACTTTCTCATCTCATCTTCAATTTTAACCGGTAATACATTAAAAAATTCTAAATTTAAATTTTCACCTTTACTCAACTTTTTGCGCCTTAATTAATTTTTTTAATTACGTGAATACTAGCTAAGTTCAGAATAAAAGGCAACGGGGTATTAAAAGTTTTATTACTAAGAGCTGAGAACTATAAAATGCTTGCGGTCGGATGAGATATTAAAGTATGTTGATATTATAATTTATATATAAGTTTTATTTTATATGATCACAAGAATCATAACAGTTTCTCTGCTTATCTTATTATCTCCGTTAATTTCGCACGCTGATAAACCTTTATTAAATTCAAATATACAAAATGCCAAGCGCGGAATTGTAAGCATTAGTAATAAGCTGGTTGCTTCACTTTATGCTTCGGATACCAGCAAAGAAATTTTCGGCACCGGTTTTGTTGTCGATAAGAAACAGGGGTTAATCATAACCAATGAACATTTAGCTTCAAAAAAAAGAATTAGTGATTATAAAGTCAGCTTTTTTAACGGCAGGGAAGCTGAGGCAAAATTTCTTTACAGTGATCCGTGGATAGATTTTGCATTGTTGAAAGTAAACCCGAAAGATATTCCTCAAAATGTTGTGCAACTGGAGTTTAGTAATACACCTATTGAAAATGAAGGAAGTGTAGCCATTATAGGCAATAATCAAGGTAATAACTTTTCCGTTCAAACCGGGGTTATCAGCAATCTATATGAATCTTGGGGCGCCTTCCCAAGTCAAAATATAATTATTAGCTTAAACACTAAAGGCGGATCAAGCGGTTCACCTATATTAAATAATAGAGGAAAAGTTATAGCTTTAAATTATGCTGCCGACCAAACTTACGCTGCCGCTATTCCGATTGCTTACATCAGGGATGCACTGCAATATTTAAGTAAGAATAAAATACCTCCGAGAAGAGATATAGGAGCCATGCTTGAATATTACTCACTTGATAAAGCAGCTACGTTTTCCAACTTCCCTAAAGACATTATAGATGATTATATTAATAAATATCCGGACTCTTTCAGCAAAGCACTAAAGGTGAGTACAGTGCTTGAAGAATCTCCGGCACACGGAATATTGCAACCCGGAGATATTATTTGGAAAGTTAATAACATTGAAATCGGGGCTAAGCTTTATGAGTATCAAAAACTTCTAAACACATCATCGAATGATTCGGTTAATTTAGAGGTCTACAGAAACGGTAAGCTAATAAGTTTAAAAGTTCCCTTATATAACTTATATGACTTAGAACCCTCAAAGTTTGTCATGTTCGGCGGAGCAACTTTTGTTGAGGTCGATAATTTTTTAAAGTTAACTACGGGAGCACCTAAAGGCAAAGTCTTTGTGACTAATGTTAATATAGGTTCAAGCTTTGATGTTTTACCTTGGATTAAAATTAACAACTACGGACTAGTCTATCTCATTAACGTGGTAAGTATAAATAATACTCCGATTAATAGCTTAGATGATTTAATAAAAATAATTCCCGGACTTACTGAAACTAAAAACTTTAAAATTAATTTTAAAAATTATGCTTATTACCAAGGTTTCGACTCAGTTCCCTATACTAATAGAAATGAATTTGAATTAGAAATTAAGTACAATTCGCCCGATTCCGAACCTACTCTTATGAAATATGATAATAAAAAATTGGAGTGGATATGTCAGAAAATTAAGGGATTACAAAACAAACGGAGCTAAGGTAATCTTATTCATAATTAGAAGTGACTACCTTCTTTCAACCATATTTAAAATCAATATATAAAAAAACTTTCTGCACTAAGCGCATTTTCAAAAATATTAGCGAGTAGTAAAGATCCATAGTCATTGGTAGGAATAATAGCTATTTCATCTTTATAAATTATTTTAGAAATAATTTCATCTACTGAAGAATAAAGCTCTTTCGAAAAACCAAGTTTATCACCTTCAGAAGAATTAAAATCTATTATTGTAGTCAGCCAATCAGATTCAGCCACATAGATTATATCGGCGCCACCCTTTCCAATAACAATATTCGCAGTGTTAGGCAGTAATTTTATTATATTATCTCTATCATCACCTTTTATTATATATGTAAATCTGCCATCTTCCGTATCAAACGGATCAGGCTCAATTTCAATATTACTTGATAATAGCTTAGCTATATTTATTTGTTGATGAAATGCTGAACATACATACCTTTCTGTCCCATACGGGTTATAGCCGCTATGTAAAAATATTTTTCCAAAATCGTTTTCTATATGAGAGTCAGTCGGTATATAATGTTTATTTCCCTCATCATTTAAAAATATTCCTCTTTTCTCAGGCTTGTGAGCTGAAAATATCTCAGCATTTTTATTAAATACAGCCTCAAAATCATTACTTTTTTTATTTCTTTTACCGTATAATGCTAAATAATTATTAGGAATTATATCGGCAGGAATAACTACTTCCGGGCTATATTCCTGATAATATTGATCAAGCTGATCTAAATACTCATCTGCCGCTTGTATAAAGAGAGGTGCAGCGGTTATCCTATGTTTCAGTAAAGTTAATACACTATCGAGCCCGCTAATATCATGCCTAACTTGCATATTATTTTCATGCCTTTCATGATATTGAGATAAAGTCATTTTAGAAGCTTCATAAGCAAAATAATCAACCTTTCCTCGCAAACGGGAATTATAAACATATACTTCATCCGAATTAACTTTTATTGCTATAAATGGACTATTTTGATCAATAAAATCTATTGTCGGCCAGAAATAAATACTTTCATGTTCATCAGAAAATATTCCCTTAACAGGTACTTCCTTACGCATGCCTTCTTTAATCAATTGATTTTTTGACTTTAACCCGAATTCTAAACAATTGCTTAGAATCATATCCGCTAGTTCATATGCACTTGCATCAAAGCTACCGATCTGGTGAAAAATTAAAACTTCCATAATGCAAATATAACTTATTGATATGTATGCATTATAGTGTTTTATAAAAACACATACAATAAAATATGTAAAATATATAATTAAAGGTATAAATTAAATATTTAATTATTTACCCCAGCTCTTTATCCACCCAATCCTCACGAACTTTTACATATAAGAAAAGATGAACCTTACGCTCTAAAATTTTTTGCAGTTCAAGCCTTGCTCTTCTGCCAACTTCTTTGATTTTTTGGCCGCCGGCTCCTACTACTATATTTTTATGGGTTGATCTAAGTACCACAATTGCTTGATGGAGTTTTAGACTGCCGTCCTTCTGATCTTCCCATTTTTCGGTTTCCACTTTTAAAGAATACGGCAGCTCTCTGTTAAGTAACAAAAACAACTGTTCACGAGTAATTTCTTCCGCAAGGTTTCTGCTTGGAGTATCCGTATATAAATCTTCTTCATAGTACCAAGGAGAATTCAGCGCTTGGCTTACTAAATGGTTTACCACATCCTTAACACCGTCATTTTTAAGTGCAGAAATCATAAATATTTCTTTAAATATATTTAAGCCGTTTATATCTTCGGCTAATTTTAATAGCAGATCTTTCTTAATTAAATCGACCTTATTGATGACGGCAACCAGCGGTTTATCCTTAATACTTACAATAATTCTATTTAGCTCAGGGGTTAAACCTCTTTTCGCGTCAATCAGCACACAAATTAAATCTGATTCGTCAATTCCTGCTCTGGCATTATTGACAATGTATTTTTCTAAAGTTTTGCTTGGCTTAAAAATCCCGGGAGTATCAATAAAAACAAGCTGAGTACTTTCAACATTTAAAATGCCTCTGGTCAGAGTTCTGGTAGTTTGGACTTTTGGGCTTACAATCGAGATTTTTTCACCGATAAATTGGTTGATAAGGGTTGATTTACCGGCATTCGGTTCGCCGATCAAACCAACTTTTAAACATTTTGTAATTTTATCAGACATTATTTTTTTCCATTATTTTTAACATTAGAGTAGCTGCTGCTACTTCAGCTTGTTTTTTTGATTTCCCTTCACCGATTGCGCTCCCTATATTTTCCACAATAACCTTTACTTTAAAGTGGGGAGAATGATCTAAACCCGTTTTTTCAACAATTTTATAAACCGGAATTGCCAGCCCCATATGCTGCACATCTTCCTGCAACCTGGATTTAATATTTTTTTCGGTCAGAAGCGCTTTATTACTAAGGTGCTTACCCCATAAATTTTCAACTATACTCAGTATGGTAGCATAACCTCCATCCAGATAAATAGCCGCAATCACCGCTTCCATAGCATCTTCCAGGTTTCCGGGATTTTCTCTGCCTCCGTTGGTATCCTCTCCGCTATCTAAAATTAAATCTTCTCCGAGATTTATACTTTCGGCAATTTCAGAGACTATATCTTTACTGACCAGTTTTGCATGCATAGTTGAAAGCTCCCCTTCATCCGCATCCGGGAATTTCTTATATATTGCTTCAGCAATTACCAACCCTAAAACACTATCTCCTAAGAACTCCAGCCGCTCGTAGGTTGCATTTTTAGTATCCGAGTTTTTAGCAACACTCGGATGCGTTAAGGCAAGTTTAAGTAATTGCCGATCTTTAAATTTATAATTAATCTGCATATTTAAAGCTTTGAAAAGATCTGCCGGTATTACCTTCAGTTATTAATTTCCATAATGATAAATCCGAAGTAAATACTAAGAATGCCGCCCTTCCGACCAGATTCTCTACCGGAACATAACCCACTTTATTAATAAATCTACTATCCAGTGAATGGTCACGGTTATCACCCATAAAGAAATAACGCCCTTCAGGAACTTTATATAACGGAGTATTATTCTGAAAATTATATATACTTATTCGTTTATCTCTTAAAATTTTATAGGTTAAACCATTAGGTAAAGTTTCTTCAAAAGCCTCACAATATATAATTTTACCATCCTTGTCATTAAATTCAAAATCACCGATCTTATCCCGAATTACCGGCTTACCGTTTATATATAATAACCCTTCTTTCATCTGAATTTCATCACCAGGTAACCCGATTAATCTTTTTATATAATTAGTGTTGCTATCTATAGGTAACTTAAAAACTATTATATCACCTCTTTTTGGAGATTTAAAAAAAATTCTTTTATCAAAAAGCGGTATAGGGAAAGGTGAGAAAGAATATTTACTGTAACCGTAATTATATTTCGATATAAATAGATGATCCCCTTCTCTAAGCTCCGGAATCATTGAACCCGAAGGAATTTTATAAAATTCGAAAAGAAATGACCTGAACAACATTGCAAGTACGAGAGCATACAGAAAAGACTTGGAAATATCCATCCAATCATAGCTTTTTATATTTCTTATAAAATTAGAAGAATTCAATTTTCAACCTATAAATAAACTTAAGCAGTGAGTAGTATTATCTATTTATACATTTTTTTCAACAAAGGCTTGTAATATTACTCATCTTTTTTCATATCATAGGTGAGCAACAAACCACCATCCTGAGTTAAAATCTTAGCGGAAGCATTATATACAAGGGGATAATTGTGATACCCGTGGCCGAAATACTTTGTTTTAAAAACCGGAATATCTAAAGAATTTGCAAACCTGGTTAATGCATCATTAACTGTTGAGTTTGCCCCTTCTTTTTCAAGAAAATCACCGAATATAATTGCTTTCGCCCCCTTAAGCACTCCTGACTGTTTTAAATGCTCAAGCATCCTATCAACTTTATAGCCTTCTTCATTTATATCTTCTAAGAAGATAATCTTATCTTTACTTTCTAACTCCCATTTTGTACCAATACTATTTTGTATAATTGCCAAATTCCCTCCGCTTAACTTACCGCTTAACTTATTAAACTTCACTTTATTAAGTTGAGAATCCATAGGAATTTCAACTTTATATCCTTCCGTTTTAAGCAATTGCAAAATAATTTCTAAATTTTTCGGATCAAACTTTTCAGTAATCTCTTTAGCAACCGTTCCATGAATAGTATACCACCCCCATTTCTGACTTAAAAAAAGGTGTAAGGCCGTTATATCACTATATCCGATAAATATTTTTTCTTTTGAGGGCTTTTCTAAGTCATAAAGTTTTGTTATGATTCGCATAGAACCATAACCTCCTCTTAGAGCCCAAATGATTTTTTGCTTTTCATCTTTTAAGCTTTTTATGAGATGATTTGCTCTATATTCATCCGTATTAGAGCAGAATAAAGTTTCCTTAAGCAAATTTCCAGGTATATCAACTTCAAATCCTAAGCTACCGAATTTTTTAAGCATGGATTGTACGGTAGCTTTATTTACTTTGCCGCTTGCAGGGGCAATGATATTTATATTATTTAATTTTCGAAGAAAGGGCGATCTATCTTCATTAACATGAGAAGCAAATGAGTTCACTGAAAAACTACTCACTATAAAAAATAAAATAAAAAATATACTTTTCATATTAACACAACTGCAAGCACCAAACAAATTATTCCACTTACTAATTTTAATTAATTGCTAAAAAGCAACTTATTACAAATTATTCGCTAAGTCAAAAGAGAGATATAACATCTAAATATTAAGATTTTGTTAAAATATACTTGATTAATATACTATTTGTTAATATAATTCATTCAATTCAACAATAAGGTGATAATATATGAGATATAATATGGATAAGGAGTTATTAACTATTGATATATTTAACGATCAACCTATCTCAGAAACAAATCCTGAAATCAAAAAATACATAAGAGTTTGGAGAAGTGTAATTTTTCAAGCAATAGTTGATGCAACAAATTGTTCTAAAAAGAAAAAGAATAAGATACTTAAAATAAAAGCTTTACAATGGTTAAACGGTAATTCACAGGATTTTATAGAAATTTGCTCTTATGCGGAACTTGACCCGGATTACGTTAGAAATAAGGTTATACCTTGGATACGAGACCACCGGAGAAACACTCTACCATGCCATGAAAAAAAGGCATCAGACCTTAAGATTCATTAAAAACGCATCTCCGATTTTTTGCGCAATTTATTGACATATTGCTAAATTGCATTTAATAAACTAACTAAAATAATTAATTATTACTTGGTATACATGACTAAACCGTTAATGCCTAAAGCAACCGCTATTTGGCTTATTGAAAATACAACTTTGACATTCGGACAAATTGCAGAATTCTGCGGCCTGCACCCGCTTGAAGTGCAGGGAATTGCCGACGGTGATGTAGCAAAAGGTATTATAGGGATTGACCCGGTTACATCAGGACAAATCACTAAAGAAGAAATAACCAGATGTGAAACCAATCCGAAACTTTATTTAACTCTTTCCGCCAATGCTCAAAAGCTGATGAAAGAACAAGCCAGGCAAAAGAAAAGCGCAAAATATACTCCCGTTGCCAGAAGGCAGGATAAGCCTGATGCAGTTGCATGGATAATTAAAAATTGTCCTGAACTTAATGATTCTCAAATCATGAAGTTAATCGGAACCACAAAAACAACCATTAATGCCGTTCGCGATAAATCACATTGGAATTCCCCTAATATTAGACCGCGTGATCCTGTATTACTCGGGCTTTGTACCCAGACTGAACTGGATAGAATCTATGATTTAGCTAAACAAAAATCCGTGCAAAAAGCACAGGAAGAGAAATCCGAAGCTATAAGAAAATTAGAAGAATAAATGTTTTCCAATCAATACATGCAGCAGGCATATGCGCTTGCATGTAAGGCTTATGACTCAGGCGAAGTTCCGGTTGGAGCAGTAGTTGTGCATAAGGAAAAGATTATCGGAGCAGCATATAATCAAGTAGAAATTGCAAAAAACCCATTTGCGCATGCGGAAATTTTAGCGCTTGAGCAGGCTTTAGCTTTTACTCGCACAAAATATATCGAGCAGTGCGAGCTATATGTTACATTAGAGCCCTGCCCTATGTGTGCACATGCTATATCTCTTGCCAGAATAAAGCGAATTTATTTCGGGGCATATGATGAAAAAGGAGGAGGCGTTGTTCATGGAGCAAAAGTTTATAATTCAAGCTCATGTCATCATCATCCTGAAATTATAAGCGGCATTATGGAAGATAAGTGCAGCATGCTTCTCAAAAATTTCTTCAACAACTTAAGAAGATAAGAATAAATACTCCTTTTTTTAATTTAGTGCGTTATATTTTTTAAATTTTAAACTTGAATAATGGTTTAATATTACTATACCTTATCAAAATTGAAGTTATAAGGATTTAATATATGTTAAATAAGTTCGTCCCTAAAAAAAAGATGTTTCTAATTCTTATCCTCGGATTTTCTTGCGGGCTACCTTTGCCTTTAACTCTTTCAACACTTTCAGCTTATCTATACGATTACGGCTTTTCCCTTTCTTCCATCGGGTTATTCGGACTTTCTCAACTTCCTTATACTTTAAAACCGTTTTGGTCACCGCTTCTTGATAATTTAAAACCCCCTTTTCTTTCATTCCTGGGTAAGCGCCGCGGCTGGCTTATAATAATACAAGCATTTCTTTTCTTATTCATTTTATTACTCGGACAGTTTCATCCGAAAGAAAATATTTATCTCCTTGCAACAATAACTTTTGGTATGGCTTTTTTCTCCGCAAGCCAAGATATAATTGTTGATGCACTCAGGGTGGAAAGCTTAGAGAATGAAGAACAAGGTATGGGAGTCGCTTATTACACGTTCGGTTATAGAGCGGCGATGTTTGTTGCCTCCGCGGGAGCTTTATATTTAGCTGGTATATTCAACTGGACATATGCTTTTTTTGTTTTATCAATTCTATCAGCATTCGGGATAATTTCCGCTCTACTTATGGATGAACCGGAGCATCAAACTAGAGTAAAAGATAATACAAGCGGGTGGCTTTATAACTCTTTTATAATCCCTTTTATAGATTTTACAAATCATCGGAGATGGTATTTAATCTTATTATTTGTAGCGCTTTATAAATTATCCGATGCCTACCTTGGAGCCATGACTTCACCGTTCTTACTGGAACGAGAATTTACCAAAATGGAAATTGCTGAAATTGTAAAATTTTACGGAGTATTTGCTACTCTGCTCGGAACTTTTGCCGGAGGATACTTAGTGAAATACAGCAATATTTTTGTTGCATTACTCTGGGGCGGGATCATTTCTTCAGTATCCAATCTGGCATTCATATTATTATGCGATACATATCATGATATTCCGAGGTTAATATTAGTAATTGCAATTGAAAACTTTGCAAGCGGGTTAAGCTCAGCCACATTTGTTGCCTATATGGGAACTTTATGTAATCGCCAATTTACAGCCAGTCAGTTTGCCCTACTTAGTTCACTTGCGTCACTAGGAAGAACCACTCTTTCTTCAACTTCAGGTTTTTTAGCTCAATACGTTGGATGGGTTGATTTCTTTATTTTCTCTGCCATACTGTGTTTACCGGCATTAATACTTTTAAAATTTATTAATAATAGTAAAAAGGATAGCACATGGAATTCAAATATAAAACTCACGGAGACACCGGAGAATCAAATATAGTTTTTTTAGTCAGCGAAGAACTTAATTTACCGCAAGCAATAAATGACATTGATAAAAACGGATTAGTAAAAAATGCTTTATCAGCAGATAAAAGTTTTTCGGGAAAATTCGGCCAATTTTTAAGAATATTTATTTCATCCGAAAATAAAACAAATATGATTATTTTAGCCGGAATAGGTAAAGCTGAAAAATTAACTGAAACTAATCTGCTTAGCTTAGGCGGTAAAATTTCGGATCTCGCAAATCAATTAAAGTTGGAAAATTTGGAAATTCATTTTGATAAGATTAATAACTTAAGCTTAAATGAAGCTGAAGCAGTAAATCAATTAATGCTTGGTATTAAACTTAAAAATTATTATTTTAATAAATACTACGTTACCAAGAAGGACGATCACGTTCAATACTTGAAAAATATCTCCATAAGTATGTCTCAAAGCAATGAGGCAGAACGATTAGCAACTTCTTTTTCAAAAATTGCCGAAGGGGTGCATTTAACACGTGACCTTGTTTCTGAACCGCCTAATGTGATTTATCCGGCTTCTTTTGCTAAAAAATGCGAAGAGCTAAAAACCCTTGGTGTTAAGGTGACCGTTCTGGATAAGGAGGCAATGAAAAAGCTCGGCATGAACCTGCTTCTTGCCGTCGGCCAAGGAAGTGAAAATGACCCGTATACCGTGATTATGCAATGGAACGGCAATCCTGAATCAAAAGATGCTCCGCTCGCTTTCATCGGTAAAGGTGTTACTTTTGACAGCGGCGGGATTAATATTAAGCCGTCAAGCGGAATTGCCGATATGAAATATGATATGGCAGGTGCCGGAGTAGTTACGGGGCTTATGCATACGCTTGCGGCCAGAAAAGCCAAAGTTAATGTAATCGGAGCAATAGGTCTTGCGGAAAACATGCCATCCGGTTCGGCGCAAAGGCCAAGTGATGTGGTTACTTCTATGTCAGGCCAAACGGTAGAGGTGGATAATACTGATGCCGAGGGAAGATTGGTTTTAGCAGATGTGCTTTGTTATGTTGAGCAAAAATATAAGCCAAGATTCATGGTTAACCTTGCCACCCTCACGGGTGCAATTGTAGTTGCTTTGGGTGACGGTCATGCCGGATTATTTTCTAATAATGATGCTCTTGCGGAGCAAATTTCAAAAGCCGGTAAAAAAACCGGTGAATTGGTTTGGAGAATGCCGATGTCCGAGCATTATGACAAACAAATTAATTCCGATATAGCGGATATCAAAAACACAGGCAGCGGAAGCGGTGCAGGAAGCATCACTGCTGCTCATTTTTTAGAGCGCTTTGTTAATAAATGCGCTTGGGCTCACCTCGATATAGCCGGAGTAACTTGGAATAAAAAAGGCACGGATATATCACCAAAAGGCGCCACAGGCTTTGGAGTAAGGCTACTTAGCCAAATGATTGCGGATAATTTCGAGTGATATTTTAGTAAATTTGATTTTATAAAAGACGCGTCATTTATGGCGCGTTTTATTTGTTTGGTCAGCATGCTTTATATAATTCCGTTTTTAATTTTACTTATCTATTAAAAATATATTGCAAGGTAACAAGTTATAACATAAGTATTTCAAAAAAATGACACACCGGTATAGTGAAAGAATTATTAAATACTATTACGCACGTAAAAGAAAATGATCCATTTGTTAATTGGATTGTTAGCTTAAACGTGCCATGCGGGATTATCAGCGTTACTTTTATACCTTTTGCAATATTTTCAGACGTTGCTCGTTTTATTTCAATTTTAACCGGCACATTATATGTAGGCGCAATGGTAGCTGAGCTTGCAATAAATAAGGAATACACATATTTCTCACCCACCCAAACTACTGTAGCGCCTATAATAGACATTTCCGATTTACAGGAGTTAGAGCCGGAAATTTTTGACTATTATAACCAAAGTTTAAGCACCCAAGGAACCGGTGATAGCTAAATAAATTCCTCCCTGAAACAATTTGCAAAAGTTTATTCTATATGTTTTTTTAAAAAAACCTTGCGGGATTAATACCTATAAACTTAGCTCCTTTAACAAGGAAGTAAAATAAGGGATTGCCACATAGGGTAAAAAACAATTTATACATATAGCTGTTTACAATTAATATTAATGCCTGCTCTTTCGGCAGGATATCAAAAATAGCTAACAAGCTAATTACAAGAGTGGTATCAACCAGTAGTGAAATTGCAGTACTTAAATTACTCCTAAGCAATAAAAATTTTCCCCTCGAAAGCTTTTTAATCCGCATATAAAGAACAACATCCAATGATTGCGCAACATAGCTTGCAATAATAGAGCTAATGAATGCAACATTAAATGAACCGAATATGTGCACAAATTCCGAATTACTGACTTTTGACCATACAGTTGCCTCTAACCGAGTAGCAATTATAACAATAAAAGCAACCATGATATTCATAATAACTGATAGCCTTACGCAAAACTTAGCTTTTTCAGCTCCGTAAAACTCAGCTATGATATCGGCTACCATAAAGGTAAACGGGTATATTATAGCCCCGACGGATAATTCAAATGTGTGAAATGATAGAAGGGGCAAATAAACAAACTTTTGATAAATAAGATTACCGGTTGTGACTAATACGGAAAAAATTGCACATAAAGAAACATAAGTTTTTTCTCTAATATCCATATAAATGATTAATTACTTTTTGTGAATTGTGATTATATATTTATTTATATGCCTTGTATATATTGTGTGTATTAATCTCTTATATTTAAAGTATTTTTATACTATATATTATACTATAAAAAATAAACATAACTAAGCAATGAAATCCCCTATTTTAAGTTTAAAGGAAGTAAGCCTGACTTTTGGTGTTAAGCCTTTATTTGATCACCTTTCCCTAAGTATTTATCCTGATGACCGCATTGCCGTCGTGGGACGTAACGGAGAGGGTAAATCCTCACTACTTAAGGTGATAGCCGGATTATATGATTTAGATGGTGGAGAAAGGTGGGGTATGCCCGGTGTTAAGGTAGGTTATCTTCCTCAAGCTATTGATATTGAGGATAATAATTTAACCGTTTACGACTTCATTTTAAGTGGAATTAAGAAAGAGGAGAAAGAAACCTCAAGTTATTTAATAGATATAATCATTGCACCCCTGAAATTAGCTCCGAACAACTTATTAAGCGAACTATCAGGGGGTTTACTTAGAAGAGCATTTCTTGCTAAAACATTAATCAGCGGACCTAAAATTCTGCTTCTCGATGAGCCGACCAACCACCTTGATATTGATACTATTGAGTGGCTTGAAGACTATATAAAAAGCTACCAAGGTGCTGTAGTCTGCATAAGTCATGACAAAGCTTTCCTAAAAAATATTTCAAATAAAACTTTTTGGCTTGATAGAGGAAAGCTGAAAGTTAATAACTTAGGGTTTGAAAATTTTGAAAAATGGTCTTTAGAGGTTTTAGAACAGGAACAGCGGGAACTTGAAAAAGCAGAGAAAAAACTGGATGAAGAAGAATTGTGGAAAGTTCAGGGAATCTCGGCAAGAAGAAAGCGAAATCAAAAAAGATTGGCTGATTTATATGCTTTACGTGAAAAAACTCAGCAAGGTAAAGCTGCTCGTAAAGTTTTGTTAAATAAGATCCAGCTGGATCCCCTAGCCCCGGTTCTTTCCTCAAAAATGGTTTGTGAATTCAGAGATGTATATAAAACCTACGAAAATAAAAATATTCTCGAATCATTTTCTATGCGTATAATGCGTAATGATAAGATAGGTATTATCGGCTCGAACGGTACAGGTAAAACAACTTTTTTAAGACTATTAACGGGTGAAGAACAACCTGATAAAGGTTCGGTTAAAATCGGTAAAACCGTTGAAGTAACTTATTATGATCAAAAAAGAGTTGCCTTAAACCCTGATGACACTTTATGGAAAACCTTATGTCCCGAAGGAGGCGAATATATAAAAGTAGGCGAAAGATTCATGCATGTGGTCGCTTATTTAAAAAACTTCTTATTTGACCCTAAGCAAGCGAGGGAGAAAGTTGCAACCCTTTCCGGCGGACAAGCTAACCGGCTACTGCTGGCTAAGGCATTAGCTAATCCTGGATCATTGTTAATTTTAGATGAACCGACCAATGACCTTGATATGGATACATTAGAAATGATACAAGATGTTCTTGCCGATTACCAAGGCACCTTAATTATTGTAAGCCATGATCGTGATTTCCTGGATAGCATTATCAACAAGACTATTTATTTTGAAGGTAACGGAGTGATTGAAGAATTCTTCGGCAGTTATACTGAACTTAGAAAAATAAAAGACGATCAAGCTAAAGCTAAGTCAAATAATAACTCAAAATCATCTCTTAAGCTAAAAGAAGAAACTAATAAAGATAAAGTACCTTCAGCTAAAAAGTTATCTTATAGCCTACAAAGAGAATTGAGCCTTATGCCTGAAAAGGTACTGGAATTGGATCAACTGATAGAGCAATTGGAAATTATACTTTCCGAGCCGGATCTATACCAAACCGCACCGGATAAATTTGATGAAAAATCTAAACAACTGGAAGAAACCAGACAAAAACTTGAGGATACTTGGGCAAGATGGCAAGAACTGGAAAGCATGTTATGAGTTAAATAATATGCTTTCCTGTTTTGCTGATAAACTAATTCCATTCGGGCTCAAGTTCATAATGTAGAATCAGTCTTCCAGATAATATTCAACGCTGGTTAGCACTCTTACCAATTTATCCGCAAAATAAGCATCATTAGTACCATAAGACATATTATCCTGAGCTATTATAGTTTCTCGAGCGGAAATACTGAAAATTCCTTGTGAAGCACGTTTAATCTTACCGATTTTACTTCCTGAATTAACCGCAAATTCTTCGGCAGCTTTTCTTGCTTCTTTGGTTGCACTCGCAAGCATCTCAGGTTTTATATCATTAAGCCCGGTAAAGAAAAATTTAGGGCCGTTATATTTATATTCATCATAAGCAACGGTAATATTTTGCGCGATAATTTCCCCTATATTTTGACTTGCCTTTATTACTTCATCAATCTTTTTAGATTTCACTACGACTTCCGACTCCATAAAGTATCTGGGAGCCTTATTGTTTTGATCATAATAACGCTGTGCAAGCTTATCGGATACCCTTATGCTTTGGATTGTCACTTCATCTTCTGACAAATTATATTTTTTTAAAAAACTCTTTATTTTATTTATATCATCATTAATTTTAGACTGTACTAATATTAAATTTTCATTAGCCGTATTAATAGGAATCACCCAAACCGAGCTATCAGCCTTAACTTTTTTCTCAGCAAGTCCCTTTACTTGCACAGTTCTATCCAGCATTTTAACATTACTGAAAGATTTAGCCATAATTGCAGCACTTCCGGTGCTTCCTAAAAAGATCGAAAGAGCAAGTAATGTAGATCCTAACTTCATATTTAATCCTCCTTAATGTTTAGTTGCTTTAATAATTTTTTAACTCTGCCTCCGGGAACTTCCCTTACTTCACTAGGGTTTAAATCGCCAAGTTCAAACTCATGATAGCTAACTCTGATAAGTCGGCTTACTTTAAGATCGAAATACTCAAAAGTTCTCCTTATTTCTCGATTTTTGCCTTCCTTTAGAATAACAGTCACCCAAGTGTTAGTGGAAACTATTCTATCTACGGTAACTTTAATACTACCATATCTAATGCCTTCAACGATAACTCCTGATTTTAACTTATCTATCATCTCATCAGTCACTCTACCATGTACTCGGCAACGATATTTTCTATCCAAATTAGAACTGGGAAGCTCCATTTCCCTTGCAAGCTCACCTGAATTAGTAAGTAGCAATAGTCCCTCACTATTTAGATCCAACCTTCCGACCGAGATAACTCTAGGCAAACTTTTGGGTAATATCTCAAAAACGGTTTGTCTGCCTTGTGAATCTCTGGTAGAGGTGATAACTCCGGTCGGCTTATAAAATAGCCATAGCCTTATCGGCTCTGCTGCTGAAATAATTTTACCCTGAACTTTAATTATATCCTGATCCGTTACATTTAAAGCCGGGCTTTGTATAACTTCAGAGTTTACTTCTACGCTACCCTGCTCTATCAGCCGCTCGGCTTCTCTTCTCGAACACACTCCGCTTCGAGCAATAACTTTTGCAATTCTTTGTCCGCTATACATTGCATTCTCTTATAAAAGCATTAAATATTTTATAATCATCTTCAGTGGTTAAATATTCCGGATGCCATTGCACGCCTAAACAAAATTTATACTCACTATGCTCAATTGCTTCAATTACACGATCAGAAGCAAAAGCCGAAGCTATAGTATTATCTCCCGGTTTTTTGACTGCCTGATGATGAGTGCTGTTTACCATACTTTTATTACTCCCGATAATTTTATGAAGCAAGGTGCCCGGCACTAACTCAATTTCATGGCTTGGTAAATGCTTAGGACTCTTTTGCTCATGTTCAAGATACTTCTCTATAAAATCAGGAATGTGTTGAATGAGAGAGCCGCCGAATATTACGTTTAACAGCTGTTCCCCACCACAAATTCCTAATACCGGTTTATTTTTAGCAAGCATGGCTCTCGTAACACTAAATTCAAAATTAGTTCTATTATCTTTGGTTATAACTTTATCACTTGTTATTCCCTCATTGTAGAAGGATGGGTCAATATCAAAATTACCGCCGGTAATTATTAACCCGTCAATAATATCGGAATAGTTATCTTCAAATCCGACGCCGTAAGGCAAAGCGATAGGAATACCACCCGTCTCGATTACCGCTGTAATGTAATTTTCTCTTAGAGCATACCACGGGTATGCTGAATATGAGTTACTGGTTTCATAATCTAAAGTGATGCCTATTAATGGTTTTTTCATTAATAATTAGGGTTTCTTATGCTCTTAATAAAATCTTCTATCATATTAGGGTCTTTTATTCCAGGAGAACTTTCAAGAGTTACCGAAGCATTTATCATAACGGCGCCTGAAACTCTTCGTGCATAATTGACGTTGTATTTATCTAAAGAGCCGGATAAGAACCATGGCTTATCAATCTTTACTTTTTTTAAAAGCGACCAATCAAATTTATTTCCCGGCTTATCTATATATAAATTATTATCCGAGTATGATTCAAACAAATACATATCAGCAACTTCAGAGTATTTATCCATTAATTTAAAATCTTCTAATCTATTTACCCTTATAGTTTTTATGATTGGCAAACCGAAGTGGGATTTGATTTTTAATATATCTTTCACTTCTTCATCCGAATGAAATTGAAGGATCTCAGGTTTAAAATATTTTATAATATCTTCAACATTTGACTCATAAGTTGAAAGAACGGCAATTTTTCGAATTCTATTCGGAATTTCTTCGGTAATGCTTTCTGCGAACTGTGGGGTAATATTTCTTGGAGAATACTTGTAAAAAACACAACTGATATAATCTACTTTATTCTTCACGGCAGCGTTAACCGCTTCTAAATTAGTTAACCCACATATTTTTATTTTTGGTACCATAAATCTATATAAGCCATAAGATATTTATATGCTAAAAAGCTTAAAGAAAAACCTTTTTTCTCATTTAATTGTAACTTACTAAGCTATCTAAATATTATATTAGAAAATTTGTTTAGTGTTGTCAAACCCAACTCTATTCTTTTTGCTTAATCGGAATACCGAATAGCTCAAGCCTATGCTCCACTATCTTATATCCAAGCTTTAATGCAATTTTTTCCTTTAGGATCTCAAGCTCTTCATCATAAAATTCAATAATTTTGCCGCTTTGGATATCAATTAAATGGTGATGATGCTCTTTATCGTCTTCTTTAAACTCATACCGTGCCTTGCCTTCTCCAAGCTCCAATTTCTCAATGATTCTATATGATTCCAATAAATTTATCGTTCTATATACGGTCGCTAAACTAATTTTCGGGTCAATTGTATTGGCTCTCATATATACCTCTTCTACATGAGGATGATCTTCTGAAGTTGCAATAACTTTCGCAATCACTCTTCTATGCTCAGTCATCTTCAAACCTCTTTCAAGGCAAATCTTCTCAATATCTGATGCCATCCGGATTTATCCCGTTGTTTAAATGAATAGTAAAATAAATATTGCAAAATGTAAATTCTAAGAAGTAATATGCGGCTAATAGTTTAAAATAATAATTTTATAAAGTTATCAATATGCCGGATGAAAAGCAAAATAAAGTGAATATATTATGTATGAAGTGGGGAACCTTATATTCAGCGGATTATGTTAATAAACTATATAATATGGTTAAGCGTAATTTAACCTTACCCTTTGACTTCTACTGTTTTACGGAAGACGGGGTAGGCATTTTACCTGAAGTAAAAATTAAACCGCTGCCTGAAATCAGCATCCCGGCTAAGAATCAAGTCTCTCCTTGGCGCAAACTAAGTATGCTCGCTTCCGATCTTGATGGTATAACCGGTAAAGCTTTATTTTTAGATTTGGATAATATTATTATTGATAATATCGATTGTTTTTTCACCTATTCCGATAAGCTTTCGATAATTGAGAACTGGACGCAGAAAGGGCAAGGTATAGGCAACTCTTCGGTATATTATTTTGAAATCGGAAAATACAGTCATATCTTAGATAAATATAACCGAGATCCTGAAGAGATCGTCAACCGATATGATAATGAACAAATATTTGTTTCAAAGGAAATTGGTAAGGACTTAGTTTTCTGGCCTGAAGAATGGTGCAAAAGTTTTAAAAGGCACTGTATTGCCGGTCGTTTTATGAGGTTTTTTAAAGCTCCGATTATTCCTAAAAATGTTAAGATTATTGCTTTTCACGGGCATCCCCGCCCGCATGAAGCTTTAGAAGGCAGATGGCCTAAAAAGCTAATACCGTTCTTAAAGAAACCAAGCTGGCTTCCTGAGTATTGGAGATAGTGTAGTTTTCTATATGCCCATTGACTCGAAAGTTATCATTTCAAATAATGGTTTGCCGGAATCCAAGTTATTCGGGGATCTTTATTTTAGCCGTGAAGATGGGTTAGAAGAAACTAAATATGTATTTTTAAGCGGTAACCGTTTAGAAAAAAGGTTTCAAGAACAAAATAATTTTAAGATAGTTGAACTAGGTTTCGGCACCGGACTTAACTTTTTAGCTACCTTAAATTGTTGGAAACAGTATTATAGAGCTGGCAAAAAACTTAGCTATATAGGTATAGAAAGATTTCCACTCTCTTCTAAACAAATTTTTCAGGCACTTTCCCAGTGGCCGGAATTAGAACATAAATTATTACTTAAAAACTACCCTACTAAGCACAGAGGTATTTTTGAAATTAAAATGCCTGAATGGGCAATAGAGCTGACTCTCATATTTGATGATGTAAACAATGCACTCAAGCATAATCTAAATTCTGTTGATGCTTGGTTTTTAGATGGGTTCGCGCCGAGTAAAAACCCTGATATGTGGAGCGAATGTATTTTTAAAAAAATGGCTGAATACTCAAATGAATCAGCAACATTTGCAACTTTTACCGCAGCCTCCATGGTAAGAAAAAGCCTGGAAAAAGCAGGGTTTAATGTTTTAAAGCATAAAGGATTCGGAAGGAAAAGAGATATGCTGATCGGTAATATAAGAAGCAATCCTATTAATTACCCTAACCATTGTAATATTATAACCGAAAAAAAAGCAATTGTAATCGGCGCCGGCATTGCAGGTGCTTCAGCTGCTTACTCATTGAATAAAAGGGGTTGGGAGGTAGCCGTTTATGAAAAAGAGAATGATATTGCCTCCTGGGCTTCAGGTAATGATTTCGGCATTTTATACCCTAGAATAGAAGCCATTTGGAACAATATAACCGAGTTTTATTACCGAGCTTTTGAACATTTACTCTACATTTTAAAACAAGATACTTTAGGTAAAATTTTCGGGTTTAATCAATGTGGACTACTTATTTTACCGCAAAAAGAAGAAGAGCTCGGCAGATTTGAAAAAATTAATCTGCATAACAGGGAACAATATGTAAAGCTAATATCTTCTCTAGAGGCAAGTGATATTGCCGGAATAACAATTAATACTCCATGTTTATATCTGCCCCGAAGCGGTATGCTCAGCATTCCTAAACTCTGCAAATTCATGCTTTCACAAGAAAGGATTCAAGTTAGAACAAATACTGAGATTACCGAGCTTAAGTTTGAGAATAACAGATGGCATATTTTTTCTCATGGTAGTTTAATAGATAGAGCTGAAACTCTTATCATCGCCAATTCTTATGCAGTGGAAACCCTATTTCCATTGCAATCAGCCCAAATACAAGAAATAAGAGGCCAAGTAACTTATTTGCCCGAGATGAAATCTGAACTAAAAAGTGTGCTTTGTTACGGAGGATATATGACCCCCTCCAGGAATGGATATCACCATCTGGGCGCAACTTTTGACAAGCATTTTTTCTCTTTAGAAATGAATCTTGAATCTACATATAAAAATTTAGCACAACTGAATAAGTTTTTACCCGGCTTCATTGATCACGATATAAATGCAGAAGAGCTGAAAGGCAGAGCGGGCATTCGGTGTTACAGTAAAGACAAGCTTCCTCTCATCGGTTTATGCCCTAATCCTGAATTTTATAGTACTAAGAATAATGGTCAGCATCCCTATCTTAAAGGCTTGTATCTTTCAATTTGTCATGGTTCAAGGGGTGCTTTATCAGGCGTGCTGGGCGGTGAAATAATTGCCTTTCTTGTAAGCTCAGGTGCCGACACTCAAATTAAACCGGAAATTGTTGAGTTAGTTGACCCTGCCAGGTTTTTACGAAGAGAACAAAGGAAGGGTGTAATATAATTAGAAGTAAAATTTAAAAGCCTTATTTATCAGAGAAATAACTAATAATTATTTATCCTATTCCTTATTTCCTGAAATGATCTTTCATATAATACTTCACCATTTCTAAACACCTTATTAAGTAGGTTTTTATTCTCACTAAGCCGGCTTAAATTTATAGTAGAGAACTTATTTTCTTTATCTTGAATTAATGCAAGCCTACCTTTCTTTGATTTTTTAGAAAGATCGGTAATCGGGTTTTTAGAAACCTCCAACCACTTACCGTTGCAACAAATAGCCGAAGCTTTCATTGCAAAAAGCATAGTATCCCTATTTAATTTTTGCAGTAAAGTTGCACCCATTCCAAAAGTAATATTAGCCGCACTTTGCTTTTTGTTTTTCATTGCAGCTAATATAGCATCTATATTTTCTATAGAAACACCATCACCCTGAATAACCCTAAGATAATCGGGCAGCACCTTATACCCTTTAGAATTGGTATGATAACCGAATTTATCCATTAGCATCTCAATTGTATTGGTAACAACCGTAATCGGGTCTCCGCTATCCGGCCTGATTACTAATGTGCCGCCGTGATTCTTCACCTTATCGAAAAGTTGCTTGCCCCAAATATTTTCAATTGCGTGCCATATATCATATGAATCCGAAACCACGGCAACTAATTTTCCCCTTCCTCCGCAGTTGTTTAAAATATGCTCATAAGCCTCACTCTCATTTTCTTTGCCGTAAGCAATTATTGTAGAATGCTCGGCAGCAGGAATCGAGTAACCGGCCATCGGTTCATTATAATATTTCTTTGCACTTAAAATTCCCGAAATAGTATCAGAACCTTTAAAATTAACCAAATGCGCCATACCTCCTATAGAAGCGGTTTCAAATGAGCTGGCTCCCCTTGCCCCGAAATCATGCAGCTTAAATTCCAATCCCGCTAAGTTATCACAAGTTTCCGACATATATTTTTTAATAACCTGCTTACAGGTGTATGAAATTGTGGCAACGGTAGTAGGATACCAAATTCCCCTTAGGAGTGCAGTTTCAATATAGGTGGTTAACCAAAAACATTTCGGATCAGTATTAATAACTTGCACTAAAACATTTTGCACGGGAATAATACTACCTTCTTCCACTGCTTCAATTTCAATCGGAAGATATCCGTTATACTTATCTAATATATATTTCCACCCCTCTTTGTTAAACGGAAGCCCATGAACAGTAAGAAATTCCTCCGCTTCCTCAATATTTTCTCTATTGATCGGAGAAGTTAAATATTCTTTCAGAAAAGCCTGTAACCCGAAAAATATACTTTGCGGGAATATTCCGCCCCTCGCTTCGATATAACAGGAAACATACTCAGTGTTAACCGGATACTGGAGGTAATGAGATGCCTTATATGAATCAGTATTAAGGATAAAATTTTTATTCATACTTTTCCTCCTTTTTTCCCCATAATACATAGCCTTGGTTGCGAATTGTCTGAAGATACTGCGGGGTTTTATTAGTTCCTTCGATTTTAGCTCTAATTCTTGCTACTATAACATCTATTGTTCTTATATTAACATCTAAAAAGCATTCAATGATTTTATCACGGGTGACTATCTCTGCGGGTCTCTGAGCTAATATTTGCAATACTTTGGATTCATTGGTAGTAAGGTGTATATAATCACCGTTATTTTTTCTTAAATTACTGCTTTCAATATCAAATGTGTATTCACCGAATATACATCTGCTACCTTGTTGCTTTCCTTCATTTCTTTTTAAAATATTTTGGATTCTAAGCAGTAATTCTTTCGGTTCGAACGGTTTTGCCAGATAATCATCCGCTCCGCTTTCCAGCCCGTTTATTCTATCATCAACATTACCAAGTGCAGTTAGCATAATTACCGGAGTTTTCAGTTTATCTTTATTTCGCTTCAAAAACTCTAAGCCGGATTCCCCGGGCATTATGGTATCAAGTATTATTATATCAAAAATAAACTCATCCAGCTGTGTTTCACATTCTTTAATATCTTTTGCAATCGATACTATATAACCATATTCCTTTAAAAATTTAGCAATTAAAAACCTAATTCTATCATCATCATCAACAACTAAGATATGTTTAAGCATTATTACTCAACTACTTTAGGAACAATAAAACATCCATACTTGCTTATCGGAGAATTTTTAAGCACAGCTTCCTGTATACCACCCTCTGTAACCTCATCTTTCCTCCTCGGTAATTCCGCATTGATAACGCTTCTTAGCGGCTCAACACCCTCAGTTTCCGCTTCATTTAATTGTTCAACCCAATTTAAAATACTATTCAACTCTTTTTCATAGCCGCTAGCCTCCTCATCAGTAATACGGATTCTCGCTAAATGAGCAATTTTTTTTACAACGGAACTATCTATAGACATTGGCTTAGAAAATAAGTTAATATATATAAACTTTTTTATATGATTATCAGATTTTTTCAAGCAATGATTTTTGAGAACCACCAAAACTTTTTAAGCATTATAAAGCAGAATTCCTCATATTATAAACTTATGGCGTTAGATGTGGGGGGTAAAAAAATCGGCCTTGCGACTTCTCATGTCAGTTTAAATGTTGTTACTCCCTATAAAATAATAATACGTAAAAACTTAAAGGCAGATATAGACTTATTGAAATATGAGATTACGGAAAACAATATCCATGGGTTAGTCATAGGGTTGCCTATATCTTCCGGCGGGGAGCATACGGAAAACACTCAAAAAATGGTTGTTTTTGCCAATAAGCTTTCAGGAATTGCTGATACCCCGATAACTTTTTATGATGAGCGATACAGCACGAAACTTGCCGATGTAATGCTAAGAGATTTAGATATGAATCGGAAGGAACGTAATCAAATCGATGATCAGATCTCCGCAAGTATAATTTTAGAAGATTTCCTAAAGTTAAATAATCAATATTTATAATTCCGGTAATTTACTATTCTTCTCTTGGCGCCTCGATAATTTTTTTTACCTCTTCAAAGTCACTGAAGCGATATTTTATATCACCGATAATTTGATAATCTTCATGGCCTTTACCGGCAACAATTAAGGTATCACCCTCTTTAAGGTTATAAATTGCAAGCCTAATCGCAGCTCTTCTTCCTTCAATTTCAAGTGCGCCTTGAGCTCCGCTTAGTACTTCTTTTCTAATCTGCTTAGCATCTTCATTTCTCGGGTTATCATCAGTAACTATAACTTGATCCGCTAAGCGGGATGCAATCTCCCCCATAATCGGGCGCTTTGATTGATCACGATCTCCGCCGCAGCCGAATAGTATATGAAGTTTTCTTGAGGTAAACTTTCTTGCAGAGAGCAGCACTTTTTCTAATGCATCAGGTTTATGAGCATAATCAATAAAGATTTGTGCACCTCTATATTCTCCAACCTTTTCAAGCCTTCCTACCGCAGGTAAAAGAGACGAAACAGCGGAGACGGCATCTTTAATATTTATATCGCTTGCAGCTATTAAACCCAGTGCACAAGCTAGATTATATTTTTGGAATTCAGCATTGAACGGAAACTTAGTTTCAAACTTTTCCCCAAATACAACAATATTTAATAACTCACCGCTTTGAGAAAAAGTAATATCAGCATCTCTTATTCCATAAGAAATGACCTGAATATTTCTTACGTTACAAATAGACTTTAATTTCTCGAACTCTTTAATGTCTTTATTCAACACGGCAGCGGAACCGATAGGCAACAGCTCTGAAAAAAATCTTAGCTTTGCCCCAAAATATGCATCTAAAGTTTTATGATAGTCTAAATGATCTTGAGTAAAATTGGTGAACCCGCCGGCCTTGAAGACTACTCCATCCAGTCTATATTGATCCAAACCGTGGCTTGAAACTTCAATTGCCGTATGGGTTATATTTTCTCTGACTAAATCTTTGAGAACGGAATGCAGTTTTATTGGGTCGGGCGAAGTCATGGTTCCTAATGAATCATACTCAAGTTCATTGTATATAACTCCTAAAGTCCCGATGCTTGCAGCTTTTATGCCAGCATATTCCGCCATTTGTCTATAGAACCCGACGGTAGAGGTTTTACCGCTGGTTCCCCCGACGCCGACTATATTCTTCGGCTGTTGTTGATAAAATTCAGCGGCAACAATTGCTAATTCTTTTCTCGGGTTTTCAACAAAATGATAGGTTACCCCGGGCTTTTGAGTGATCTTTGAAGAAGAAGCAACAATAATTCGGGTAGCACCTTTTTCTATGGCTTCATCAATAAAATTTTCACCGTTAAATTTCTCTCCCTGTATAGCCACATAAATATTTCCCTTTTCAACTCTTCTTGAATCGAAAGCAATCCCGGTAGCTCTACTTAGATCGGTCATTTTTCATCCCCAACCTTAAGTGCTGCAATAAATGCAGATTGCGGGATATCAACCCTACCGATTGACCTCATTTTCTTTTTACCTTCTTTCTGCTTATCTAAAAGTTTACGTTTTCTGGAAATATCTCCGCCGTAACATTTTGCGGTTACGTCTTTTCTAAGCGCACTGATCGTTTCACGTGCAATAATTTTTCCGCCGATCGTCGCTTGAATCGGTATGGTAAACATATGTTTAGGAATTAAATCTTTAAGCCTTATACACATTTCTCTTCCTCTCTGCTCGGAGCGGGATTTATGAACGATTATTGAAAGCGCGTCCACCGGCTCGGAATTTACCAAAATAGTAAGCCGTACCAAATCACTCTTCATATGACAGTCAAATTGCCAGTCAAAACTTGCATAGCCTTTTGAGCAGGATTTTAGCCGGTCATAAAAATCATATACCACTTCATTAAGCGGTAGCCTATAAACTAACATAGCTCTGCTGCCCACATAAGTAAGATCAAGTTGCTCACCTCGCTTCTCTGTACATAAACTTAACACCGAACCCAAATACTCATCCGGCACCATAATGGTCGCTTTAATCCACGGCTCTTCCATGAAGTCAATATGCGTCGGGTCAGGCATATCGGAAGGATTATGAACCTCAAGCACTTCGCCGTTTCTAAGGTGAACTTTATATATTACGCTTGGTGCAGTGGTAATAAGATCAAGATTATATTCCCGTTCTAATCTTTCCTGGATTACTTCCAAATGAAGCAGTCCGAGAAATCCGCATCTGAATCCGAAACCCAGCGCAGTTGAAGTCTCGGCTTCAAATTCAAAACTTGCATCATTAAGTCTTAACTTGGCAAGACTTTCTTTCAATACGTTAAAGTCACTTGCATCAGTCGGATAAAGGCCGCAAAACACTACCGATTGGGTTGGTTTAAATCCCGGTAATGCTTTATCGCAAGGGTTTTTATCATCAGTTAAAGTATCCCCGACCTTACAATCCGCCACCTGCCTGATTGAAGCGGTGATAAACCCGACTTCTCCCGCGGATAATGCATCAGCCATAACTTTTTTAGGTGTAAAAATACCAACGCTGTCAACGTTATAAGTTGCATTATTAGACATCATCTTGACCTTCATTCCTTTACGAATGGAGCCGTCTATTATACGCAAAAGAATAACTACTCCGAGATAAGCATCATACCAACTATCCACAAGCAATGCCTTAAGCGGCTTCTCCGCCTCGCCTTTAGGTGACGGAAGCTGGTTAACAATTGCTTCTAATACTTCATCAATTCCGATTCCCGTTTTAGCGGAAATATGTACTGTAGAAGAGGTATCAAGTCCGATTACTTCGGTAATTTGCTCTTTAACTCTTTCAGGGTCGGCTGCCGGTAAATCTATTTTATTTAATACCGGGATAATCTCATGATTATTTTCAATTGCCTGATAAACGTTTGCTAAGGTTTGCGCTTCAACCCCCTGACTTGCATCAACTACTAAAATTGAGCCTTCGCAGGCGGCAAGAGATCTGCTTACCTCATAAGCAAAGTCAACATGCCCCGGGGTATCAATTAAATTCAAAACATAAGTCTTTCCATCTTTAGCTTTATAATTCAGCCTTACGGTTTGGGCTTTAATCGTAATACCCCTTTCCTGCTCAATATCCATTGAATCAAGCACCTGCTTAGTCATTTCTCGCTTTTCCAAACCGCCGCAAGTTTCGATTAATCTATCCGCCAAGGTTGATTTGCCGTGGTCGATATGGGCAACAATAGAAAAGTTTCTTATTAATGAAAGGTCTGTAGCCATTTTTTACAAGTATCATTTTATATGGCATCAATGATACATGTATTCAATTTAAGCCTCAAGCTAAAAGATTTTAATATCTAAATATATGATTTTTACTTCCCACGGAAAGATGAGTTGGCACCGGATATCATTTCCTGCCAATATCCCGGTGCTCTCTCAATCGGCTGCGTGCCATACTCCGGCTGTGTTATAAACGTACCCTCCTCAGTAGGCACCATAAATTGCTCAAGAGCGTCGTACGTAAATTGTTCAAGAGCAAACCTTGAATTTTCCGGATCGGATTCAAAATCCAACAGACTAGCATGAGGCTGGTTGGATAGGACTGTAGAAGTTTCCGTATATTCAGGATGTCTAATAATTTGTTGCTTAAGAAGAGCATTTTCTTCTTTTAGTTTTTCCAACTCATTTTGTTTTTCTTCCAGTTCCGTTTGCTTTAATAAATAAAGCTCATCCCAACGTCCGGCAACATTTGTCAAACGGACATTGTTATTCTTCAATTCAGCTAACCTTTTTTCTAAAACTGTTTTCTCTATTTGTAATTCACTAAGCTTCTCATCTAAAGCTGTATATTCCTTTTGTACACCAAGAATTTCACTTCTAAAAGCCTCCTCTCTTTTTTCAAAGTATTCAAGGCACTTAAATAAAATTTTATTATCCTCAGTCAAGCTCTCAACTTTCGCTCGCAAAACCCCATTTTCATCATTTAAACGAGTTTTTTCTTTCCACAAGCTACCGTTTTGATTTCGCCAATTACCTATCTCTTTTTGTAAATCTTTTTTATTTTGCTCTAAATTAGCAATTCTTTTTAATAATCCTTCTTCGTTTTTTCTTGCATTAGCTTCGTATTCTATTGCTAACTTTTGTTCCCTTCTTATTTTTTCAACAAAAAAGCTTCCTAAGGAAGCTTTACTACTACTTATGCTGCCTAAATCTTTTAGCGATTCACTTAGAAAGCTATCGCTACTCGCGTTACCTTGGTTAGGCACGAATGAAATATTTTGCTTCGGCTCTTCTATCCTCCTTTTTTTGCGTTCAGGCTGCGATTCGCTTGTAACTTCAGTGTGACGTGGCCTTATTGGAACATGGCTATACCCGTTTCCATTTGCATCCCCCCTATCCTGCATAGTGCTTCCCTCTTTTTAACTTTATACTCTTTGTGAAACTCAATCATTATACTATAAAGAGCTAATATAATTATCAAATACTTTTCTTTCTCTATACTTCAATTAAATTCATTGACTAATTACGTGGTATATACCAATAGCTTTTAAATTTAAAAGTATCTACTCGGGCTTTCCCTACCGGAGACCAAATTCTGCCAAAATCTTTGGCTTATCTCAGGTGATCCCGGGAATCGGAATTGATCAGCTTGTTCGTTAATGCTTTCCTCAGCCTCAGAGTCTTTATGTAAATACTCCGGGTTAATAGTAGTTAATTGAGTAGAAGTTTGTTGCTCTGAATAAATTTGCATTAAACTTTCATCGTCAAGTATAAAGCTTGGTTGATGATAAACTTCCTCTAAACTAGCTATCTTAGCTTTTAACCAACCAACCTCTTGGGTTAGAAAAATATTAGAGTCTGCTAATCCGGTATTTTCTTCCTTTAATCGGCAGTTTAATTCTTTCATGGCTTTAACTGCTTCCCTCGCTTCATTAACCATTTCTTGCGCACATTTAATTGTCTTTTTCATGTTATAAATTTCGCCCAATAAAAATTTATTTTGATTTTGCAAATGTTCATTTTTTTTATTAAGATCCTTAATAGCTTTTTTTTCCGCTTTTTGTTCTTTTTCTGATAATTCAGCTATTATTCGTGCTTTATATAAGCCGAGATATGGATTTAAAATATTTAAAATATTATCCATTGTATAATGTGATTTAATTTTCGGATCAGCATTACACGGATTATCCGAAGCTATTTGAGTCGCATGCCCAACTTGTTTTCCCTCTATTTTTAGATACGCTTGCCTTAACACTTCCATTTCGGCACTTGTAAGATGCTTACTTCCAAATTTAGAAATACTTCCCTGCTTATCTGCTACTCCCCTCTCCTGCATAGCGCTTCTCCTTTGACTATACTTAATTCTATAAAGACCTAATATCATATTATAAAGGGGTAAAATAATTTACAAATAGTTTTCTATTAAACTTTTAATTTTATTTATTCATTAATTAAAGCCATACTAAAATTCAGAATTGAACTTTCAATTTAAATGTGAATTAATATTACTTAATTAGAAATAAAAATTAACGGATAAACAATTTAGATCATGAGTAAAATGCTGGATTTTTCCGAACTTCTTATCACAAAATTTTGCCATGATATTTCCGGGCAAATTAGCGCTATCGATAATGGACTTGAGTTTTTAAAGGATGGCCATGAAGAAATAAAAAACAAAGCAATGGAGTTGGTTTCTTCATCAAGCGCAGAGCTGGTAACCAGAATGAATTTTTACAGGTATGCCTACGGCAATCTCAAACGCAACGGAGAAGCGGATATTGAGCAATTAAGCAAGCTCATTCAAAAACATTATATGAATTCTAAAATAAAAATAAATTGGCAATATAACACTGATATCTGTTTAAGGGGAATAACTAACCGAGCCTGCAAACTGCTTATTAACCTCGTAATAATTACCTCAACTTACCTTATTCACGGCGGTGAAACGGAAATTAAAATTGAAAAAGGTTCGGCTGGCAAACTACTTAGAATCACGGGAAGGGGTAGAGATATAAAAGTTAATCCCGAGCATAAATCAATTTTAACCGAACATAATGAAGCAGATCCGACTATATTTAATATACAGGTTTTCCTAACCCGAAAACTTGCTGATGAACTAAACGCTCAACTTCAAATGGACTACAGCAACAGCCATATTACTTTTTATGCTGAGCTTTAATCGACAGAAAAAATTAAGGGCTATTATGCATTATTTGTTAATGTTTTACTTAGCTAATAATCATAGCTATCAAATAAAATAAGCTAAGTTGACTTGCTATTTTACTGTTTCGCATGTAAAAAACTTAAATAGTTAATTTATGGTTTGAATGGATATTACAAATGTTTTCTTATTTTGCTAAAAAGTTGTTCGGTAGCTCAAATGATAGGTTTGTTAAATCCTTATATCCTGTTGTTGCCAAAATTAACTCACTTGAGCCTATATTTGAGAAGCTTTCAAACGATGAATTGAAGGCAAAAACTTTTGAATTTAAGGAACAGCTGAAAGCCGGACGGACTTTAGATGATTTACTGCCGGAAGCATTTGCAGCCGTAAGAGAAGCTTCCAAGCGCACACAAGGAAAAAGACATTTTGACGTACAGTTAATCGGCGGTATTATATTAAATAAGGGTATGATTTCGGAAATGAAGACCGGCGAAGGTAAAACATTGGTTTCAACCCTCCCCGCTTACCTGAACGCACTAACCGGTAAAGGTGTCCATATTATAACCGTTAATGACTACCTGGTTGAGCGTGATTCAAAATCAATGGGAGAAATTTATAACTTCTTAGGCTTAAGCGTTGGAAGCATTACTAACTCAATTCCGGACTGGGTGAGAAAAAAAGCTTATGAAGCTGATATAACTTACGGAACTAATAATGAATTCGGGTTTGATTATCTCCGCGATAATTTGAAGTTGGATCTTGAAGAAATGGTTCAAAGGCCGTTCAACTATGCAATCGTTGATGAGGTGGACAGCATTCTTATAGATGAATCAAGGACACCGCTCATAATTTCCGGACCTACCGAGGATAACTCGGATCTTTACTATAAAATCAATAAACTCATCCCTCTTCTAGGGGAAGGAGACTATGAAACCGATGAGAAAGGAAAAAATTGCGCACTGACCGATAAAGGCCATGAGACTATTGAGCAATTATTGAAAGACCATAAGATAATCAGCAAAGATGCTGAGCTGTATAACATAGAAAACATGGGGATTGTTCACCATGTTAATCAAGGATTAAGAGCTCATAAAATTTTCCAAAAAGATGTCGATTATATCATCAAAGATAATAAAGTAATGATTATCGATGAGTTTACAGGAAGGGTTTTAGACGGCAGAAGATATTCGGAAGGGCTTCATCAGGCATTAGAAGCTAAAGAAAACGTACAGATTCAAAATGAGAACCAAACCTTAGCCTCAATAACTTTTCAAAATTACTTCAGGATGTATCCTAAGCTCGCGGGCATGACAGGAACTGCTATGACTGAAGCAAACGAATTTATTGATATTTATAAGTTACCGGTATTCAGCATTCCGACCCATCTTGAAGTAAAGCGTAAAGATGAGGAAGATGTTATATATAAAAGCATGAAGGAAAAATATGATGCGATTATAGAAGAAATAGAAGCAAGCCATAAACACGGGCAACCTATACTGGTAGGAACCGTGAGTATCGAAAAATCCGAATACCTTTCATCATTACTTAAAAAAAGAAAAATTAAACATAATGTACTTAATGCAAGGCAGCATGCTAAAGAAGCCGAAATCATAGCACAAGCCGGAAGACCGGGGAGTGTTACCATTGCAACCAACATGGCAGGTCGCGGAACTGATATTATGCTTGGCGGCAACCCTGATATGTTAATTAACGAAGAGCTTAAGAAAAATCCTAATAAAGATATAAATATCATAAAGGAAGAAGTTTTAGCTATAATTGCAGCAGATAAGGAAAAAGCTCTTGCAGCCGGCGGATTATACGTTTTAGGAACTGAAAGGCACGAATCAAGAAGGATTGATGACCAACTGAGAGGTCGTTCGGGAAGGCAGGGAGACCCGGGAAAAACTAAATTTTATCTTTCACTTGAAGATGATTTGATGCGTATATTCGGCTCGGAAAAGATCAGCGGCATGCTCACTAAGCTTGGTCTTAAAGAAGGTGAAGCAATTATTCACCCGTGGATAAGCCGCTCGATTGAAAAGGCTCAACAGAGGGTAGAAGCCAGAAACTATGAAATACGTAAAAACCTATTAAAATTCGATGATGTTATGAGCGAACAGCGCTCGGTAAGTTATGAACAACGCTTGGATTTAATGAAATCGGAAAAACTCTCTTCTTTTGTGGAGGAGTTGATTGGAGAAATAAATACTTCTTTAGTCGACAAGTTTATTCCTAAGAAATCCGTTTCGGAGGAATGGGATTTAGACACATTTGAAAAAGAAGTATTCAGGATTTACGGCTTACATTTAAATATTAAAGATTTTGCTTCACGTGAAGGTGTGGCGAATGAAGAAATTTTGGATTTCCTGGAAGAGAAGGTATTTAGCGCTTATCAGGATAAAGTGAATAAGTATGGCCAAGATTCGATGCAATATGCTCAAAAGCGTATAATGTTGGTTACGCTTGATCACTTATGGAAGGATCATTTGCATATGCTTGATCATTTACGTACCGGGATTAATTTAAGAGCATACGGGCAAAAAGATCCGCTTAATGAATATAAAATAGAAGCATTTAAATTATTTCAAACTATGCTTGATGATTATAATATACTAATCGTGCAAAGAATTTTCCAATTACATATTCAGGATGCTTCCGAGCTCGAGCATCATAGCAATGAAGCAAAAATGATCGAATCAAGAAATGACCCGAGCATTGAGCAAAGCCGTGTTTTTTCAGGAGAAAGAGATCCGAGCAATACGGAAACCTGGGGCAAAGTTTCACGTAACGAACCCTGTCCTTGCGGTTCGGGTAAGAAATATAAACAATGCCATGGTGCAATTGCTTAGGGGTTTTAAGCAATCATTCTTGATTCTTTGATGTAAAAGTGTTACACTAATTTTGTAGCAATGATATATATAAACATAAAAATGCCAACAAAGAACCCAAGAATTAATGTTACTTTCGAAGCAACAACTATAGGCTTGATTTCACATCTGGCACACCTGGAACATAAATCCGTAGCCAGCTTTGTTCGAGAACTGGCTCTTGAAGCATTAGAAAGGCGCGAAGATCTTTATCTATCTCAAGTAGCTAAAAACTTGGATAAAGATAACGTAAAGATTTATAGCCATGAAGAAGCATGGAAGTAAAATATCACATATGTTATCAGGAAGAAGTAGTCCGAAAACATATTCCCAACCTTTCATCTTCTGCTAAAGCACTTATCAAGCAGGCAATTGAAGAACGCTTAATGGTAGACCCGATCGGATTCGGTAAACCTTTACGTTATAGTTTTAAAGGGCATAGGCGATTACGTGTAAGTGATTACCGAATAGTTTATCGCATTGAATATGAAACAACAACAGTTGTTATCGTTGCCATAAAACACCGCAAGGAAGTTTATATTTAACTTAGGATCTCCGAATTGCCGGGCATTGCTAAAGTTTTAATCAATGATATATCTATTTTATGTTCATGCTTAGCTTTCCATATGTCATACGACTGCTGCATCCCAAGCCATGATTTTTCAGAAGTATTAAAGGCTTTAGCTAGCCTGATCGCCATATCCACAGTAATTCCGGTATGTCGATTGATAAGCCTTGATATAGTCTTTCTATCGACATGTAAATTGTTTGCCAGTTCTTTAATATTTAAGCCTAACGGCTGCATATATAACTCTGCTAATATTTCGCCCGGATGGGGTGGGTTATGCATTTCCATGCCATCCTCCTTTAATGATAATCTTGATAATTAACAACATATGCATCTCCATTTTCAAAGTAAAATGTGATCCTCCAGTTTCCGTTCACAGTTACCGACCAACAACTTTTTAAATCACCTTTTAATCGGTGAAGATTAGAACCGGGAAAATTGACATCAGCTATACTATTTGCCTCATTTAATACTCCTAAAATTAACCTAATCTTCTTTTGGTGATTAGGTTGAATACCGGAACCCTCTCCACGTTCAAAAAACCTTTTTAAGCCTTTATGAGCAAAGCTTTTAATCACTTAACTAATGTTTATTCTTAGTATACCTTAATGTGGTACAACAGTCAATTTATATTATTTGAAAAAAATTATAATAAAGTAATTATAATCCTCTACTTTCATCTTTAGATTTTGGAGCACTTCTTCTATCCTTTTCTTGTTGAGCATGGCTCTTTTTCTCGTCTCCCAACTCACCTTCTCCTTTCTCCTTAGACTTATCATCTTTTTTAGCCAGCTCTACTTTCCCGTCATTCCTAGCTTCTTTAAGCATTTCATCAAATTTTTGGGCATCCTGAGGTCTTGAATTTTTTTGAAATTTGTTAGCATCTTTATTTGTAGAGTTTTCAGGGTCTTTTCTTTCATTACTCATTACATCTCTTTTAACATCTCCTGCTATGCTTACTACGTCTTTTAAAACCGTATTTCCGGCAGCAAGTGCACCTGCCCCTACAATTTTCCCACCTTCTTTAATATCACCGACCGCCATTTTTCTAAACCCTTGTGCAGCTCCTTCGGTCATTTGGGTAAATGATTGAAGCGCTCCTCCTAAAAGCCTTAAGCCTTGAGTAAGAAGAGGTATCTTAACTTCATTTCCGATATCCTTAACTTCAGTCCCTAATTGCTTTATCGGCGCAGTTACGTTCATAACAAATTCTCCGCCCACTCTTGTTAAAGCAGCTCCGGCAATTTTATATGAATCCAGTTCATTAGGCCGTAATATAGTTCTTCCTGCCGCACCGCTTAATATGCAAGTTTCATGCACAAGATGACCGGCCGCCTCGGTGGAAGCTGCTCCTACCCCGAAAAGCCCACCCACTACTTTTAGGGCGGTAGAAGCGGCAATAGCCACGCCCCACAATGATTTCCTGCTGAAAGACTTTGATTCGGTAAAATTTTCTCTGGTATATTTTAAAGGCATTGATGCCCATTCATTTATCTTTTGCATTCCTGTGCTAGCCGCACTACATACTGTGTTTAAAGCAGCGCCTAAATTATTAAACCCGGCATACACTGCATTCCCTGCTTTCTGCATAATGGTATTATTAGGATTATCCTCCAACTCATATTTCTTTCTAAGTTCACCAAAACCCGGTTTTTTATCAGCCATCTTATTCACTATATAATTTATTCTTATTTTTTAATAATATTACATATAAGTTAATAAATAGTTAATTAACTTATATTTATTTTTTATATTATTATTTAGAAAGGTAGAGGTTAATTATTAATACTTAAAAGCTTGATAAAGATAAAAAAATGGTAATACTACGAAACCAGAGCTTTAAAGCAAAGTTATAATATGCAAGCAGCGGCAAAAATTACGGGTTTTCCTTTCTCGGAAGATGTTTTAGATTATTTAGCTAAAGATATCAGCACTAAGTTTAATGATATTTATATAGCAAATAAGGTTGTTGTTGTTCTTCCCAGCCGTAGAGCGGTAAGGAATTTAAAATCTAAATTATTAAGCTTGAGTCACGACAAAATTTGTTTCCTTCCTCAAATTATCACTTTTTCGGATATACCTAATAACCTGATATTATTTAACTCTGTCTGTGATAACTTAGATATGAGGCTACCCGAGGTAATAGATAGCTTTTCGCTCGATATGATCGTCTTAGAAATTATCGAAGAAATAAAAAGTTTATATCCCAACTTTACAACCTTCCGGGATAAAAAAATTTCAACTTATATAAAAAAATTCTTCATTAAGTTTTTTACATACAACCAATACTCATCTTCAATAAAAATCGATAATCCTGATTATGAAATATTTACCTATTTGCTTAATACTTTTAATGAAAAGCTAAAATCATTAGGTAAGGTAACTGAACAACAATTAAGAAATGAAGCTATCTTAAGACTTAAAAATACCTGGAATACGAAAAAAGCCGGAAGTTATATCTATTCGGTTCTTCCCACTTCTAATACACCTTATATATTTGATTTTTTAAAACTGGTTGCTGCAAGAAAAAATGCTGAAATTATAATTGGCGGCTTAGAGCACCCGATCGATCTTATAGAGTGGGAAAGCACTACTGAAAAACATGCTAACTTCTTTATTAAACGCTTTTTAAACCATATAGGCTTAAATGTAGATAAAGTTAATTGCTTACCTATGTCTCAAGTTGTTAATAATGATTATAGGATTATTGAAGCGAAAAATGAGATAGAAGAAGGAAGGCAAATAGCTTTAGCTATAGTAGACCACTTAAATTCCGATATTCACAACATCGGGATTGTTACTGAAAACCGTATAGTTGCAAAACTTATAAAAGAAAATCTTAAAAGATATAGCCTTGACATAAATGATACCGTAGCAAGAAGCTTAATAGAACTTAATGAAATTAAGTTTTTCTTACTTATTTTTGAGCTTGCTACCGTTAACAGCTTAAATAAAGTTGCTTTACTCAGCTTCTTTAACCATCCGCTTACCGGTTTAAATACAAAAGAAGTAGAAGATTTTGAAATTAATTACTTTAGAACTCCTAAAATATATAACTCTCTATTTGAAGTCCTAAACCAAATAGAGAGCAATGAGCAATATTTAGGAATTACACAAGCTATAAAAGCCGTATTGGAATTCAAACCTAAAATATTATCTGGCAAAAACTTTTATAGCTTTTTTTCCGAGCACTTGAGATACTTTAACGCACTAGTGAGTGAAGAGATAAGGAATAGCTTACCTAGCTTGGACTATCTTACCGATTTAAAAATGGAATTAAAGCCTTTAACTTATGCCCGTAAGCCCATAAAAATCCGACTTTACAAAGAGCTATTAATAAAAATTTTAGGTGAGCAATCATATCGCGATGAGGAATTCATTGAAGAAGTACAAATCTTAACTCCCCTGGAGGCAAGGCTGCAATCATTCGATCTTGTCATCATCCCAAGTTTAAATGAAGGAAATTTTCCTAATATTACCCGAGATTGGCCGCTTATCGATGCTGCTCTGGCCGCGCAATTTAACTTTCCTAACTATCAGGAGCCTTTAGGCTTCGGTGCACATGATTTTAACAGTTTAATAAGTAATAAAAGAGTTATATTATCACGATCACTATACTCGCAAAGTAAAGAAACTACGGAATCCAGGTTTTTATCCCAACTTAAAGTTGCTGCTTCAATTGAACAGGTTAATTATAAATCTGCCAAAGACTCGGAAATATTTAAATATAATCCTTCTCCGAGGGCTAATCCGAAACCGCCTCTTTCCGCCAGGCCGAAAAAATTTTCCGTAAGCTCCGTTGAGCGGTTAATATATAACCCTTATGTTTATTATGCTAAGTATATTTTAAACCTTACTCCTCTGGATGAGCTGGGTGCAACTTCAATAAAAAAAGATTTCGGTATTTATTTCCATAAAGCGCTCGCTGAGATTTTTGAACAAACTTTACCGCTTAGCAGGGAGGAATTTACTGAAGACCTGCTAAGCAAGTTTAAAACCTGTACTGAAACAAGTGTTTTAAATGATAGTAATACTTTACAATTTTGGCTTAAACGCGTGGAACGGATTGCTCCTTGGCTATATGATTATGAGAAAGAGGTTTTGCCTAATTTGAAAGGAAGCCTTAATGAAAAAAGAAAAGAGGTTAATTTAAATATTGCAAATACGATTATCTCAATTTCAGCAATTTTTGATAGGGTGATGTTGTATAAAGACGGCGGGATCAAAATCATCGATTACAAAACCGGATATACTCCTCTGCAAAAAGAAGTAGATAAAGGCTTATCCCCCCAGTTTCCGATTGAAAACCTGATATTGCGAGAAGTAATGAATACCGACGATATATCTCAGGAGTATATAGAACTACGGGGCAAAAAAGACATAGCAAACAGCAAACCGATAACGGTTGATAGCAAAGTCAGTAGAACAGAACTTATTAAGTTAATCACCATGTTTTTAGATTCTAATCAAGGATATTTTGCAAGTATTGACTTAGAAAAAAATCAAAGGTTCAAAGAATATCAACACTTGATTAGCTTAAATCCGGAGTAAATTATGCAAAACGGATATTACCTGGGAGTTACTTTTAAACTTCTTAATTTGCTGATTTTTACCGCCATATCCTTAGGGCTGCTCGCCAAAAGTAAAACGTTAAATCCAATTGAAGAATTTTTCATTATTTGTATTTCCGGTACCTTATTTCTATTACCTTGGGTAGCATTCACCAAAGCAAAGCACCTTAGGGTAAAAAGCTATCCGGGTTATGTTTTAAGAGCTTCATTTAGTATTATCGGTATGGTTGCCTGGATTGAATCCTTAAAAAGCCTAGGTGCCAATGAAGCAACCTTAATAGCTTACCTTAATCCACTATTTACCATAATTCTTGCTACACTGTTCAGAGAGGAAAAACTTAAGCTAACTTCGTTTTTCGGAATAGCATTATGCATACTTGTTGTAATTTATACCCTTAAAATTGAGACTGACAGGTTTAATATGCAAGGTATGTTTTTCGGGTTTTGTTCAGCTTCAGCCTGGTCATTTTATGAAATAATTTGTAAAAAACAATCTTATGCCGAGCATTTTTTAACGCAGGCATTTTATACTCTTTTATTCGGTATGCTTATAATGTTACCTTATGCGATACTTAACAATACTTTCAATAAAGTTATCGAATTTGAGGTAATTGGAATATTAGGTATCTTAAGGGTGCTCAACATAATCTGTTTATTTCTGGCTTATAAATTCGCTCCGATTAATATTCTAGCTCCGTTCGGGTATTTCAGATTAGTATTTATGGCAATAGGCAGTTTCCTCATCTTCCATAACTCCCCTACTCTAAGTGTTATATTTGCAGCAATTATAATAATTATTATCAATATTTATATTTTTAAAATACAAAAATTAAGAACCGAATAAACATAGAAAAAACTTTATAACTATAGTTATTATTATATTATGTTATAAATGAAAAACACAAAATATATGGATTGATTTATAGTTTTTAACTATATATAGTGTAAGTATAATTAATAACCATAGATACTAATTTAGGGAATTTTATATGTCTTTATTAGATGCAGCTCCGATATTTAAGCCTTTTTCTTATCCATGGGCATATGATGCTTGGAAGGTACAACAACAAATACATTGGTTGCCTGAAGAAGTACCGATGGCGGATGATGTTAAAGATTGGAAAAAGAACCTTACCGAGGGCGAGAGACATTTGCTTACCCAAATCTTCAGATTCTTTACTCAAGCCGATATTGAAGTGAATAACTGCTATATGAAGCATTATGCTAAAGTATTTAAGCCGACTGAAGTGCAAATGATGCTTGCCGCATTTTCTAATATGGAAACTATCCATATTGATGCTTATTCACATCTCCTGGATACTTTAGGGATGCCTGAAGTAGAATATCAAGCCTTTATGAAATATAAAGAGCTTAAAGATAAATATGACTATATGCAGCAATTTAATTCCGACTCCAAAGAGGATATTGCAAAAACATTAGCTGTATTTGGAGCTTTTACCGAAGGATTACAGTTATTTGCTTCTTTTGCAATGCTGCTTAATTTCCAAAGATTCGGGAAAATGAAGGGAATGGGACAGATTATAGCATGGAGTGTCAGAGATGAAACATTGCATACTAACTATATTATTCGTTTATTCAGAACATTTATTAGTGAAAACCAGGAAGTTTACACTGATAGCTTTAAACAGTTTTTAGTAGATGCTTGCCAAACTATTGTTTCTCATGAAGATGCATTTATTGACCTTGCTTTTGAGTTTGACGGTGCCGTACAAGGATTAACCGCAAGTGACGTAAAGCGCTATATCAGGTATATTGCAGACCGCAGGATTACTCAATTAGGTTTAAACCCGGTTTATCATATAGAACGCAACCCGCTTCCATGGCTGGATGAAATACTGAATGCTCCGGAACACACTAACTTCTTTGAAAACAGGGTTACCGAATATGCGAGAGCTGCCACTAAGGGAACTTGGGATGAAGCCTTTTCAGCAGCATAGGTCTCTTTGATTATATAAGCTTTTTAAAATATTATCTTTGGAAAGCTTATTGTTTATTTAATGCTTGGTTGGATCATTTGAGCAGATTCTTTATAACTTTCGGGCGTTTTATCTTTTGATGTATTATCTTTTACATATTCTTTATTTTCATAAAATTGCTTGATTTCACTTTTTGCTTTTTCACTTATCTCTATTTCAGGAGACCCGGTATTAGCAAAAGTTTGAAATGTTTTACTTAACAATACATCGATAGGTCTAAAAACAGCGGATAATAAAGTTCCTACCGCTATTTTCTCAAGAAGGGAGTCAACATGTAAATTAGTACCTAGAGTATTGTTGATATCGACTTCAACAGTTTTAGTCGCACCTTTTAAATAGCTTTTTACAACATCCTGAAAATTTATATAATCATTTTTATTTATAAATTCGGAAAAAATAAGGCTGATACTCACCGTTAACAATGTCCCTACCCTAACAGGCAGCTCAAGCACATTAAGAAAAACCGAGCTTAGCGTACTTCTAACCGCTGCATTTATTACGGATTGAAAAAGATCTTCCGCATTAGAAACAGATTTCCGGCCTAAGTTCCTTTCCAGTTCTTCTTTTCCTATCGTAGAGTTTTCAATAGCATATTCTAATCTTCTTATTTGAGTAAAAACCGCAGCTGAAATGATTGCAGCAGGAATTATAAGGATTGTTACAGGGATTGCCGCTAAAGGAGATGCAGCAAATAATGACATAACCGCAGCAGAGATAATAGTCATACAAACCATACTCATTACCGCTTCACCAACAGTAGTAATCATTTGCGCATAAAATTTACCTTCATCGCCGTAAAGGTTTACAATATGGTTAGCTAGTGTGGTTGCACCGTAGGAAACTCCCATCGCCCCGATAATCCCGGCAGTTGCAGGTAAAGATAAAAAGCTTAGAGAAAAGAAACCTAGAAACAAAGCATTGTAATATATAGGCCTCTCATCCATTTTATTAACACTGCTACTGATTACATAACTGCAATAATTATAAGTTGAACAAGCCCAGCTCTTTGTACCTTTGATCACCTCAAAAGGCTGATATAATATTGAAGTAACTCTAGCTAAGGGATATTCTTTCAAATTTTACCTTAAAATCATCAAAACTTTATATTTTAGATTATAAATATAATTAATTAATAAATGGTTAACCGGTGTTTTATTTATGAAAATACTAACTGTTGTTTTATTCCACTTTTATGTTAAATATTTGTTAGTTAATTATTTATTAAAAGCATGAGTTTGCTTAAAGGTTTTTTAGTACAGTGCGACGTTATTAAAGCTTTAGTTTTAAGAGAGGCACGTACCAGGTTCGGAAACAACTGTTTAGGGTTTCTTTGGGCTTTTATCGAGCCTATAATTTGTATTATTACCTTCTATGGGGTTTTTTATTTTTTAAACCGCTCAACATTCTATGGTTCGAATATAATAAGCTTCATAACCACCGGGTTAATTCCTTTTATGTTATTTAGGCAAATAACCATTGCAGCAATGAATGCCGTTGATGCAAACAAAGCCCTTCTATTTTATCCGCAAGTTAAGCTTTTAGATTTAATCATTGCGCGGAGCCTTCTTGAGATCGGCACTATAGTTAGCGTCTTTATTGTGCTTATGCTTTTAAATTGTATATATATAAATAACTTTCAAATTGATAATCCGTTAAATGTTTTAATGGCTTTATTTACTACCGGCTTTTTTGCAATTAGTTGCGGATTAATATTTTCCGGCCTAAGTATTTATAGTGATACGGTAAAGCGGGTAGTCCCCCCTGCTATTAGAGTATTATTTTATATCTCAGGTATATTTTTCAGTATCTCCTCACTCTCTAATAATTTGAAATCAATACTTTTAATCAACCCTATTTTACATCTGGTTGAAATGCTGAGAAGCGGTTGGTTTATCACCTATGAAAGCAATGAATATAGTTGCCGATATGTGCTTTATATATCGATATATCTGACTTTTATCGGTTTAGCTTTATTAAACTTTTCTAAAAATAAGCTTGAGCTCACATGATTAAATTAGAAAATATTAGTAAGTCTTATCATACTAAGCATGGTACTAAAATTTTATTTAAAAACTTATATTTAGATATGCCTCTTCGGCAAAACATTGCAATATTAGGCAAAAACGGCGTAGGTAAATCTACATTACTCAGAATAATAGCGGGCATTGAAGAACCCGACTCGGGCAGCATTATTAGAGATGCGCGCATATCATGGCCTATAGGCTTTTCAGGAGGCTTTAACGGGTCATTAAGCGGAGAGGAAAACTGCTTTTTTGTTTCTCGCATATATGGAGAAGAGATAAAAAGGGTAGCTGAATTTGTTAAAAATTTTTCAGAGCTTGAAGATTATTTTTATATGCCCTTTAAAACTTATTCAGCCGGCATGAAAGCAAGACTTGCTTTCGGGTTGAGTATGGCCTTGGAATTTGATATTTATTTAGTTGATGAAATTACTGCCGTCGGAGATGCTGCATTTCAGAAAAAATGCCGTGATGCTTTTGCCGAAAGAAGAAAAAGATCAAATGTAATTATGGTTTCACATAACTTTGATATTTTAAAAGAATATTGCTCGCTGGTTGCCATTTTAGAAAGCGGAAAAATTACCTTATATGATAACATTGACAAAGCTATAGAAATTTATAAAAAGAGTTTAAATCAAAATGAGTAAGTCAAAAACAATAAAATCAATAATACTAAAAACCGACCGAAGAAGATTAGCGAGAGGGAAAGCTACGCTGATTAAACTCGGAGTTTTTGTACTATTACCTACCTTAACAGCATTTATTTATTATATGTTTATTGCAAGTAACTTTTATGAATCCGAGGCGCAGTTCAAGGTACATACGGGAAGCGGAAAAGCATTAAACAATGATTTGACGGCCGAAGCCTATATTCTTTCAAGAGAAGCACTTACCAGGTTAGAAAAAGATTTTAATTTTATAGCTTCCTATCAGTCAAAAAAAGTTGATTTTTTCAATAGGTTACCTGAGCATGCCAATTTTGAAGATGCTTATCAGTATTATTTAAAACTGGTTAAAATTTCATTTGACCAAACTTCAGGTATAGCCACCTTAAAAATCAGGGCTCCTACCCCATATAAAGCCAAAATTTATGCGGATGCATTGCTTAAATATTCAGATGATATAATTCTTAAACTCGCGGATAAATTCCGAAATGAGCAGCTGACTTTTGCTAAACAGGAATTAAATAATGCGGAAAGTAGGCTGGCAGTCGCCAGAAGCTCTCTTTTGAAGCTTGAAGATTCTGACCGTACCCCCCTTAACTCTCAAACTATATCTAATCTTATACCCGTAAAAATCAGCTTAGAAAAAGAACTGGCACAAACTAAAATTAAATACAATAAGCTTAAGGCTAACCTTAAAACCACTTCTCCTCAGCTGGTCGCCTTACAACACAAAATTAATTACTTAATTTCAAGCATAGAGCAAGAGAATAAGAAAATTGCAGATGCGAAGGCTAATAAAGAAAACCCTCCTACACAAAGTTTCTTATTAGAGCAAATTTTAGCTGAAAGAGATTTTGCCGAAGAATCTTATAGGTCTGCTATAAACTTTCTGGAGAACTCAAGGAACGAACTCTTAAGGCAATATCATTATCTTGCGATAATTGTTCCGCCCAACATGCCCTTCTCAGCTATATATCCTAATGTTTTTACCGGCACGCTTACGGTTTTTTCATTAACCCTTGCTTTATTCGGGATATTTAGCTTATTAATAGCAATAATTAGAGAGCATGTAAGGATTTAATTTAAGTAATGAACATCGGCACAACTTCCAAGGGTATATATAACATTCCTCAGCTAAAATACTTTTTCCCGCGAGAAGCAAACCTTTTTCTCATTAACCGTTTTAGTCGAACAAGGGCTGATATGGTAGTTGGCTGGGGCAATAAGCCTAGTTCAGTAAATGCAAAGAAATACGCTGAAAAATACAACTTACCCTATACAAGTTTAGAAGACGGGTTTATCAGGTCACTGGCACCGGCAAAAATTTGCCCCTCTCCCTTTTCAATTATATTTGATGATATCGGCATTTATTATGATGCTTCCAAGCCTTCGCAACTGGAAAACTTAATAACAGCTAATGAAGTTACCGCTTCTGATTTAGAGCGTGCTAAAAACTTAATCAGAATAATAAAGCAGCATAAAATCAGTAAATATAATCATGCACCGGAAAATTTATCTATTATTAAAAAAATAGAAAATTATGTTTTAGTGATTGACCAAACTTATAATGATTTATCTGTTTCAGGCAGTTTAAGTAATGCAATTACTTTTCAAAATATGTTGGAAGCGGCAATAGATGAAAACCCCAGCACAACTGTTTTAGTTAAAACCCATCCTGAGGTAGTAGCCGGATATAAAAAGGGATACCTCACGGAACTTGCTAAGCAATATCAATGTCAAATTATTTCCGAGGCTATAAACCCTTGGAGCTTACTCTCTTATGCACAAAAAGTTTATACCGTTTCCAGCCAAATGGGTTTTGAAGCCTTAATGGCTGAAAAGCCAGTTCGTTGCTTCGGGCTACCCTTCTATGCCGGCTGGGGCTTAACCATAGATGAACAAACTACAAGCAGAAGAAATCAAAAACGAAACTTATATGAAATTTTTATTGCTGCATATTTAAAATATTCCGTTTACCTAAACCCTTTTACTTTACAAAAATGCGAGTTAGAAGAAATCCTGCCTATAACTTCTCTATGGAAAGATATCAACCGACAAAATATAGATATAAAAGCTTGCACTCACATATCTAAATGGAAACAAAAAAGTATAACAAATTTCTTAAAAAGCATTGAGACAAAACCTAGGTACTACTCTTCTATAAAGAAAGCTATAGCGACCGGCAAAACAAATGAGATTTCAGCTTGGGCTTCTAAACTAAAGCCGGAAGAAATATTAAACTTTAGAAAGCAGGGAATTAAGCTAAACCTAATAGAAGACGGTTTTTTAAGGTCAGTCGGCTTAGGCGCAAACCTTATAACCCCGCAATCAATCGTGATAGATAAAAGGGGAATATATTATGATCACCACTCACCTTCCGACTTAGAATGCATTATTCAAAACACCGATTTTTCTAATGAAATAATTTTACGAGCAAAAAATATTATTAAATCACTAAATAAGCTGGAGATCACCAAATACAATGTTGGTTTCAAAAATACCAAGCCTCTTACCTTACCACCCGATATGTTAAAAATTTTAGTAGTCGGTCAGGTTGAGAATGATGCCTCAATAAAGCTCGGTACGGTAGATATAAAAACTAATCTTGACTTGTTAAAAACGGTCAGAGAAAAAAACCCCCTCTCCTTTATTATATATAAACCGCATCCTGATTGCGTTGCAGGACAAAGACGAGGCATGATCAACAATAATACCGCACTTCAATATGCTGATCTAATACTTGACGATATTTCAATCATTAAGCTTATTGATGAATGTGATGAAGTGCATACTCTTACCTCCCTAACCGGTTTTGAAGCGCTGATCAGAGGAAAGCGTGTAAGCTGCTACGGCCTTCCCTTTTACTCAGGTTGGGGCTTAACTAATGATTTATATAAATGCTTCAGAAGAAACCGGCAGGTGACTATTGAAGAATTGGTAGCAGGAACTCTAATTATTTATCCCAGATATTTAGACCCTAAAACAAATCTATGGTGCTCGGTAGAGGTGATTATAGATAGGCTAAATGAAATGAAACAAAAGGGTGTTACATTATCCAAACTAACGCGATTACGTACACTTTTCGGAAAGCTTAAAAGAATGAGGATATCGGTATGAGAAAGGTACGGAAATTTCTTTTGCTTCAAGGTCCTCACGGCTCATTTTTTAAGCGTCTAGCTCAGGAATTGCAAAAAGAGGGACATAAAACAATAAGGGTAAATTTTAACGGCGGCGATTGGATAGATTACCCCAAAGGAATAGCTTATAAACATTCAATGAAAATGTGGCCGGAATGGTTATACAACTTTACTCTCCACAATGAAATAACCGATATAGTTTTATACGGAGATTGCCGTCCCTTACATCGTCTGGCTATTTTACGCTTAAAAGGAAGCAATATAAAAATTAATGTATTTGAAGAAGGATATATTCGCCCCCATTGGATAACTTATGAGCTTGACGGAGTTAACGGTTATTCTCAAATTCAAGAACAGATAAATAAAATAATTGAAGATAGAAAAAATGATCAGCCTTTCGTTGATTCATTTACTCCGATAAAATATAACATGCGTTATATGATGAGATATTGCATACGCTATTATTTGTTTAAATGGTTAGGCGTATTATTTTTTCCTCGTTATAAAAACCATCGTCCGGTTAATTCATTATATGAGGCAATCATGTGGATTAAACGCTTTTTTATTTTAAAACTGAAAAGGCGATTTGTGCTTAAGAAAGCTCGCTACCTTACTCAATCAAATACTAAATACTATTTATTTTTGATGCAGCTTTATACAGACTATCAAATCCGTGAGCATAGTCCTTATACTTCAATGAAGCATACTCTGATAGAAACTATTTACTCATTTGCAAAATTTGCGCCCACCTATACTAAATTGGTCATAAAAAATCATCCCCTTGATAGCGGACAGAAAAATTACGGTAAACTAATAAAAAACATTTGTAATGACCTAGGTATCAGCGAAAGAATTATATATTTAGACGGCGGTAATCTTCCTGAGTTACTAGAGGGCTCACTTGCCGTAGTTACGGTGAACAGCACGGCAGGCCTACAGGC
>JACGYV010000003.1 GCA_014116815.1 Holosporaceae bacterium 'Namur'
TAAAAAACATTTGTAATGACCTAGGTATCAGCGAAAGAATTATATATTTAGACGGCGGTAATCTTCCTGAGTTACTAGAGGGCTCACTTGCCGTAGTTACGGTGAACAGCACGGCAGGCCTACAGGCAATCCATCATAAAAAGCCTTTAAAAGTGCTTGGCACTGCAATTTATAACAGTGAAGAACTTGTCAATAAAGGCATCCTTGATGAATTTTGGAATAATTATAAAAAACCTAATCAACAAGCTTACATGAGATTTAAAAATTATCTTATGCGAAAAAACCAAATTAACGGTAGTTTCTATGATCCCGAGGGAATTAACCGATTACTACAACAAATAGTTAAAAAACTTTGTAATTAAATGTTATTATTATAAAAGTTTTATTATTCTCTCTTTTATTATATAATTCTCAAAAATTATAAACTAGAATATATAAATGCATATTATTAGAAGTAATCCGTTTTGGAGTGAAGATAACGTAATAAATATGCTTTTGCGTTATGACAATTGGAATAATGCCACTCATACCCCTCTTACTATAAGCTATAAAGTTAATGTACCTCATATAGGACAACCTGTAAAAACGTATAGTGATCTGGAAGCTCTAATGCATATTCTATCGGATACATTCGGTGTAGAGATAAGAAGCACCGGGCCTTTGGGTGAGTATGACATCGAGACTAAACAAGGCACGTTTTTAACCAATGATGATTGGAAATATTTTGATATTATAAAAAAATAAAAGATACTTCCGCTTACGACATACCTAAGAGTAATATTAAACTAGCTGAACTCGGAATAACTAAAGACCAAATCAACAGTGCTTTTGAAGGTGTTAAATTTGCGTCCGATATAGATATTGGAAAGTTTTCATTCATGCATGAAAGAATTGAAGCAACTAAAAATTCAGAGCTTATAGACTCTTATAAATCTTTTTTTAATTCATCACAAGAATTTGACGACAGCCTTAAAGTTACAAAGTATGTGGTGAGCAATTTATTTAAATTATAGGAAAGGTATGCGGATATAAATATCCAACCTGCCGATAATAACGGGAAAATTAAAATTGATGTAAGACTTTTAAAATCTCAAGACGGAAATAATCATTATACGGTTTATTCCGGTCCTCAGTATGAATATACCGATTGGGATAACGGTAAGACCACTTTTTTCAAAGGCGAGCTGAGCTTGGGTGTCAGAGGCCCTGAATTCTCGGTCGTACCCTTTAGCATGAGCTATCTGCCTGCCGATGCATTTATTGAATTGCACCACGGTATTGCACATGCATTTCTGGATCATCCGGTCGACAGCTTACTATTTAACGGCGGAAGAAAAGATTTTAAATATGACAGCTGGGAAGATATTGTTATTTCATCACTCACTTATAATCCGTTCAGTTTATGTATGAGCGTGCTTGGCGATATACCATGCATAAAAAACCCCGGCTCTGTAAAGCCTATTGACAGCTCTCTTTTAACAGAAAAACAGGAGGGTTATATCGAAGCTGATAAAGGAGATAATATAATTTATTTGAAAGGAAAAGAGTTATACCCGATTACCCCGATGCCGCTTGATATAAAAGCAATGCAATATTTCTATACCCCTAATTGTAAAAATAAAGAGCAGGAAATTACTTATAAATTTGACGATAACGGCAGCGAATCAATCTTTGGTTTTAAAATTCCGCCGCAAGCAATTTTTACACTTTGGGATTGCAGCAAAAAAAGCATAATGGATGCTTCAAGCGTTAAAGGTATTATTGAAATAGATTTAGAACCCGGTGCCGGACATTTCAATTATATCGGTGAGGAAACTTTCCTAATCGGTTATGATGCATATATTAAAACAGTACATACGGGTCTAAACGGCGGCACCGTGCACACCTCGAAAAGCGGCGGACATAATATATTTTTGCATGGCTTAAATAACCAAGTTTACTTGGAAGGCTCCCATAATAATATTATACTTGCAAACGAAGAAAGCAATGTATCAATACATAATTTTTTTCAACACTTTACTAATTCACTATATGTTGATAACGGCTCTATATGTGAGGTTATTGATTTAAGTAACATTACCGAAGATCATGTTTTAACCTCCGGTAATCATACTATTGAATTTATCTAAACAATATGACCGGAACAGTATTGTTGTAATAGACTAAAGAAGCTGGCAGCTATTATTCACTACTAAACTGTTCCTTCATCACTCTTTCTTCAAACATATTTTGCTTATCAAACAAAATCTTAAGCACCTTATCTTTTCTTTCGGTTATTTCTACCGATCTCACATTTCTAACTTCGGTAGAATCCGCAACTGCGCTCACCGGGCGTTTTTCCGCCTCCAATACTTCAAGCCGTACCCGGCTTTTATGAGATAAAAGCGCGCCTCTCCACCTTCTCGGCCTAAAAGGACAAATCGGAGTAAGCGCTAAAATATTGGCGTCAAGAGGGATGATTGGTCCATATGCGGCAAAGTTATAAGCACTACTTCCGGCAGGTGTTGCGATTAAAACACCATCGGCAACTAAACAATCCAGCCTAACTTCATCGTTTACAAAGATTCTGATTTTTGCAGCTTGGTTAGTTTCTCTGAGCAGCGATACCTCATTAACTGCAAGTGCCGCATGTATTTCACCTTCCAACGTTTCTGCTCTCATCTCTAAAGGGTAAAGCCTTGTTTCCACTGCTTTATCTATATGATCTAATAAGTCCTCAAATACATAATCATTCATCAAAAAGCCTACCGAGCCTCTATTCATCCCGTAAATCGGAGTGCTATGATCCATATATCTATGCAGCGCCTTAAGCATCATGCCGTCACCTCCGATAGTGATCACTAAATCACACTCCTGAGGAGAGACGCTCATAGCATCAATAAAATCATATTTTTTCATGATTTCCTTATAGGCATTTAGCGCTACGATGGAATTAAGATCAGCCATTACTCCGATACGTTTATATTTACTCATTATATAATGTTTAAAAACCTTGCAATAAGATGTTGTTTAAAAGCTTATTTACCATAAAATGTAAATGCAGGAAACAATATAACTGTAAATAAATAAAACAATAAAACAATATAGCAATATAAATAATAATGACAAACGAAGTGGATGATTTTAAGCTCTGGTTTAGCATGCTTAAGGATATAAAAAAACTTAATACCAAAGCTAAAGTAGCAACTGAACTGAAGCCTTTTCCTAAACTTGACCCTTACAAGGCTAAACCCTTGCATCAAATCTTTGCTCCGAAAAACAGTAAGAATTTAATGGATTTAGAGATTAATAACAGCGCCGGGATTGATTATTCAACCAACAGAAAAATTGAGAAAGGTGAATATGCTATAGACGCTACCCTTGATCTTCACGGAAAAACTCAAGAGCAGGCTTTTTTAACTTTAACTAAATTTATTGAAGAGGCATATCATGCTCAGAAAAGATTATTATTAGTTATAGTCGGCAAGGGGAAGCAATCGGAGAACAATCAGGGGTTGCTAAAAGGCTTGGTGCCACATTGGGTTAATCACCCGAGTCTCAGGCATCTGATAATCAGCATTAAGACCGCAGCTCCTAAGCATGGGGGAGACGGTGCAATATATATATTATTAAAAAGAATAAGAAATGATTCTAATTACAAGACCAAAAGCGCAAGCAAGGCTTATTAAGCTTAAGCTTAAAAATATGGGTTATAAAGTTATTTGCTATCCTCAACTTAAAATTGAGTTTAATATTAATATTACTCTACCCGAAGTTGATTTATATAACGGCTTAATTATTACCAGTCAAAATACCGCTCAAGCTATAAAAGATTATGTTCAACTAAAAGATATTAATGCTCATGTAGTCGGAGAGAAAACCGCTAAAGTTTTAAGAAATTACGGTTTTAAGAATATAGTATCTATCAGCAATGATTATATCGAGTTAATCAGTAAAATTAAAGAAGAGTTGCCGTATTTATCAAAACTTCTTTATCTGCATGGAGACCATGTAGCCGGTGATATAAAAAGAAAGCTCATGCAATATCATATTATTGATAACCTAATAGTTTATAAATCAGTAGAAATTCCTATGTCAAAAAAAATACTTTGCTTTTTAAGAAATAAAATCAGTATGGTACTTTTTTATTCTCCGCGCACTGCCGCACTATTTGCAAAGAACACCATCGCTCTAAATTTTTTAAATATAAGCGCGATATGTATTAGCCAAAACACGGCGGATGAGTTATCTTCTCTAAACTTTAAAGAAGTAAAAATAGCTAAGCTACCGAACGAGGATTCAATGCTGGAACATATTATAAATGAATAAAAAGATATTAGTTATCTGCGGTGCTACCGCTTCCGGCAAATCCGCATATGCAATTGAACAGGCACTAAAAAGAAATGGTATAATTTTAAATGCTGACTCGATGCAAATATATAAACATATTCCTATACTTACCGCCCAACCGAGCAAAGAAGATTTAAGCATTGTGCCGCATGAATTATATGGCGGGGTTGAAATTGACGCAGAATTTTCGGTAGGCAAATGGCTAAGCCTGGTAGTCCCTAGAATAAATGAAATATTAACAATAGGAAAAACTCCGATTTTAGTCGGCGGCACCGGTTTATACCTAAAGTCTCTAATCGAAGGATTTGCAGTTATCCCACAAATCTCTTCGGAAACCAAAGAATATATAGCTGATATCAGAGCTAAACACACAAATTCAGAGCTTCATGCAATGCTTGAGACGAGGGATATTGCCTTATACAATAGGCTAGAACCCAATGATACGAAAAGAATATTGCGTGGGCTTGAAGTTTACCATGAAACCAAAAAGCCCCTTTCGGATTGGCAAGCAAATAACCATACTTCTTTCTTTGATAGAAATTTGTTTTCCATAACCCTAATCAACCCTGAACGTGAAGTTATATATAATAACTGCAACCAAAGATTTATTAAAATGCTGGAAAACGGCGCAATTGAAGAGGTTAAATTCATTATGGAAAATTATCCTGGTATTAGATACCCTGAAGCAATCGGTTTGAGAGAAATTATATCATACCTCAAAAACGAAAGAACGTTAAATGAAGCAACTGTTAAAGCACAGCAGTTAACCAGAAATTATGCAAAGCGCCAGCTAACTTGGCTTAAACACCAGATGAAGTATGATAATATCATAGAAAATACCTGATTATCACAACTCGGTAAACAGGCTGGTAAACTCAAAGTTGATTTCCTCAATAGTTGTGTTATCATTTGTGCAAAACTCCTCCAGCAGTACAGCATATTCATTCTTAAACAAAGGTTTATTAGCATAAGCAAATTCCGCATTGCGGTACTGGTTCAAGTCAATCCCCATTTCAATAATACCGAACTTCTTTAAATTCTCATTTATTATTTTCGTTTCTTTATTGAGTATTTCATTTTTAGTACTATGATAAAATTTTAGAGTCTGAGATTGCAAATCAAATTCAAATATTACGTTTTCATCTCCGGCTATCTTAACTGCGAGCTTAAAAAGAAACTCATCCATATTATTTATATATTTCTCAACCAGCTCACCTTCCGGAGTAGTTTTTTCATTGCAGGGGTTTTTTAGCTTAAATTTATGATTAGCATATTCTGTTATATTATTTTTACTTAATGCTTTTATTGCACCGTAAAAATTAGGTGCTTGCTCTTTAAATTGCTCGTATGAAACTAAAGTCATCCCTTGCCTATGCTATATAACTATTTAAAACTTATGGTAATGTGTGTAATAATTCTTTGTCAAATATTTTAAAATATAGCTGATTCTAAAAACCCCTTGCCTACATGCTGAAGTGTGTTAAATTTCTTATATAATATTACTCTATGGAATTTTAATGCCTGCAATTTTCACCCTCATTACCGCTGCACCCGTAGATCGTGTCATATCTTCGGTAGATAAGGTTGCTAATCAAACCGTACATGCTGCTCCGAAATTTTCATTTTTAGGGCTTTTTTTTCAAGCTGATTTTGTTGTTCAAACAGTAATGGTGCTATTGTTACTTGCTTCAGTGTGGAGCTGGGCTATTATTTTTAATAAAGCAATCTCTTTAAAAGCTACTAAATTTAGGATGAACCGTTTTGAAAATGAGTTTTGGTCGGGTACATCTTTGGATAAACTTTTCAGGCAAGTTAAAAATAAGCAGGATCATCCTCTTGCTATTATATTTTCCGCAGCGATTGATGAATGGAATACCAGAAACGCTAAGAACATCGGTTCTGATTCAAGCCTAAGAGCCGGCGCCAAAGAAAGAATACATCAGGCGATGCAAGTTGCCGCCAACAAAGCTTTAGATAATATTGAAAAAAACTTAAACTTCCTAGCTACAGTCGGCTCAAGTGCACCGTTTATCGGCCTGTTCGGCACCGTGTGGGGGATCATGGTAAGCTTTCAATCAATTGCAGTTTCAAAGAATACCAGCTTAGCAGTTGTCGCTCCCGGAATTGCCGAAGCATTGCTTGCAACCGCTTTAGGGCTCGCGGCCGCTATACCGGCGGTAATTTTTTATAATAAATTTGCTTCGGAAGTAAACGGAATTTCAAACAAAGTTGATGCTTTCTCAATGGAATTAAGCTCAATGATTTCAAGAGAGTTGGATAATCAATAATATGGCTGCAAATCTTTTCCGAAACTCCTCAACACGTACAAGACGAGCACTAAACAGCGAAATAAACGTTACACCTTTTGTCGACGTTATGCTGGTACTGCTGGTGATATTTATGGTTACTTCACCAATGCTGGTCGCAGGAGTAAACGTTGACCTTCCGAAAACTAAATCTTCCCCGCTTTCGGGGCAGGATGAACCGCTTGCAATTACAATTGATAAAAAAGGGAATATTTATTTACAGGAAAATAAAATAAATATTGATGAGCTGCCTAAGAAATTGGAAGCAGTGCTAGGTGAAAAAAAGGATACCAGAATATTTGTACGCGGAGACCAGAGTGCAAATTACGGTAAGGTAGTGGTGGTTTTCAGTTCATTAAAAGAAGCCGGGTTTAATAACGTTGCGCTTGTAACCCAAGCACACTCCACCCCTTAGAATAGAGTGTTTTAGATGGACAAGGGTTTAGTAGCTTCAGTAGTATTTCATATTGCAATACTATGTTTATTTGTTTTTGGCTTGCCTTTCAGCTACCATAAAGCCGATCTTGACTATGCGATTGTGGTTGATATGGTAGATATCTCTGAAATCACTAATATTAAAGTCAATAACTCTCATAAAAATAAGCCTAAAGAAGTAGAGCAAACGAAAAATATCCCTAAAGCTAAGCAGGAGAAAAAGATAGAAAAGGTTGAGCCTGAAGCAAAAGAGGAGCCTGTAAAGAGAGCTGAAGATGCAAAGGCTGAAACTTTACCTGAAAAGAAAAAACCGCTTGAAAAGCTTAAGAAAGAAGATCAAAAAAAACTTGAGAAGGAAAAAAAGAAGAGGGAAGAACAAAAGAAAAAGTATGACGATGATCTTTTTGCAAAATCAATATTAAATACTTTGGAAGAGTCTTCCGAAGCTGAAAAAGAAGATAAAAAGAAACCTGATAAGAAGGAGGCTAAAACAAAACCTTTAAAAGGTGAAACAAATAAAGAATATAATTCACCACTTCCCCTCTCGCTTAGCGAGAAAGATTTTATTCGTTCACAAGTTGAAAAGCACTGGAATACAACTGCTTTCAGTGGCGCTGATAGTTTAGGTATGCAAGTAACTCTCCATATTAAACTTGATAGAGAAGGAAACGTAGTTGAAGTTAGACCGGTTAAAAAACTTTTTAATAATAATCCTAAATATGAAGCTTTCGTTGAAAGCACAATAAGAGCTGTAAAAATGGCTTCCCCAATTCAAAACTTACCTATTGAAAAGTTTAAAACCTGGGAAGAGATGAAATATAACTTTGATTCGAGCGGAATGATTTATTAACTATTCACAATGGTGATACTCTGCCCTGCCTGATGTGCATTTAGCAATCATTGCAGAAAACTAAAGAAGTAAAATAATAACCGGTATAAAGATATTAAATATTGAACCAAAATTCGACAGCTTGAAACAAGCTAATGCCACTATTTTTAAATATAGTAAATTAATTTGAATATCCCGCACCTTTATCAAAATATAATAAGTTAAGTTCAATATGGCTATATAGCCTACAACTGAAAAAGATAATAATGACTAATAAAAATCACGCGCCTCGCCACCATTTATGGCGCGTGCACTTTATAAATGACATAGTCATTTATACGTAAACCCAGTTTAATTTTTCATAGTTAAACTATGCTCCCTATAATGAAAATATCTAGCTAATCGTAGAAAGATCAGTTTCAACAGGAATAAAATAATGTACTTTGCTCAACTCTTCATTACCGTTTATAAATTCATTTACCTCAATTGTATCTTTCGGGCATTCATCATATATCCCGATAGCAGATTGGCTATTATCAATGCTGATTGTTTCAAGATTTTTATTATTTGCAGCTTCCAGCCACTTTTCCTGTGCAATTTTATCCAGACATAATTTTTTATCTTTAAGATCAAGGTAATTAACTTGAATATATCCATCATACTCATCACTTTGAGAGAGAATTTGAACATCTGTATGGACTTTAAGCTTCAGGGATTCTTCCTGTTCCACTGTAGAATTTGCAAAAGAAGTACTATTTTTATATTTGGAAGCTATTATTTCTAAATTGTCTGAATCAAAAATATTTTTAAAAAGAAAATTTACTATGCCATCCGTAAACCCGCTCCAACTATCAAGATAGCTCGTGTCTACTATTTTAGAGGCAATTAATCCGGCATCTATTGCATAGGAAAATTGCTTTTGTATGCCTAACTTCTATGGAATACGCAAATAGCATAAAAAGCGTTGCATTAATCCGCCGCTTACCGGAGGATACCTCTATCCTACATAAACTAGCTTCCGGCATAGCTGAATTTTTAAGCCAATATATGTCTTTGTTTCAGACTACCAGCAAATCAAACTATGATAAAATTGTCGGCCGATATACCGACATGGTAATAGCACAAAGAGATAGTACTTTACAACATTCGCTATAAGAGTATAGCTATCATTCCTAGTTTATAAAAAAAGCGTCCGACAGCTACTGACGGGCGCTTATTATTAAGTAGATATTATAATATTGTATACAAAAAGCTGCAAAATTTTACTCCTTTTAAATTGTTCTTCTTATATACTTTTTAGATTAAAACCATTTTTCTTCAGATATAATAGAAATAATAAGCAACAGACCCTCTTATTCTCATTATTACATAGATGATCTTTTATAATAAAATATAAAATATGTGCTGACTTCTCTTCTACAGTTTAATATAGAAGCTATTTATAAAATATTTGGTCAATGCTTTATAGCATTATTGCTTCTAATCTTTTACTCTATTTTAAAATAAATAAATTTGAAGCCTCTCTAATCGCCATTAATTTGTTCTTTAATTTCTCAATAGGAAGCATTACTTTCCGATAATCTAGTAGTTTAAATTTAAATTTAAGTTTTAATTTACTAACTTTTTCGAGTAATCGGCCATTAAAGAGATCGCCTCTAGTTCATATAAAATAATAGCTATATTAAGATAGAGCTTTAATTATCAGATGGTTTTATTTCAAACGTTTCCTTAAGACGGATTCTTTATCCAATTGGTTATATTCCTCTGCTGCATCGGCTATATTACCGATTGACCTGGAACGTATATTTACATATTCGGTTAACTTTGCAAGATCTCTTGTGGTTGTAAGGTTAGACATTGCCCCCTTACTTGTAAATTGGAACTCAATAGGAGTCGGCCTATTTATCGGTATAAATGAAAATCTCACAATACTATTTATTACATTATTATATATATCATATTTAGCAGCAAATGCGCCCCCTACCCGATTGTTCTCAAGCGTGAAGTCCTCAAAACTTGCTATACCGTTATTTATTTTTATTCTGCCTTTTACCTTATCAAATAAGCTTTCTCCGTATTTAGCATAATAATCAAGTCGTTTTAATTTATCATTAATAGGAGTAGCAAGTTCAGGGATGTTTACCAACTGCCCAACATCGAAACCCTTAATTCCGACCTTTTTAGCTAATAATTCAACACTGCCTTGCATATTGGATACTAAAGAAGGCATGTTCATTCCGCTACTGCTTACGGAACCGCTTGCGCTTAAATAGCCCGACATATTGTTTACTCCGGTAAAGCTTTCCATAAGTTTCCCCGGATTAACATTATATAAAGCGAGGGAAAAGCTAATACTTGGTACAGGAGATAAAACAGCAACATTACCTCTAATGCTCGTTTGACCGTCAAAAATTTTTGCATTCAGTTTATCAATTATAATAAGGCCGTTATTTAGCGTGCTTAAAAACTCAATATCACTTGCATTAAATTCATCATTAATAAACTTGCTTGCTTTCAGTTCTATGCTTCCTTCATGATTATTAGCACTAAAGAAATTAAATCCGTTAACTATTGCATCCTCTTCTTTTTTATCGTATAGGCTACTTTTACTTTCTTTTTCCTGATTTCGGAAATGAAGCACCAAGGCCTCGCGTAGTGAAGCTTGAGAAGGTAAAACATAATTTAAAAATTTAGTATCTAAAGAATCAAAATTAAAATTTAGGTTTATAGTCGGTTTAAATGAGGGTAAAGATAAATTTATCCTTCCGTCAAAGTCTGCAAATTCAGACTTTGCGGCAATTTTGTTTAAAGCAAGTAGATTAGGAGATATCCCAAGTGAAAAATCAAAATTATTATATTTATATTTATTTAAAGTAAACTCATCTACGGTAATATCAAAATTTATATTCCCGCTAAATTTTCTAAGCCATTTATAATCGTCCGTATTTTTAGAATAAACCTCACCGGTTTTATCATAATCGCTAATGTAAAATTTCGTGACCAGGTCACTCATCATTCTATCGAGGTTAAAATAATCACCGTCTACTTTATTAAATCTTAGCCCTGTATAAAGGCTGACTTTTTCCTTATCACCATTGCGCGCGCTTAAAGAACCTACGAAAAGTAAATTATCTAAAGCCGCCTTTATATCCACCAATTTAAAATTATTAGGAATCAATTCAGCTTGAGATTTAATAATAAACTTTTTGAAGGAATATAATTTATCATTATTTTTATCAATGTTTAACCACCCTAAGAATTTCGGAAAATCATTAGAAACAAATTCCAGATCACCGATAAATTTTGGCCTGATTGCGTTGTTAGTTATTATTCCTTTCAAGCTTAGCTCACTACTGCCGGGAAGCTTAAACTCAAAAGTATTAAGAGATATGTCGCCTGCGAAGGAATCAAAATCAAATATTAAATTCGTTATAAGCTCTGAATTTACCGTTAGAGAATTAACTTTAAAGTTAAAGAAAAGATCAATATTATTAAAAATTTCAGTATTAAAATAGCTTAACAATCCGTAAACTGTTTCCTGTAGCTTAACCGAGGTTGCGGTATCTTTATTTTCCCATAAGGCAAATTCATCTAAATTAATATTATCCGCCGTAATATCTATATTAGATTCAATATTCGGGTAAAACTCGGTTTTAGAATTTATAATAATATTTTTAATATTATTATAATTAATAGTTAGTTTTTTAATATTAAGATATCTTCTACTTGCTTCAACCTCACCTGCTATACTTAAATTCTCTTTACTTAAAAGAGTTTTTATATATTGCGAGCTTGAAAAATGTTGGCTAAACTTCTCTACATCAGTAACTTTAGCAGTAATGCTCCCGGCAAGTTTTGGGTCTGAAATTAAATTCTCTAATTTACCTGTAAAGCTTATTTCTCCGGTTTTATCATATAATCTTACCGCTGCTTGCTCGGAAGAACCCTGAGCATCAACAGCATCAAAAGTTGCCGTAAAGTTTAGTGGTTTATGATTGATCTCAAAATTACTCCCAAGTTCAATATTTTTAGAGAACCAACCATCTTTGCTAAGTTTTAAGTTTAACTTCTCTAATACTCCTTTTTCCACTTTATCTTTTGTAGAACTTAAAACATCAATTGATGAATTTGTTATAACAAAACTATTTAAATCCAACTTTTCATTTAATTTATTTTCTTTAAAATTTTCTAAAATATTAGTTAGATTAAATTCACCGTTATTTAAGTGCAGATTTTTAAATTTAGCTTGTTCTAAAGAATTCGGCAGTGATAAAAGCCCGAAATATATTTTGACTCTGGAAACTTTAGTAAGTAAAGCGTTCTTATTATTATTGATTGCTACTTTTTCCAGCTCCACATGGGGAAGCGGGAATATCCTGTATCTTACATCACCGTTAATTTTTACTTTTAGATTAAATTGTTCTTCAGAAACTTTTTCAACTACTTCTTTATATTGATTGAAAACAATGAAATAGGTAGCAAACTCTAAAACTCCCAACACAATAAATATGATAAGCAAAAACTTAATAATTTTACTTGCTAAAGTTTTCAAGATTAACCCCTGGAACGTTGAAATAGTTGTTTATATTATTATTTAATATTAAAGCTGCTCAAGAGAATGGTCAACAAAAAACCCTTTTCTACTTATTACAGTTCAAAAAAATCTCTTTTTAAACAAGCTTAAGAATAATTGTTAATTTTTTAAAACTACTGTTAACCGACACAGGCGTAAAATTATATAACCTGAATAGCTTTCAATATCATACACCTCCTGCAAGCACCATAGGAGAGGTAACTGTTGTTATATTATTTACCTTATTTACCTGCATGCCTGCAATTTTTCATTTCAATTCGCTCACACCAATTTCCATTATCATTCTCTCCCACAAGGTTATATTTTATTGCATTAATTAAAGGGCGTTCATAAATATTATTTAATAACTTACTTTTACCCGGGTTTCTTGCTGTTATTACTGAATTTAACGGAGCTTTGCTGATATCTTTTGCTAATTCGTTTGCCAAAGAGGCGGAAATATTTAGCTTATCTTCGGCGTTAAACTCAAATTTTTGATCTTTGTTAAATTTCTCAATAAGCACACTGCCCAATGCAGAGTAAGTAATTGCAAGGACTTTAGCTTGGTTCTTTTCATCTAATTTTATACTATGGTCATTTTCTAATGCTTTGAAAGTTTCATTTAATATTTCCTGAATTTGCTTAACTTGGGCAGTAATAAAATATTCACTCTCAGCATTCTTAATAATAAAACGCCTAGCATATAAGCTTTTAATCACATCTTCTAAGCGCTCGACAATCTCCCTTTCATTAGTCTCAATATTTCTTATGTTAGTATATAAATTATAAAACACATAAGAAGTTAATAATGAGCCGCAAGCAAGCAAATATCTAAATACTATTGAATAATTATTATCAAAAGCCAGAGGATTATAGATTGCTAAACCGGCGGAAGCCGAGCAGAAAATTTTATATATACATTGCGCAACTGTACCGCTATTTAAGTATTTATGATATAGTCCTTGACTAAGTGAAAAGTTTATAATCTGAGAACCCGACTTAGCTTCTCCTAAAAATCTATCATATATTTTACTTTTATAAAATTTTTGCGGCTCCTTGTATAAGTCTTCCGCATTGCCCCAGCTCTTTGCAGTCGCTTCACTTAACTCTCCCTCCTCATACTCATCCTCAGAGAATTCTATATTACAGCTTAGTTCTTCGCTTGCATCATATTTGTGATCCGATAATTCTCCCGCATGTCGGCTCCACCTCTCGCTTATTTCCCCCTCAGCATTTTCTGCCTCGGAATAGCTGCTAATTTCGAACCTCCCTTTTTCACTACCGTCTCTTAAGCTTTCTTTCGATGCCTCCTTCTCTTTACCTTTACTTTTAGCATCCTCTTCAGTTTCAGGATGTTGCTTTATGGCTTTCATGGGCTCATTAGGTAGCTTTTTAGCTTGGTTATCTTTGGTCATAACCTCATCAATGATAATTAAAAAATTTTCTATACTTGGTGTTAACTTCAGCTGTGCATGATTCGGTTTATGAGCACGAACTAGATTAGATACATAAGATCTTTTATTTATGGTGGAAGCGATAATCTCCGCAAATTCTTCCGCTATCCGGTTAGAGTACTCGTTATCAAAAGCTAATAAGCCTAGGCTGCCCTGATTTAACAAATATTTATTAAATGCAATCAACATGTTTAAAGTATATTCAGTAACTCTAAAATCATTCAAGCGATTTATATTCTTTACTCCTTTTAGAGTTAAAGCTTTTTCCAATGCTTTTGCAATAGTATCTCCTACTAGTTTATATGGTCGCTCAACTTGGTTTTCTATATCTCCTGCTTTATCGGCCGAGTATTTATCAATTTCCCAGAAGGTCTGTTTGAACTCGGAATATAGCTTTTTATTTTTTCTACAGTTTATATCGATTGCATGCGTATATTGATATATACTATGGCTTAAGGAAGTCGACACGGTAAAAATTAAGTTATTAAGCGCTTGGATCCCTTTATCGTATCTTTCATCATCCTCGTCCGTAAAAAGTATAATCCCTTGATTGCCGAATATCTTGGAGAATGATAATGCAGCAATAAATATACTGGTTATTTGTAGCGGAATATTCTGCCAAGCAAAAGTTCCTACTTTTTTAATCAACCTATTTTGCATCCAACTTTTTATGTCATTTAATCCTTTATTTTCCTCACCTGATGTCCCCACCTCTTGAGTAAAATATGAATTCACAATATCTTTCCATTTGTGCTGCACGGTTCCCTCCCCTTACCTCTTTTTATAAGCTTGTATTCATGCAGATTAATACAGCTCCCCCAATATCATATTATGCAGTTTAAAATAATTGCAACAAATTAATTTAGAAAAAAATTATTGTTATTTTGAATTAGCCAAAAGCACATCACCTGCAAGATATAAAGAGCCGCAAACTAAAATCCTTGCAGGAGCAGAAGAAGAGTTGAGGCAATAAGTAACAGCATCTTTTAACGATTCCGCAGCAAATGAGGAGAAACCTAATTTCTCCGCAGCTACCGCGATTCTCTCCGGCTTCTCGGCAAGCGGTTCGGATTTTACCTCCACCCCGACTACGCACTCCACTTTATCTTTAAAATGTATTAAAAATGATTCTACATCTCTATTTCTCGTCCGGCCGTTAATTAAGTAAATCGGTTTATCCTTCCACTTTTCCATCATTAATGAAAGCATCTGTGCACCTGCGTTGTTATGAGCTCCATCCACCCATAATTCCCAATCTTGGGGCAACATTTTAGCTAATACACCACTTGTTATATTTTGTAGACGCGCCGGCCACTTAGCTTTAGCAAGCCCGTTAATAATATTTTTATAAGTAATATCGAACCCTTCCAGATATTGTAAGGCTGCAATTACAGTGCTTGCATTGATTATTTGGTGGTAGCCCTCTAATGCAGGGAGCGGGAAATCATATTCCCCCTCTTCATCAATGAAACTAAAATGATCTTTTTCACCTCTAAAATTCCAGTGCTCACCACAAGCAAACAGCGGGGCATTTAATTCTTCACATATATTTTTTATTACCCTGTAAGCTTCTTTCGGCTGCCACCCTACTATGCAAGGACGATTGTTTTTTATAATACCTGCCTTTTCATAAGCTATCTTACCAATCGTATCACCTAAATATTCCGTATGATCATCAGAGATTGGAGTAATTATGCTAAGTAGCGGGTTATCAATCACATTAGTAGCATCAAGCCTTCCGCCCATCCCGGTTTCAAGCAGCACAATATCAGCCGAAACTTTTGCAAAGGCTAAGAAGGCTGCAACCGTGGTACCTTCAAAGAATGTTACCCCTAAATCTCCGGCGGCAATTCTGGTTTCTTCCATTATTTGATATAAATATTCATCGCTGATCTCCTCGCCTGCTATAGTTATTCTTTCATTGAACCTGACCAAATGGGGAGATATATATCTATGCACTTTATACCCTGCATCTTCTAAAATCGCTTTTAGGTAAGCAATGGTAGAACCTTTACCGTTCGTACCTGCTACATGTATTACAGGCGGAAGATGTTTATGAGGATTACCAAGCTTATTTAAAAGTTCTCTTACTCTTTCTAAACCTAAGTCTATCGGCTTTTTACCGTAAGGTATCGGCCAATGCGGCATTTTAACCATATATTTTTAAGATAAAAATGATTGTTTCTCATATAAATGCTAGTTATATTATAGGACAAAATAAGTAGCTATAGAAAACTTTATGCAGCAAAAAAGAATTAAGTTAGGTAACTTTGAAATAGGGAATGATCTTCCATTTACCTTAATTGCCGGCCCTTGCCAAATGGAATCAAGGGATCATGCGATGAAAACTGCAGAGGAAATTTGCAGTATAGCAAAAAGGTTAAATATTAACGTGATATATAAAACTTCTTTTGACAAAGCTAATCGCACATCACTCAGCGCTCAAAGAGGTATAGGATTAGAAAAAGCTTTACCGATATTTGCCGAAATAAAAGACACTTTCGGCTGCCCGGTTATCACCGACGTTCACTCCGAGTTTCAATGCGAGATCCTTTCTCAAGTCATTGATGTACTGCAAATTCCGGCTTTTCTATGCAGGCAAACGGATTTATTAATCGCAGCCGGAAATACCGGAAAAGTTATTAACGTTAAAAAAGGGCAGTTTTTGGCTCCTTGGGATATGAAAAACGTTGCAGATAAGATAGCTTCCACGGGTAATGAGAACATTATGCTTTGCGAGCGCGGGGCAAGTTTCGGTTATAATAGATTGGTAAGTGATATGCGTGCACTTCCTATAATGGCGACAACCGGCTACCCGGTTATATTTGATGCCACTCATTCCATACAAGAACCCGGAGGAGCAGGCGCGCAAAGCGGCGGACAAAGAGAATTCGTAAAAGTTTTAGCAAGAGCTGCGGTTGCAGTTGGAGTAGCGGGTGTTTTCCTCGAAACCCATCCTGATCCTGATAACGCACCTAGTGACGGGATGTGTATGATTCACTTGCATAAACTTGAGGCAATTCTTAAAGAGCTAATACAATTTGATAATATTGCAAAACAATATCCTTCCGATTACTGATTATGAGCGAATTTGATAAAAACATCAGAAAAATGATTACCGAGAACCGAAGGGCTTATCATGAATACTTCATCGAAGAATTATATGAAGCGGGAATAGTTTTAACCGGCAGTGAAGCTAAATCTTTAAGATGCGGGAAGGCAAGCATTGTCGAGTGTCATATCTCGGAAGATAAAGGTGAGTTATTTATACACGGTTCATATATTCCGGAATATGATAAAGCGAAGTTATATAATCACTACCCCCGAAGGCCGAGAAAACTATTACTCCACACACGTGAAATTAAAAAGCTAACCGGGCTTATTCAAAGAAAAGGATATACTGTCGTTCCGCTTAAATTTTATTTCAATTTAAAGAACAAGGCAAAATTATTAATTGCAGCTGTAAAGGGTAAAAAGCTCCATGATAAAAGGGAAACCATCAAACAAAGAGAATGGGATAGACAAAAAGCCAGAGTTTTGAAAGATAGCGGTAATATTTAAAGCTCATTATATTAATTAGAAAAATAAAATTATTATTGTATTTATCATAAAAACTAAATTTCCGAGCAATTAATAATATATTTCCAAGACCTTGAATAATTCTCCCATCTGCTCTTTATCAACTAACCTATATAATTCGGATTGTATTTTCTTTTTGTCCGCTCCGTTTTTTATTAGCTGCTCTGCACGAAACTCGATCCCGCACTTTTTTAGAAATTCCCCTTGAGTACTAAACAGATATTGTAATTTTTCATTCTCAAAAATCTTTATAAGTGAATCAAAATCCACATGAGAAGTTAAATCAGCCTCCCCTATATTATGGAAAATATTATGGTAAGTATTATCTTTCATTGCTTGCAATGTGCTTATAAAAGGCGAATTTATATAACCGTAATCAATTATTAACCCCGCCCCACCATAATCTTTTATAATAGTTGCGATTTTATTTGCATATGATTCCCTTACCGGTGAAACTTCTATGATATCATCTGCTTTGCATTCAATATCAGACTGAATTTCTACCCCTAAGGGCGCAAATACAAACTTATTTTCTTTTAATGTAATAAATACTTCCTTAAAACCATGCTTACTTTTAATAAATTGTTTAATAGGTAGTGCATCAAAAAATTCATTATTAATAATAATATTCGGATTAGGTTCAAGGTTTTCTATATCGTCAAGCCATATAAAATTATAATTATGCAGGGAGAGCTTTTGTCGTTGAATTGATTTTAAGCTTTCACTGGTTTCTATCATATATATATTTCGGATATTCTCGGCAAATTCTCTGATGTGCTTAGTGCCTCGCAGTAAATCATCCATAAGGGTTCCCCTACCCCCACCGATTTCAACTAAATTAAATTTAGGCATACCAAGCTTAATCCAGGCATTAGCACACCATATCCCGATTATTTCTCCGAACATCTGAGTTATTTCCGGCGCGGTAATAAAATCGCCTTTTTTACCGAAAGGATCACGAGTATTATAATAATAGGAAATACATATACTCAAAAACTGATCAAGCGGAATACCTTGGTTAAAATGAATCAGGCTCCTTATTCTCTCATTCGGATTCATCAGCTAGATTCTCCGGCATATATTTTTCTAAAACTTTTTTAACCAGAGGAGCAGTAATTTCTCGCTTCTGCTCTAGAGAAAGCTTATCAATATTTTCAACAAGTCTTTTTATATACTCAAAGCTTCGTTCTGTACGAGTAAAAATATACTCCATTACATCTGAGGAAACAACTAGCTGCCGATCAGAAAAATGCCTCATCAATAAAGCTCTTAAAAGCCCATCATCAGGCCTCTTTATAATCACTGTAGCGGTTGCGTTAATTCTCGACTGCAAATCTTTTAAATTATACCTAGGCAAAAACTCTGCCGTTATAAGCAAGCTTATTGAATGTTCCTTTGCAAGATTAATTTTATGAAACAGCTGATTTTCATCTCCGAATTGCTCAATATCTTCTAATATCCAAGCTTTAGCTTTAAGATTAAGCTCTCCATCATCATAACTTATAAATTCACCGCCTGCTTCTTTAGCAAATATTTTAGCTAAATGGCTTTTTCCGCTACCTTCGGGGCCAAGTATAAGCATTCTATATTCAGGCCATGTCTGAAAACTTTTTATAGCCTTATAAGCTTCAAGGTTACAGTAAGAGATAATAAAATTCTCTTCGGTAAATTCTTTTTTATGAATAAATTTAAAGGTAAATTGCATAATCCACCGTCAAATCAACCAAGTGACCATTGCAGGAACATATACCATCCCTAAAACCGTTCCGGTCAGCACTGCCGCTGCCGCCTGCTCAGGATGGCACTTATTAAGGGTAGCGAAAACCACCGTATTCGCAGCAGGCGGAACTATAGAGAGCAGTATCATAATTTTATATATAAATTCATTGCCTTCAAATATATGCATAACATTTTGATCTAAAGTAATTACTGATAACACAATCATTGGAGCTGCCAAAAATTTTGCCGAAAGAAAACAGGCTAAAAACTTATAATCAATTTTATAAGCCTCAAGGTTAGCAAGAGCAAGCCCGATAATCATCATCCCTAAAACTATATAAGCCCCTCTCAAATGTTGCGCAAAATGACTTACCTCACTAGGCAACTTAAATCCGAGATAATTTAAAGTTAACCCGAGTATAAAAGCATAAATCATAGGTAACCTCATTACCTTATGTAAAGCTTGTTTCTTAGTATACGTTCCTCTGGTAATAATATATGCGCCAACCGTATAATCATATAAAGAAAACCCGATATTCCCAAGCATATAAATTCCGACCTGATGCTCATCAAAGAGCATCAACGCAAGCGGGAAGCCGAAATACCCGGTATTTCCCGTGCCTGCTGCAAAAGCGATTAAGTTTGCTTTACCGTCTTTCCAAAGTTTACCTGCAAAATATAAATAGATAAAACAAAGAGAAATACAAAGAATGAAACAAATTAAAGGGAGAAACAAATAACAAGGTTGAATTTTAACATTTAGCGCTACGTTAAAAAATACGAGAGGTACAATAAAATAAAATAATAAGGAAGCTATGGATTGCCTATCAATCTTAAATAACCTTCCACCGAAATATCCCATTATTATATAAATATATAACGGCCAGATTTTAAGACAAAAGCTTAAAAAAATCTGCATTAGTTATTACTCTCATACTTCGCAAGCTCAACATGCGCTCGAAGCTCTATCTCATCCAGTAAAGCCTCCAACTTTTTATCCTCGGTTTTAACTCTTTCAAAACTCAATTTAGCTTTAATCTCTTCTAATTTATCTTTGCTGATATTACCGCTTAATAAACTATCTTTAAATTCTTTAAGCTTAGCAAGTAAATCTTCGCCGCGAGCAAAGTTTTGCTGCCTGCTTATATCAGGAAGATCAGCTTCCTGTAAAAAAAATAAGCTCGAGACTGCAGAAGTATTCGCGGCTCTCGCCACTTCCTCTTTTTCATCTGCTTCCGAAGCTAAAAGTGTTGAAAATCCTGAGCTTAAGTTAACTTTTTTCTTCTTCTTAAGTTCGGAAAGTTCCTTCGGTTTATTAATTTTAAAAACTTCCATAATACTTTTATAACACAAGCTTTTATTGTTAACATTTATATAGAACATTTTAATCGCTTATGCTACAAACAAAACATTAGAATAACCAAAAATAAATGAGATATGCCTAAGCTAACTATTGACGGCAAAGAAATTGTTGTTGAGGAAGGAACTACCGTAATTCAAGCATGCGAAACGCTGGGGATTGAAATACCTAGGTTTTGTTACCATGAAAGGCTTGCAATTGCCGGTAATTGTAGGATGTGTTTAGTTGAGATGGAAAAATCTCCCAAGCCTGTTGCAAGCTGTGCACAACCTGCGCTTGAAGGCATGGTGATTAAAACCGATACTCCGATGGTTAAAAAAGCCCGTGAAGGAGTAATGGAATTCTTACTTATCAACCACCCGCTCGATTGCCCGATTTGTGATCAAGGCGGAGAGTGCGACCTTCAAGACCAGGCATTTTTTTACGGGAGGGGTAAAAACCGTTATACCGAAGAGAAGAGAGCAGTAAAAGATAAATATATGGGACCTCTGGTTGCAACACATATGACCAGATGTATTCACTGTACACGTTGCGTTAGGTTTTTGGAAGATGTCGCCGGCACTCCGGAACTGGGCGCAATCGGTAGAGGCGAAGAAATGGAAGTGACCACTTATATTGAAAAATCATTAAGTTCAGAGTTATCGGGAAATATAATCGACCTTTGCCCGGTTGGAGCGTTGACCTCTAAACCTTACGCCTTTAAAGCAAGGAATTGGGAACTTAAAAAAACCGAGACCATAGATGTTTTAGATGCAGTCGGTTCAAATATTAGGGCAGATAGTCGCGGCCGTGAAATAATGCGTATACTTCCAAGAATTAATGATGATATAAATGAAGAATGGATTTCCGATAAAACAAGGTTTTCTTATGACGGCTTAAAGTATCAACGCCTTGATACCCCTATGGTAAAAAAAGGAGATTTATTGGAAGCCGTTTCATGGGAAGAAGCTTTAAGCACATTAGCAGATAAGATAACAAAATCTTCCGCTGAAAAGATTGGGGCTATTGCCGGGGACTTAACTGACGTTGAAACCATGTTAGTTACTAAAGAGATGCTGCAAAAACTCGGCAGCGCTAATTTTGATTGCAGGCAAGACGGTAGCCAAGTTGATAACAAATATAGATCACTTTACACATTTAATACTACAATAGCGGGGATAGAGCAAGCTGACGTTTGTTTAATCATAGGCTCAAACCCAAGACATGAAGCAGCTATTCTTAATGCACGAATCAGAAAAGCACATCTGTATAACAATTTAAAAGTCGCAGCTATAGGTGAAAAAGTTGATTTAACTTATCCTTATAGGTACTTAGGAAATAATGCATGGATATTAAAGCAAATTGCCGATGGGGATCACCCTTATTGCAGCATCCTGAACAGTGCTAAAAACCCGATGATAATAATCGGTTCGCAAGTGTTATGCAGAGATGATTTCGAAGCAACACTTTATCAAATTAAACGCATCGTTAATGAATATAAAGTAATAAGAGATGATTGGAACGGCTTTAATGTATTGCAAAGAGCGGCATCTAGAGTCGGCGGACTTGATATCGGCTTCATCCCAGGCAAAAGCGGTAAATCCGTTAACCGAATGGTTACTGAAAAAATGGATGTGTTGTTTCTTCTGGGTGCTGACGAAATCAATTTTTCAAAACTTCATCCTGATACTTTTGTAGTTTATATCGGTCATCACGGCGATAAAGGAGCACATAGAGCTGATATTATTCTACCGGGTGCGGCCTATACTGAAAAAGAAGCCACTTATGTTAACCTTGAAGGTAGGCCTCAGCGAACTAATCTGGTTGTTTACCCCCCCAATGAAGCGAAAGAGGACCGGGTAATTATAAGTGATATTATCAGAAGTTTAAGACTTGATCTTGATTACTCTAATGTTAAGCAGGTCAGAAATAAGATGTCGGAAGTTGCAAAAATATTTGAACAGATGAACAGAATTAAAATATCTAATGAGTTTCCTGAAAAGGGCGGGAAGTTTAAAGATTTCTTATCTGATAACTTTACAAATCCTTTTGAAAATTATTATATGACTGATCCGATTTCGAGAAACTCCAGAACTATGGCATTATGTACTAAGGAAATCACAGGATCTGCCAATCAAAAAGTTGCTTAAAGATTTTTTAGTTTTAACTCTTTATATCTTTAACATTTTAAAACAAGAAATACATTATGCAATAACTACATAAGCTTGTCATTATTATTAATATATGTTTTATTAAATCAGATAAGTCTAAACAATATAAGGAAATATAATGAGTAAAATTCTAGTTTTATATTACAGCATGTACGGGCATGTGAAAACTTTAGCGGAATCTGTTTGCGAAGGAGCAAAATCAGTCCTGGGTACTGAAGTTATATTAAAAAGAGTTCCTGAACTTATGTCTGAAGAGAATTTTAAGCAAGCAGGCGGAAGAGAAGATAATACTCCGATTGCCGACCCAAATGAATTAACCGCTTTTGATGCAATAATCTTCGGCTCCCCTACCAGATTCGGCAATATGACTTCTCAAATGCGTAATTTCCTTGATCGTACAGGCGGAATTTGGGCGAAAGGAGGGCTGGTAGGAAAATTAGGCAGTGTATTCACTTCAACAGGCACCGGCGGCGGTAATGAGACCACTATTACTTCCTTTCACAGCACGTTATTGCACCACGGTATGATAATTGTAGGATTACCCTATAGCTGTCCTGACCTTGTAGATATGGAACATAAAATCGGCGGCAGCCCATACGGTGCTTCTACTCTTGCCGGGGCTGACGGTTCTCGCACTCCTCACCCAAAAGAACTTAATATGGCTAAGTTTCAAGGCAAACATGTAGCGGAAATTACGGCAAAACTGGCTAAGTAGCTTTTAAGATTATAGGGAGCACATTAGCTCCCTTCTTAAACTTTATTAAAATTCAGTTAGGCCTGCTAAGAGCTTAGCTCTCATGCTTTTTTAATAAGAAAGCAACAACATAAAATATATTTTCATTAATTTACTACCCTTTATTTATCTAAATCAAAAAGCTTAGTTTTTATAAGCAGCATTATACTAGTCAGAGAAACGGTTAAGCTAAAAACCATGATAAAAGCAGTGCTCTTAAAGCTGCCTTGATGAAAATATCCTGCAACTTCTAAGCCTATCGCCGTAAAAATAAGCCTTGATGAAAGAATAACAGCTGCAATTTTTCCTTTATTCTCTTCCATTATTTCAAGTGCCTCATAATATAATATATTAATCGGCAAAACCACACCCATGGAAAGAAGCACAAGAGCACCTGTTATAGCAATCGGGTTCTTACTCTCAATAATCCCTAAAAATAAGATAAATACTGCACTAAGCGCGCAGAGAAATATACCGGTTAAAAACATCCGTTTTCTGCTGATTATTTTTAAAGCATAGCTACTTGATATGCTAACCGTAGAAAAAGCGATTGCCATAGCTCCTTGATAGAAACCGAATTTTTCTAAGCTCATTTTAAAATCCGTCATATAAAGTATCGGAGATATACCTATAAAAATCCAATAAGGGCAGGAAAGAAAACAAAATGAAACGGTAAAAGCAATCACCTTTCCGGAACGTAAAACCGGCAAATAGGAAATAAATAATTCAATGTTCCCGCTTTTTAATTCCCTATTATGCTGCTCTTTAATAAATAAACAAAGCATTATAAGGCATATTATTCCGAAAATTAATAGAACAATAAAGTTGCCTTTCCAACTATAATACAGATTAATATAGCTACCGAGAATAGGCGCAAATGCCATAGCCAAGGTCACAACTCCGTTTAAAATTGAAATAACATTCAGTTGATCTTTTCTTCCATATATATCGGAAACCATGACATAAGTCAGAATTGCCGGAGCAGCTATCCCCGCTCCTTGCAGGAACCTACCTAATATAATAATATAAAATTGTTCGGCTATAACACATAATATGCTACCTGAAATAAAAACAACCAACCCCCAAATCATTACTACTTTTCTGCCGTAACGATCTCCGAGAGAACCTACCGCCAGTGAACTAATACAATATGCAATTAGATTAGCACTTAAGGTCAGCTCAACCATAAACGGAGTAAGCTGAAACTGTCTGCTGATCTGAGGAAAACTAGGCACAAACAGATCAACTTCCGCCCCTGCTAAAATACACAAAAGTATGATAGTTAAAAATCCGGAAGATACTTTCATAAATTTAAGCCTTCTCCCCACCAAGCCTAGCTATAATCTTATCTTTACCAATTAAAGGTAATATATATTTCAGCTCAGGGCCATGCTCCATTCCGGTGATTGCTTTTCTAAGCGGCATGAATAAGTTTCTACCGCTTTTTCCGGTTTTTTCTTTAATTTTAAAAATCCATTCATCCCAAGTATTTATAGTAACTTCCCCTTCAGGCAAAAGTTCAGCTGCTGATGCGGCAAAAGCTTTATCTTCAATAGTAGGCGTTATATTTTCTCTACAAATTTTACTCCATAGCTCAACTTCTTTTATAGTGTTTATATTAGGCTTTACTGCTTCCCAGAAACTTGCATCAACTTCACCGATATTCATCCCATTCAGCTTTTCCTTAACTTCGGAATATTTTAAGTTATGAACCAGTTTGGTATTTAATCTTTCCAGTTCTGAAATATCATAGTTTACCGGGGATTTACTAAACTTTTTAATTGAAAAGTCTTTAATTAATTCTTCTAGTGAGCTTTTAATCTCAATCGGATCAGAAGTTCCGATTTTAGCTAAAAAACTATTAATAGCCATAGGTTCAATACCGCTTTCCCTCAAAGATCTGATATCAAATCCGCCTATTCTTTTAGAAATTTCACCTGATTTTGAATTAAGCAATGAAAGATGGGCAAAATTCGGCGGGGTAGCTCCCAGAGCTTTAAATATTTGGATATGTATTGCACTATTGGTAACATGGTCTTCCCCTCTTATGATATCAGTAATACCGAATTCGATATCATCCCAAACAGTCGCAATAGTATAAGTCATGGAACCATCGGCTCTAATTAGCACCGGATCACTTATATTAGCGGCTTTAAAATGCAAATTCCCTCTTACTCCATCATCCCAAACAATATCTTCCTTATCAATTAAAAACCTCCAATGCGGCTTAATCCCCTGCTCTTCAAGCTCCCTTTTCTTTTCATCGGAAAGCTTTAAAGAAGCTCTATCATAGATAGGAGGAAGATTACGGTTAAGCATAATCTTTTTTTTCATCTCAAGCTCTTCTTTAGTCTCATAGCATGGGTAAAGCCTGCCTTCTTTTATCAGCCTTTCTTTAACCGCTTTATATTTCTCTACCCTATTTGACTGAAACTCTATCCTATCCCAATCTAAACCGAGCCATTTTAAATCTTCTTTTATAGCATCCGTATACTCATCTTTCGAACGCTCAATATCAGTATCATCTATTCTTAAAATAAACTTTCCACCCATGCTTCGGGCAAAAAGCCATGATACAATTGCGGTTCTTACATTACCGACATGTAAATAGCCGGTCGGGCTTGGGGCAAATCTTGTTATAACACTCATATAATCAACTTATTGTTTAATTCTAAAACATGCTCGCTAGTATTTTCTTTATACAGATTCAAATCAAGTAGTTTTTTCGCTTTTTAATAGATTGTTATCTATTAAAACATTATTTTCAGCATCTCTACTGTGATATATTTTTATAATATCACTTAAAGAAGCTTTACTTAAAGCCTCTTCAACCGATGCGGCTTCTACAACTTCAGTTTTATTATCTTTGTTAAATAAAATATATTTATTTTTATCATCACTTAAATTAAATACTTTTTCGGTTAAAGTATTATCAAAGCCTTCCGGCTTGACTTCAGTATTTTCCCACAGTTTTTCAAAACTTTTATTTTCCATACTTAACACCTTTTTGTTCTATTAATTTCAGTATATAAGTAAAATTCACTTCGGGAAATATTCCAGTTGTCGTATGAGGTATTAAAACTTAAGAAATAACCACGCATCTTTCAATACCGGCTAAATCTTTAGCAATATTTTCAACCCTGTAACCTTGTAATTCAAAAATTTCCTTTACACTTAAAGCTTGATCTATTCCTATTTCAAAGAAAGCCTTACCGCTTTGCTTAAGATAATCCCTCATCTCATCGGCTATTATTTTATAGTATGTATAACCGTCTGCAAAATCAGTTAGCGCAATTTGCGGCTCAAAATCCTTTACCTCATTAGCAAGTTCCTTTAATTCATTTATAGAAATATAAGGAGGATTACATACGATAATATCATATGTGCGTTTAGACACCTTGCTAAACCAGTCGCTCTTTATAAAAGCAATCCTATTATCCACTATATTTTTTACTGCATTTTGCTTAGCAATTTTAAGAGCAGCAGGAGATATATCAATCGCAGTTATTTTTGCATTTGAAAATATAGCTGCAAGAGTAACGCTTAAGCACCCGCTTCCCGTGCCAAGATCTAAAATATTAAGTTCAGCTTCTTTATCGGAAAAATATTTAATCACTTGTTCAATAATGGTTTCCGTATCATTCCTTGGAGTCAGTACCGAAGAATCAACTATAAATTCATAATCCCAAAATTCTTTTTTACCTAGTATTTGTGATATAGGTTCATTTTGTATTCTTCTTTCTATTAAGTTGAAAAATTCTTTTTCTATATTTCCATCAACTTCACTATCCGATAGTGCAAGCAATCTTTCCCTGCTATTTTGGCATACCAGCTTAGCTAATAACAACTCTGCCTCTAAAGCAAATACCTCAATCCCATGATCACGCAAAACCAGTTTACCTCTTTTTAATATCTCAAAAATTTTATACTTCACTTTTTAATTATCTCTTTTTCTATTACTATATAATCAAGCTTTTGATCATGATCTTCAAGAGGAATGTTTTTCACTTCTTGGAAAGAATACCCTATTCCTACCCTTATAGCATTAGGATATTTTATAAATGTTCTATCATAATAACCACCTCCGTATCCAATTCTGTTCATACTTCTGTCAAATCCGAGTAACGGCGTTATTATTATATCCGGTATAACTTCCTCACCCGCTGCTTTCGGTTCAAATATTCCATAATCATTTTTTTCAAGCCGGTCATCCTTCATCCATTTAATAAATTTTAAGTAGCTATTTTTTTGTATTATTCTCGGTAAAGCTACTTTATAACCCGTACTCATAGCTTTAAGCAATATCGGCAATATATTAACTTCATCCGATTTCGGATGGAAGCCGGCGATTGTTTTTATATTAAAACTTTCTATTAAGCTAAAAAAATTATTTTCATAACGAACAAAATCATATTCGGTATATTTAAGATTTATCTTTTTCTTCAGCTGTTTAAGCTCTATTCTTAATTTATTTTTCATTCGCTTCTAATTAAACTTTTATATTAATATATATATGATAGTATGAAATATAGATAATTTTTTAATTATATCGCCAAACAATGAGAGTGCTTTTAATTGAGGACGACTACGATACTGCCAAAATAATAGAACTTGCTTTAGCGGCAGAAGGCATTGTGTGCGATATTACCGACCTGGGTGACGACGGAAAAGACGCAAGTAAGTATAATGAATATGATTTAGTCATCTTAGATCTTATGTTACCTGATATGAGTGGTTATGATGTACTTAAAAGTATACGCGATTATAATTTAAATGTACCGGTTTTAATTTTATCAGGATTAGGTGATTCGGAGGAAAAAGTTAAAGGATTGGTTTGCGGTGCTGATGATTACCTTACCAAACCGTTTGATAAACGCGAACTTATTGCTCGCTTAAAAGCTATAATAAGAAGGTCTAAGGGGCATGCGAAATCGGTTATAAAAATAGATAATTTAGTAATCAATTTAAATACTCATACTACAATGATTGATAACAAACCTGTTCATTTAACCAGTAAAGAACAGAGTGTTTTAGAGCTAATGGCTTTAAAAAAAGGTGCGGTAATTTCGAAAGAAAACTTTTTAAGCCATCTATATAACGGCATGGATGAGCCGGAACTAAAGATCATAGATGTATTCGTGTGTAAAATGCGCAAAAAATTATATGATATATCAGGCGGTATAAATTATATAGAAACTATCTGGGGCCGAGGATATGCATTGAAAGATCCTGATGAAATACCGGAAAGCCAAAGAATAATAGGAGACGGGCGCCTATTTAATGCAGTGTAATTATAACTAGTAATTAATATCTTTATTTTCCGAAAGTAACTTAGCTAGGTTTAATACGTGGTCTCTTGCTTGTTTAGAAGATATGTTTTTAAAATATTTTACCATCTCTTTTATTTCATTACCTAAGGACTCGTTAATATTTTCTGCTACTTCATATTGATTGCTTGCGGAATCTAAGGTCATATACTCATTTTTATCAGACTTAAAGACATAAACTTCTTCCGTAGCACTGTTGACCAATGCTTTTAGGCCATCAAAAAAATACTCGATATTTGTTTTTAAAATACCTGCAAATTCATAAAGCTTACTACAACTGATTCTATTATAGCCCTTTTCATATTTCTGAATCTGCTGGAATGTTAACTGCACTGCCTCGCCTAGCTTCTCTTGACTCATACCAAGCTCTTGCCTTCTCTTTCTAAGCCTCTGACCAACATGCAAGTCAACCTGGTGTCTATTTTTACTACCCATATATCAATAATATATTACGTAATTACTATCATAAAATTAAAATTATCTATTTCTTGCTAAAAAGTATTATAGTTTCAGTATTAAGATTTTATTTAAATCTCCTTTTTGCACAAATAAGCAAAAAAGTGAGGATTGATATCCAAATTGCACTAATGTGATAATATAGTAAGTAAAAAGATGATTGCAATGTTTTTTTTGGAACATTTGTGTTAAGGAAACCTTCATTATTTATTTCAAGCTCAGCTAAAACCCTGCCAAACTGATCAATTACTCCCGTAATACCATGCTTAGCAACTCTTATTAAAGGAGTATTATACTCTATAGCTCTCATTCTGGCCATGGTATAATGTTGGTATGGACCTATGCTATTACCGAACCATGCATCATTAGTAATGTTAAGCATTAATCCGAAATCCTGGCCTTGATAAGCATAGGGAACGTGCGTAAAAATTGATTCATAACATATCAAATTTAAAATTGCGGGTAGATTTTCGGATATTCTAGTGGTTTTAAACTGTTTTCCGGAGTTAAAATCTCCTATACCGTAAGCTACCTTTTCAATAAAATCAGGAAAATATTTTCTAAGCGGAATATATTCCCCGAATGGAACTAATAATATTTTTTTATAAACCGATATAACTTTTCCTTGCTTATTTAATGTAACGATAGAGTTATAAAGATTCCACTTCCCACTCTCTTTATCAGGTTCCAACCAATCCGCCCCGGTAATTAAAAATCCGTTCTTTGAAATAATTTCCGCAAGCAAAGTTTTAAATGTAGAGCCGTCATGTAAAATATACGGGAAAGAAGCTTCCGGCCAAATAGTAATAGTGTTCTCTTTTAAATCTTTTAAAGAAAGTTTTATCAGCTTTAAAAAATCTCTACTCTGCTTTTCAGGATCACCCATATGATGCTCAGTTAAATTCGGCTGTACAAGCCTAAGGGTGTAATCTTTAATATATTCTACTTTAGCATCCTTTAAACGCATGTACCCGAAGCTAAATATAGCTAAATAGCACATAAAAACTGCTAAAATATATTTTATATTTCTTGAATAAAAACACGTCCCAAATGTACATACAATGAAACTTAGCCCATAAACACCAACCACGGATGCAAACTGTGAAACATTTTCAAATGAAAGCACGGTATAGCCTAATAAGTTCCAAGGAAAGGGAAAGACTAGAAAACTTCTTAAAAACTCAAAAATTACCCATAGTGCTGAAAACCCCAAAACATATGCTATCCTATGGTAATTAAAATATTGTGCCGCTATAACCAACAACCCGATAAATAATGCTATAACCAGCGGGATTAAGATTAGCACGAACGGAATCATCCACCAAAGACCGGAGAAATCAGTGAGCAAAGAATACATTATCCAATATAAGCTGCTAAGAAAATGACCGTATCCGAATATCACTCCGGCTATAAACTTTTGTTTTAAACCTTTTTTAGAATCAAGATAAAGTAATAAAGAAGTTAAGGAAATAGGGATAATAAAAAAAAGGTCAAACGGATGATAAGCAAGAGTAAGCAGTGCTCCTAAAGATAGGAGAAAAACTATTTGTTTAAAAGTAAATTTATTTACAAATTTATAGTTAAAAATTAGAAGAACACATTCACTTACCTTCTTCTTTACCACTTTTCTTCTCCTTATTAGCAGGTGAATCTAAGACATTATTTTCACCCTCTTTAACGTACGTTACTTTATTTGATGTATCAAAATATTTTACATATTCTTCTTTAGTATATATTTTATTGTTTGTACCTTGAGGATCTGATAATTTGACATCTTCGGCTTTTCTATTATTATCTGATTCAGGGACTTTATTCTTGCTTTTTTCTTTGATTGCCTGCTTGTGAAGTTCAAACAGTTGAGAAACCGGAACCAACATCACTTCACTATTATTCAGTTCCCCTATCCATTCATTTATAACTCTAACCGACATAGGATACGCATGAAATTTTCCTAATACAAATCCTCTGACTTTCGCCATATTTTCTAAACGTAATAGATTACTTTTTACGGCTTCTATATCAAGTTCATCATCAATTGTAATATTAATATCAATATAATTTTCATTCAAAGCTTCGGAAAGATCCTCTAAACTTTCATTATTAACTTCCCCACCATATATGTAAGCGAGTTTTTTTTGTTTTAAAAATCCAAGAATCGGTAAAATGTCATCTTTAGAATCAGTAAAAATTTCTTTTGTACCGGAAATCACTCCTTTAATCTTATCGGATTTAGAAGTAACAAGTTTTAACCTTGATAAATTTTCTTCCTCACTTAAATTATTCATTAAAGCTAAAGAGCCTGCATCATTAGCCGGGTACTCTGCAGGATGCATAGGAAGATTAATATAAACTTCATGTCCGGCTGAAACGCCTATATTTATCCAATTAACGACATCCCGGCTATAAGGTGAAAACCCGAGTGCAATTAGAGCATCCATTTTAACGGCACTTGCCGTCTCTGCCGCGGATAGGCCTAGGCCGTCTACCAGAAGAGCAACTTTAGGACGGATGACAGCTAAGTCCCCGTTAGTCTCAGGATTATTAAGCAAAGTTGAGTTTATCGGCTGCTTAGTCGCTTTTTGAATTGTGTGCGGTATAATATTGCCATTCGGTTTTTCCGCTTTTACTTCTTCTTTACTATCTTTAGGTGTTTCAGGCGTTAAGGATCTTTGATCCTCTGACTTAATAATCGCCGGCTTCCCTAAAACCGGTGAATTGTTATTTAAACCGGTTAACACTAATTTACCTTGTTCAAATTGATTATCAAGAAATATTTTCTGATTAAAATATATAATAAGAAAGACAGATACTAACAAAGTAATTAATATTACATATAAAGTAATAAGAATTTTTATTCCGTTCAAGTATTGCAAAATTTTAGTTAACATACTTCTATGCTAGTTAGAGAATATTTATTTGGAAATAGTAAATCGCATTAAAAATTTAAGCAAGCAAAAAGGGTGACAATTTATTTTAGACATAAGCAATTTAATGGTGCCGAATGTCTGATTTGAACAGACGACCTACCGCTTACAAGGCGGTTGCTCTACCCCTGAGCTAATTCGGCATAATTTAACGAAATTTTATTTATCATAGTTATATACTTTTGACCAGCAATATTTTTGTTTAATAAATTAAATACGGTTATTATTTATTACAAACATATATACTAACTAATGTAAGTTATATAATATTTTAGTGCAATAACTTTAATATATGAAACATGAAACAAGATTTCTCAGTCAGATACTCCGCTCCCGGTTTCTGTAATAATCCGGAGAGTATCAATTCCCTTAATGCTGAGCAAAAATATAGCTTTGCACTGCAAGTTTGCTACTTTATTGAAAACGGATACCTTTACGAGGAAGAAGACCAATTAAAAGATTATTTAAAACAACTTACAATTTATCCCGATTTAGAAATAAGAGTATTAATAGCAAATCGGCTTAAAAATTCCAAACATCTTCCGCATGAAATAGCATTAAAGTTAGCTTTCGATATCAATAAAGTTGCTGCCCCTATTATTGCGGATTCCCCGCAGCTAAATGATTATGATTTAATAACGCTGCTTAATACCTCTAAAGAGATAAGTAAACTTATAGTACTAACAAAAAGGAATAATTTAAGCGAAGAAGTATGCTTTAAAGTCGCTTCCCTAAAAAATTTATCTCTGATTATCAGCATTATGCAGAATCCCGACAGCCAAATCAGCTTTGAACTTTATCGCAATTTACTAAATACCTACTATGATGATCAATCCTTCTTAAACGCACTTTTAATGCGAAAAAGCTTAGATAACGGGGTTTTACAAAAACTTGTTATAGAACTGAACCCGGAAGCAAAGAATATTATCACCAAACATTTCAACCTTTATATTAATAATATTACTAAGATATTTTGTCCGACCGATATTAATTCATTTGAAGATAAACCCGCACATAACGAAGAAACAGAGCTAAGAAGGAGAATTGATCAACTTTACTCTCAAAACAGTTTAAATAATGCAATCATTATACACTATCTATGTAAAGGCGATTTATATTCATTCTTATATTCAATAGCTAAACTTTCCGATATACCCTTTAGTCAAATTAGGTTTATAGCCATTAACCGCCTAACAACCAAAGAGTTTGAAAACCTTTATTATTCTTCGGGGTTACCGGTTAATTTTATGGAAGCTATACAAACTATACTCGCGGCAATTATAAATGCTTCAAAAGAAGGAGTACGAGTCACTAAAAGCGACTTTCCGTTATTGATAAGCAAATATTTAAAAGAGAATAAAGCAAAATATAAAGTTGAGGGGATAGGTTATTTGCTTAAGCTTATCTTTCTTAAATAGCAATATAAGAAAACCTGAGATCTAAATTCGGCTTAAGAGTCGACAACCTTTTTAGCACTACTGCTTTTAGGCTTTTGATTAACAACTTTACTCTTTTCCTGTTTTTTAGGTGATTTGGTTTCTTCAATATTCATATATTTTTTTTTGAGTTGCTGAAGCTCCTTATCAGTTTGAAGAGCTATTTTTTTTACCACTTCCAACTCATCCTTAGTAACAAAATCCATCTTTTTAACAAAAGATTCTACATACTGTCTCATATAATCGGAAAGCTCCCTTCTCATGGTGGCTGCCGAGGCAAATGCCGAGCTAGCTAATTTGCTGAAATCTTCGAAAAATTTATTGTCTTTTTTCATAGAACCCCTTAAAAGATAATAACTTACCAATATTATTTTATTTTACTATTATAAATCAATGCTCGCAATCATTTTTCCACAAATTAACCCCATCGCTTTTTCAATCGGCTTTTTTGATATCAGGTGGTATTCACTTGCCTATATAGCAGGTATTTTTATCGGCTACTACCTATTTATTCATCTTGCCGAAAAATCCGGATATGAAATTTCTAAAAAAGCTCTTGATGATATTATAGTTTATTTTATAGCAGGTATAATGATCGGCGGTAGATTAGGATTTGTCTTATTCTATGATTTAGATCGATACCTCACGGAACCGATTGCAATATTTAAAACTTGGGAAGGCGGCATGTCATTTCATGGCGCACTTATCGGCTTAATTACGGCAATTTACCTTTTATGCCGGAAACATAAGCTTCAATTACTGCGCATATTTGATTTACTATGCTGCGTAGTTCCTCCCGGTATTTTTCTGGGAAGAATTGCAAATTTTATTAACGGCGAGCTTTACGGAAGAGTAACCTACTTAAAATGGGGGGTAATATTTCCTAATGCCGGGTATTTACCGAGGCACCCCTCACAATTATATGAAGCACTCGGTGAAGGTTTAATATTATTTATAATAATGCAGCTATTATTTCATTTTACGCTTCTTAGGAATAAATCAGGAATTTTAACCGGCATCTTCCTGATCGGATATTCCTTAATCAGAATATTTATTGAAAATTTTCGAGAGCCTGATTTTCAAGTAGGATATATTTTAGATAGCTTAACTTTAGGGCAGCTTTTATGTGTACCGATGTTCATGTTAGGAATATATTTGTTACTAAGAGATTCTATAACTAAAGTTAAAACTAATTTAAACCTATAAGCAACCTGCAAGCTTTGCTTGTTTGAGCCGTATTATACGCTCCCGTGGAACTGTTAACGCACCCTCCTGCACTTACATTGCTCCCTTGTGTAACCCTCAGGATTCCCGTAATTCCTCCTTTAAAGTTTCCGGAAGTATCTACTAAGCCGTCATCCATTTTTTGGTCGATTAAAAAAGCTTCTTCGGGAAGTAGAGCACTTCCTAATAGCGGATAGCTGGGCGTAATATCTTTAGAGGCTAAACATAAAGTCGTAACGCTTGCATCAAACACTGAAGGATATGATCTGAATATATAACCTGCCCCCTCTATTTTGCTTGCCGGCGCAGTAACACCGGGTGTTCCCGTAATACTTGTTACGGGAGGTATATGCATATTTAACATTCCCGCCAGGTAAAGATGGTTCCAAGCCTGAGATATCTCATTTAAATTAACGTCGGTATTATAATCAATTGATCCGCTGCCGTCTCCGTTGCATATTGAGCTGTTAGCCGCACATTTGGTTCCCCATATTGAGAAAGCCGTATTCATATCTCCGGGAATTCTATTATATTTGTTCACAAATGCATTAAAATAAGTTTGATAAAGCTGATAATCTTTAATAACCGATTGCAGCTTTGCTTGATTTATCATATTATTTCCTACGCTAACAGCCGCAATCAATAAGGCAATAATTATTATTGCAATTGAAAGTTCTATAAATGTAAACCCGTTTCTAATTAAATTATTTGCCTTCATGCTGATTAATTTATTAACTCTCATTTCCCGATTTGAGTTTTATTCAATTCATTTAAAAAATTTTGGTTAAACGTTAAATTGTATTTAATAAATATTGAGTAAGGTATAAAGAGCCAATTCACTGATGATCAAACCATTATAACTCTTACTTATAGGTTAGTTGGTCATATAATACATAAAAAATTAGCAAGCTTTGCTGCCGTTATAACATTTTTTAAGTTTTTCAACTGAGTAAGTAGCCTGCTTGATGCTTGGAACCACAACTTCATTACAACAATCAAGGATAGTCTGAGAATTAACTAAGCTCATTTGCCTAACAATATTAGTAAATGATTCAATAGCATTCATATTAACTTTAAATATATCTTCAAAGTTTTTAGAAGCTATAGCATCATTATTGTATCTTTCACATACCGACCACATATCACCCATAATTAAATTCCAATTGGTAATATAATTATTAACTATTTGCGCTGAAAATTCACTATTTTGAGTAGCATGGTCAATTCCTTTTATGCATACATTGACCAATTGCTCCGAATGGTTATTAATATCTTTTATTATTAACTTTTCTACCTTATTAATCGCTGCTTTATTTATAGTCTCAATCGACTCCTTTATTGTGCTTGCATTTTTAACTGCCTGCTCAGCTACTCTTGCGGTATGATCAATATGAATTTTTCCTTTCTTATTAGGCTTAGCCATTACTTATCCGTTAAAATCTTTATATCATTTTTGATGATAAGTGAAATTTTTAAACAAGTAAAGGCAGTAAAAACTTTTCAAATTAAGTTTTTGATTTCCAAGGCTTAACAACTACTATTGTATTGGCTAACTTATCATGCAACCCTTGCTTTTTTTTAGTCAGCGGCATAAATAAAAAGCCGATAAAGAAAATATACCCGATAAAGCGTAAAATATATTGTTTAAGCGTCGGGGTATTGCCGGTGTTCGCATCAATTATTTGACATCTGGTTATTATTTTACCTGGTGTTGCCCCTTTCCACTTCCAAAATGAAATTATAAATACGGCAAAAAGAAAAATTGATAGTATTTGCAGTATTATAAAGCCTCTTATTAGCTCATTATTCACCAAATAGGAAGCTAACGCTTTAAAAAACTCAAGTGCTGAAGATATTCCGACTATGTTAATACTATAATTTTCAAAATTTTCGTATACTTGGTATGAAGTTTGCCTATTATAAAGGAAATAAGCAGCTAAATTTAAGATAGGAGTAAAAAATATAAATATTATAAAGATATCAACAACCGTAGCTATTAATCTTCTATTCATAGTTGCAAGCCTAAATTGTCGACCGTTTATAAATGTTGTATACTGCTCTTCTTTTAATTTATTATGTGCACTCAACATAACAACCGGGTTTAGATTGTGTAAAAAATTTTTCATAAGGTTTACCTCCCGATTATCTTAATTCCGTTCATATATCTTTGTAATGCGTGGGGTATATTAATACTTCCGTCACTATTTTGATAATTTTCAAGAATTGCAACTATGGTTCTGCCAACTGCAAGACCTGAGCCGTTTAAGGTATGAACAAAATAGTTTTTTCTACTATCTAATTCCTTATACCTTGCTTTCATTCTTCTTGCTTGAAAATCCCCGCAAGTTGAGCAGCTTGAAATCTCTCTGTATTTATTCTGTCCCGGAAGCCATACCTCAAAGTCATATGTCTTTTGTGAAGAAAATCCGGTATCTCCTCCGCAAAGCAACATTATTCGATATGGTAATTCCAATCTCTTTAAAATTTCCTCGGCACAAGCTGTCATTCTTTCATGCTCAGCTTTAGAATCTCTCGGCCTTACAATACTCACCAACTCAACTTTAGAAAACTGATGCACTCTAATCATCCCTCTGGTATCTTTACCCGCACTTCCTGCTTCAGATCTGAATGACGGAGTATATGCAGTATATCTTAAAGGAAGTTCCTCTTCCTCTAAAATCATTTCTCTAACTAAATTAGTTAATGATACTTCAGAGGTAGGGATTAACCTTAACTTTTCTCGGGTTAAGAAAGAATCCTGATCGAACTTCGGTAGCTGCCCTACCCCGAACATTGCCTCATCTTTCACTAGTAGGGGTGGGGAAACTTCAGTATAACCGAACTCGGATATATGAATATCAAGCATGAAGTTAGCTAATGCTCTTTCCATTCGGGCTAAATCTTTTTTTAATACTACGAATCTGGAGCCGGACATTTTAGCTGCTGCCCCAAAATCCATTTGCTTCAGATCTTCCCCAAGCTCATAATGATGCTTCGGTATAAAATCAAATTCATTAATCTCACCCCACTTTCTGACTTCTTGGTTATCATCTTCATCTTTCCCTTCCGGCACTTCATCTAATAGTGTGTTCGGCAGGTTTATCATCATTTCTTCCAACTTGCTTTCCAACTCCTTTATACTTTCCTCAAGTTGCTGCACCTGTACTTTCAGCTCGTCTGCTTGCTTAAGCAAGTGGCTCACCTCCCCTCCCGCTGTCTTACCTTTGCCTATCTCCTTGGCAAGCTCATTCCTTCTAGTTTGCTTCTCCTGCAAATGTGTCTGCTCTTTCCTTAGCTTTTCATCAAATGTAATGATATCATTTGAAACATTTTCTAAGCCTCGCTTGAGTAAGCCTTTATCAAACAGCTCGGGATTCTCTCTAATAAATTTAATATCATGCATACTTTTTTCTTAAACCTTTTCAATTACTTTTCAATTACTTTGCATATTACTATAGAAATTTCGTAAAGCAAAAGTAGCGGTATTGCAAGTAAAACTTGGCTGATTACATCAGGAGGAGTTAGAATTGCCGCAACTACAAATATAACAACTACGGCATATTTTCTCTTAACCGCAAGCCAGCTACCTTTCAAAACTTTAGCTTTTGCCAGAAGTAAGGCTATTATCGGCAACTGAAACGCTATACCGAACCCGATAATCATCTCTAATGTCAAATCAAGATAATCACTAATCTTCGCTTCTAACATAACGGGCAAATATTCCGTAGAATTAACATTTTCAAAACTTAGGAAAAACTTCCAAGCCATAGGTATTACAAAATAATATACCGTCGCTGCGCCTAAAAAAAACAGTATGGGGATAAAAAAAAATATAGGAATTAATGTCCGTTTTTCTTTCCTATAAAGCCCGGGCGCAACAAAAAAATAAAGCTGAAAGGCAATGAATGGAAAGGAAAATATAAACCCGCAGTAGCATGCAACTTTAAAATAAGTAAAAAATGCTTCGGTTAAATTAGTAAAAATCAGGCGCCTACCTGCTTTAGGTGAATATATTTCAAGTAACGGCTTAGTTAAAAAACCATAAATTTGTTCCGAGAAATAATAACTGATAAGAGTAAAAAATACAAAAGTAATTACACAAAGAAAGAGTCTGGTCTTAAGCTCAACAAAATGGTAGCTGAAATTATTTTTTTCAAACTCTCTTTCCGGCTGCTCAGAACTTTTAATCATCGGCATTGCGCTTTAAATCCGGCATAATCTTAGAGAGGTCATAAGTTTTCTGAATGTTTCCGTCTAAGTCTAAAATATAATTTACAATATCGCTTTCATCTTCAGTTTCCGACTCGCCTTCTTCCTTAAAAGCTTCGTTAAAATAGCTTAGGTAATTTTGATAACATTGTTGAATTTGAGAAGATAGTTTTCTCCATGATTTTACAAGCGTTTTAAGTTCTTTCGGCTTTAATGCCAACAAAGCAACTACTGAAACAACAACCAATTCTCCGAAAGAAAAGCCGAGCATAAATTTTTTTTTATTACTTAAATTAAAGTTTAGCATAATATAGACTTGAATTAAAGCGCTTCCTACAATATTTTTATATTAATAATACAAAAAATTTATAAGTATGTCCAATTTAGAGCAAGTAAAAGAAAGACTGAAAAGCGCATTGAATAAAGTCAATAATAAGATTATTGATGCACAAAAAGCAATTCAAAGTCAACATCAATTAGAAACTGAAAATAATGAATTAAAAGCAGCCATGGCTCTTTTGCAAAAAGAAATTTCGGAACTTAAACATAAAATAAGGAGCATAGGAATAGAGCAGGAGCAAAAATCTTTGAGCAAACAAGCTGAAATATCTCCTCCGGAAATTAGGGCTCCCGGTTCCAGATTAAGAAAATCTATTGACGGAAATAAGGTAGATGAGAGCGAAGAGATTAACTCCAAGGTTTCGCTTAATGAATTGAAAGGTTTAGTGGGGAATAAGAAATGGGAATAGTTAATTTAAAATTTCGTAATCATAACATCCAATTTGAATGTGATAATGAGGAAAGAGTAACAACTTTATCTGAAAGGCTAAAGGAGAAAATTGAAAGTTTTTCAAATATTAAAGGAGCAACCGATACAAAGTTGATGTTTTTAGTGGCTTTAATGCTTGAAGATGAAGTTGATAATTTAAGCAAAGAACTGGAACAAACTAAGGTTCGGCTTGATGAGGAGTCTGAAAGTAATAACGATATTCTTTGCGATACATTAAATTATGTAGCGGAATACTTAGAAAATATTGCAGAGAGATAATAAAAGTAGTAGAATATGTTTAAGGATAGGCTGAGTGGTTCGTCGATGGGGCTAATTTCCTCCGGGGCCGATAAGTAGCTACATCGGGAGCCGTCCCTGACATTTAACCCGGCGCGGTGATGTTAAATGGCGCCCACCTTAAGTAAAAGGGCCTGTAGCGGGAAGCTTACCAACGGCCAAGTCAGTTTATCCTGTTTTATATGTCTTCATTTAATTTATGAGCCAGCCGAAGTTATTATCATTTTTACATAAAAGTCTTGTATTCCGTTAAGGTTGCTATGTTTGTATAATGCCGGTAAAATGGAGCCCTTAGCTCTTCCAAAGTATAGTGCATTAAGTTGAGTATCCTACATATGCAGAGCATAGTTAAGCTATAAAAAATAAACTAAGTTTGCATATAAATGACTATGTCATTTATATGAGCACGCGCCATAAATGGCCGCGAGGCGCGTGCTTCTTACTATTCTTATTATCTGATTTTTTAGTTGTAGGCTATATAGTCATATTAAACTTAACTTATTGTATTTGAATAAAGGCGTTAGATATTCAACTTATTTTACTGTAAATAAAAATGTTTAGCCGACCGGAATCAGAAAAAAGTTTAAAATAGTGTTAGTAAAAAGTTTATTTTTTAATCTCTCTAACTATACAAGCTTTACAAAAGATTAGGCCATATGTAATTTACACAAGGCAGCAGCTGCGGGTGCAACCTATCGCGAGGCAACCATAATAATTCTTCTTTATTTATAAAGAAACCACCTGCAACTTCTTTATCATTGAATTGCATTTCTTCCCTTAAGGTGATTTGATATAAAAATATTCTTCTATAATGTCCGTCATCAAATATGAATTCAGCTATCATTTCCGGCTCGGATTCTAAACCCAATTCTTCCTTCAATTCTCTTTTTGCTGCATCAAGAGGAGCTTCTCCTGCTTCAACGTGCCCGCCTGCCGAGGTGCAGTAATATCCGGGCAGATATTTAACACAATCCGCTCGCTTTTGAATAAAAATTTTATCTCCTTCTCTAACTAAGATAAGCACTATTCGATGGGGTAATAACTCTTCATATACTTGTTCACGGGTAGCTCGGTATAAAACTTTACCTAAATGGCTAATTACATCTATTTGCATAACTCAGTATTTTGGTTTTAAATAACAGGTGTTAAGCTTTTACGGTTAACACCTAATATATTACTAAATTTATATAATTAATTCTTCATAGCTGCTAGGTGTAGTAAATGTATTATTGCTAAAGTTTTCACAGTAAAGATGATACTCGGATAACTCTGCTTCTGCTTTAGGGGTAGCATATTTATTATGAAATTCCACTAATCCGCTAAATGAGTCAATTAAATCTTGTTCAATCCCGGCAGCTTTTAATTCACTATATCTAACAATAAGCTCTACATACTTTTCAAAATCGTTATCTTGACTATATTCAGAATATTGGAAAGGCTTCCGATTAATATAATCAGCAATCCTCTCTAGAAAATGTATTTGCGTTGAACTTAAACCTAACTCATTAACCATATGAGGTAAAAAATTTTCCATTGCCCATTTTTCCATTTCCTTTATATTCAATTCTTCCGCAAAAAAATTATTGCTATAAATACATTGGTCTTTTGGAGCAGAATATTCAAAATAAATATCTAATAAACTCTTTACTAAACTATCAGGCAAGACTTCATCTAAAGGAGCATTGTGTTCGAACTTATAATTAAATAAGGAATTAATTAAGAACAAATCAATTATAGAATTTTGTTTAAAATATTCTAAATAATCTTCAGATAGTACATATTTTTCCATAAATCGGGCATCAACTTTTAGAATTTCAGCTGCTTTATATATGGGTTTTTTCGCTTTATTTTCATAATCTTTTATACGTTGGTAGAATTCAAACAAAGGGGTATATTCAATGATATTGTCTAATATATAAAATATATCATTACTTTTTTCTTTAAAAATTTTTTCTTTATATTGATAAATATTCTCTAATTGAGCACGATCAAAAGGTAGCGCCTCATTTTTAAATAAATGATCATAATAATAATGCCCTATTTCATGTATGATTACAGAATCAATAGTAAATATAGGATTATTTAAAAACTTTGTATCAATCTTGATAATATTTTGAGCTAAAGAATAAAAAGGAATTGCTCCGTTTTCAAAAATAATTTTAATTGAATCTCCCTTAGCAATTTGCATGGCTAAATATGATAGCATTTCTTTTGATATCGGATCTAACTCAAATAAATTATTATAAATTTCTTTAAGTTTGACTTGCGGAATTTCTTCACTATATGTTCTTGATAAAATGAGCTCAATCAGATCAGCACAATATTCATTGCCTGATAATTTCAATAACGGCACTTTATCATCAAAATGATAATGAGCAAAATCTAAAGTTTCATAACCTTTAAAATTTGAAGGATCTATCTCTCTAAGTTTACAAATCTCTTCAAATTCTTTTTTATTAGCTACATAGGAAAGTATTTGCAAATCCTGTATGTTTAAAGTCGGCTTAGCTTTAATAAGTAGTTTCAGTATTTCAGATTTATCTTGTTTAATTTTCTCATAACTAAATTTAAAAGACTCCTCATGTTCTATACTGAAGCTAAGCACCTTTTCTAAATGCCAATCATGAATATCTTTTTTAGCAGCATCAAAATTGCAAATCATCTCTACAGCCTTTACATCTAATGCCGCTATTGCACTATATATAAATAAATTAAAATCATCACTATTCTTAAGAATATATTCGAGCCCTTGATAATCTTTCTGTTTAATAGCTTCTGTCGCTAATTCATTTTTTACGTTTTCTGAAAAATTTTTAAAAATTGGCTCAGGATATTGAGTAAGATATTTTAAATTACTTATAGGTTTTACATTTACAGATAGCATAGCATCTACTCTTATTTAAAATATTAACAATATATTATTTTAAACTAATATATCAATAATTTTTATATTAAATAAATAAAAATTACTTAATAATAGGTTGGTTTATGTATTTAACTATCTTTTACCCATAACGTTCGGCACTTTTTGTCCGCCGCCCATCGGGGTTACGGGCGGGGTAAGTTGGTTGAATAATTGATTAGGCGTAATGCCTTGCACAAACCCTTGCATAGCAGAACATGCCTTATAAATTAATAAACCAAAGAAAGGTGAAATCTGGTTTGCTTTTTGCCATAAATCATCTTCAAATTTAAAAAGCCCAAATTCAGTATTATTACTTGCACCCGTACTTCCGCCAGTTCCCATTCCTCTTAAGGTGTTTGCAGTAAAATTCTGCATTGCAACATCATCTGACATTAGAAAAAACCTAAATTAACTTTGCTATTCATACTTTAATTATATATTTATTGTACTACATTATATATGTAACTACAATCTGATCAGCCATGTTCATCGAGCAATCAATAAAAAAAGGTATCGGTATAGTCTCGGAAGCTGCAAGAGCTATGCCTGCGGCACCTGGTATATATAAGATGATTAATATTGAGAGTGAGATTGTATATGTCGGTAAAGCCAAAAATTTACCCAAGCGGGTTATATCTTATACTAAAGTTGAAAACTTGCCAACCCGCCTTAAACGTATGATTGCCTCACTAAGCAGAATTGAATATTTAACCACTAATACCGAAGCTGAAGCATTACTTTTAGAAGCGAATCTTATAAAATCATTAAAACCGAAATTTAATATTGCTTTAAAAGATGATAAATCTTTCCCCTACATAGTTATAGAAGATAAACATGAATATCCCAGAATTGCTAAATTCCGAGGGACAAAGAAAGAAAATTATACTTATTTCGGCCCTTTCGCGCAAGCGAGGTATGTAAACGAAACTATAGTAGAACTGCAAAAACTGTTCGGCATCAGACCATGCAGTGATAGTTACTTCGCCTCCCGTAAAAGGCCTTGCCTGCAATATCAGATAAAGCGCTGTACCGCCCCTTGTACTAATAAGATATCCAAAGAAAATTATCAAAAGATCGTTAAACAAACAAAGGATTTTTTATCCGGTAAAAACTCTGAAATTCAAACTAAGCTGATCAGCGAAATGGAAAGCGCCAGCGAAAAGCTTGATTATGAGAAGGCAGCAGAGCTAAGAGATAGAATAAGGCTGTTAAGCCACACCCAAGCTAAAAATAAATTTAAAACAGACAGCATTTCGGAAGCGGATTTAATTGCACTTTATAGAGACGATACCGGATGTGCGGTTCAAGTTATGTTTATCAGGAACGGAACTAATTACGGCGATAAAGTATACTTTCCCATTCATACGGAAGAATTGAGCGACGGGGAAGTCATTGAACTTTTTATAGGTCAGATATACCAAAGGACTCCTCCTGCAAAGAATATTTTAACCACTACCGAGCTTCCCTCAAGGGAGGTGCTTGAGCAGGCTCTAAACAAACTATGGGATATAAAAATAATTATAGCTAAAAAAGAAGCGCATAAACACTTAATGGAGATTGCATCGCTTAATGCCAAAGAGGCATTGAGCAGAGTTAATAAACAAAAAGCAAAACAATTATCTACGCTTGAAAATGTGGCTAAGTTATTTGAGTTACCGAAAACACCTAGACGCATTGAAGTTTATGATAATAGCCATATTCAAGGAACTAATGCCATCGGTTGCATGATTGTTGCAGGCACTGAAGGATTTATGAAAAATCAATATAGAAGATTCTTGATTAAAAGTCTAAACGGAATAGGTGAAGGTGATGATTACCAGATGATGAGGGAAGTTTTAGAGCGTAGATTTAAAAGACTTATGCCTGATAATTATCCTGACTTAATACTAATCGACGGAGGCAAAGGCCATTTGAGCGTTGCAAAAGAGATATTTGAAAAATTTAATATAGATGACATAAAATTAGTTTGCATTTCAAAAGGAGCTGATCGAAATGCAGGTAGAGAGTTTTTCCATACCCTCGATAAAAAACCTTTTCAGTTGGATAGGAACGACCCTACCCTACATTACTTACAACTGATAAGAGATGAAGTGCACCGCTTTGCAATTGAATCACATCGTAAGCGCAGAATTAAAGGCACGACTAAGTCTGGAATCGATGAAATCCCACAGATCGGCGCAAAGCGCAAAAAATTGTTATTAAGTCACTTCGGTTCATTAGAAAGGTTGAAGGAAGCAAATTTTGAAGATATTACCAGAATAGGCGGGATAAGCAAAAAGATTGCAAAGATAATTTACAACTATTTACACAACGAGCAATAGTTAGTAAACTAGCCTCATAATTAACCAGTACCCTGCTAGGTTTTATGTTAAAAGAACTACCTAACTTTCTGACCGTTCTGAGAATTCTATTGATTCCCGTGTTAGTATTATCTTTTTATTTGGAAGGCAAGCTTTCTCATTATATAGCAGCTTCTATTTTTATATTTGCAAGTATTACTGATTTCTTTGACGGTTACTTAGCCAGAGTGTTAAAAGCTCAATCTAATTTCGGAAAAATGCTCGACCCTATAGCCGATAAGTTATTAGTTGCCTCAACTCTTATGATGCTGGTTCACTTCGGCCATGCACCCGTGATCCCTACAATTGCTATTTTATGTAGAGAAATATTGGTTTCCGGATTAAGGGAATATCTTGCCGAATTTAAAGTCAGTATTCCCGTTTCGAAATTAGGTAAAGTTAAAACCGCAGTTCAGATGGCTGCAATCATAATATTGCTGTTAGGTAATAAAGTCTTACCAATACCTTATTTAGACCGTATCGGTGAAATAGCACTATGGGTGGCAGCAGTTTTAACCCTAATTACCGGGTATGCATATTGGAAGGAGAGATTTAAATATATTTAAACCGTTTCCTATTATCACAAGCTTAAACTTATATTTTTATTATTATTTTCACTATATCTGTCTTGATGAGATTTTGTAATCTCTATACCTAATCCTTTATTTAGTTGATCTTTTACGGCATTTTGCAATTGTTCATTAAAAGCTTCTTCAGGTAAATATATACCGCCGCTAACCAGACCTACCCCTGTATACTTGCTGGCATCATAAAATATCTTACTTAACCCTGTAGCATTTCCCTTACCCCAACTATTAAATACAACTTCTCCGACAATTTTTTCCAACTTACTACTAAGCTTCAGCTCCCCTTCCTTAATCTCAATCAGATTTTCAACATCTATAGATTGGCCGGATAATTCTTTTACAACCTCTTTCATCATTAATCTTATATTATAGCCGTCTACTCCTCGATTCTCTCCCTCTTTGAAAAGGTTTTGCGTAATTTTATCCGCTATCATATCAGATACTATAATTAATTCTATATCTTGCGGGTTATCGAGATTTTGGTATATCTCGCTTGCAAGTAAGTTTATGTTTCCCTTATAGTCCGACACATGATGTATATGGTCGGGATCAAGTTCGAAATCAATATCAATCTCCTCATGCTCGAATTTTTGAATCAAGTATTCCCCTAAATTCTTATTATGAGGCAGCATATTTTTCTTCAAGCCTTCCATCAGGTTTGCTTTTATTACCTTAGATATTGCCTTTTCATCCGGTAATTCCGCCTCACTTAAATCCACGCCGACTAACGAAATACCCCTTAGATCAACACCTGAAAAATCACCGATTAATTTTGCTCCGCCTAAATTCAAATCTCCACCGAGCTTTAAAGCTTCTACCATCGTCTTTAGGGTAGCAGCATCAATTACTGCGCCTTTAAAGCTGACATCTTCCATAGTTGTATCTTTAAAGGAAGCATTAGTAAATTTACTACCGTTAAAGCTGGTATTCACGATTACCGCATTCTCAAATGAGGTGTTAATAAAGTCTCTACCAGATAAATCTCTGCCGTCAATTATTATATCATCATATTTAACCTGCTCCTCCGAATTTTTATCTTCTCCGGTTTGCTCAATTTTATTTTCCATAGCTTGGTCAAATTCTTTTTGTTTTTTAACATCTTCAATATTATTTTCAATATCGACCACAATTTTATCCGCTACTTGGATTGCACCTTCAGCTACATTTACAACTAACCCCACGACTTTTCTTCCTTTCATTACCTGTGGAATTCTTTTATTTTTTTCGAGTAATTCAGTAATTACATTAATAATATTATCTCTATTTACCTCAAACTGAGCTTTTAGTTCTTCTCTTATACTCGAGTCGTTTTTAATTATCTCACGTAGCATCCTTAAAGCTTTAATACTTTTCCCCTCCCGATAGACATCAATTATTTCAATCAGCTTATCCGAATGGTTTAGCAGATGTGGAACTAATTCATATAGGTTGCCTTTTAAGTTATACCTTTTTAGCCCTGCAACATTTTGGAACATCTGATCTAATGTCTCTACGATAAGAGTACGATTTTCCGTCAGATAATTTTTTATTTCATTATTTTTATTCACCAAAGATAGAAGTTTTACTGACATATTAATAAATCTGCGTCCCGTAAAATCATTTAAAATTTCCTGCAAATTTTTTGACTCATCAATGATACTTGGAAGTATTGCAGCGAATTGAGGAATATTCTCCGCTGTAATACCAAACTTTCCCGCTTTTTTACTTATACTTTTTAACTCAGGCTTAACCCCTTTTTCAACTGCTTTTTTATCCTGCTCCAGGATTCCTACAATCAAATTTGTAAACAACCCTTCGGCGGCTTGTTTTTTAATCAATTCTTTTAAAGATGTTTCCTTAAAATCCACCGTGCCTACCATCTTAGGATCATTTAACAGCTCTAGAATTTTTTTGGATAAAACTGTATAATTATTTTTGTTTTTAGCATTTAATATGAGTTGAGCTTCCTGAGGTTCTTTTAAAACTATATTTAAAATATCGAGAATTTGATTATCAAACTTATAATTTTTAGTTATATTCTTTAATCTTTTATTTTCTTCTATAATTTTCTTAGCAATTCTAGGTAGAATAGCAGGATTCTCTTTAATAATATTTTGTAACTTCGGATTACTTATTAAATTTTCAAGTCGGGTAAATAAAGAGCCGTTTAATGCTCCTTTTGTAATATCTTTTATAGCTTCTCTATCTGTTGTTATATCTGCTAAGGCAGGTTTTAGTTTATTTACTTCATCAGAAGTAAGGTAATTATTTTGCTCTAAATATTTACCGATATGAGGCATAAAGCTTTTATTACCAAGATCTTGAATAAAATTAGTAATGCTTTCTTTTTCGGCTAATCCGCTTTGAAAATCCGGATTCTTATATATTTTTGGTGAGCGCGCGAGTTTAATCAGATTAAAAGTATGTATCGGGTGAAGTATAGCAAAAGAAAGACTTTTAAAAATTAAATCGAAACTTATTACCGGTGCTTTCTTTGCTTTTTCCTCAGGAAGAATTGCTTTTACGGCACTTTCGAGTAACCCATCATTCTTACCCTCTAAAAAATAATCAATAGCACTATAAATACCGTTCCATGCTTTTCTTTTCTCTTCTAACTCAATATTTATTTCATTCAACGATTCTAAATTAGCATCCCTCATTTTAAAACATCCCTTTATCTCTCTTACAAATAAAGTTTAGCAATAATAAGTTAATGAAAGGTTAAGGGCTAAACCAGTAAGCAAAAAAAATAATAAAAAAAGTGAGAAAAATCACTTCCTCCCACTCTTCTAAAAAATTATTTATATAAGCTTCTATTTTTCCTTAAATGCTTTATGAAAACTATCAAGGATCGGGCTTAACAAATATTGAAGGAAAGTCCTTTCACCCTTGATAATAAAAGTCTCGGCAGGCATGCCGGGTTGCAGCTTAATATCATAATTGATGCTTTCAATCGCTTCCGGCTTTATTTCAATTTTAGCAATATAGTAAAAAGGCGGTTGTTTGCTTCTATCTTCTACCGTATCAGCGGAAACATAGATCACTTCCCCGTCTATTCTCGGTACTAACCTGGTTTTATATGCGCTAAGCTGAACTTTAGCTTTTAACCCTTCGCGGATACTTTCAATATCTTTAGGATCTACATGCGCCTCAACAATCAACTTATCATCCTGAGGGATAATTTCTAAAATCGGAGCTCCTTGCCCTACAACCCCGCCGACAGTGTGAAATTTAAGCCCGGTAATAATCCCTGCATTGGGAGCTTTAATTACGGTTCGCTCTAATATATCCTTATCCGCTTCATACTGTTCTTTTAAATCCAGTATCTTGGAATAAGTTTCTTTCAACTCATCATCCACTTCCTTTTGGTTTTCGTTTTCTAAGCTTATAATATGCAATTGGTTTTCGGAAATCGTTTCATGAGCATTAGCGATATCAGCCTTGATTTGACCTACTCTGCCTTCCAGTTCCTGAACTCTCCTTCTTTGCTCCAAGAGCTCTGTTTTTTTGGCATAACCTTTGTTAAAGAGAGTTTCCAAGTTCCTATATTGTTCCTGAAGTATTTTAAATTGTGATTCATAGGATCTAAGCATAGCTTCCAACCCCTTTATCTGCTCCCTTTGCTCTACAATTTTCTGATTATAGATATCTTTTTTGCCGTGATAAGCTTTTCGTTTGGATTCAAATAATGATTGCTGGTTTTTTATAATCTTTTCTACCTCAGGAACTTCTCTATCAAATATCGGGTCGCTGAAATCAATTTTTTCCTCATCAAATTTTTCAGCAAGCAGCCTTTGCTCAATTGCTTTAGTAGCACGTAACCTGCTTAGACTGATCTGCAACCTCGCTTTATCGGAAGTATCATTTAAAATCACGAGCGGCTGGTTTTCTTTTACCACTTCTCCGTCTTTTACCAAAATGGCTTGGATGATACCGCCTTCTTTATGTTGAATGGTTTTACGATTACCGCTTAAAACAATATTTCCCGGTGCAACAACTGCGCTATCCAGAGGTGCCAAACTTCCCCAAACTATAAAAAAGCCGAAAGCAACTCCGATTACCGTAAAGGTAAATTTTATCGGCTTATATATTTGTTTTTTCAGATCAAGAGAATGCTGCATAATATACTTAGCTTCTTCAGGGTTCGCCCCTTTCATAAAGCTGTTAATCTCTTCATAAAGTTTTTTAGCTGCCGGGACAAAACCTTTAAAGCTAATTAATTTTGATATAATATTTTTACGCATTGCCGTGCCCCGGGACATTTTTCAGTTGATTCATTTGGTTTGCCTGATTCATTTGATCCATCACCTCCTTCTTACTTCCAAATGTAGCAATCACCCCATCTTTAAGGATCATGATCTTATCCGCCACATTAAGTATAGAAGTTCTGTGTGAAATAATTATGCAAGTAATATTTCGATCTTTTGCCACGTCAATTGCAGTTGCAAGCGCAGCTTCACCAACGCTGTCAAGATTAGAATTCGGTTCATCAAGCAGCAGAATTTTAGGATTACCGTAAAAAGCTCTTGCTAACGCAACCCTTTGACGCTGCCCGCCTGACAGCATGGAACCGTCAAACCCGATTTCGGTATCATATCCTTTCGGCAGCCTCAAAATCATTTCATGCACGCCGGTAATTTGCGCAGCCATCACCACTTCTTCAGGATCAGCATTCGGATCCATTCTTGCAATATTCTCTTTAATAGTTCCGGCAAAAAGCTCTACATCCTGCGGCAGGTACCCGATATATTTACCCAACTCCTCACGCTTCCAATCTTTTAGGCTGGCATCGTCCACTCTCACCGTACCGATCGATGGATTGAGCGCCCCTGCAAGCAATTTCGCAAGCGTAGTTTTACCTGAAGCACTCGGGCCTATTATAGCTAAGGTCTCCCCGGCTTTTAAAGAAAAAGTTATTCCTTTCACAATATGTCTTTGCACGTTAGGCGGATTATAAAATAAATTTTCCACATCAATCCTCCCCTCCGGCTCCGGTAAAGACATTTTTTCCTCATGCTTCTCAACCAGTTCATAAGCGGCATTTAATCTATCATATGCTTTTCTGCAATTAACAAAACCTTTCCAGGAATTAATCGCTCCTTCAAACGGAGCAAGCGCTCTTCCTACCAGGGAAGAACTCGCAATAATCGCACCCGAAGACATTTCATGCTTAATTACAAGATAAGCCCCGAAGCCTGTTACCAGAATTTGTATAACAAGCCTGATGAACTTAGTCATCTCAGTCAGAACGGAATATCTTTTGGTAAACAGAGAATGCGTAGTTTGTATTTTTCCGTTTAGTTTCTGCCAGCTTTGAATGATATTAGGCAACAACCCCATCACTTCAATAACTTCCGCGTTTCTGGTTGCCTGATCGACTTGCCTTCTGCTTTTTATATTTTCATCATTCATTGAATCAAGCAAAGGCTTAGTCAATTTATCCGATAAGATAGCGAACCCGACTAATAATGCGCCCCCGATAACGGATAGAAACCCCATCCACGGATGGATTATGAAAAGCACTATAATAAATATTATTGCCCACGGGGTATCTAACACCGTGAGTAGCCCCGGGCTGGTTAAGAAATTTTTAATGGTTTGCAGATCGGTTAATTGTTGGCTCCCGATATTTACTTTCGATTCAAGTGACATTTTTACACTACCCGTGAACACCTTCTCGGAAAGCTGCTTTTCTATCCAATTACCCATTTGGGTCATGGCGAATGATCTTCCCGCCTGAAGCATGGCAAGCAACAGAAGCGCAAGCATAATAACCAGAGTAAGCATAACCAGCGTATCAACGTTTCCGCTTGAAATCACCCTATCTAACACTTGCATAGAATAAATCGGAGTTGAAAGCATGAGTAAATTTATAATGCACCCGAAGAGCAATGCGTATTTAAACATTATCTTACACGCAAAAAGCGTCTCTTTTATCGGGGTGATATTCTCTTTTCTTTTCATAAAACCTGAACTTTTTTAGTATAATATACAATCAACCATTCTTTAACTCTAGCAGGAAATTATTAACAATTCATTAACAACTTATGTATCTCCATGTATTTACAATATTATTTTAATAATAACATTATTATTTGCATTTAATTTATTTTATATTATAATCCGCTTTGTGAGTTTTAACAATATTGAGGATTTATGAAAAAGATTCTAGGAATTGCTGCATTAGCTATTATGGCTAGTTCAACAGCATCTGCGGCAGACTACTACGCTTCTATCAGCGGTTTATACGGTAAGGGCGGTGTGAAGTCATCAAGTAAAGATTTTGGAGAATATAACTCTAGTAATTCTAAACCAAAAGGTTTTGATGTAGCAGTTGGCTCGCAAATCACTCCTGAAACTAGAGCTGAACTTGCTATTGGTTACCTTGTAAGTGATAAAAAAAGTAAAGCTTTTGAAAGCACTTCTTATAGAGGTGAAATTTTTGGTAAAGCACAAACAATATCTGTAATGTTAAATGGTTATTATGATTTTGCAAATTCTAGCGCATTTACTCCATATGTAATGGCTGGTGTGGGATATGCTCATAATAAATTTAAAACTGGATTTGTTGGAAAAGATTTAAAAAATGGTGGGAAAGTTATCAATACACCTTACAATAAATCTAAAGGTAGTTTTGCTTATCAAGTTGGCTTAGGTATAGATGCTAAAGTAGCTGATAATGTCAAACTTGGTATTGGTTACAGATTTAAAGATACTGGACTTAATTCAGTTAAAAAAGATGGAAACAAAATCAAAGTTAAGCACTCTCACTTAGCATTAGCTCATGTTAGATTTGAGTTTTAATTAATTTAAAGCTTAAGTAGAATATACTACTAAAAAAGCTTACTTCCATAACGGCGGTAGGCTTTTTTTTATTGCTTATCTGTAAGCAACTAATAAAGCTATATTGCTGATAAATTTAAATTTAATTATTAATAAGCACTATATTATCTCATTTCTTAACAAAACATTCCTTGTTATTTAATAAAATATAATTATTTTCATTTTTATTAAAATTAAAATGTGGAGATAATATGCTTAAACTAACCGAAAACCAGAAAAAGTTGGTAAATGAATTTAATAAGGAATTAAAATCCCACCTCGGGTGTCCTTTTGTCCCCTCTCCTCTTCCTCCCTACTACCATTTTCACAAAACCCTTTTTTATAATAAATTAAAAAGTAATTTAATTTTAAAAGGATTAACTCAAGATTTTTATAATAAAAATAATAATACCCCTATAGACCTTTCCAACCCTAAAGAGGAACATGACTTAGCTTTAAAGCTCAATTTATATAAAGCTCCGAAGGATTTTAACCGGTTCAACGATCAAGATATAAAAGATTATTTTTTATTATATAAGGATACATTTAAAGATATTAATCCAATTGAGAAAACAATAAGGTCAGGTATGGATAATTTAATACCCGACGGAGGAAGAAAATTCATTATTCAGGGTGCGAAAGATTTTGCTGATCAACACGGTATGTTTCAAGGTGATAAAATCGATATTGCTCTCCTTAAAAAAATTAACTTTGCTGATCGTGATCCAAAATTATACTCCGAAATTTTTAGTTCATTAGATTATAATATGCTAACCCCGGATGCTTTGGAATACACTAAACTGACTGCAAACACATTAAACTTTAAAGAAAGTGACAAGATAAAACAAAGAATAGATGAACAGATTAGAGCTGCTAAAGAAGCTGAAGAGAAACGAAGTAAACACCATGAAGAACTAAAAGAAAATTTTGCCAAACAAGGGCTTGATATAGATAAAATTTTAAAAAATTCCGCTGAACAAATGCAAGAACTAAGGATATTAATGATAACTTAGATAAAGCATATGCTAATGCTGAAGAATCAAAAATAAGGGCAGAAGAAATTTTATTTTATGCGGAATTAAATAATAAAATCCAAGCGGAAATGGTGCAGAAGATGGCTGCACAAGCCAAGCAGGAGGAAATAAAATCCTATTTTAATGCCGCAAATGATGTCGGGAATTTATTAATTCAGCTCGGTCAGGTGACAGGCTCAAAAGATTTGCAGAAGTTCGGGGCTTTAACTGTTGCCTCAACTCAAGCCTTCTATGCAGCCTGCCAAATCACCGGGTCTTTCCCCGGCGTGACCGCAGTAAGCGGTATCGCGATGATTAACCCTACGACGGCAATGATTTCAGGAACACTTGCAATTATAAGTATATTCTCCTCCAATGATGAAGAGAATAATGCCATGGCTGAAATGTTTGATCAGTTGTTTAGCGCACTTAATACAATCCATAGAGAAATGCATGAACAATTCGATTTAGTGCATAGGGAGTTATTCCAAGTATTTGAAGCAGTGCATGAATCAATCAAGCGCAACGAATATAATTTTATTAAAGTTTCGGACAAACTAGAAGCAATTGCAAGATTCCAGGAGTTTAGCCATAAAGAGATTGTTGATGCCGTACATACGAATCTGTTAAGTGAGATAAGCAAAGCAATTTATATGATCAAAAATGACAAAATGTCAGAGAAATTGGATGATAAGCTGAAACACCTGGAAAATCTGGATTTCGCTAATAATCACTTGGCGTTTGATAATGTGCTGAATAATCCCGATAAAAGCCCGGAGTATTTATTTATTGATAAATCAATCGAGCAGCAGCTGGAAGCTAGGCCACTCGAGCAAAACGTCGGGTTTTTGGTGGGTTATGCAAATAAAACATTAAGTATTAAAAATTTGCCTACGCCCAAAGAAATGCCTAACCCGGCTTTGTTCTATTCAATCAGCAGCGTTTTACCACGGTTTTTATTGGATATAGTTAACCAAAATACCGAGAAAGTAGGCTTGTTGCTTAAAACTTTAGAGCCGACCATTGCAACTAATGATAAAGTGATCAACGCAATTAAGGCAATGAAGCAGCAAAACGTGATGGGTGCAATGCTTAAAGTTTATAACGCTGAGCTCAATAGTTCCGGTGCTTATATAGCAAATGAAAATGAAGCATATAGCAAAGCACTTGGCTTACCGAAGGCTATAAACTATACGTTACCGAGTATAGCGCAATCTTATTATGATAATAAGATTGAGACTAATTCTCAGGTTTTAGATACTAAATATAGCGGCAGCACGCTGATTGAACAAAAAACTAGCTCAATATACATAAATACATATAGAGTATGTGTTGATGGCGCCTATACTATGGCTGAAAAGCTTGGTTTAGGCGATAATTATATAGAATATACTAAGTTTTGTCACGGATTTATAGGCTTTACCTTTAAAAGAGAGTTGTGTATTCATTCTATAGCGCTAAAAACAACCTACACTGACAAAACCACTAAAGCTGAAATTCCGCTAACCTGCCCCCCTGACTCAAGAGTTACAAATGCTTTAGCAACCAAGTTGCAAAGTTTACGAGGTGATTTTATTGATCGGCTCACTGCCAAATCGGAATTCAAAGAGCATATTTTAAAGCTTAAAATTTATGAAAAAATGGCTTTCTATTATTCTGCTTTAACCGGAGAAGCGATAGGTGTAGGTTATGCGCAGGCTTTTGAAAACTATTTAAGTGGTGCAAAAGTGATCCCCGCAGATGAAGTGTTAGTCATTAGCCCGGTTGAATACTTTAAGCAAAAAGGCTTTTGGTTTAGCGATAACTCAACCATCACTTTAGCACAGAACAAATGGCAGGCAAGCAATAGCACTTATCTGGATTTCGCAGATAGCATTCAACAATCACTTAACTACACCTCCATTCTTTTAAACCAGGTTAAAGCATATAACGAAATGCCGAAAACCGATTTTTCAACTAATCAAGCAGCAAAAGGAAGCAGCAAGGTATTAAAACACCTTAAAAATTATTTTGAAACGATTGTTGATGCAAAAGATGAATTGGTGATCGACTTTCCTAAAGGCAAACATAAGGAGTTTGGTAAGTTTATCAAATACTTTGATGCAGCTAAGGTTCAGGTTGATGAATTTAAAGCAGCTCCTACAGAAAACCAGCTGGAAGATTTATATTGCAACATTTTCTGCACGGATAAAGTGCTGAAATTCAACGTTAAGTGGTATCGTGATGCGGCCTCCTCGGATGAAACCTTACTAAACATCAGTAATGAACTCAAAGACTTTACTGAAAAAGCAGTTATTTGCGATTGCTAGTATAACAAATAATAATGAAGCGCGCCTTATCACTTATTGTAGGGCGTGCTACTCATATAAAATATAAAAATAAATTTGCATTCAATATACATTTGAGTATAACTATTTGGTAAATAGCTAATATATAAATAGAATAATAATGAAAAAAATTTTCTTTTTGGGCTTAAGCTTTAGCCTTTTCGCCGCGCAAGCAAATGCTGATGATTTTTACCTCTCACTAAGCGGTGTAGTTGGGAAGAATAGAGATAAAATTACTAATTCTAAAAAAAGTGGTAGAATTTCAATTACCTCGGAAGGCGGGGAACTAGGGGTAGGTACTTATCTTACTCCTGATTTTAGGGGCGAACTTAGTCTCGGGTATTTAGTTGGTAAAAAGAATTATACCGACAAAGAGTATGGAATAGTTGAACATTTAAAATTAAAGCATGAATCATATTCCATATTACTAAACAGCTATTATGATTTTAACAATCATACGATGGCTGTACCCTATATAATGGCAGGATTAGGTTATGTAAATAATAAAATAAATGCTAAATATTCGGAATATATTTTTGCTAATACTTTAATAGATCAAGATAAAAATTCAGGTTCTAAAAAAAGTTTTGCTTGGCAGTTGGGTGCGGGAATTGATATGAAAGCAGCAAATGATATAAAAATCGGATTAGGCTATAGGTTTAGAGATACAGGAAGTTCTTCATTTAGACTTAAGGAAAATGCTATAACTGTAAAGCGTGAACCTTATCACTTACTCCTAGCCAACGTTAAAATGGATTTCTAAATCCAACCCGCTAAACTATGTAAAGTCGGTTTATTAATTTAAAGTAAACCGACTTTTTTTCTAAAAATACCTCACGACCACTCAAACAAAAAATTGCAATAATATTTCATTTTATGTATAACCTATTATGCAACATACATATTTTTAGGATAACATAATGAAGAAAGTTTTATTAATAGCTACAGCATTAAGTACAATTGCGGCAAATGCGAACGCTGATGACTGGTATGGTTTAATTAATCTCGGCATGGGTAAAGGTAAACCCAAAATCGAGGGCACTACAGGCAAGATGAAAAGCTCATCTCCCATTGCGGGAGATATTGCACTAGGTACCTATTTAAACCCTAATATCAGATCTGAATTAGCGTTTTCATTACATAGTCACAAATCCAAAAATAAAGATATCGGTTTACAAGTTAAGGAATCAGGCATGGGTGGGATGTTAAATTTCTATTATGATCTGTACCCTACCGATAAATTCACACCTTATTTTGTAGCCGGAATGGGTTATTTTAAAAATAAGTTTAAAATCACCGGGACAAACGTAGTAGAGAGAACTAAGCCTAAGTCGAAAGGTAGTTTCGGCTATCAGGCAGGTCTTGGGGTTGATTTCAATTTTGATGTTACCAAGGTAGGCTTAGGCTATAGATTCCGTTCTTTCGGAATGAGCAAATCGGGTGCAGATTATTCGCTCAACGGAACTAATTTAAAAGTTGAACCAAAAGCAAGCCATATGCTGGTTTTAGGTGCAAGATACGATTTTTAATTATCACGTATTAAGTTGAATATCCTACAAATAGAGAGAGTAGTTGAACTATAAAAAAATTAAACTAAGTTTGCGTATAAATGACTATGCCATTTATACGAGCACGCGCCATAAATGGAGGCAAGGCGCATGCTTCTTACTATTCTTATTATCTAATTTTTCAGTTATAGGCTATATAATCATATTAAACTTTACTTATTCTATGTAAATAAACGGGTTAGATATCCAACTTAATTTACTATGATCGAATGTTAAGATTCTTCTTGTTTACATGAGGGAAAATTTTTCAACAGTAATGAGAACAAAAACAGGCCTATCCGGAAATAATAGGCCTGTTTTACCTTTAAAACTAACCTTTATACATTCTCTATTAAAGGATGGTATTTGTAGTTATCAACATAAGGCCTCGGCTTCTTCTTTTTCGGCTCATTCGGCTCTTCCAGTTTAAACTCAATGTTATGTTTACTTGCATAAACGATTGCTTCTTCTTTGCTATTAAAATGTAAACTAACTTCATTAGCCATCATATCTTCGGCACCCGTCCAACCCATGATAGGGTCAATAAAGCGCGAGTTTTGCGGTATAAACTCTAATATCCACTCCTTAGTTCTCTGCACCCCCGATTGCATTGCAGTTCGACATGGCTTATAAATTCTTGCAGTCATAACATTATTTCACTATTTTAACTTTTATTAATAACTAACATATCTAAAATAAGGTTTCAAATAATATGGCTGAAATTAAGAAAAAATCCGTAGAGAAACTTTCTTTCGAGGAAGCATTAACTGAGCTTGAATCAATTGTAAAAAACCTTGAAACGGGAAGTGTTGAGCTTGATAATGCAATTGAGCTTTACCAAAGGGGACTTGAACTAAAGCAGCATTGCAGCACCAGGCTCGATCAGGCTAAATTAAAAGTCGATAAAGTTATCCATGAAAAAGGCGCGGCTAAGGAAATAGAACCTTCTAATTTGAATGCTTTTTATGAATAAAGTTATTTAAATAAATATCTAAGCGGCCTTAAAAATATAAACCTGGAGTCCTCAAAGAAATTATGCGGATTATTAATTAATTTCCGAAGCCTTCTGACTATAACAAATCTTCTTTCCGTATTATTTCTCATAATAGGCCTTCCTATAAGCCCGGTTCCTTGCCTTAATTTATAATCCGTACTAAATCGGTAGCGATCAAATAAAACCGACTTATTATCTATCTTTACGGTACGAATAGGATTATATATGTATTTTGTTTTACCTATGTTATTTATTTGATAAAAATTAATCTCACTGGTAATAGTCATTTTTGATTCTAAAGACCAATCAATTACTTTGGTTGTAAAATTACCGAAAGAATAAAAGTCATTAATTAAATAACTCAGGAATCTGAATATTCTTTCCTTATCAGGAACAAATAAATTATTTAAATGCGAAATTACCTCTTGCTGATTTTTTACCCTCCTGTTAAATGCATCATGGGCATAAAAAGCTTCCCCCGTATATAACACCGGCTTCTCCCAAAGCATGGAAAGCACACCTACCCCCGAGTTTATGAGAAGGATGCAGTCCGCAATATTAAGCAGATCTTTTATATTATAATCATCCGCTTCAATTCCCCCTGCAACCTCATAACCTTCTTTAGTTAAAGGATGCTTTTTATAAACCAGCACCCAATTCTTCGGCAAGCTCTTTGCAACGCTTCTAACTAACTCCACGAATTCAGCATAAGTTTTGATATATATCCCGCAGAAGAACTTGATTACCGTATCGGAAGGAGTTTGAAACGGAACAAATAAAACTTTCTTGCCTGGGTTAATCTTAAGTTGCCGTAATAATTTATTTGTCGCTATTCTTTCGGACTGATCCTCCAAAGCTGCATCATTACTTTTTTCTTCGCTTATATAATTTAATACCGCTTCCCTCTTTTCTTCACTTATTTCAAAATCCCAATTTTCCGAATTATAGCTTTTGCTATCCGCGTTAAACCCATTTCTATCAAAAAACATTGAGTTAGGAAGCGCCCCCCGTTCAATCACGAAGTATTCGACTTTTCTCTCACGTAAAAAATTATAAATTTTTAGCCTTATCTCATTAGAATAAGGGTTTTGTAATATTACTCTATTAATATTATTGTCTTTTAAATATTCTTCTAAGTAGCTGATATCCTTAAATCTCTCTTCTTCCTCATAAAATATTTTACCATATCTGGGGAGCACTTCGCGATTATATATCGCCGGATGAGTTAGGGTAAAAATTAGACTGTTGCCTTGAGAAAGATCTGGTAGCGGTTCAGGCTCTTCTTTTCGTTCTATATAACTCTTTAGCAGCTTATTAAACAATACTCTATTCTTTTGCTTCCGCTTCATATAAGAAGATGAATTATTTACCTCATGCCATATATGAAAAAGTGAAATACCTTTAGCAAAAGTTATGTCCCCGTATAACCTTATTAAGCTCTTAAACCCGTTATATTCCACTACATCCCGACAATTTTTATAGTCTTGCAGAAAATTTTGCGGCAGCGGAAAGTGCTTAGCCCTATGCGCAAGCCTACAGGTAAATTCCAGATCCTCAAAACCCCAACCGGCAAATTCTTCATTATTTCCTCCCCTTGATAGGTAATATTCCCGGTTAAAAATTTGTACTGAAGTGCCGGTGGAAAACTTTTCAACTACTTCTTCGTTATTTATTAAAAAGTGTTGTAAAAATTGCTTTCTTCTTGCGGTGCGCTCCGTTTTAAAAAATAACTCGCTACCGTGCTTGGTAAGGTAGATCACTCCGAAACCGATAAAATCCCTTACATTATTTTCTAAATCATTGAACTTAATTTCTTCTAAAGCATCTTGGTAAAACCCATCATATACCACAAGATCTATATCCATAAACATTATAAAAGGTGATAAACCGTACATTGCACCGTAGTTTCTTGCTCTTGCCGCTGAAAACAACAGGTCATCGCTATCTAAACGCATATAGGATATACCTAACTCCTTGCAAATGTTTGCAGCTTGCTCGCTGATATCAAGTTCAGTGCAATCATCTACCAATAGAAAATCTATATTATTCGGTAAATTTCTATCTAACTTACAAAAAGATATTCTTTCCAGTATATCTTCTCTTTGATTAGTGTATTTAAAAGGAATAATCACGGTTAAATCCGCATTATTTCTTAAACCTAAAGGCTTAATTCCAACTATGTCTTCCATTGGTAAATATTAATTTATCAGTCTATATTGCGCCCGAGTATACAACAAATTTCGCTACATGCATTAATGTTTATATAATTCTTTTCTTATTAAATAACAGTTTATTGCAGGATAACTTAATTTAACTTCCTAATATTTCATGTATTGAAGGTTGATTGCTTTTTATTTCTCTGATAAAAGCTTTATATAATTAAGAAAATTGAAAAAAATGATAAAAAATTTTCTCTTTGCAGTATTTAGCCAGGTAATTAATATTTTGTTAATATTTAATTGTAATGCTGACACATTTAATCAGCCGGAAAAAAATGCGAATATTCAATTTATTAAGTCACGTGCTATTTTACCTAATCACACCTCTCATGGCCCTTCGGTTATTAACAGCGCTTATATCGAAAACACCGCTCAAATTTTCGGGCATTTTACCGCAGAAGACGCTTTCTTTAATAAATTGATAGTTTACGGATTTCTTAATATCTCAAATTCACAAATTAAAGAAGCCTATATATACGGCTCCGCCAAAATTAATAACTCCAACTTCATTAATAAGCTTACCGTGTTTGGAACCATGATTGCCAAGCATTCTACATTTAAGAATATCAGCACTAATGCCAAAAAAATATTCATTGAAGATTCTAAAATTGAAAATCTTGAAGTTATAGCAGATGCGGATCCGTCTATCCCGCAAATTCTATACTTAGATAAAAAAGTAAATATAGGAAGCATAGAATTTAAATCAGGGAAAGGTATAATTATATCCTCATCCAGAGATATTAATCTTGATCAGATCAAAATAATAGGTGCGGTAGTTAAAGAGAATTATTTATAAATTCACCACTCTTTAAGCAAAGCGCTGCTTAATTGAACTAATGATCAGCTCAATCTCTGAATTTGTATATTCTTTTTTCGGTAGGTTATTTCTCCATACTGGATTAGGGTATAACGGGTCATCTTTATAGCGCAAAATAATATGGATATGTAACTGCTCAACTATATTACCGATAGCAGCAATATTAAGCTTATAAGGAGAATAGCTTTGCTTTAAAAACTCCGATATTTTACAAATCTCTCTAAAGAGTAAAATTCTCTCCTCTTCATTTAAATCAATAATTTCTCTCAATCCATCTACTCTCGGCACTAAAACAAACCATTTGAAGTTAGCATCTTTTATAAGAAGCAATCTTGAAAGAGAAAAATCATGAATAAATATAGTATCTTCATTTAGCTTAGGGTGAAGCTCAAAATTCATAAGTGCAGCCTCTGTTTTATATTTTCAATCAGGATTTGAGTATAATTATGTTTTAAAGGAGTAAAAGGTTCAAATTCATTACTTATAGGAACAGCTAAACCGACTTTAAATAAATGCTTTACAAAAGCCGTATGCTTACTGCTTAACATACTTCTCGGAGCATAAATGAATACCGGCTTACCGAGAGAACACGCTTCACTGCACATAGAAATTGAATCACCGGTTACTAATATTGCTTCAGCATTACTGAGAAACGCCTTATAAGGATTATTTGCATATTTTTCGGGCTCATATAAAAAATAACTTGCTTCGGTCTTCTCTAAGGCCTGTTTAAGCTTTCCAACTAATGCAACAGGAGTTCTTCTGCTTGAGGTGATAAGTAAACTTCCCGAATAATTTTCGGCAATATTCGTAACATTATTAATAAACTCGGTAATATGTTTTTCTTTAAATTTACATTTTTTTGAATTCCCGCCGATTAGTACCGCCAGATACGGTTGCTTATATTCAACTAAAACAGCTTGCCATTTTAAGCTTTCCTGCTCAAGCTCGGAAGGAGAAAAAAATGAAAGAGCGAGCGGAGTAAAAATCACATTATCGGGATATGAAATAAATGGCTTCCTATCATGCTCGGGTAAAATTACCAGATCAAAAAGCTTATAATTCTTTTGTGATCCTAAAATTTGAATGATTTTAGTACTTCTATTTTTATCCTTTAAAGCCAGCGCAATACTTGCAGCTCTTCGCCCTGCACATATTATTATATCCGGCTTACCTTGAATTAAATGCTCGGCGCTTTTCTTATTGAGTATTCCAAATCCGTTTTTAAAGAAGAACGGCAAAGCAGCAAGCTTATTATACTCTAAGCGCTTTTCTTCATAATCAAATCCTAATAATTTAGCTAAGGCGATTGCCTGATTCGAGTTGCCTGCTCTATCATCCGTCAGCACAAAAACTTTTAGCGACATATTTCACTACACATTTCACTACACATCTCACTACACATTCTGCTTGCAGTTTACAAAAAAATTTGCTACAAACCAACTAAATAAATTTGATATTTTACAAGTAAGGTTAATTAATATGTCTAGAAGATGCGAGTTAAATTTAGAAAAAGCAGTAATGAGCGGTAACAACGTTTCTCACTCAAACAGAAAAACCAGAAGAAGATTTCTACCCAATATTCAGACTTTTTCTTTACTAAGCGACGCACTCGGTACTTTTATTCGCTTTGATGCTGCTCCCAGCACTATCAGATCTGTTGAACATAATAACGGTGTTGATAATTATTTGCTCAAAACCAGCCCTTCAAACTTAGGTAAAAAAGCTAAAGCACTTAGAAAAAAAATAATTGAAGTTTTAAAAGCTAAGCAAGCCGGCTAAATTTAAAATATTATACCATCTAAAAGAAAAGCAGCCCTTAAACCAAGGTGTTGCTTTTTTTTTTGCTTATTATTCTTTCTTTCTAATCTTTTTATAAAGGCCATTTATTTATATAATATTCTACTAATAAAATTAATTTAGTTTAATGCGCTGTATTGCTACTAAATATAGCCGATTTCTTATATATTAATTAGCTTCTTGAGTTGATAACTCTACTATATAATTAATTGCCTAAAAAACTAAATGTATAGCGAATATAAAGATGTAATATAAAATATAACTTTAAAATAAATACAGTTAATAAAGAAACCAATGAATGTTAAAATATTTAATATTAAATAAAAATTGATAAAAAAATGAAAGGTATATTAAATACTACTCTTACCACCAAAGAAAATAATGAATCTTTATTAAGAGACAGTGTAAGGAAAGGAGATTCGGAAGCAGTAAAATCTCTTATCAATAACGATAAACACTTAGATTTAGACATAAACACACAAGATAAAGACGGGTATACGGCGTTAATGATTGCAGTAGAAGAAGGTAATATAGAAATAGTAACCTACTTAATACAAGAAGGTGCTGATATAAATATAACTTCTGCTGAGGGTGAAACGGCATTAATGATTGCAACCAATAATTTTGGTGATCGCCAGATTATAGATTACTCCCAGACAATACGCTACCTGATTATAAAACAATTGCTTGAAAAAGTAATTGACTATAAGAATGAAATACCGTCTTTGACAAACAGCATATTACAACGCTTTACACACGGAATAAGAGGGAATACCAATTATTTGGATTATTATGTAAATTATTATATGCAAAAAGGCCTTCTTCCTGAAGAACTGGAATTTAAGATTGTTGATGGTATAGGCGATATAAAAGCAGATAAGATTGTGTTTTGTAATCCATTAAAAAGCCAAGTTGCTAGCTGGGCTAAAGAAATAAAAGAAAAGGGAATCATATTCGGGGTTACAAGAAATATTCTAACAGTATTACAGGAAGAATTGAAATATAAGTTTTTGGTAAGCGAGGAAAACAAGGTTATATTACCTACCGAAAAAGCTATGAAAAAACTTGCTGATAAATGTGCAAATTGCGAATTAACTTTTATTAAGGATCTTATAGATAATAAGATTAATGAACAAGACGGATTTGATGAAGAAAACATGCTCGAAGAAGAAAATAGAGAAGATACTAAAGATAAAGTAAAAACGGAAGCCGAAGTAAATTTTAGTGGAGAAATATTGAAATCTATAAAATTTTTTGCAAATGAAATTCAGCATAATATAACTTTATTATCAAACAATGAACAGTCAAGCAATACAACAACGCTTTTATTAGAGGCAATAACGCAAACTAACTTTAATAAAATAATTAATAGATATATAAATGGCGAAGAAGTTAATACAGAATATAACACAGGTGCAACTTTTATTTTTAAAGCGGCGAAGCTTGTAGTACGCAGTTCATTAAGCGAAAGGTTTGTTGAAAGGGTAAACCCTCAATCTAATCAATCTTCAGAAATAAGCAAGTAAAGCAGATTAATTATTTAAAATTTTAAACAATTTTAATTTAATAATATATATTTAAAGCTTTTTCTGTTAATTTGACTAATATTTAAATTAATGCTATTATTATATAGATAATAGCAAATTAAGTGGGGATTAATGAATAATTATCAGTTAGCACAATTTAGTGCTGGAGCTTACACAAAAAATTCTTTAAAATATGAAATTAATGAATGGAAGAAGCTATTAACTTCAGATGAAGTTAGCGCCAGTAAATCCGGGTTTTTCGGCACAGCCTATATTAATGTAACAAGCAAAGAAGTAGTTATTGCCAACAGCGGCACCAACTTTAATGCCTTTGGTTTAGGATGGTTATCAAAATTTGACTTCTCGGTGCCGGTTGACTTCATAAAGGACTTATACTCCGATACACAGTTATTTTTCGGATATGTTCCAAACCAATTTACTTATGGTGCAGATAAATTTACTGATGCGGTAATTAAGCAACTCGGCAATGAGGCACATGACTATACATTCACAACTACCGGTCACTCGCTTGGTGCTGTTTTATCAAATTTAGAAAATGCTAAACTTACATCGTTAGGATATCAGGTTTCTTCAGTAAACATTGATAGTCCGGGCTCTAAGCCTATATTAGAGAACTATATACAAGATAATAACTTAAAGCTTGGATGCGATAACTTGGATATCACCACCTTTAATGCACCTAAACACCTTGCAAATTCGGTTCATGACGAGGTTGGTAATGTTTATGAATTTACAATGCCGTATACCGATTCTTCCATCTTCGGCAGCATAATGGAAACCATATACAACCACCCGTTTAGAAATATTATTACCGAAGCTTTTGATAAAGATTCAGGAGATTTCAAAGAATATAAAATGATGAATGATGAGCTTGTTTATTTTGTTGAGAATAATACGGGCTTTGAAGTTGCATAATTTTATTGCCTGAAAATTAAGCGTTAATTAAACGGCACCCTGCTCAAAACCCGGAGCGGGGTGTTTGCTGTTATAAATACTATTTAAGATTTTTATTAAATTAACAGGCTAAATCTCTTAATAGATTCTTAATATTCTTCATTTCTTAAAAATTATCCTACCCATAGATAAAGAATTAATAATGTGCTAATGTAAAATAAAAATAAAGCATTTCATAATGCGAAATAATAACATAAAAGTTTCAGTCGATAAAAACCATGGTTATAAGCAAAGCATCTTATTTGATCGCTTAATCTGGTTATGTCAAGGTTACCTGAAAAACAAAAAAAGTGAAAAGGATATAGACCAATTTCTGTGATCCGGAAATAATATTAACGTATTGATGCAAATGGGACATAATGGAGATTCCCCTTTAAAAATGGTTATATTTCTTGCTTTTAGAGATATTAAAAATCCGGATGAAGCACAAGCTAAGGCAATTAAGTTACTGGATATATTGTTTCACTATACCAGGAAGCTAAGCTCTACACAAAGACGAGAGGTTCTATGTATAAGAAACAATAATGGTTATAGCTTTTTAAATGAAGCTATACAAAAGAAAGACTTAAGACTGATAAAATTCATTTTCAATAAAGTTAAACATGAACTTGGTAAAGATGCTTTGGAATATAAGAATCTAATCAGCACAAAAACTAAAGAAAATTTTACTTTACTCCATGATGCAACCAGATCAGGAGATAAAGATATAGTTGAGTTCGTATTTAAAGAAACCAAGGAATGCTTAGGCGGTGATTCTTTAGAATATAAAGAGCTGCTTAGCGCCAAAACTAAAGAAAATTTTACCTTACTGTTTTACGGGTTAACTCCGAAAGATGAAGAACTTCTTAAATTTATATCCGAAGAAATTAAGAGCGTGTTTGGCAGCAACCTTTATGAATATAAAGATTTGCTGACAACAAGAACTAAAGAAGGTTTTAACTTGTTTCACCGAGCAGTTACAATGAATAATACTAATAGTCTTAATTTTCTTATAAAAGAATTTAAAGGGGTATTTGGAAGAAAGTTCGGTGATGTAATAGCAGAGCTGCTTAATCAACGGAATTATAAAGGGCACATTCCGCATACCCATAAAAATAGGGAAATAAATATTTTACTTGAAACTTATAGGAAAGACAAAGAGCATATTTTTACAGAATCTAAGATCGATATTTTCTCCGGTTCTTTAATAAAAATAAAAGGAAAAAATACTGAACTCAGTAATGCAATAAATAAGTTTAGTGCATTTTTTAAAGAACAACTTTCTATTGTAAAACAGACATACAGACTACTTTTAGATTTATATACTACAACAAATTTTATCTCGGAGAATCAACGGTTATCAACGATAAATAATTTAAAAGAAGCGACTAATAGAATTAATAAGGCTTTACATGGTAACTACACTATCCGATCAATATTAGAAATAGAGCAGTCGGAAGATGTGATCAGTAAAAATAAAAGGAAAGAAATACAGCCTGATAATAAAGTAAGTTCTTGTGAGCAACCAAAACAAAAAAAACACAGGGTTTATTTTGAAACTGCACCGAATGAAGGCATGCACCCCAAAGAGCGCTTAGAACAGGAACTTAAGAGAGAGGAAGATATGAATATATTCTTATCAGCTAAGTTTGCTTCTTATAAAAACACGGCTATAGATATACTAAGCTTAACAGAAAGGGCATTGAACACAATTAAAATTCTACTCAAATTACCTAACTTAGAGGTTGGCTCAAATAATATCTCAGTCAAAATACAGACAAGCGAAAGAAGCATGGCAAATTATGACTTATCCTCCATTCATCAATTACCGGTAGTTGCAACCGCTGATAAAGAGAAACCCGCAGCAGCTCAAATCAATCAAGTTAAAGATGATTCTATAAAAAGTCAGCATAAAGGGTTCACCGGTGACAAGGAACCTATCGGGAGGCATACTGAAGCTTTGCAAAGGGAGCAGCAACCGCCGCTACGTTATTTCTCGAGAGGATAATTTTATATATAAATTATCGATATTGATAATATTTAATTAGATAATATTATAGGTGTCTAGAAATTTAAGCGGATAAACTATGGTTAAAATCGAACAAACACCCCTAACCGAACAAATAAAAAATACTATTTTTAAAGGGTTTGCCGAGCATGCAATAGAACGAACCGGAATTGACGGTATAAATAATGCTATTTCCTTTGTCGCCTATCAGGGCAATGAATTTATCGGAGCTATAGTAGTTGAGCTTTTTTGGAGTCAATTGCATATAAAATATCTTTATGTAAAGAAGGAATACAGAGGTCAAAATCTTGGAAATCAGCTTACGGAACATGCTTTAAACTCCGGTAGGTCACATAAATGCGATTTTGCTTTTGTGGAAACTATGAGTTTTCAAGCATTGGATTTTTATAAAAAAGTTGGATTTGAGCTTGAGTTTACCAGAGCCGGTTATGCAAAAAATACCTCATTTCATTATTTAAAAAAATATTTATTAACTATATTGTTGAGCAGGTAGAGCCTCAGCTCACAGATGAGGTTTATTCAGCTAAGGTTTTAGAGCCACTCACCCCATTAAGCTTTTTACTTTTGAAGTCAGAATATCAAAATCTATAGGCTTTATCAAATAATCCGCCACATTTAATGCCATACCTTTTACTATATCCTGCTTCTGCCCCATTGCGCTTAAATAAATCACCGGAATACCGGCTGCCTGAGAATCAAGCATTTTTATTCTTCTGACAAACTCATATCCGGAAACTTGAGGCAAGTTTATATCGCATATAACAATCTTAGGCAAGCCTTCATGCGGTGATTGCATATAAGTTAAAGCTTCAGCCCCGTCACTGAAAGCTTTAACTTTATATCCTTCTGCTTCTAATATTTCAGTTAAATTTCTTCTAAAAACTTCTTCATCTTCAATACAAATTATATCTATCATAGATCCCCCTTGAGTTTATCCTTCTGACTAAAAAAAGAAAGTATAACCTTGGTTCCCTTACCAAGCTCACTTTCTATATTAATACTTCCGCCGTTAAATTCCATCAATTTGTGTGCTAAATATAACCCTATACCGGTACCTGAGATAGTTTTAGCATTATGTGCTCTATAAAACTTACTGAATATCTTGCCCTGGTTCTCTTTAGGAATACCAATGCCTTGATCTTCCACTATAAGAACTGAATTATTATCTTTAGCAAATAGCTTAACAATAACTTTACTATTAGGCTTAGAAAATTTTATTGCATTGGATATTATATTAGAAAGAACCAAATATATGCTTACTTTATCAAAATATATATTATGTAAATGCTCATCGCAGATAAATTCTAAAAGTACTTCTTCTCTAAAATTTTTAAAATTAACCGCCAGTTCTTCTAAAGTACTTTTAAGGTTGATTTCAACGGGGAAATAGCTGCTATTTTCTTTAGCTACACTACTTTCGATCATTGAAAGCTTCATAGTATTTTCTATAAGCGTAGAAAATTTTAATATATAGTTATTAATATTTTTAATTTGCTCATCAATTTTATCTAACCTTAATCCCTCTTTAATGTTAAGTTCCTGATCATTAAACATCGGCGCAATCTTAGTGAAACCTTTAGTTGAGCAAAGCGCTTCAAAACGCTGGGTTAGCTGATTTAAAAAGGAATACATATGATTTATATTAATCTGTAATAACTTTATAGAAGAAGCAATTACAGTTAAAGGCGTTCTAAACTCATGAGAAATAATACCGATAAATTCATTTTGCAGTTCGCTATTTCTTACTTCCTGTTCTAACTTTTCGGCAAGATCTACTGCTTGTTTTTCACTCTTTTCTTTTTCTTCTATTAATTTATCAACTTCAACCCTTTTCCTTACATCTATAATCAAACCGGTTAAGTGAGTGCAATAATATAAAACTTGGGAAATAAAATCATCTATCTTTTCATCTGTTTTTTCTTTACCGGATACTTTAAATATAACTATTAAACTAAAAGTCTTATCACTATTTGCTACCGGCATAGTAATGATATTTATTAACTTATCATTCAAAACAAATTTTTTTGATAATATGGAATTAACTTTTTGATGAGCGGTAACCTCGTTAATAAATTCAGCAGTTAAGTATTCTTTACAAAGATTTTTATTATTTATATCTACAAAATATTCTCCCATAGTAAGATCAATTTCATTTTGTAAAATTTTATATATACCCATCCCCTCAATTTTTAATAAATTTGCTAAGGTATTACACATAATGTTTGATGAGGTACGGATGTTTTCTTCTTGCCTAATCACCTCAATCAAGCTTTTTACAGTAGTTTCAAGGGCTAGAAATTCTTGTAGGTCTTGATTTGAGATATGCAATATACTCAGCTTTTTCCTAAGCCGAAAAATATAAAATGCCATAAATAGGCTAAGAAAAACTAAGATAATTATATAATACAGCATGCTCCCCCTAACACAAAGCAAAGTGCAAGTACCCCTCTAATTTAATTTTCCACTAATTTTATAATTTTTACTACTAAAAATATCATTTCAATACATATAGCTTATATGTAAAAAAACATATGATCAGAGAACTTCTTTTACTTTCTCAATATCAACAAATATATCATCTTCCTCAACTTGATGAGGAGTAAGACCGTTGGTGGTTGTATCAACATCCTGATAACTTAATTCCATTTGCCCTGCAAGCATCTTATAAGGCTCCCTATGTCCGTCAAAAGGGTTAATCTCTACTATCTTCGTGCCCGGTTTACAAAAAACCAAGTTACTAAGGCCGGAACCGTGCGCAGCAACAATTTCTTTAGCATGATGAAATATTACTGCCTGCTCCCTTACATGCAAATCTTCAAGAAATACTTTTTTATATCCTTGAGGTTCTAATATTTTAAAAAGCTCATCTTCATTAATGATTCTTCTTGAAAAAGCTTTACTTCTTGATACAAAAATTTTCTCAGGGAATTGCTTATTTTTATCATTTATCAGGAATTTTTCATTTAGAAAACTTATAACCCACTTCGGAAATAATTTACCTATTGCCGGTTTAACCGCTATCGAAGGAACAAGCAATTTTTCAGCTTGTATAAATTGATTTTCTTTGCCTATATATATTTTATCTTCATCTATCCCTAAAAGTCTTATTGATTCTTTTTGATACCGATACTTAATGTTATAAATATAAATTTTATCAAACGGAATTTTAGATTCCTGCAAAAGCTTAATTCTAGGCAAAACATGAAACACCCAATGATAATAGTTTTCTTCACCGTTAGACGCGATCACGGCTAAAGTACTGCCAACCTTCTTCGGCTCAGGGAAACCTTTCTTTTTCAGTAACGGATTATCTTTTATTGCACCACCGTATTTTAAAACGGCCACATCTTCAAGTATCTCACTTCCCTCGGTTATTACCCGCCCATCTTCAAATACATAACCGTTATTAAGAATTACTATAAATTCCTTCGGATCCGAGGTGTTAAAATCAATATACATTACATTTTTAGGGTATTTTTCTTTATACTCTTCCAGGGTAGTGGTTTTAAGAGGTAAACTAAGCTTTCTCTTATCCTGGAAAAAATAAAAGGATGCAGCTGTAATTAATATAATACTGAGGAAGATAGCAAAACGCTGCATCAAGCAAACCTATTTTAAATAAATAACAATAATTTATACCAATTGCTCAGATATACTAAATAAGCTTTTCTGTCAACGGTTATAAGAATTAGACAACTTCTGAAATTCTGGTCAAAACTTCTTCTTTTCCTAAAATTTCAGCAACCTCATAAATACCGGGCGCAGCAAAAGTCCCGATCACCCCCGCCCTCAACAGCTGCATTATAAGAGTAGGCTTGACTCCCTCGGTTGCTGCAAATTCACTGCATTTTTTTTCCAGTTCTTCTTTTGTCCACGACAAAATGTTTTTAAGTAGAGGTAATAATTTTGATATAACCTGTCTACCCTCATCATTTAAGACTTTACTTGATCTTTCATCCAAAGGTTTCGACTTACTTATATAAATTTTAGCTCCTTCTTTAAGCTCATTTAAAGTTTTAGCACGAACTTTTAATCCCGGCATGCCGCTTAAAATTCGCTTTGCATATATATCATCCAATAAAATACCAAGCGCAGGTGAAATTAATTTTAATAGCTCATTATCATCGGAATTTGCTATATAATAAGCATTAATTGAATCTAACTTATCAAAATCAAACCTTGAGGGGGATTTACCTAAACCTTCTACATCAAATAATTCAATTGCTTTTTGCTCGGAAAATATTTCATCATCACCGTGGCTCCAACCTAAACGCAGTAAATAATTTTTTAAAGCCTCAGGTAAATATCCCATTTCTCTATAAGCTTGCACCCCTAATGCTCCATGGCGTTTAGAAAGTTTAGCACCGTCAGAACCATTGATAAGCGGAATATGAGCATATTTAGGCACCGGCCAACCCATTGCTTCTATAATCTGCTTTTGTCTGAAAGTATTAGTGAAGTGGTCATCTCCTCTAATTACATGATTTACCTGCATGTCAAAATCATCTACGACGACGGCCAGCATATAGGTAGGACTACCGTCGGATCTAAGCAGAACCATATCATCAAGCTCAGCGTTTTGCACAACCACCTTTCCTCTCACAAAATCCTCTACGACAGTTTCCCCGCTCCTACTTGCTTTTAATCTGATTACGGGTTTAACTCCTGCGGGCGCTTCACTTTCATCCTTATCACGCCAGGAGCTTTGAAACTTTTGATTCGGGTTTTTCTCTCTAAATTCCGCAATCTCTTCAGGCGACGAATAACAATAATAAGCTTTCCCCATATTTAAAAGCTTATAAGCAACTTCTCTATGCCTTTCCTCATTTTTTGATTGAAATACTAATTCCCGATTCCAACCCAGTCCCAACCATTTCATGCCGTCGATGATTGCATCAATTGCCTCATCAGTTGATCTTTCTTTATCGGTATCTTCAATCCTCAGTAAAAATTCTCCGCCCTTATGTTTAGCATATAACCAGTTAAATAAAGCCGTTCTTGCACTTCCGATATGCAAAAACCCTGTAGGAGACGGAGCAAATCGAGTTATAACTTTCATGAATACTATTATATTTTTTAAGAAATATAACATATAAATTAGTAAAATGAAAGGCTACTTAATGCCTCCGAAACTTGCATAAACGGGGCCGAATACCGAAATTGTGATCCAACCTAGTATTGCACCCATAACCAGGGTAAGCGCGGGCTGTAAAAATGATACGATACCGTTTACGGCCTCGTTTACTTCCTGATCATAAAAGTGATTAACATTTTGTAATGAACCGTCTAAGTTACCGCTGTTTTCACCAACCTTAAACATTCTTACTACCAGAGAAGGGAATTGCCCGGTAGCTTTTAAAGCATTAGTAATTTTTTGGCCTTCCGATACACCTGTTTTAGCAGCCTCTATACTTTCCTTAAGCACTTGATTTTGTACTACGCTGCCCGCAATGGTCAAGCATTCCAAAATACCCATCCCGCTTTTATATGTTAACGCAAAGAAATGACAAAACCTGGAAATTTCAAGTTTCCTGACTACAAGACCGACGTACGGCAACTTTAATATTATCGCATCAACCTGATAAGCAACAGCAAGGGAAGCCCAACATAAAAACCTTATCAACCCGTAAAACACTATGGGCCCGCAAAACACTACATACCAGTAATTTACCACAAAATCGGAAGTTGCAATCAGTGCTCTGGTATAGAAAGGCAACGGTATATTTTGAGCCAACAAAAACACTGTTAATTTAGGTATAACATATACCATCATTATCATGATTACTCCCATTAGAAGGAAGAATAAGAATATCGGATACATAGTAGCTTTTTTTATCTTAGTTTTTATGTCTAAAATCCATTTTAAGTGGTGTTCCAAGTGTCCGAATATTTCAGCAAAACTTCCGGTTTTTTCGCCGGCTGCAACAAGTGAAATAAAAACATTATCAAATATTTTAGAATGCTCCGCCATCGCAACTGATAACAATTTCCCGCTTTTTAATGAATCATGTACATCCATCATAACATTTTTAATAGTTTGCGAATCGGAATCCTCCTTTAAATCTCCGATTGAATCTAATATAGGTACGCCTGCTTTTTCCAATTGATGGAGATGAACGCAAATAAGTATTAAATCCTGTAAAGATGCTTTATTAAAAAAACTTACTCCCGAAGATTTTAACTCTTCGGCAGTTATCAAATCCAAGGATGATTGTTTTAGTTTGGCTTCAAGCTCCTGCTCATTTCTGGCGCTGATCTTACCTTTAACTACTTTGCCTTCTTCATTTAATGCTTTATAAGAATATAGCGCCATTTATTTCATCCTCTCCGTCATATCGACAGTACTGATTAACTCATCAATATCGATAGTTCCCTCTAATACTTTATTAATTCCGTCCTGTGCCATAGCGATAAATCCGTTTTCCTTAGCATAGCTTAAAATTTGTTTACGGGAAGCTTCTCTGGAAATCATATCGTCAATCTCCTCATCTACGGCTAAGATCTCCATAATTGCTACCCTGCCTTTATACCCTGAATCATAGCATTTCGGGCAACCTTTATGTTTATAAAGCTTAGGCGAATTTTCTATGCTATACCCTAAAATTTTGCATTCAAACTCATTCGGGCTATATTCTTCCTTGCACTCGATACAAAGTTTTCTCGCAAGCCTTTGGGCAACCATGCAAATAATTGTTCCGGCGAGTAATGAACCTTTTATTCCTAAATCCATTAACCTCGGAATAGCACCTACCGAATCATTAGTATGAAGAGTAGTAAACACCTGGTGCCCGGTCATCGCCGCTCTTATCGTCATTGAAGCAGTATCTTTATCCCTCACTTCCCCGACAAAAATTATATCCGGATCCTGACGCATCATTGACCTGATACCATCGGCAAAATTCATCCCCGTGCCTTCCCTAACCCCGCTTTGCCTTATTAAAGAAAGCTGATATTCTACTGGGTCTTCAAGAGTCATTATATTTACGTTGATGGAATTTATAAATGATAATATAGAATAAAGAGTGGTACTTTTACCGCTACCCGTAGGCCCGGTTACGATTATAATGCCTTCAGGGCGTTTTAAGAGGCGGTATAAAAGTTCTACATTATACTCGGAAAGTCCTAAATCTTTTAAAGAAACTAAAGCCTTAGCTTTATCTAATATCCTTGCCACAATATTTTCACCATGAACCGTCGGCTGGGTTGAAACCCTAAAATCAACGGTTCTTCCCATTACAACATAAGAAATCCTTCCATCCTGAGGGCTTCTGGTTTCAGCTATATTCATAGAAGAAAGAATTTTTATCCTTACTGCAATTGCCGACCAGTATTCCTTATGAAACGTAAGGATCTGCATTAGCTGACCGTCAATCCTATATCTCAACCTTACAAAGTTATTTTCAGGTTCCAGGTGAATATCCGATGCTCCTCTTCTTATTGCATCAAATAGGATTGCATCCACGAGTCTTACGGTCGGATTCAGATAGCCTTGGTCATCAGCTGATAAATTACGCCCCTTTTCAAGCTCAGCTTCTATCTCTTTTAAAATCCCCTCAACCTTCATTTCATATTCGTAGTATTGCTCAATTACATCGTTGATTTGCGATTCATTAGCATACTGGGCAACTACTTGGATACGTTTGTCAAAAAACTTTTTTATCTGATCGAAAGCTACAATATTATAGACATCGGTAGTCACTACGTGGAGTTTATCCCCATCTAAAGAGATCGGAAGGATCTTATATTGGGTAGCTATTGTTTTTGGAATTTTTCTGATTAAATCTACGTCGAGAGCGGTTGCTTTCAAATCTAAAGTTTCTATACCCGACGATTCTGCAAAAACTTCAGCTAAAGCTGTTTCTGTTATAAAACCTAAGTCAATAAGTGTTTTTCCTAAGTCTTGTTTATCTTTAGCTTCTTTTTGCTGCTTTAAAGCAACTTGTAGCTGATCTTTAGAAATCAACCCTTTACTTAAAAGCGCCTCTTCTAAAGAAATAGTTACTTCCTTAAGATTCGAATCCGATGAATCGGGATAATTTAAATTTGGTATAAATTCATCACTTTCCGCAATATTAGTGCCATGCTCTTTGAGTATGCGCATTGCTTTTTCATTGATCTCTTCAATTGCAGCGTAAGTATTCTTTTTCTTCTGCTCAGGTGAAAATTCTTCATCACCCGGATGATTATTGTATCCCATACCCATCTTATATTAACCCCTCCGAGAAACCCCTTCTCTAATTTTAAGTATAATATAAATTTAGCTCTTAAGTAAATAATAACTTCATATATTACGTAGGCTACAATTAAATCAAGTAAAGTTTTTTAAAAATTATTAAATAGATTTTTTCTAATCTCAGCTGCCAGGGAAGTAAGCAACTGATTACCACTTAAGTTAAAACTCGAAGCATTTTGAGAAGGGGAAGAATTTCTATTCGGGTTAAAAAAATTATTTACCTTACGTTGGTGCGACCTTTCCGAGATACTAAGAACCATTCTTTTAAGTTCCTGGTTTAATAATTTTGACTTTCTTTCCATACTCTTTTCAACATATTTTGTAATGTCCTTTTCTAATTTATGTATCGCGGCATTTATATACCTTTGTGTTTCCAGCAAATGTTTATTTTTATTATTACTTTTCATATTTATCCCTTTTCTTCGGATAATATCCGCTTACCGGGTTATACGGAAGTCCTCTTCTAAATATTTATGTGCAAATTTTAGTATACCGCATTTTTAAAATATAAACCGTAAGGAGGTGCAGTCGAGCCGGCCGCAGTTCTATTCCTGGCTGCAATAATTTCCTTCATCTTTTCAACGTTCCATTCTCCCTTACCTATTTTTACCAGTGTCCCGACGATTATCCTTACTTGATTATGTAAAAATGACGGTGCGGCAATGTTAATTAATACTTCATTACCGTTTTCTAAAATTTTAATTACATCTATAGATTTAATCGAAGTATCAGATTGACAATATACGGATCTAAAACTTGAGAGATCATGCTTACCGATCAAGAAATCGGCTGCTTTCTGCATATCTACTATATTCAGTTTTTTAATTACATACCACGCTTTATTATTATCCAACGTTAAAGGAGAGCTTCTGTTAACTATTTTATAAATGTAGCATCTTTGCTTTGCATCAAATCTGGCGTGAAAATCGGAAGCTACTTGCTCAGCCTTGATAATCGATACTAAATTAGGTTGCAGGAAATGATTTAGTGCATCTCTAATTTTATGCTGAGAGAATTCTTTTACCAGATCAAAGTGTGCAACTTGTGCATATGCATGAACTCCGGCATCGGTTCTTCCCGCACCGTAAACGGTAACATTCTCCATAGATAACTTATAAATACTTTCTTCTATAAGCCCTTGAACTGAGATACCCGTCTTTTGGCGTTGCCAACCGACCAGGCCGGTTCCGTCATACTCTATTGTAATTCTATACCGTTTCAATTTCACTACCAAATTAATTTAATAAAATCACTTTGTTAATTATTTAATATCTTCGCTTAAGATTATTTAGCAAAATTATTTACTTATATGAATAGAGAATATAGAATAATTATAAATTAAACGAGTGCTTAAAATGTTAGCTGAGTCAAACAATGCCGAGGGCATTAAGTTTGGCAGGTCGATTAGAGGATTAGATTGGAAGTTTGAAGAAGGTTGCGAAAGAACAATTAGAACTTTATGCCAAAAACTTAATATTAATGAGGTTTTGGCTAGAATACTTTATAATAGAGATGTAAAAACTGCCGAAGAAGCGGAAAACTTTTTAGACCCTAAACTTAAAAACTTAATCCACGATCCATTTGCCTTAAAAGATATGGATAAAGCATCTAAACGAATAATTGCCGCTATTAATAATAAAGAAAAAATTTGTGTTTTCGGCGACTATGATGTGGATGGTGCTACTTCAAGTGCGTTACTAAAAAGATTTTTTAGAGATTTAAATATTGAAATCGGTGTATATATACCGAACCGCCTCAAGGAAGGATATGGCCCCAATAAGTCGGCTTTCGACAAGCTGAAAGAGGAAGGTTACAGCTTAGTAATCACGGTAGATTGCGGAATAGTTTCCTTTGAACCGCTTAAACATGCAAAAGATATCGGGCTTGAAGTGATTATAGTTGACCACCATTTAGGGATAGAACAACTACCTGAAGCTGTAGCCGTAATTAACCCTAACAGATTTGATGAAGATTTTCCTTATAAATATATGGCTGCAGTCGGTGTAGCATTTATGGTAACGGTTGCTTTAAGAGCTAAACTGAGAGAAGAGGATTGGTTTGTAAAAAATAATATAAAAGAGCCTGACTTACTTAAACTTTTAGATCTGGTTGCACTCGGCACCGTATGTGATGTTATGATATTAAAAGGAGTTAATAGAGCTTTTGTTACACAAGGTCTTAAGATTATCGCAAAACGCGATAATGTAGGGATTGCTACTTTAGCTAACCTGGTTAAACTTGATTCAGAACCGAAAGCCCACCATTTAGGTTATGTTTTCGGCCCCCGTATCAATGCGGGGGGCAGAGTCGGTGAAGGTATCCTGGGAACTTACCTTCTTTCTACCGAATGCCCCAAAGAAGCATATAATATTGCAATGCAGCTGGAAAAATATAATGAAGAAAGGCGCTCCATCGAGATAAAAGCTTTAGAAGAAGCTATTGAACAGATTGAAAAAAATCGGCTTTATAATAATTCAATTATGCTGGTACAAAGCAAGGATTGGCATATCGGAATTCTCGGAATTCTCGCAAGTAAATTAAAAGAAAAATATTCCAGACCCGCCGGCGTGATGGTAATAAAAGAAGATACTGCTAAAGGCTCGGCACGTTCGATCACAGGCCTTGATTTAGGCAGGGCGCTGGCAAGCGCTAAAACTGAAGGTTTACTCCTTGAAGGCGGTGGTCATGCTATGGCCGGCGGGTTTACCGTTGAAATTTCTAAAATGCAACCGTTTTGTGATTATCTGATTAATAAATTAAATATAGGTACGGAACCTTTCATTAAAGCAAAGGAATTACATATTGATCATGTTCTTTCCGTTGCTTCCGTGAACCATAAATTGATTGAAGATATCAACATAGCCGCACCTTACGGCAGCGGCAATCCGGCGCCTAAATTTGCTCTTCATGACGTCATCATAACCCGTGCTCTTATAGTCGGTGGCTATCATGTTATGGTTATTGTTACCGATAAAAAAACCGACAGGGGCAATAAAGTACAGAAATGTATTTTATTTAAAGGCTCAGAGACGGACTTAGGACAATTTCTACTAAATAGTACCGGCAAAAAAATTAATATTGCCGGTACTATCCAAGCGAGTAGCTTTGATAAAAATAAAATTGATTTTATTATAGAAGATGCAGCTGTAAATGAATAAAGGCTTTAAAAATATTTTAATTATCGGTGATGGAGCATGGGGTACCGCCTTAGCCGTTACTGCGGCAAATAATATAGAGAACGTAATTATATACAGCCGGGACTTAAATGTAGTTGATTCAATTAACAAGAATAATATTAACCCGAAAAGCTTCCCTTCCATAAAGTTACCCGCTAACATAGCAGCAACCGATGAGCCTGCTTCTTTTAAAAATGCGGAGTTAATTTTAATTGCTATTCCCGCTCAGGTTTTAAGAAAATTTTTATCGGATTTCAAAGAATATATTTCAAATAATATTCCTATAGTCATCTGTGCTAAGGGCATAGAAAACGACACATTAAATTTAATGAGCGAAGTATGTAGGCAAATCATACCTCAGAACATTATTGCTATTCTTTCAGGGCCTAACTTTGCCAGTGAAATTGCCGTAAAAAAACTCTCGGCATCTCTTATTGCCTGCGAGCATGAGGAGATTGGAATTAGTATCGTTCGTGCGCTTAGTAACCCTACGTTCAGATGTTATTACTCAAATGATATTATAGGCGTACAAATTGCCGGAGCTGCAAAAAACGTGATTGCTATCGCGGCAGGCATTCTTGAAGGCTTAAATTTAGGAGAGAATGCCAAAGCAGCATTAGTTACTCGCGGATTAAATGAAATAACCCGTTTATCAACTGCGCTTAACGGCAACCTTGAAACTTCATTCGGTTTAGCGGGTATAGGGGATTTAATTTTAACCTGCGGCAGCAGAACTTCACGTAATATGAGTTTAGGGTTTATGCTTGCAAGCGGCAAACCGATCGGCGAAATCTTAAATGAAAACGGGACTTATGAAGGGTACCCTACCTCACTCTCAATTAACGCATTATGCGAAAAATTAAACTTGGATTTACCGATTTTTAAGGCGGTATATAGGGTTCTTTACCAAGGAAGCAACATAGAAAAAGAAATTGATTTACTGGTTAACCGCCCGCTTAAAGCCGAGAAGTTTTAAATAATCCTACTTTAACTTTAGGCTTATTTTTCACTGGACTATAATAATATAAAAAATATTCAGCGAGGCGCTTAACGGCATTAAAGCCTTAACTTTTACCAAGCGCCCGGATAATGAAAAAGGAAAACCTGATACACATAGAGGAATATAGCAAAGTATATTACATAAAGTTATGCGGCTACAGACAGTTCAAACTGCTTGAATACAGCGGATAATGCGCTCACCAATTCATCCGCCATCTGCTCGGTATGGAACGGGGTTGGGGTAATTCTCAACCTTTCTTTACCTTTCGGTACGGTCGGGAAATTAATGTGCTGAACATATAATCCGTAATCTTCAAGCAACCTGGTTGATATCATTTTTGATAAAACCGGGTCTCCGATATGAACAGGAATTATATGAGTTTGATTTTGATAATATTGTATTTTAACCTTATCAAGCTTCTCTTTTAACTTACTTACTACTTCCTGATGCTTCCTACGCTCCGTATCCGAATTCTTTAGGTGCCTTATACTTTGAGCAGCAGCGGCAGCAACCGCAGGCGGAAGCGCAGTAGTAAAAATAAATCCGGGCGCATAGCTTCTTATTGCATCAATAATTACTTTTTTTCCTGCGATATACCCGCCGATTACCCCGTAAGCTTTTGCCATGGTGCCTTGAATAATATCAACTCTATCCATCACCCCCTGCATTTTGGCGATTCCTGCTCCCCTCTCCCCGTATAATCCGACTGAATGGACTTCATCAATATAAGTGAGTGCATTATACTTTGCTGCAAGATCGCAAATCTCTTTAACGGGCGCAATATCACCGAGCATCGAATAAACCGATTCGAACAGAATTAGTTTCGGGCGCCGAATCTGGATTTCTTTTAAGCTCTTTTCCAGATCTTCAAGATCATTATGTTTAAATACTTTCTTCTCAGCTCTACCGTCTTTAACTCCGTGTATCATGGAAGCATGATTAGCTTCATCCGAAAACATAACTACATCGGGTAAAATTTTAGTAAGTGTTGAAAGCGTCGCCTGATTTGCCACATAGCCGGAAGTAAAAACTAAAGCCATTTCCTTTTCATGCAACTCGGATAGTTCTCTTTCAAGCTCAACTATAGGCATACTGTTTCCGGAAATGTTCCTGGTGCCTCCGGCACCTACACCCATAACTTTTGCCGTTTCCACCATTGCTTCAACAACTTTAGGGTGGCGGCTCATACCTAAATAATCATTGCTACACCATACGGTTATCATTTTATTCAGCCGTGGACAAAATGCTTTAGGTGACGAGTTTTCCGAATATTTTATCTCGGTAAATACTCTGTATCTCCCTTCGTCTTTCACCTTATCCAAGGCTTGCTGAAAAATTTCTAAATACTGCGGCATAATATCATAAAATAAAAGAGGCAGGAAAACACTAACACATTTTCCCGCCTCATGAAATCAAAAAATAACTTTTATTACTCTTTTGTTACAGAAACCTTTACAGCTTTCTTTTGAGAGATTTTAAATGCCACAAAAGCCAAAGTTGCAGCATAACCGAAACATGGGTCTAAAAGTTGAATACCGTGATGGTGTTCAAATGCACCCGCTAAAATCCCGATAGAAGATAATACCAGCATAGCTATGTTTATTTTAGCATTTTCTAAATTTTTACCCAGTAGTGATGCTAATTTTGGAGCAACTGCAAGCGCAAGAATTGCTGCAAGAGGTGCTACATGAAGAAAATTAATTATTGTTTCGAACATATTATGGTCTCCTTGATTAAGTATGTGTATATTTAATATAAATCTGTCTAATGCGCAATTATATATTATTAAAATATATTGGCTCATTTATAATTTCAACCTTTGCTTTGATAAATTTTACAGTTAGTGCTATTATACCAGGCACAAAAATGATTTTATTTGTATATGACTTTATTACAACCCATTCGCGGCACCCATGATATAATGAGTGCAGATGTTAAATTACATAAACATATAACCGAAACTTCATATAAAATTGCGCACAGTTATGGTTATGAAGAGATTCAAACGCCTATATTTGAAAGAAGCGAAGTATTTCATAGAACTTTGGGTGATACTTCCGATATCGTTAGCAAAGAAACCTATACTTTTATTGATAGGGATAAAACGAGCATAACTTTAAGACCGGAATTTACCGCTGGAATTGCAAGAAGTATAATTTCAAATGGATTGACTCAAAATTTACCGCAAAAGCTTTTCTCGACGGGAGCCCTATTTCGTCATGAACGTCCGCAAAAATGTCGTTACCGGCAATTTCATCAGATTAATTTTGAATATATAGGGGCTAAAACTACTTATTCCGATATAGAAACCATTGCTCTTGCCGCAGAAGTTTTAAACAAACTCGGCTTTAATGATGAAATAACTCTTGAGATCAATACTTTGGGTGACCTTGCAAGCAGAGCCGAATATAAAAAAGCTTTGGTTGCATATTTCAGCAAATATAAAGGCATACTTTCTTTTGACAGTTTACAAAGACTTGAGAAAAATCCGCTTCGGATATTAGATACTAAAGACGAAGAAGATAAAAAGATTGTTGCAGATGCTCCACTCCTTTTAGATTATCTTAATGATGAATCTAAGGAGTATTACTACAAGCTGCTGGATGGAATTAAAAAATTGGGTATTAATTATAAAGAAAACCCTAAGATAGTTCGGGGAATGGATTATTATACTCATACCGTATTTGAATTCACTACTACCGAACTCGGCAGCCAAGGCACCGTTCTTGCCGGCGGCAGATATGACGGCTTGGTTGAAATCATGGGAGGGCCTTCAATTCCTGCAATAGGCTTTGCAGCAGGGATTGAACGCTTAGCTGAACTTATGAAGCTTAAAGATTTTAATTTGCCTATTGATAAGAATTTTTGCTTTATTGCAATTGGCGAGGTTGCCGAACAAAATGCTTATGTTTTACTAAATAATTTGAGGAAATCCGGTTTCAGAGTATTTACGGAGTACAGCGGCAATATTTTTAAAAAATTAAAAAAAGCCAACTCGGTAAATGCGGTAGCTACTCTTATTTTCGGAGATGAAGAATGCGAAAAGAACATAATAAAAGTTAAAAATATGATTTCAGGAGTTGAAGAAACAATTCCTTTGGATAAACTAAATCAATATCTAGGAAATTTTTAGGAGAAATAGGGTGAGTGCTCATATAATAGTTTTAGGAAATGAAAAAGGCGGAAGCGGTAAAACTACGTCCGCCATGCATTTAATCATCAGCTTATTAAAGCTCGGGTTTCGAGTCGGATCGATTGATATTGATTCCAGACAGCAATCTTTAACTCGCTACATAGAGAACAGAGCGCTTAGTAAAACTAAGAACAATCTTAATTTAGAAGTACCCGAGCATATGGTCATTGCTAAAAGCAAAAACCCTAACATAATTGAAGGGAATAAAGAGGAAGAGGAAAAATTTCTTGCTGCACTTAACGATTTAAAAGAAAACAATGATTTTATTGTTATCGATACTCCCGGAAGTGATGCGCCCTTAAGCCGAATTGCTCACTCATATGCCGATACCTTAGTCACTCCGATAAACGAAAGCTTTATTGATGTAGACTTATTGGGTAAAATCAGTGCAGATAATTTGGAGGTAATAACCCCCGGGATTTACAGTGCAATGTTTTGGGAACAAAAATTAAGAAAAGCAGCGCGTAATCGTGGTGAAATAAGGTGGGTAGTGGTTAAAAACCGTGTATCCTCGCTTGACACTTTAAATAGAAGAAACATTGAAGCTTCTCTCGTAAAACTTGCCAAAAAACTTGGCTTTACTGTAGCTCCGGGGTTCAGTGATAGAGTAATATTTAAAGAACTTTTCTTACACGGCCTTACATTACATGATGCCGGGACAACTAATTTAGTCAGAATAAACACCTCTATGATAGCGGCAAGGCAGGAACTCAGAGAATTTATTCAAGCATTAAAAATAAAGGAAATTGCTGATAAAATTGCGGCTTAAAGATATAGACGGGGGTTATTTTTAAATATTAATAACCCTTTAATATTTATTATAAATTAAGTTTAATTCACACCATAACATTCATTTAACTCGGGTATTTTATAACTAAGTTAAGATCTAGAGTAGTTTCTACAAAAGTCTGAAGTAGCATGTATAATCTCATCAACAAAATTTTGTGTTACATCTAAACTATAATTAATGGGATTTGAAATTATTGCAGGTAAATAATCTTTAAACATAATCGCACTATAAATTGCAGCAGTTACAATGGCTGCGGTCGTCACCGTAATTATGCCGAAAGCGGTAGTAGTGAATGCTATACAGGTAAATACACCCATAATTCCTAATGCGGCATTTATTTCCGGTAATCTTGTAGCTTGAGATGAGGCAGCTTGTGCAGAATCAGTCGCTTGTTGCGTATTTGTATTTCTCTCAGTATTTACAGGGTGTTTTTTCTGTAGTTCTTTATTTCTTTCTAAAAAATTTTCTATTGTATTTTTCTCTTTAATCCCAACTTCAGTGCTTCCTAAATCAAGCGAAGTCAAGCTGTAATTTGTTTTTAAAGCCTCGGCTAACGCTCGCCCTCCCTCAGGCTTAATAGCATTACAGGTTAATATAAGAGATTTAAGAGAGGTATTCACTTTTAATGCTTCCGCGAGAGCTATTGCTCCTTCAGTTTCAATGAAGTTATTTCGCAAATTAATAGAAGTTAATGAGCTATTTCTTTTTAAAACTTCCGCTAGGGCTTTCGCTCCTTTAACACTGATACGGTTATTACTTAAGCCAAGGTAGTTAAGAGAACTATTTTCTATAAATGCTATCGCTCTTTTTGCACCGATTCCACATCTTTTTAACTCAAGAGATTTGATTGTTGTATTTATTTTAAAAGCCTCTGCTATATATAGTATCCCATCAAAACTAATCTCCGTATCAGTTAAATCCAAAGATCTTATTGAAGTATTTTCCTCTAAAACTTCAGCTAAACTTATCGCTCCATCAGAATTAATTTTACATTTTTTAAGAATAAGAGAGTTAATGGAAGTATTCCCTTTTAATGCTTCAAATACAATTAATAAATCTTCTGCATCAACTTTTAATTGTAAGGATCTAACCTCTTTTACAGCGAATGTATACATTTCTTCCTTTGTTGCGTGTTTTGTGAAATCATCAATGTCCGAGCACGTAAGCTTTGAAAAATCTATTATACTACATTTTTTAATTTCTTCCTTTAAATGCTCATACATAAAAATCGCACATTTTACTAAATTTTCCTCTGTTGAAATAGGCTCTTTCTTCAAATTTTCATAAAAGTGGTACTTAGCTGATTTTTTTACTTGGTCGTATTTAAATTTATCAAATATGCCAATATCCGCTCCTATTGGATTAGATATAAACGGATTAAAACTATGTTTCTCAAATTCTCTCATTATGCTTTTCCTTATAAGCTGCTGACAAAAAATCTAATACCATACCCATATTGAATTGCCCAATATTCTTAAAGTTTTACTAAGTTATAAGTAATTATTAAATTATTATTACTGTAGCTTGCTATTATAATAACTTTTGCTTAATTATTCATTATATATAAAATTTAATAAACGATTATATAAAGGGGTATAAAATCATTTTTCACTTAAATAGTAAAATACTCAAAAGCACCCGGAATTCATAGGCATGCATTATAGCACACTCAGGGTATAGGTATCATATTTTTACACTCTAATTCATTTCATTTATAATATAAATTAGAAATTATCGGGATGAGTTATACAAAGAGGTCCTTAATAAGAATGTACCACATTTGTCACCACACCCCAAATTACTATACTTTCTTTATCAGTAATATCTATCGGCTGAAATTCAGAGTTTTCAGGAAGAAGCAGGATTTTTTCCTTATCTTTATAAAGTCTCTTTACCGTCAGCTCGCCTTCAATTGCCGCTATCACTATTTTACCGTGCTGCGGTTCCAAACTTCTATCAACTACTAAAAGGTCATCGGGGTGTATTCCGGCATTAATCATTGAAAGACCAGTAGCACGTACCAGATATGTTGAATCAGGGCTCTTCACAAGGTACTCATTAAGGTCAAGCATATTTTCAATGTTATCATCGGCAGGTGAAGGGAACCCCGCCGCCACCTTAGAGCTATAGAGGGGCAGTTTGCAAGGCGGGCGGTCAAGTATGGTCAGCACTTCCTCAATCCGGGTAACCGGTACTCTTATCGGTTTAGTCGGTTCGCCGTATTTACTCCCTGCCCCGCGCGGTCTACCTGACCCTTTTCTCTTTCCGCCCCAAACAACATTCATATACTAACCTCTATATTCTACAATTTATCAATAAATAGTTTTTATAATATAGATTATCGTACATTATTCAAGTTAGTTTTACACATTAATTAGCTTTTTAGTCGGCACAAAAATTATTTGCATTTAGTTTATAAGCCGTAAGCTGCAAAAATATCATCAAATTTTGCTTTTTTGCGTCTTGCTTCAGTACCTTTAATTTTTTTAACCCAAGCTTCTACTGTTTTTTGCGAGGGAGGACAATATAGTTTTTCTGAATTTTTATTACCTCTGGTTTCTTCAATTTTTTCAATTAAATCATTAATGATACCACCACTTTTTTTATAGTAATCAAAATTTTCTTTATAAACTAATCGGTTAGGATTACCTTTTAAACCATCAGCAAAATATTGAGCCAAAGTATCATTTAAAGACGGAATATAACGAGCAACTTTATTAAGCAATTCTTTAGTACTTTTACAATTTATTGAAGATATTACTGCTTTAGTTTTCGGATCATTACTAAATAAATTTACATCCGGCCTGATTAAATATCCCATCCAATCTATTCCTTTACATGCCGCACGTTCTAAGAAGTTTTTACCGAATTCATCTTTTATATTAATGTCCGCACCTTTATCCAGCAGGCACTGAATAAGCTCTCCGTCTTGGACACTACTTTTAGTTTTCCCTATATATGATAAAGCAGTATTACCTTTACTATCCTGTATATTTACATCAGCACCCCTATCAAGCAAGCATTTTACAATTTCCAAATGTGCACCCATCACTGCGTACATTAATGGCGTCCTACCATTAATATTCTTTTTATTTACATCCGCACCATTATCCGCTAAACACTCTATAATTTCCAATGCTTTTTGCTTCGCAAAATCTATCAATGCTGTTTTATTTTCAGCATTCTTTGCTTCTAATCTTGCAACCTCTGAAATTCCTTCCTCGATCGCATTCATTAATGCTGTATTACCCTCGCTATCAGTCGCATTTATATCTTTACCTCGGGTTATAAGCTCTTTTACTTTTTCGCTACTTTGATTTGCAGCATTTATAAATAACCCGATACTAGGCTGCGCAATGCCGTTATTATTAAATTCTCTCATTTTACATTAAATTTAGTTAAAAAAGCATTATATCATGAGCAATTAGCACGGAAAACCGCATTTTATTTAAGATAAGGTTAAGATTATTCATATTCTATATTACAAAATTTATGCTTTTAAAGTAACAATTTTAGGTTATGTATAAGGAATATCGAGTGGTTGCTATAAGTAATAATACATATTTTGAATACTACTCAATACAATTTGAGGAAAAATTAATTTTTTGTTAAGGCTTTGAATAATATAAAAAAAACCCCTTATTTACCAATAAATTTAATAATTGAAAATTTATAATGTAGTAATATTTAGCAACTAAATTAAAATTATTTATATGCAGATTGTTATGTTGGGTTAATAAACATTTATTAGCTCATCCCACCTGGTCGTATATCTTGGAGATAACAAATCAGCCTTTACCTTCCATTCTTTCTTTATACCCTCGGCTGCATGCTGAATCAAGCGTTTGCCGAATTTTTTGTTAAGCTCATCAACGGCTTTCATGAGAACAACCGACTTTATCTCTTTCTCCAAATCGTATTCCTCGGTTATATCATGCTGCAAGCAATTCTCTTTTTCTATATCGAGCAAAACAACCCCTGCTTTCTTGAATTGAATTCCGGGTATATATATTAATTCCAAGCCTCTTATTGCCGCACTGATCAGCGCTCCTGTATCCGAAGTCGGATAAGTAAGTTCAATCAGTTTACTTCTGTTGTATTGCTTAATATCTCTAAAACGATTGGTTCTGATATAGATATATATACCGTAGGCTTTAGAATTTTGCCTTCTCAGCTTTCTTGCGGCATTTGCCGTATATGAGGCTATTGCTTCCCTTAACTCGCTTATCTCGCTTACACTCCTGCCGAATGTACGGGTGGAAGAAATTGATTTCTTTGACTCAATTTCTTCAAGCTCTAAACAGGATAGCCCGTTTAATTCGTATATTATTCGCTCAATCACTACCGAAAAATGCTTCCTAATAAAAGTAGCACTTGCTTGTTTTAAATCATAAGCGGTTCTGATCCCGAATTTTAGCTCGAGTTTCATGCCCCATTTTTTTCCGATACCCCAGACGTTATTAATACCCAAAGACTGCAAAGTCAGGTTTATCTCTTCCTCGCCCAATAAGCCGCAGACCCCGCTCTTCGATTTTTTAGCTACTTCCCCTGCGGCTTTTGCCAAAGTTTTAGTATAACTGAGACCAATTGAAACCGGTATACCCGTCCAAAGCATTACCTTCTCTCGGAGCATTACGCAAAACGCAAGAGGATCGACTATACCGGTCAAATCAATAAACGCTTCATCTATCGAATAAATTTCAATATTTGGTACAAATGTTTCGAGGGTGGCCATAACTCTTCTTGAAATATCACCGTAAAGCTCAAAATTAGAAGAGTGGATAATTATTTTGTGCCGTTTACATAGTGCTTCAAATTTGAAATACGGTGCACCCATCGGTATGCCGAGCAATTTTGCTTCATTTGAACGCGAGATAACGCACCCGTCATTATTAGATAAAACTACGACAGGTTTATCAATATAAGAAGGACTGAACAATCTTTCACAAGAAACATAAAAATTGTTACAGTCCACTAATGCTATAAACCTCTTCATAATATTTAAAATCTATGGATAACCGCAGTTACGACTCCCCATACCGATATGTTCGGCTTATTCGTGATATCAATAGCGTTGTAATCATCGTTTTCGGGAAGTAACAATATACTGCCGTTATCGTTATAATATCTTCTCACTATCAACCCTCCTCCGAATGTTGCCACAACAATCTTACCGTTTTCCGGTTCAACGCTTCTATCAACGATTAATAAATCACCCGGATATATACCGACATTCATCATCAGCACCCCGACTGCACGCATGAAATACGTAGAAGGAGGATTTTTAACTAAGCAATCGTTAAGATTGATTAAGTCTTCTACAAACTCATCGGCAAGCGCAGGTGAGCCTGCGGCGACCTTGGAACCGAAAAACGGTAAGGTCATTGAGTTATATCCTGAAAAGAAGAATTTCTTTTCCATCATATTAATAGGATCTATATATTCCTCCACATCTTCCCTGCAGTTAATATCCGCATTAATAAGTAGCTTTAATTCGGTTTTTAATGTATTTAAATTATTGTGCATATCTTTCCTCGGTATGTTTCCAATTTATGTTTTTTATTATACATGATATCCGTACACTAATCAAGAAGAGATGTGTTAAATATACTTACTTAAATTATAAGTTTGAAAATTGTTCAAAGTGTATATATAAACCTTTTTAATAAAAAATAGCTTATTATTAAAAAATCATGAGAAATCCAGAGATAAAGTTAATTGAGCTTGCATTCCTAGGAAAAGCAAAAAAAATCAAGTCCTTAATAAAAGAACATAAAAACCTCAATATAAAAGCTCAAGGGTTTATAAACGGCCAACCTTATAATGCGCTAATCGCTGCCGCTCAAACAGGCCATACACGAGTGGTAGAAATATTATTAAACAAACAACAAAAACCCGGCATCGTAAACAGGATGCTTAGCTGGCTTGCAGGGACATCACAGGATGAATATATTATTGCTTTAGGTAAAGCGGCACGCAATGATCATTTAGAAGTAGTAAAGTTACTACTGAAGAGAGGTTTAGATTTAAACAAGCAAACTAAAGACGGTGAAACATTATTAATAACCGCAGCTAAAAATGGTCATACGAAAATAGTAAAAGAGCTTTTAAGTAACGGCGCGGATTTCAATTTAGAAGACAAAAATAAAAACACCGCATTAATACACGCCGCCGAACACGGGCACAGAGAAACATTGGAAATACTTCTAGAAAAAAAACTGGCAAAAGGCTTTTTTACAAGAATATTTAAACCTTTATTGAGATGGTTTATAAAGCTGAATGATGGTGAAACCGAATATAGCAAAGCTTTTCAAAAGGCAATAGAAAATGGTCACATAGAAACAGCGGAATTGTTGCTGAGTAAAGGTTTAAATATAAATATTCAAGGGGAGTTGGGTTATAAAACGCTAATATCCGCAGCAAAAACCGGTAGCGTAGAGCTGGTAAGTATTGCTTTAAATAACGGCATAGATCCCGATAAAAAAGATAAGTTAGGTTACACTGCATTAATGCATGCTGCAGAAAACGGTCATATAGAAGTGGTAGCAAAACTATTAAACAAGAAAGCTAATGTAAACGCTTACCGCAATGATAATAGCACAGCATTAATGCTTGCAGTAAAAAATCAGCATAAGGAAATAGTAAAATTACTATTAGATAATGGAGCCGATCTAAATACAAGGGATATATTTAGTTTCAAAACTCCTTTAATAATTGCAGCCGAGAATGGAAATTTAGAGATAGCGGCATCACTTATAAAAGCAGGAGCTGATATTAATATTACAGATATTCACAGCAGAACAGCTAATGAACTGACGGAAAATATTGGTATAAAAAAATTACTTGAAAAGTATAATGCTTATAAGAAAGAGCAGAAAGAAAATATGCCATCGTTACTTAATATAACAACTCAATATATTTCTAACCGTCTAGTGAAAAATCAGGATTTTAAGCAATCTTATGAAATTTACAAAAAGAAATCCAAGCTTACTCCGGAAGCAATAGAACTGATTAACGATTGCATACCTAATAGATCTTCAATAGCGGTTATACCTTATAATCCTACAAAGTCGATGGTTAACAAATGGGTTACTCAGATAGAGGGCGAAAAAAAATTATTTCAATACTCTTTCGCCGGAAAAACAAAAGAAATTAAGTATTTATTAAGGAGTATAGAGAATATTAATATTAATGCTCAAAGTTACTGGCCGAACAACTCAAGTTATACGCCGCTAATGGTGGCAGCCGCCGAGAATTCAAACCGCTGTATTGCCGCCCTCTTAATGCTTTCAATGGAAGGTCACCTGCCATTAGCTATATTAAAAAACACAAATATTATGAAAACAGTAGTAACCCTTCTAAAAGCAGGGGCGGATCCGGATATAACTAGTAATGAAGGTCAAACGGCTAAAGACCTCACTCAATCGGAAAATGTGAAGCAACTGCTTGAAAAGGTTTCGGAATATAGAAAAATCAAGCAGGAAAAAGCATTAGCTCAAAGAGTGCCGTTTTCAATAAATAAGAAAAAAATAAGCAGCTGGGCTAAACAAATAGAGCAGGAAAACGCCGTTTTGCAAGAGATATAGCTTAACGGTTAAAACCTTATATATAATTTATTTAATGCTCTCTACTTGAATGCAAAATATATTTAAATTAAACTAAATATAAATAGATAAGTATTTGAAAATGAAAGCATTTAATTCTTATGACGCAGTGAAGAAGCTAACTGACAGAGGGGTTCCCGAGGATCAGGCAAGCGAAATTATTAATGCCATCATGGTTAGCAAAGAACATGATTCGAGTAATGATACAGCTAACAACCAGGGCACAAAAGTAGAGCAGGAGCTCGCTTTAATTAGAAAAGATATTGAAATACTCAGAAGTGAAATAGCTACAAAATCCGAGCTCAGTGAAATAAAAACAGAGTTGGTCGAAATTAATTCGGAACTTAAGCAGGATATTGCAAATACCAAATCTGAAATAAAACAGGAAATCAATGATTCTATAAATGAACTTAAGCAGGATACCGCAAATACCAAATCTGAGATAAAACAGGAAATAGATGATTCCGCAAGTGAACTTAAACAGGATATCAGCAGCGCCAAACAAGAGGCCACTGAAGCAAAGCTGGAATTTAAAGAAATCAAAAGAGATCTCTTAAAATGGATCATTCCACTTTTTGTTGCATTTGCAGTAGTTCTTATTGTTAAGAATTTTCCTATTTAATATTATACCTCTCGCTAATATTCCATTAAGGCAGCTGAAGTTTTATTCAAATAAATATATAAGGTATTCAATTTAATTTACCGGAGATATAATGCATTTAAGCAAAATTCTGTTTTAGCCAACGAAACAAATTTTTAAATAATCCTTCACTATTTGAACTTCTTAAACCGAACGGATCCATGGAATTTTCCGTTTCGGTCAAATGTATTAACATCCCGACAGGTGTTGCAAATGAAACTCCGCTCGCATTTTCCCCTAATCCTTCTAATTTTATCGGATAGCCTACCCTTACGGTTTTAGAAAATATATGCCCGACCAACTCTTTCATTCCGGAAAGCTGACAAGCTCCCCCCGTGATAACTATTTTATTTCCACCCTGCCTACTCACTCCGCTTTCATCAAGCTTATGCTGGATAATTTCTAAAATCTCTTCAACTCTGGCGCGGATTATTTCAACCAACGTGGTTTTAGGTACAACATTCATCTCACTGTCATCATCATCAGTTAAAGGAACTTCAATCATTTCCCGCTCATCCGAAGGAGTTATAATAACTCCTCCGTAAAGGTTTTTTACCCGCTCCGCATTGGTAAAATCAGTGCAAAGTCCTCTTGCAATATCATTAGTAACATTAATCCCACCAAGCGGAACTCCGTCGGTAAAAATTAAATTACCTCTACTGAAAACCGAGACCGAGGTACAACTACCGCCGAACTCAATTAAAGTTACTCCCAAATCCATCTCATCGGCAGTTAGACATGCTATACCGCTTGCATAAGCCGAAGAGATATAACCTTCTACTTCCAGTTGGCATCTTGCCGCACAATTAGCAATATTCAACAATGTGCTTGCCTGCCCGGAGATAATATGAAAATCACAGGATACTTTATTACCGTACATACCGAGCGGGCTTTCAATCCCCCTGTTCCCGTCAAGCATATAATCATACGGAAATGAATGAATGATCTCTATTTCCTGGTCGTTATATTTATCGATCACTTGGAAAAGCAACTTATTTAATATCTTCTCATTTATTTCATGCCCGGTCACCACCATTTCAGATGGCACTCTATGTGAAATTAAATTATTGGAAGTCATCCCGATGTAAATCTTCTGTATGCTTTCGCCGGCGAGTTTTTCAGCCGCTTCTACCGCGTAAATGATTGATTTTTCGGTTGCTTTAATATCAGTTATAATTCCGGCTCTAATGCCATGGGAAGCATGATGCCCGACGCCGAGTATTTCTATTCTCCCTTGTGTACCCATTCGAGCTATAAAACAAACTACCTTAGAGCTCCCGAGATCTAATACAGCCACAATGTTACTTCTTTGTTTAGGCATAGTTTATGCTTCCCGTTATCCGTCTTTTGATTTGTATTCAATATAAATTTTATCAGGGATGAGCCTTAAATCAATAACACTCAAATCATTATTTTTATATTTAACTATATTTGCAAGAATTTCCAATGATTTCTCTACATTAGCTTCCGGTAACTTCACTTGTAAATCTCCTTGTAAGTAAAGATCCCACCTTCTATTACCGATTTTAATAATTGATAATACCCGGTTTGATAATTTGTTATGAAACAGCATGTCTTGAATAACATGATAATCTTTATTAGCATCTTCTCCTACTATCAGCAAATAACCGGTTTTAAGGCTATTTTCCGATACTTTTTCTATAACAAACCCGCTATGGTCAACTAAATAAAACTTTCCTTTATGCCACCAAATCGCACTCGGCACTCTTTCTTTAATTAAGATTTTTATTTTTGACGGCAATATCCTACTTAAGCTTGCTCCTTCAATCCAAGGATTGGTTTTAAGCTTTTCTCTAAGAGAGATTAAGTCTATATCAAATATATTTTTTACTTCATCTAATTCGGCAGTTCTTAAAACTTGATTATAACTTAGTTTATTTACTCCTAATATTTCAACCTCATCCAAAGTAAAAACTTTCTGTTTTAAAAATTTGCTCGGTAAGCTCGGGATATTATCAAAAGCCCCGTGAGGAAAAATGTAATAACCGACTATGCTTAAAAAAACTAAAGTAAAAATCTTCAGCTTAAAAGTTCTCAGTCTTTGTGCTTTTGCTTTAAGCAAAGTTTGTCGTGATTTAATTTTATAAGTTTGTTGCTTCATTTTTTAATTAATTTCATACTTAGCATCACTTATTAACTGCTCCACTAAATCTTTTATAGTTAGGCCGACTCTTAATATCAGATCCGGTACCATTGAATACTTAGTAAGCCCGGGGTGCGTGTTAATCTCAAGAAAGTATAGTCCTTCGCTACCTTGGTTTTCATTATATCTGAAATCGCATCTGCTTACTGTTCTGCACCCTAGTGCTTCATGTACGACTTCAGCATATTTTAATGCTTTTTTATAAACATCTTCCGGAATTTCCGCCGGGAATATATGATCGGTAACCCCCTCGGTATATTTTGCTTCATAATCTAAAAATTTGACTTTCGGTCTCAGTTCAAGCACACCTAAAGCTCTACCGTTAAAATATGCTACACTCAACTCTTTACCGGGAATAAATTCCTCAATTAAAAGCTGATTCCCATACTTCCAATCTTTATAATCAAACTGGAAATTATCACCTTCTTTTATGATATGCACACCTAAACTTGAACCTTGCTGCACAGGTTTAATTACATACGGTTTTGGAAATAAACCCTCTTTAGCTTTAGATGCTTCGACTACTTCTTCTAAGGTAACAACTTTTCCGGGCGCAACCTTAATACCCCTGCTTGCTACTATTTCTCTGGCCATCCTTTTATTAATCCCAATCGCAGAAGCCATAATTCCCGAATGCGTATAAGGGATTTTCATAGTTTCCAATACCCCTACTATAGCGCCGTCTTCTCCATAAGTTCCGTGTAACGCATTAAACACAACATCAGGTTTGACCTCAGCAAGCTTTATTGCAAAATCTTCTTTCGGATCTATAATACTCACCTTATATCCCAGCTCATTTAGAATCTTAACGACTTCTTCGCCTGACATTATGGAAATGTCATGCTCTGCTGATAGCCCGCCCATTAATACTGCTATATGCTTAAACTTATTACTCATATATTTATTTCTTCCCTCTCATAGTATTGGAATTCTTCCAAATAATTTTTGAGCACTCCTTGCTCATAAAAAATATTTTCTGCTTCTTTTAAATCCTTAGGTAGCAATTGTAAAGCATACTGTTTATCAAATGCATTTCCATAGATTCTTTCATAATACAGATTCTCATTTTTCAAACCATGCAATGCCCCGATTAATACAAAAGCAATCACTTTTTCAAGCGATGCATTTGCCGAAGGCACTCTAAGTTCAATTCTTCTAAACTCAGGTTTACTATCAGGAACCCTAATTGCGGTTGTTCGGTTATTTCCTCCCCAACTAATATTAATTGGAGCCATAAATTTTGCACTAAATCTACTAAAATCTTTCTCGCTCCCAAAAAAATATATTCCCTCTCTTATAATATCAAGTATTCCGTATATGCATTTCTTTAATTCGTAACTCTGATGGGTATCAGCTAAAGAAAAAAAATTTCTCTCTTCTTTATTAAGAAAATTTAGATGTACATGCAGTGAAGAACCATAATCCTCCGGGAACGGCTTCGGGTCAAAATTAACCAAAAAACCGCATGCTTCGGCATAATTCCCTAAAATGGCTTTCAGTTCTTCCAGGTAAGTTATCAGCACGGGTAGATCAGAAGTGTAGTTTGATTGCACCTCAAATTGCCCCCTTCCCTTCTCTTCTTCAAGGATTATGTTTTGTTCAGCCAAGAGCTGTCTAAGCAGAGAAGCTTGAGGATGATCAATTTGATTACCTTTTAAATCAGTAAGATAAAACTCAAGTTCAAAACCAATTTGAGGAATAAGGTTGAGAGTAGAAAAAAGCTCATCCTGTAAATTAAGAATGAGCTTTTTTAAATTTCCGGTAACCACAACTTATTTTATTTCTGAATTTATCCAGTCACTTAATGTACTCTTAGGCATAGATCCGACTTTTGTTGCAATATGCTTGCCGTCTTGGAAAAGCATTAACGTCGGTATACCGCGAACGCCCATTTTAGTCGGAGTATCCGGATTTTCATCAATATTCATTTTTAATACTTTAACTTGATTCTCAAATTCGGAAGCAATTTCATCAACGATCGGGCTCAGTTGCCTGCATGGACCACACCATTCCGCCCAAAAATCAACTAAGGCATATCCTTTATGTTCTTTTACTTCTTTTTCAAAAGTTGCATCGGTTACTGAATTTGACATTATTAAGTCCCTATTAATACATTTAAACTGATTAGATGCTATTTTAAATAGGTTATATTGTCAATACGCGCTTGAAAGTATACGAAATAGTGATATAAGTTTACAAATCAATATATATATTTTAGAGATTCATGGCTAAAGAAGAATTACTTGAATTTAAAGGAAAAGTAGTAGAACTTTTACCAAATGCGACTTTTAGAGTGCTTCTTGAAAACGGGCATGAGATTATTGCTTACACTTCCGGAAAAATGAGAAAAAACAGAATTAGAGTTTTAGCCGGTGATGACGTTACCGTGGAAATGACTCCTTACGACCTTTCTAAAGGAAGAGTAAAACATAGACATAAAGACGGCATACCTGCTCCTGTTGAGGAATAATGCCTAAACTTATCCTTGCCTCAACCTCACCGAGAAGATTATCTTTGCTTAAGCAAATCGGCTACACACCCGATCTCATCTTCGCCCCCGAGATAGATGAAACTCCTCTCAAAAAAGAGCTGCCCTCAGCGTTAGTAAAAAGATTATCTTATGAGAAAGCTAAAAAAGCACAAAGCGAGTATGCGGATGATATAATACTTGCAGCTGATACCGTGGTTGCAAGAGGAAGAAGAGTTATCGGCAAACCTGAAGGAACAGAGGAAGCGCGCACTTTTCTTAATTTTCTCTCAGGTCATAGGCATAGAGCCTATACGGGAGTTTCAGTGATTTACAAAAAAAAGATAATTACTCAAGTTTCCCATACCACGGTTAAATTCAAAAGAATTTCTGCTGAAGAGTTGGATTTATATGTAGCATCCCGGCAGTGGGAAGGAAAGTCAGGCGCCTACTCTATTCAGGGTATGGCCAATATGTTTATAGAATATATCATCGGCTCTGATACGAATGTAATCGGGCTAAACTTAAATATAGCTTATAAAATCTTAAATTCTTTAGGGTTGAAACCGACGGTCGGCAGCTAAAGCATCTAAATATTTATGCTTAACTGCTTAGTTGCAAAAACACTTAGCTGCAATTCTATACAGAAGATAACTTACATATAAATTATGCTTGGCAATAAAATACAGCCATTCTAGAAGCATACCTTTATGCATATAATTAATATGTGCTTATATTTTAATTACATATCTTGTATTAATAACTTAAGATAAAAAAATTACTTAGAAGTTAAATCTTTATTACAATTTAACTTTAAGCTATGATATTTGTATAGATAGTTGAGCATATTGTTGCAATAGATTCTTTTACCCGCCCTTTCCTTTTTATTAAGTTAAATATAAGAAATTGATTAATAACCTTACCTTTCATAAGTTCATTAATCTCCTCTTCAAGTAGCTCCTGTTCAAAGCGCAATCTTTCTAATTCTTTAAAATACTTTATGTCTTCAATCATAAAAAAACTCTAAAAGCCAGTCAATATTACCATTACAGCATGATCAGCCAAACCCCATATCCTGTATATTTAACAAATTCTTAATAAAAAGTTAACAAAAAAATTTAAATTTATAAAACCGCATATTTATACAGTCTACAGATCAAGTAAAAATTTTTTAACCCATTTTGGCATTATATCAAAAATAAATAATTATTACAGTTAAATTTTACTATTATTTATAACAAATTAATTTTATAGGTTATATTTATTTATCAGACATTAAATAATTTAGAAAAAATTATGAATTTTAAAAACTTGTAAATATTGTGATTTATTACTATTCTATGATGTGTAGTGTTTATTGGTAATTGGAGATAAAATTAAATGAATATTCATGAGTATCAGGCAAAACAAGTGCTTGCAAAATATGGGGTATCGGTACCGACGGGAGAAGCGGCATTTAGCGTTGAAGAAGCAGTTGCTGCGGCTAACAAGCTAATTCCGGCTGATACTAAAGACAAAGATTCTATTTGGGTAGTAAAAGCTCAAATTCATGCAGGCGGCAGAGGCAAAGCAGGTGGCGTCAAGGTTGTAAAAACCATTGAAGATGTAGAAGCGGAAGCAAAAAGAATGCTTGGCATGACCCTGATCACAAAGCAAACCGGGCCTGAAGGAAAGATGGTGAGAAGGCTTTATATCGAGAAAGGCTCTCATATTAAGAAAGAATATTACTTATCTTTAGTTCTTGACAGAATGACGGGCGGCTTGGTATTTATCGCATCTACCGAAGGCGGTGTGGAAATTGAAGAAGTGGCTGAAGCTCATCCTGAAAAAATTGTAAAAGTTATAGTTGATCCCGCATATGGAATTCAAGATTTCCACCTGAGAAAAATTGCGTTCGGACTGGGCTTCGAAGGTGATAAAGTTAAGGCTATTTCTAAGCTTGCGAGGAACTTATATAATGCGTTTATCGCAACCGATGCTAATCAAATTGAAATCAACCCGCTTATTGAAACTACGGACGGCAACATATTAGCACTTGATGCAAAAATTAACTTTGATGCGAATGCTCTTTACAAGCACCCCGAGATCGCAGAACTCCGCGATGAGTATGAAGAAGATCCGCTTGAGGTTGAAGCTCATAAAGATGATCTTAACTATATTAAGATGGAAGGGAACATCGGTTGTATGGTAAACGGTGCCGGACTTGCAATGGCTACTATGGACATCATTAAGCTTTACGGCGGTTCACCTGCAAACTTTTTAGACGTGGGCGGCGGAGCAACTAAAGAAAAAGTTACTAAAGCTTTTAAATTAATTCTTTCGGATAAAAACGTAAAAGGCATTTTAGTTAATATTTTCGGCGGAATTATGAGGTGCGACATTATTGCGGAAGGAGTAATTCATGCCGCTAAAGAAGTCGGGGTGCAGGTGCCTGTAGTGGTAAGGCTTGCAGGCACAAATGCTGATAAAGGCAAAGAAATGCTTTCCTCTTCAGGGCTTGCTTTAATTCCGGCAAATGATTTAGCTGACGCAGCTCAAAAAATTGTAAGTGCAATCAAATAATTTAAAGGTTAATAAATGTCTATTCTGGTAAATTCTAATACTAAAGTAATATGCCAAGGTTTCACCGGAGCACAAGGCACTTTCCATTCCGAGCAAGCAGTTGCGTACGGCACGAAAATGGTTGGTGGTGTTACTCCCGGCAAAGGCGGTACAACACACTTGAACCTTCCGGTATTTAATACCGTGGATGAAGCGGTTAAAAAAACACAAGCTAATGCGTCAGTAATTTATGTCCCGCCCGCATTTGCAGCGGATGCTATTTTAGAAGCGATTGATGCTCAAGTTGAGCTTATAGTTTGCATCACCGAAGGTATCCCCGTATTAGATATGGTGAGAGTTAAACGTGCATTGGTCGGCTCGAAGTCCAGGCTTATCGGCCCCAACTGCCCGGGCGTTATCACACCTGATCAATGTAAGATCGGTATTATGCCGGGTTACATTCATAAACCCGGTAAAATCGGTATAGTATCAAGATCAGGTACTTTGACTTATGAAGCGGTTGCACAAACCACTGCTGTAAACTTAGGGCAATCCACCTGCGTCGGAATCGGCGGCGACCCTGTAAACGGCACTAATTTCGTAGATGTACTTGAGCTTTTTGTGAAGGATGAAGAAACCGAAGCAATCATCATGATCGGTGAAATCGGCGGTACTGCTGAAGTTGACGGGGCAAACTTTATTAAAGAGTCAAAAACTAAGAAACCGGTAGTCGGGTTTATTGCGGGAATAACTGCTCCTCCCGGTAAAAGAATGGGGCACGCGGGTGCAATAGTTTCAGGCGGACAAGATACTGCTGAAAGCAAGATCGAAGCAATGAAAAGTGCAGGTATATTTGTTTCCGAGTCTCCTGCAAGCTTAGGAACTACAATGCTGGATGCATTAAAATCCAAATAAGCTTTATAACTAATTACATTTTAAAAGCACTATTAGTTCCGAAAAAGCTAATAGTGCTTTTTTATCAGAAAAAATTATGTAAGCAAATCTGGAGATAGTAAAAATGATATGTTAGAAATTATTAAAATCAAATCGTGAGTATATATAATGCGTATTATCACCGGAAAATATAAAAACCGAAAAATACTTACCGCCTTAAAAGGTAGCAATGCTAAAAACTTTAGGCCAAGCACCGAAAAAACTCGAGAGGCTATTTTTAATATTATTAATAGCGCAACCTTTGAAATTGAGAATTTTATGGAAAGTGCAAATGTTCTTGATTTATTCTGCGGCTCAGGAGCATTAGGCCTGGAAGCATTATCGAGAGGTGCTAAATTTGTAACTTTTATTGATAAGGAACCATCTCATATTGCGATATCCAGGCAAAACGCGGAAAATTTTAACGAGCTTACAAACTCTGAATTCATAGTCTGCGATGCTACAAAGCTTAAAAGCAACCATAAGAAATATAATTTAATTCTATTAGACCCCCCTTACAATATACCAAACATCATCACCTCTTCTCTTAAAGCTTTAGAAGAAGGCAATTGGATTGATAAACAGAACTTTATAATTATTGAACACGCCAAAAGAGACAAGTTTGTTTTAAGCTCGAGATATGAAATTCTCTCTTCAAAAGTATATGGCTCTTCAGCACTCACAATTTGCAGATTTTTAGGCCATAAGTAAAAAAATGCTTGTTTTATGTGATAACTATGATATATAAATGACCCATGACAGGATGATCCCGTAGCTCAGTTGGTAGAGCAATTGACTTTTAATCAATTGGTCACGCGTTCGAGTCGCGTCGGGATCACCACTTAAAGCCCCGTAAATAGCGCTCTCCAGCCCTTTCTTTTATTTTTTACTCACTAATACTAAAATATTCTTTCCCTACCCTCTTATCTTCGCCCTAACCTATTGTATTTACGAATATATTAGCAGCTTTTTTCTTCTCATTTTATTGATATCATACTTAGAAACTTTTTCCCTCTTTAGTACACCGTTAGTACACGAAATTATCCTTTTACACTCTCATTTCGATCTGATTATTTTGTTTTCTAACCACTTTTATAAGCACTTAATTCCGGTTGACTTTGCAAGCCTTTGTACGGTAACACCTAAATTATAAGCAAAACCCAAACAAGACAAAAAATGGCAAAGCTAACTAAAACAGTTATCGAACAAGCTGAGGTAAAAGAAAAACCAAACATGTAACAATTTTCTAAAAAATGAGGTTAGTAACTTTACAGTTAATCACATATTAAAACTAAATGAAGATAGAGAAAGTCGAACTGTTATAATTCCAAGACACCTAGAGAGTTATGTAAAAGATCACTATTCTGCTTGGACGGATTCTATAATGACAGCAACTTTTTATAAGGATAAGAATGAATATATTGTAGATTCTAATAGTACTCTAGCTGCAATCAAGCCTGTGGATTTCCAAAACACGGGTGTTATACAGCATAATTTACAGTGGGCTAATGGGCTGTACCAATTTTTAAGTATAAAGCATGGGTTAGCATTGCGTGCTGAAAGCTTAACCAGCATCTTTATGAGCTATGTAGGTTATTTTAGCAAATACAAAGGTAGTATTTATGGTTTAACAGGCACCACAGGTAATTCTCCTCACCATGAATACTTAAAAGAGGTGCATGGAGTTGATCTACTAACAATACCTAACTTTATCTATAAAGATTTAACTATATTTCCAGCTGTTATTTGCAGTAATCAGCAAGAGTGGCACCAAGAGATTTCTGATATTGTTAATAGAAAAATAGCTGGGCAAAGAGCTGCTTTAATTATAATGGAAACTATTGAAGAGGTTGAGGCGTTAGCAAGGCACCTAATGTTATCTGGTTATGACAAATCACAAATTTTTATATATGGTGCAGGTAATGAAAAAAATGATGAAAAGATTGAAAAAAGATATTTAGAATTAGGAGATGTAATTGTAGCCACTAACTTAGCTGGTAGAGGAACTGACCTTAAAATAAGTAATCCAGTACTCAAGAATGGTGGATTGCATGTTATTATGGGTAAATTCCCGGGTAGTGTACGGGTAGGAGATCAGGGTTTTGGGCGTGCGGCACGTAAGGATGAACCTGGTTCTGCTCAATTAGTGCTTAATGAAGAGGAGTTATTTGAAGGATGTAAGGGGGATATCACTTGCTTATATAATTATCGAGCATTTAAGGAAAATTTAGAATTAGATAGAGATCGTTTATGTGAGCAACCAAGCAGGAATTTAAAAGATGAGATATTTAGTAAGTATACTGACTTTATAAAAGAGATTAGCACTCCAACCGGTTATAAAACGATAAAACTTAAAAGCCCTGAAGAAGATAATGACATGAAAAAAATGACCATTTATCTATTTGAAAGGGATAATAAAATTTATCTTGCAGTAGCAGATGAAAATAAGAGTATTGAAAAATTTGATGTAACAGAAATGCTCGCTGATATCGATCCTAAAGTAGATATGCATATTAGATCGATCTTAAATAAAGGCGGGCATAGTTCTAGTTTAAACCGGCAAGATTATGAACTTATTCATTTTATAATAGCTTTAAAGGATTATCTAATATACCGGCTATTCCTAAGCGTACTGAGGAAATGTTTAACCTAATGATGAATAAGAAGGTTCATTTGGATTGGAGGGAAGAACGGGATAGTTATTCTCAAAATAGTAAAACTGCTTTAAAATCCCACCCTCTTAAACCAAAGTATTTAAAACATCTGCTACTTGAAGATAATAAATTTAAGCATTTAAATACTTCAATAGAAATTACCCTGGAGTTACTAGAGAAAGTTGAATTACGCCAACATTATTTATTATGGCTTAAAGATAGGGAGCTATATAACTATAATCAGGAGATTAGAAGAGTTAATGAGCTTTGGGCTATTTGGCTAAAAGAGCAAGGAAAGTTATTATTTGAAGAATTCTACTGCAAAACCAACACAGAAGAAGAAAAATCTGAGTTAGAAAAATACCACCAATCAAAAAACGATACTATTTTAGCAAAGTTTAAATCATTTAAAGAAGAAATTGATAAGCTTCATAAGTCAAATAGGCTAATGACTAATCCTCACCTTTTAGTTCTAAAAGCTTGGGAATATGAGAATATCTATCATGAACGAGAGTAATATCGCTTTAATGATTTTCTTACAACTAGTGCAGGCAATCTAAATGAAAATAATGAAGGTAGTTTGAATAATTTTATATCATGGGGAGCAGGTGTATTTAGAGATGCAGTCAATAAAGTTACTGATACAGTAAGTAGCATATTCAAATCTATGTTTGGAGAATACGAAGTTAAAGATCCGCTAAGTGAAGCAATGACTTTCTTAGAGCGTGCTAAAAGTTTAGATGACGTTTATTCCTGGACAATTCACAATGCGCTAAGTTACTTTTATCTGCTTAAAGAGAGCAAAGGGATTGTAGATATTGCTCAAGCTGAGGATGCAGGCAGGATAAAACAAACCTTTTACGAGCACTCTGTGAATGCTTATAAGGCAATAAATGATACGGTAATCCCACAACTTGAAAGCCAGCTTGCATATTTAATGATGCAAAACGTAATAAACTCTACAGATGATCTGACATTGCAGTTAGCCGGCTCAATAGAGCTGTATAAAAAAATTATAGAGCTTATAGCTGGTAATATAAATGTTATTTCAGAAAGTGGTGGAGATCAAGGAATAAGAGTAAAGCGAGGAGTAGGTTTAAGTAAAGTAATAAATAAAATAAATATGACTGAAGCAATCATGCAGTTTGCAAATAACAGCATTGAAACTAAGGCAAACAGTAGAACTCTTTTAACCGGCTTGGCTGACCCGGTGATATTTAAAGGTAGCCAAATAACCGCCGCTGAAATTGAGGATTTAGGTGGAAGATTATTTGAGATAGAAGCATATGACTTAGATAATGACAATGATTGGTTTGGAACTATCTTTTCTGCACTTATCGGTATTGCTCAGATCGTGATAGGAGCTACACTTCTCATGACTCCAGGGTTATCAGCTTTTGCAGCGGTATTCGCTAAAGGGATGATAATAAGCGGGATAAGTGATATAGTATCAAGTGCAATATCGATAATCAACGGCACTCCGATTGACCCGATAGAGTTCTTTAAATCTAAAGGAATAACCTATGCTATAAATTTAATAACCGCAGGACTTGGTCAGTTAGGAACTAACCTAAATCTATTTGAAGGTCTAGCCCAAGGTTTTAAAAAAGTGGGACAAGTCACTACATTCATAAAGGAAGGAGCTGCAATTGCAGTAGGAATACAGGCGGTAGGAGCAGTTTTATACAATGTAGGTAAGCATGCGGTATTAGATAAAGATGAATTGGAAGCAAAAGTTAGAAATGAAATAGAAACTTTAGTTGCTCAGTATATGGCGCAATTAAAGCAAATATTTGCAGCAGATACCTGGAACAAGAATAACCAAGCTATAGAAAATATGCTAATGAAGCAGGCTGAAGAGATAATTAAAGGCTATAGCAAGAAATTTACCGATACAGGTACCCAGAGTATCCTTGGAGGTCTATCAAGCCTAATAGGATTAGTTGCGAGCGGGTACGGGATTTGGGAGTATAGGAGGAGGGTTTAATGTAGCCGGTACAGTCTTTAACGGAGTAAGTACGCTTGCCCTAAACGGAATAAAGAGCAGTGAAGCGCTGGATAACTTTATAGAAAAGATGAAAGCAAGGATTAGGGGTGTTGCAGGGAGCAATGCACTTAATAGTTATAATATGATGCAAAGTCAGTTAGAGAGTAGTTTCGGAGAAGTTGTATCGGTGGAGCTGATGGATGCGATCAGCAGTCAGAGATATTTAGTAAACGGAGGGATAGATTATAATAACTGCCAATCACTTAAAAAGCTCGATGTAAGCCCTGCAACACAAGCAATAAGAGATCTCGGGCTGATTACGATATGTGATAAGATAGGTCAAGCATTAAAAGGGGATTACTCTTCAGATATATCAAGATTTAAAAATAATTTAGTGAGGTTATTAACCGGAGGGTTATATAGCGTTAAGAAATAAGGGATAAGTAATATAGCACAGTTTTTAGCTAGCGAAGGTGTAAACTTTGTGAGAAGCAGAGTTGAGGTGCATGCGGAGGAGAAAGCTAAAGCTGAAAGAGAGAATGCGGAAAGAATGAGGCCTTTTAGGGAGGAAGCTATGAAAGGCATAAATGATATACTTTTTGAATTTGATGAAATGAATGAAAAAATAAAAAATAATTTAGACGAAGCAATGAAGCGTGCTAAAGCGAGTGGTAATTATGCCGGAGAAGACCATAGTAGAGAGACTGGTTTTAGCAATATAGGACCTAATCCTAAAGATAGGAAGGAAGCTAAGGCTAAAGTGCATAAGGTTAAAGATGGAGATACGGTAGATGGTATAGCAGCTAAGTACGGGGTGAGCAGAGGTGATATTTTAGAATCAAACCCTAACTTAAAGGATAAGACCTCTGTTGATAAGCAAGGCAGAACCATAATACTGATTAAGGAAGGAGATAAATTAATCCTACCTCAGGGAACTAATAAACAAACGGGTATAAAAGGTGGGGGTAGTAGTAATGTAATACCTAACAACTGAAGTGACCTCAATTGTTTAGACCGAAATCAGGGATTATTTTAGCCATCCTCTCAAGGTTAAATTCATTCTTATACTTCTGCATAAATTTGAACCTTTCCACTTTTTCTCTGAAAAGATGGCTAAGGCCTTTTTGATTTTCTTTCTTTAATGCTTTTTTATTTGAGCCGCTTTCACCCACATAGAGCCAATGTACTCTTAGGTATCGATTTAGCTCTTGACCAAAGGAAATACTTTTTTTGCGACTTAGTTTCCGTCCTTCCAGAAAGACATAAATTCTTGATGATTGCATATGGCAATAATGACATAGTTAAATGCTTTTTAGTTTTGTGTACCGAAGATATAAATCAAGGAATTTATAATTCTATATAAACAAAAAAGGTATTGAATACCTTGTTGAGTATTAACCCTTTCCTCATTAAAGAAGTTATGAAGGATTACCAGTATAATCATCAAAAAAGGTGCTCCGAAAGTTGTAGGAATTTTGATAATGGACTACATGGTATCATAGATAGTAATATTATTAATACAGATGCATCATATTTAGATAAAGAAAAATCCTTACATGAAAAAAAGAGAAAAAAGGAAAGCTATCAAGATAAAGTTCTAAATAAAAGAGCTGAGCTAAGCAATTATACTTGTAAGTCTTAATTCTCATAATAACATTATAAATATATTAAGGGAGTTTTCAAAGAACTGTGTCATTATTAATTTATCTCCCAAAACTTGTAGAAGTTAAGATTTAATCATACAAACAGTTAAAGTTGATTTATCTGATTGACACATGAATTATGAGTTTCAGATATGTACTCAAGGTATAATATTTCGTTATTTTTCTCAAGAGCAAGTTTTTTGCTATCCATGAAAGTTTGCATAGGTGTTTTACCATAACAATACTTACCTGAATGAGGACGTTCATTATTGTAGTAATGTAGCCATAAATCCGAGTCTTTTTGAAGTTCTTCAAGAGAGGAATAGATTTTTTTACGCATTGCGGTATCAAAGAACTCTTCCTTCATGGTTTTATGGAATCTTTCGCACATACCGTTAGTTTGAGGGGAATAAGCTTTAGTAACGGTATGCTCTATTTCTTCAATGCTTAAGAATAATTCAAAGGCATGATGTTCAGGGTTTCCTTTATATTCAGTGCCGCGGTCAGTTAGTATCCTAAGTATAGGAACGCCTTGCTCTTCATACCAGGGTAATATCCTGTCATTAAGCATATCGGCAGAAGTAATTGCAGTTTTTTCCGTATATAACTTCTCGTCTGCAACTCTTGAGTAGCTATCAATATAGGTTTGCCCGTAAACTTTCCCTATGCCTTTAAAGTTACCCACATAATAAGTATCCTGACATCCCAAAAATCCTGGATGTTCAGTTTCTATCTCTCCGTGCGCTTCTTTATCATTCAAATCTATTCCTCTCTTGAAGAACTTCAAAAAGACTCGGATTCATGGCTACATTACTACAATAATGAACGTCCTCATTCAGGTAAGTATTGTTATGGTAAAACACCTATGCAAACTTTCATGGATAGCAAAAAACTTGCTCTTGAGAAAAATAACGAAACTTTAACTGTTTGTTTGGTTAAGTCTTAACTTCTACACCGAATTCATTTTTTGCATCTATTTTTTTTATTTTCATGTCTAAATGCTACACGTCTAAAGAAAGTGTCAGAGTTTGAATGTATATCGGTAAATCGAATATATAATGTGTTCCATATTTAACTGCTTTTCAGGTTCACTTCACAGGATTTTTGTTGAATACACCTGCTAACACCTGCTATACATGGACTAATTTCTCTCACTTAGCTAAATTAGGAGTTATAAATCTCTAGTAATAAAAACTCCAATTTTTCCTACTTTTCAATAACCATAGTACCCACACACCTTTTCTTTTGATATATAGTATTTAAAATTGTTAGTTTACCATTAATTTCTTTAGATTTATTTTCATTAAACATTTTTTGACCGCTAAGAACACCGGGGATATAAGAAATAGGGTTAACCGCATCCATTATACCCGGTTCTCTACCTTTATAGGCGCTATTTAACTTTGAATCCAAAAATAAAATTTCTGCTTTAAGTTCATTGCAATTCATGCTTTCATATTTTTTTTGAAGCTTATCAAACAGAGCAGGATCACTACTTACATTATTAGAGCATCCTTGTATAAGAACTAAAGCAATTAATGAGATTGATATATTTTTAAGCATACTAATCAATTTGTTGGCCAGTTGCCATGCCTATGGTTATTCTGTAGTTTTTTACTATTCCATCATTATTAAAAATTACAACCAAAGATTTACCTTCAGATGACCCGCCGCCCATGCCTAATACTTCTACTTTTGAACCTCTGGTCCATCCGTAAAAAAATACTTTACCATCATCAGTTATTTTAGAAGGCTCACCAAACATTATGATCACATCTTCTCTTGAAGTTTTACCGATTTCAATATTAGAGGCTTCCTTCTCACTAATTTCACGACCATGAGAAATTGATTTAAAACCGCAACCACTTAAAGATATACTTAAAGCAAGCATTGACGCACATATAAGTTTATTTTTCATTTTTAATATTTATAAATTATTTTCACAAAAAATAATCTACTTTTTAGTAAAGTCAAGTTCACTTTATATAATATTAGCTAACCCTTAACATTAAATTAGCAATGTTTAACAAAAAGTTAACAATAAAATGATTTTTATTTAATTATATTAGTTAGATAATAAATTGATATTGTATTAAACAAAGGAGCAATACTATGAGAGATACAAATAATTGGATGGAACTGGCGGCCTTTATACTAACAATTATAGGAGCAGTTAATTGGGGGCTGATAGGCACCGCTAATTTTGACTTGGTAAAATTTATTTTTGGGGAACTTACTTTAATGAGTAGAATTATTTATTCTTTAGTTGGTGCTTCCGGTGTTTATCTTATTATAACAAATTTATATACTATTTTTACCGTTAAAGGGGAGTAAAAGTAACTAGTAACAAAGTTTTTTGTTAAAGTTGTGTTAAATCAGAGTTTTCATAATATTTTTGCAATAAATATAGTATATAATATGATATATAACTAGTATTAATGGAATGCAACTATGATTAACAATGCAATTAATTTTTTAGCAAGCTCTTTCTTGAAAACTTCTGATATTTTAGATACTTTGTCTAATAAATTAGCACAATATTCCGGCAGTATTACTCCTGCAGGTTTAACCGATGAATATTGGAGCTCTCTTGAATCAATAACGCAATGGAATAAACCTGCCGGAGCATCATTTTTATATTACTCATCTTGCGTAACTCGTTCTTATCACTTAGAAAATGAACAACTTTTAAAGTATTATAATTTGGTGGAATTTACTAATAATGAGACCGAAGCTATGCAGTTTCTCTTTAGAAGTGAATATGAAGATAGCATTTCTTATACTTTAGATAAAATTATACAACTTCCTGCTCACTTATTAACCTTAGGATCGGTTGTTGCGGATTATTCCAGTTACATCCCTTATACAATAGGTAAAGGTTTGGAATACAGCGTTTCAGCTATAGAATCTTTAAATACTTTAGTTAACGGTACGGAATCAAAATATGAAGAAACTTCTTTAATTCCTGAAATTGACTTTTCTTATGATTCGGCAGCAATAGCAGCTACTTTAGCAATCAGTATGCTTTAATTCTTATACCGGAACCGGATTGGCTTATTTTATAGTGATTATAGAAAAGTTTTATGTTATAGTTTAAATCCTTGACAAGGTTGTGCTAGGGTAGCTTTATATAAAAATGAGAGCTACCTTTTTTTAAGTGAGCAGAAAAGTGTATAAGATTTTTCTTCTCTTGTTATTATTTTTCCAAATCCGTAACTTGTATACAACTATGAATTATGTCGAGTAGACTAAAGGAACTTCCCCCTTAGCCTCTCACAGAACCGTACGTGAACCTCTCGACTCATACGGCTCATATCAAGCGAACACGCCTTTTCTACCTTGTTTCCAATGTTCAAATAAT